>NZ_JBIRFY010000003.1:0-829491 GCF_044327745.1 Streptomyces sp. NPDC018026
GTTGTCCGGTGAGCGGACCCGGGGTGCACGGTGCGGTTTCGGACCGTGACCGGGCCGGGTGGGGGGAGGGAACGGGTCGGCGACAGGTCGGCTCTTCGCGAGTGGTGGATTTGCCGAGCCACCTGCGGAGTTGCGCTGTTGTACCACGTCTTTGCCAAACCTTGAGTGACGTATCTCACGTCACCACTCGTGACCAGGGGATGTTCCGGCAGGTGAGACCCGACCGTTATCCGGACGCGGGAAGCCGTCGGAGTCGCGGTGCGGTTCCGGTTCGCCGGCGGTGACGCGGTACGCTGCGAAGCGCCTCGTGGGGGAAGTCCGGTCGAAGTCCGGCGCTGACCCGCAACGGTAGGCGGAGCCCCGCAAGGGGTTCCGTAAGCCCGATTACCCGCGGTGGTGAAGCCCTGTCAATCGCCGTGGACTGCGAGAGGTGCTGTGCAGGGCGCCCGGCGTCCGGGCCCGCTCCTTCGATCACGCAGGCGCACGGCCCGAGGCGAAAGCGAAACGCCTGTGGCCACGCTCCGCGACCGGACACCCGTCGCCCCACCGGACCGTACGACGAACAGCGGGCCCCCACCGGCCGGGCGCGCCTCACTGCCCCTGCTCGTGACCGGGCTGTGCGTCGCGCTTCCCGTCTCGCTGGCCTGCGGGGCGGGCATCGGCGCGTCGGGGCTCTCCTGGAGCGAGGCGCTGCACTACCTCTGGGCGGGGCTGACCGGAGGGACCATAGGCGCGGACGACGTCGCGGCCTACACCATCGTCTGGGAACTCCGCTTCCCACGAGCCGTGCTCGCGGCGGTCGTCGGCGCCGGTCTGGCGTCCGTCGGCGTCGCCGTCCAGGCCATGGTCCGCAACGCCCTGGCGGACCCGTTCGTCCTCGGCATCTCCTCCGGCGCCGCCGTCGGGGCCAACGCCGTCCTCATCTTCGGGGCCTTCGGCGCACTCGGTCTGTGGGCGCTGTCCACGGCGGCGTTCCTCTCCGCGCTCGCCGCCATGGTGCTGGTGTACGCGGTCGCCCGGACCCCGCGGGGCCTGACTCCGCTCCGGCTGGTGCTGACCGGCACCGCGATGTACTACGGCTTCTCGGCCGTCACCACCTTCATGGTGTTCGCCGCCGAGCACGGCGAAGCGGCGCGGTCCGCCATGATGTGGCTGCTCGGCAGCCTGGGCGGGGCGAACTGGTCCTCCGTACCGATCGCCGCGGGCGCGGTCCTCGGCGGACTCGTCCATCTCGGCTGGTCGGCCCGGCGCCTGAACGCCCTCGCGATGGGCGACGAGACCGCCGCCGCGCTGGGCGTGGACCCCGGGCGGCTGCGCAAGGAACTGTTCCTGACCGCCTCGGCCGTCACGGGAGCCGTGGTCGCGGTCAGCGGGGCGATCGGCTTCGTGGGCCTGATGGTCCCGCACGCGGCCCGGATGCTGGTCGGCGCCGACCACCGTCGGCTGCTGGCCGTGGCGCCCCTGGGCGGGGCCGTCCTGCTGGTCTGGGTCGACATCCTGTCGCGCGTGGTGCTCGCCCCCGCCGAACTGCCGCTGGGCGTACTGACGGCGGCGATCGGCGTGCCCTGCTTCGTCCTGCTGATGCGCCGCCGTACCTACACCTTCGGAGGCGTGTGATGCGGGTCGAGGTCGAGGGACTCACGGTGGAGATGTCCGGCGCGCGGGTGCTCGACGACGTGTCGCTGCGCGCGGACAGCGGCCGGTTCGTCGGGCTCGTCGGGCCCAACGGCAGCGGCAAGTCGACCCTGTTGCGCTGCGTGTACCGGGCGCTGCGCCCCACGGCCGGCGTGGTCCGGCTCGGCGGTGACGACCTGCCCTCCCTGAGCCCGCGGGAGAGCGCACGCCGGCTCGCCGCGCTGCCGCAGGAAGCGGGGGCGGAGTTCGACTTCACGGTGGCCGAGGTCGTGGCCATGGGCCGGCTGCCGCACCAGGGGGCGGCCGCCCGGACCTCCGACGAGGACCGGCGGGTCTGCGCCGCCGCCCTGGAAGGAGTCGGCGCGGACCATCTGGCCCACCGCGGCTTCCTCACCCTCTCCGGCGGGGAGCGGCAACGGGTCCTGATCGCCCGCGCACTCGCCCAGCAGCCGCACATCCTCGTCCTGGACGAACCCACCAACCATCTGGACATCGCCCAGCAGTTGGAGGTCCTGTCCCTGGTGCGGGCCGGCGGGCCGACCGTGCTCGCCGCCCTGCACGACCTCAACCTCGCCGCGCTCCACTGCGACCGCCTCCACGTCGTCGACGGCGGACGCGTCGTCGCCTCCGGCACCCCGCACGACGTACTCACGGCCGAACTGCTGGCCGACGTCTTCGGAGTCCGGGCGCACCGCGTCGCCCACCCGGAGACCGGCGCGCTCCAACTGCTCTTCGACCGCCTGCCGGCCCGGTAGCGCGCCCCGCCCGTTCGCCCTGCCCCCTCCGCTCAGCCCCGCCCGCCCTCGAAGGAGTCACCCGCAGCATGCCGAACCGCGCACGCCCCGCCGCCCTGGCCCTGGCCCTCGCCCCCGTACTCGCCCTCGCCGTCTCCGGCTGCGGGGCGGACGTCTCGCCGGAGGCGGGAAAGGGGGAGGGCGCCCCGGCGTCCTCCGACGGCCACTATCCGGTGACGGTCGAGAACTGCGGCGAGAAGCTCACGTTCGAGAAGGCTCCGCGGCGCGTGGTCACCAACGACGTGGGAATCACCGAGATCATGTTCGCCCTCGGCCTCGAGGACCACATGGCCGGATACGTCATGCCAGACGACAAGGGGGACCTCACGAAGGTGCCGTGGAAGGACGGCTACCGGAAGACCACCTGGCTGTCGAAGGATCGCATCAACAAGGAACTCGTCCTGGACGCCCGCGCCGACCTGGTCTTCGCGGGCTGGAACTACGGCTTCAGCGAGGGAGACGGATTCACGCCCGAGGCGCTGCGCCGCGTGGGCGTCGACTCGTACCTGCTCAGTGAGTCGTGCCGCAACGGACAGGGCAAGGCCCGCGGCGTGATGCCGCCGCTCGACGCCCTGTACACGGACCTGCGCAACCTGGGGAAGGTGTTCGACGTCGAGGACCGGGCCGAGACCCTCGTCGCCCGGTTCCGTGACCAGGTCGCCCGGGCGCAGGCGAAGGCCCCCAAGGGCGCCGACCGGCCCCGGGTGTTCCTCTACGACAGCGGCGAGGACAAGCCCCTCACCTCCGGGGCCTACGCCGGGCCCCACGACATCATCACCAAGGCCGGCGGCGACCACGTCATGAAGGACCTGAAGGACAGCTGGACCACCGTGGGCTGGGAGACGGTCGTCGCCCGTGACCCCGAGGTCATCGTGATCAACGACTACGGGGACACCACCGCCGAGCAGAAGCGCCGCTTCCTCATGTCCTACAAGCCGCTCGCCGACGTCTCCGCCGTCAAGAACGACCGGATCGTCACCCTCGACTACGTCGACCTCGTCGAGAGCCCGCGCAATCCCGCCGCCATAAGCTCGCTGGCGGCCGAGCTGCGCGGCCTCGGCTCCTGAGCACCCTTGAGGACCGGCCGGTGCGACGGCGCTCCGGCCCGTGCCCGGATTCCGGTCGTCAGACGTGCAGTTCCGGCGGAAAGCCCGTCCAGCGCAGCTCGGCGGGCAGGTGCCGCATGTCGTTGGCGAGGAGGACGGAGGCCGCCCGGCCGGGCGCGTAACGGATGACCGTGAGCGAGGCGTTGCAGTGGTTGAGGCCGAGCCACCGCCACTTCGGCGCGTGCATGGCGTCCCGGACGAGCCAGGCGATGAGGAAGTTGTGGGTGACGACCAGTTCGTGCCGGTCCTGCGCGCCGTCCGGCACCACCCCCGTGAAGAGACGCAGCGCCTGACGGGCGAGCTCCGGTCCGCGCTCGCGTTCCTCGTCGGTGGCACCGTCGAGGAAGCGGAGGTAGAGGTTCGCCGACTCGGCCGGTAGCTCGGCCCGTTCGGGCAGGTGGGGCACGTAGTCACCGGCGGCCTCCGAGACGCGCGGAGTGACACCCTCCAGTTCGTCGGCGATCAGGCGTGCGGTCTGCTCCGCCCGCGGTAGCGGGCCGTGGTGGACAGCGGCGAAACGGACGTCCCTCAGGCGCCGGCCGAGCAGGGCGGCCTGGCGCCGACCGGCGTCCGTCAGACCGTTCCCGTCCGGTGCGGCCTCGCCGTGCCGGGCAAGGTAGAGGTAGCGGGTGCCTGTGCCGGTCATCTGGAACTCCTCGGGGCGGACTGGCGATCTTGTGCCCCGACGGACGCCGGCCACCTGCGCCCCGGTTCCCCGCACGCCGCGAAAGGACCCTCCCGCGGCCGCGTCAGCGCACGACCTCCGCCCAGACCACCTTGCCGGTGTCCGTCCACCGCACGCCCCACCGGGTGGTGAGCCGGTGCACCACGTGCAGACCGCGGCCCCCGTCGTCGAGGAGTCCGCCCCGGCCCAGCCGCGGTCTGCCGTTGCCGGTGTCGCCCACCTCGCACAGCAGACCGGGACCGGCCCTGATCAGCCGTACCGTGATGGGCCCGCCGGCGAACCGGACCGCGTTGGTGACCAGCTCACTGACCAGGAGCAGCACGCTGTCCCGGGTGCTGTCCCTGATGCGCCACTGCCGCAGCAGCGCGGAGACCAGCGCGCGGGCCCGGGCGGCCGCGTCGTCGCGAGCGGGCAGCCGCCAGGTCGCGGTGTCCCCCTTGCGGTAGCCGATCGTGCGTGCGACGAGCAGGGTCACGTCGTCGCGCTGGTGCGTCGGCATCACGTCGGAGACCACCCGGCGCGCGGCCTGCTGCAGCGAGTCCCACGGATGCACGCCGGACACGGCGTCCGCCAGCCTGGCGATGCCCTCGTCGATCGGCACGGCCGGGTCCTCGACCAGGCCGTCGGTGTAGAGGACGAGCAGGGAGCCCGGAGGCGCGACGAAGTTGTGCACGCCGTACGGCTCCCGCAGCGCGAACTCGGTGCCCAGCCCGGGGTGCGGGCGGACCGGGAGGGGGCCGGCGCGTCCGTCCGGCGACACCAGGATCGGGGGGAGGTGGCCCGCGCTGGACAGCGTCACCCGGTGGCTGACGGGGTCGTAGACGGCGATGCAGCAGGTCGACCCGAGCGCGCTGTAACCGGCCGCCAGTCCGGACTCCGCGTCGTCCAGCAGCGTCACGGTCTCGTCCAGGTGCTCGAGCACCTCGTCGGGGGCCAGCCCCGCGGACAACAGCGCGCGGGCCTCCATGCTCAGCTGGCCCATGGTGGCCGCGGCACCCAGGCCGTGCCCGACGACATCGCCGACGACCAGCGCCGTACGGCCGTCCGGCAGCGGGAAGCTGTTCACCCAGTCTCCCCCGACGCCCGCGCTGTCGGGGGTGGCGGGCTGGTAGACGCTGGCGGTCTGGACGGTGCCACCGGCCGAGCGCGGCAGCAGCCGCCGCTGCAGGGCCAGCACCTGTGTGTGCTCGCGCTGGTGCCGCCGGGCCAGGTCCACATGGTGGGAAGTCCTGGCCACCAGCTCCTGGAGATCGAACAGCTCGCTGTCGGCGAAGGGGCGGTCCGCCCGCCGCCACACCTCCGCCACGCCCAGGACGACGGGCGGATCACCTTGCAGGACCAGCGGTACGCACGCCACGCCCGCGGACCGGTCGCCGGGCACCAGGGCACGTACCAGCCGCGGGCTGCCGAGCACCCGCTCGATCGCCTCCCGGTCGGGGATGACGATGGACTGCGGGGCGTCGGCACGCCGTACCGCCTGCGACAGCAGGCGACTCGCGTCGCCGGGAAGATCCTCGCCCAGGGTCACGTACCCCTCGGGCCAGGCCCGGTCCGGCACCAGGGCCGCCCGGCGCAGCCGGATGCGGTCCTGCGCCCGCTCGGTGACCCCCTCGCCCGTCCACACGGCGAAGTCGAGGTCGACGGCGGCCACGTCTCCCCAGGCCAGCAGGGACTCCGCCAGCGACTGCGCCGTTTCGCCGATGTCCAGCGAGGTGCCGATCGCGGTCTCGGCGGCGTACAGGTGCAGCCTCCTGGCCATGGCGATCACGGAGACGGTCAGGCCCTCCCGGGGCGCGGCCGCGGGCAGGATGCTCATCGACACCACCAGCTCCGACCCGTCGCCGCGCCGCAGCCGCTGGACCCGGGCGACGTGTGCCTCACCGGTGTCCAGGACCTGCCGCAGCCGCCGGGTGACCGTCGGTACGTCCCCCGGGGGCAGGAGATCGACGAACGGGCTGCCGACCGCGGCGTCCAGTCCCGCGAAGACGGGTGCCTCGAGATTGCGGTGGGTGATTCTCAGCTCCCGGTCCAGATTGACCGCACCGAGGATCTGCTCCGGCCGGCCCGCCGGCGGACGGTCGTGCTCCGGCCGGTGTCCGCCGGAGTCGTCCGGCGACTCGGCAGGACCGGCCGCCGCGGCTCCGCCACGCGGGATGTACCGTCCCAGGGCGCTGCTGACCAGGTCGAACGGCGACGAGGACGACGGGGAGGGTGTGGAGTCCATGCGGCTCCCTCAGCTCGCTCGCCAACCCCGGCACAGTGCCGGGGCCGTACCCGAACCCATGCGGAAGAGCCCCCGAGGATCCCGACCGCACACCCCATTCAATAACACGCGCGGACGCTTCGCCCACATCAGCGGACCCCGCGGTGAACACGGAAAGTGGCAGGGGGCGGCCCCTACAGCCACTCGCCCTCCAGAGCGGTGGCCGTCAGGCCCGGGGCGGCCGCGTACAGGACGGCACGGCTGCCCGCCTTCTGCCCGGCGTCGTGCGCCCGGCGCAGGATGTCGAACACGGCGGCGCCTCCGCGGTTGCCGCTGGTGTAGCTGTCCCGGCTGTACTCCAGGAGACCCGAGGGCCACTCGTCGGGCATCGTCTGCTCCATGTACTCCAGCACCCGGGTCCCGCCGGGGTGCGCGAGCAGGACGTCGGGGTGCCAGGAGGAGGGGTCGTCCTCGTAACGGACGCGGAGCCACTCCCACATCGCGGTGACCGTTTCCTGCACCGCCCGCGGCCCGCGCCGGTCCATCACGAAGTGGGTGCCGTCGGCCCGCGTCTCCAGGCGGTGCAGGTCCCGCGTGCCCGGCAGGGTGTGGTGCCAGGCGGCGTCCAGCCGGAGCACCGACTCGGGCCTCGGGCGGCCCGTGACCACCGCGGCGACCGCGGTGTCCGCGAACAGCAGCCGGACGATCAGGGACTCCAGGGTGTCGTCGGCGGGCTGGTAGGTGGTGCTCAGCGCCTCGGAGATCACGACCAGGACCACCCGGTCCGGGTCCGCCGCCACGAGGTCGGCCGCCAGCGCCAGCGAACGGGTCCCGGCCACGCAGGCCCACTGGGTGGCCGGCAGGAGCATGGTGTCGCCGCGCAGCGGGAGCCGGTTGGCCAGGGCGACGTCCAGTCCGGGCAGGGCCGGGGTGGTGGAGTTGCTGGTGATCAGGCAGTCGACGTCCGCGACGTCCAGCCCGGCGATCTGCAGGGCGCCACGTGCCGCGCGCTCCCCGTAGGCCTGGACGGCCTCCCAGGCCGGGGCGGTGCGCTCCTGGACGGTCTGCGACGCGGGTACCGCCTTCAGGGCGGCGATCACGCGGTCCGCGTCCTGCTCGGTGAACCCGTCGCGGACCAGCGCCTCCCGTGCGGTGCCGAGATCGCCGCCACCGCCGGGGGCGACGGCGGCCTCCAGCGGGAGCATCCAGCCGCGGCTCTCGATGCCCGTACTGGCCGCGATGCCGTCGATCCGCGGTGCCCACGGCGCGTGCGGGTGCCGGGCGCGTACTTCCTCGACGATCTCTCGGGTCTCGACGGAGTGCTCGCCGTGTATCACGGCGGGAGCGCACAGGTATGCGGCCACGATCGGCACCTTTCTACGGGGTCTGCTGCGGAGCAGGTGAGGAAGGGGAACGGGAGGGGGTGGGAACGGGTGAGGGCGGTGACGGGCCCGGGTGGGGAAGAGCCACGCGTGTTGTGGCAGGGCTCACGTCGGTACGCCGTGGTCAAGTCGGCGGCGGCACGCGCCACTTCGCTCGGCACCGTTCACTTCGAGGATGACCGCGAAAAGGGCATTTGCGCAGTGACCCACGCAACTTGGGCAGCCATGGGATGCGTGAGACGGAGCACACGCCGAAGGCGGTCGGTGGGGCCCGGGTTCTACCGCTCGGGCCGGTGAAGTGCCGTGATGCCGGTCAGGACGAGGGTGATCCCGGCGAGGAACTGCTCGCGGTCGTCATGGCCGCGGACCTGGTCCGCCACGGCCCGGGTGAACGGGTACGCGTCCGGGTCGAGCCCGCCACGGGTGAGCTTCGGTCGCGTCCCACAGGCCCAGTGCGACGGCGCGGACCGCGTCCTGGGGCGAGTCGGCGGCACCGGTGGGTGCGGCGGTCACGGCGGCGGTGACGACCGCGTCCGTGGCGGCGCCGAGCAGCTCGGCCTTCCCCGTGATGTGCCAGTAGATCGCCCCGGGGCCGGTCGCGAGGCGCTCGGCCAGGGCACGAAAGGTGAGGCCGCGCTCTCCCACGGTGTCGAGGAGCCCGACGGCGGCCCCGACGATGCGCTCCCGCGAGAGGGATTCCTGCCGCCGTTCCGGTCGGCGCGACCTGGTTGCCATGCACGTCGGTCCTGTCGGGTCTCCGCCCCGGGACCGCCATCAGGAGGGAAGCACCATGACCACGCACGTCACGATCGTCGGCGCCGGACTCGGCGGCCTCACGCTCGCCCGCGTCCTGTACGTCCACGGCATCCCGGCCACCGTCCACGAGGCCGAGGCCTCCGCGGAGGCACGCGCGCAGGGCGGGATGCTCGACATCCACGACGGCAACGGCCAGCGCGCCCTCCGGGCCGCGGGGCTGGCCGAGGAGTTCCCCGGGCTGGTCCTGGAGGGCCGTCAGGCCTCGCGGGCCCTCGCCCCGGACGGGTCGGTCCTGTTCGAGGAGGGGGACGACGGCACCGGCGGCCGCCATCAGGATGTTCACCGGCCAGGAGTAGGCGGGTGGGCCCGGTCCGGCGGCCAACGACCGGGAAAGAGCCGGCCCGCATCTCTTCTCACCGTTGGGGAGCGCTGTTACATTCCGGAAAACAAGAATTCATTTCAGTCTGTGACTGGAGGCTCCCATGACGGCTGTCGATGGTCTTCCCACCACGCACGCGCCGGCCCGTCGCGAGTTGCCGCCGTCGATGGTCGAGCGGGTGACGCTCATCATGGACCTGTTCGAGGGGCGCACGGCCCGGCTGTCCCTGGAGGAAGTGGCCCGGTGCACCCGGCTGCCCCGGTCCACGGCGCACCGGATCCTCGACCAGCTGGTGCGGCTGCGCTGGCTCGAACACACCGGCCTGGGCTACGGGCTGGGCCGCCGGGCCCTCGGGTTCGGCGGGGGAGACGGGGCGCACGGCAGGATCCGCGAGGCCGCCGCCGCCCGGCTGCACCAACTGCAGATCCGGACCGGGCTCGTCGTCCACCTGGCCGTCCTGGACGGTGCGGAGGTCTACTACCTCGACAAGGTCGGGGGCCGGTTCGCCGCCACCGTCCCCTCGCGCGTCGGCGGCCGGGCACCGGCCCACTCGACGGCGCTCGGCAAGGCCATGCTCGCCTGGCTCGAACCGGAGGACGTCGAGGCCAGGGCCGGTGAGTCCATCGGCCGAATGACCCAGCGAACGATCTGCGACATGGGCACCCTGCACCAGGAACTCGACCGCATCCGGCGCCGCCACGGGCTCGCCTTCGAGCGCGGCGAGTGCTTCCCCGACATCGCCTGCGCCGCCGCCGCGGTCCGGGGCCCCGACGGGCCGGTCGCCGCGATCTCCCTGGTGGGGGACGCCTGGTCACCACTGGAGAAGGTCGCCCCGCTGGTGGTGGACGCGGCCCGGCAGGTGTCGCGCGAGTTGTTCCCCCACCGGCAGACGCCGGGCGGGTCGCCGCGCCGGACCGCGTTCGAGCCGGAGGAGACGTGGTCCGCGCAGACCATGGACCGGCTGCTCGCCGTGGGGCAGTACGGCGACTGGCAGTAGGCGGTCGGGGCACCGAGCCCGAAGTGCGCGCCTGCCGGGCCCGAAGTGTGCGCCTGCCGGGTCCGTCGCGGACGCCTGTGGGCCCGTCGCTCACACCGGCCGGGCCCCGGTGCCACTCACCCCCAGTGGTCGCCCCATCCCCATCCCCACACGCCGGGCGCCGGGACCGCTGCCGCGGCTGCGGCCGGGCTGCCGACGCCGAAGCCGCCGCGGAAGAAGAGCATCGGCTCCCGGTCGGCCACGGTCTCCAGGGCGAGGACCCGGCCCACCACCACATCGTGATCGCCCGCCCCGTGCACGTCGTGCACATCGGCGTGCACCCGGGTCAGGACGCCGGGCAGCGAGGGAGTGCCCCAGCGGGACAGCTCCCACTCCAGCCCCTCGTACTTGCGGCCCTTGCCGGACCCGAACCGGCCGCACAGATCCGTCTGCTCCGCGGCGAGGATGTTCACGCTGAACCGGCCCGACTCCCTGATCCTCGGCCACGCACGGCCGCGGTGGTCCGCGCAGAACAGGACCAGGGCCGGTTCCAGGGAGACGGACGCGAAGGACTGGCAGGCGAAACCGACCGGGGTGCCGTCCCCGCCGATCCCCGTCACCACGGTCACGCCGGACGCGAAGGTCCCCATGACGCGCCGCATCCGCAGGGGCGTCGGCTCGGTCTCCTCGGCGGCCTCGGGCGGGGACAGGGACTCTGCGGTCATCGGTTTCACCTCGAGGGGGACGGTGCGGTGATGTGCCCGGGAGCGGGCAGAGGGCCGAAGCTAGGGCACCGTCCGGCCGGGCCGGGTGACCGTTCCCGATGAGTGGAACCGCCCACCGGCCCGGGCTGCCGAACCCCGCCGGACCCGTCCCGGCCCTGCGCATCCCGCTGACCGAGACGTGTCCCGCGCGGCCCCGCCGGCCCTGGCTACCGTCCAGGGCCATCGACCACCGAGGTCAAGCGAGGGCAGGGATGATGACGGAGCTGAGCCACGACTCCACACTGCGCGAACTCCCCACCGATCAGGGCGTGTTGCGCTACCACGAGGCCGGAGACGGCCCACCCCTGCTGCTGTTGCACGGTTCGGGCCCCGGCGTCACCGGCTGGCGCAACTACCGCCACAACCTCGGCACGTTCGCCGAGCACTTCCGCTGCCTCGTCCTGGAGTTCCCCGGGTTCGGCGTCAGCGACCCGGCCGACGGCCACCCCATGGCGACCGCCGCCTCGGCCGTCACCCGGTTCCTGGACGGCCTCGGCCTCCAGCAGGTCGACGTCGTCGGCAACTCCATGGGCGGCATCGTCGGCACCCGTTTCGCGCTCGCACACCCCGACCGGGTGCGCCGCCTGGTGACGATCGGCGGCATCGGCCGCAACGTGTTCAGCCCCGCGCCCGGTGAAGGCATCAAACTGCTCACCGAGTTCACCGACGCGCCCTCCCGCGAAGGCCTGGTGCGCTGGCTGCACTCCATGGTGTACGACCCGGCGCTGGTGACCGAGGAGCTGATCGAGGAGCGCTGGGCGCAGGCCACCGACCCCGAGACGCTCGCGAGCGCCCGCCTCATGTACGGCAGTGAGGCCTTCGCCGCCCGCGCCGCCGCCGCGGCCGCCTCCGACGAGGCACCGTACTGGGCGCTGCTGCACCGGCTGACGGCGAAGACGCTGCTCACCTGGGGCCGCGACGACCGCGTCAGCCCCGTCGACATGGCCCTGCTGCCCATGCGCACCATCCCGGACGCCGAACTGCACGTCTTCCCCGACTGCGGGCACTGGGTCATGATCGAGCAGAAGGCCGCCTGGGAGAGCGCCGTTCTCGCCTTCCTGACCCGTGACGCATCGGCCGGCGCGGACGCGACGCGCAAG
Source organism: Streptomyces sp. NPDC018026 (assembly GCF_044327745.1). Lineage (NCBI taxonomy): Bacteria > Bacillati > Actinomycetota > Actinomycetes > Kitasatosporales > Streptomycetaceae > Streptomyces > Streptomyces sp. NPDC018026. The sequence continues at coordinate 11,781 of NZ_JBIRFY010000003.1, forward strand.
GACGCGGCGTGAGCGCCCCCGCCCGGCAGGGCTGGGACGAGGAGTTCGACTTCGTCGTCGTCGGCAGCGGCGGAGGCGGCATGGCCGCCGCGCTGACCGCCGCCGACGGCGGACTGAGCACCGTCGTCGTCGAGAAGGGCGCGATGTACGGCGGCACCACCGGCATCTCCGGCGGCGGCATCTGGATCCCCAACAACCCCACCCTGCGCGCCAGGGGCCACGACGACAGCCGCGAGTCGATCCGCCGCTACCTGGACCGGCTCACCGAGGGCCGGGTGCCCGCCGCCCGCCTCGACGCCTACGTCGACCAGGGGCCCGCCGCGATGGAACTGCTCGGCAAGAGCCGCTGGATGCGGTTCTTCTGGGTCAAGGGGTACGCCGACTACCACCCCGAGTACGACGGCGGACGCCCGCTCGGCCGGTCCGTCGAGGCGCTGCCCTTCGACACCCGCAAGCTCGGCGAGGACGAGAAGCACCAGCGGCCCAACAGCCTCAAGGGCCCCCTCGGCCTGTGGATCACCGCCAAGGACTACCGCGACCTCGCCATGGTCAAGCGGACCTGGCGCGGACGCTGGGCCTCGGTCGTGGCCGCCTGGCGGGTCTCCTCCAACGTCGTGCGCCGCCGCCACATGGCCACCGGCGGCCGCGCCCTCGTCGCCCGCCTGCGCATGGCCCTCAAGGACGCCGGGGTACCGGTGTGGCTGCGCAGCCCCATGACCGAACTCGTCGTCGACGACACCGGGAAGGTCACCGGCGTCGTCGTCACCCGCGACGGCCGCACCGTGCGCGTCGGCGCCCGCCGCGGCGTGCTCCTCGCCACCGGCGGCTTCGACCACAACCCGGAGATGCGCGAGAAGTACCTCCCCGAGGGCGGCCGGGACAACCACAGCGCCGGAGCCGTGGAGAACGTCGGCGACGGCATCACGGCCGGCCAGGCCCTCGGCGCCGCACTGGACTTCATGGACGACGCCTGGTGGATGCCGTCCGTGCACCACCCCTCCGGCGCCACCATCCCGTTGGTCTCCGAGCGCTGCATCCCGCCGTCGGTGATCGTCTCCGGCGACGGCAGGCGCTTCACCAACGAGTCGTCGCCGTACGTCAACTTCGTCCACGACCAGCTGGCCGGCGGACACGTGCCCGCCTGGTTCGTGATGGACGCCAAGGCCCGCGCCCGCTATCCCTTCGCCCAGGTGCTGCCCGGCCTGCCGTTCCCCAAGGCGTTCTACGACAAGGGCACCGTGCACCGCGCCGACAGCATCGGGGAACTCGCCGAACGGATCGGCGTCCCGAGCGACACGCTGGCCGAGACCGTGGCGAGGTTCAACGGCTTCGCCCGCACCGGCAAGGACACCGACTTCGGCCGCGGCGACAGCGCCTACGACCGCTACTACGGCGACCCCACCCTCACCAACCCCAACCTCGACGAGATCGACAAGGCCCCCTACTACGCGGTGCGCATCGAGGTCGGTGACCTCGGCACCAAGGGCGGCCTGGTCTGCGACGAGCACAGCCGGGTACTGCGCGAGGACGGCTCGGCCATCGCCGGACTGTACGCCACCGGCAACACCTCGGCGTCGGTGATGGGAGGCGAGTACGCCGGTCCGGGCGCCACCATCGGCCCGTCCATCGTGTTCGGGCACATCGCCGCCCGGCACGCGGCCGCCGCCGCCCGCACCGGTCCCGTCACCGCCCAGGACGCGCCGTGAGCCCCGGGCCGCTGACCGTACGGGTCGTCAAGGTGATCCGGGAGACGGCCGACGCGCACTCGCTGGTCCTGGAGCCGGCCGAGGAGGACCGGGCCGCGTTCACCTACCGGCCGGGCCAGTTCCTCACCCTGCGGGTGCCCTCCGAACGGGACGGCGGCGCCGCGCGCTGCTACTCGCTGTGCAGCTCCCCGGTCCGCGACGAGCTGCTCAAGGTCACCGTCAAGCGCACCGCCGGGGGCTACGCCTCGCACTGGATCTGCGACCACGTCACCGAGGGCGACACCCTCCAGGTGCTGCGGCCCGCGGGCACCTTCACCCCCGACTCCCTCGACGGCGACTTCCTCCTGCTCGCCGCGGGCAGCGGCATCACCCCCGTCATGTCGATCCTCACCTCCGCACTGCACGCCGGGACCGGCCGCGTCACCCTCGCCTACGCCAACCGGGACGAGCAGTCCGTCATCTTCCGCGAGGAACTCACCGCGCTGGCACGGGAGTACGGCGACCGGCTCACCGTCCTGCACTGGCTGGAGTCCCTCCAGGGCCGGCCCACGGCGTCCGGACTGCGCGCCCTCGCCACGCCCTACACCGACCGTCCCGCCTTCGTCTGCGGGCCCGGCCCCTTCATGGACCTGGCCACGGGCGCCCTGGCCGGCCTGGGGGTGCCCGCGGGCCGGATCACCGTCGAGCGGTTCACCTCCCTGACCGGCGACCCCTTCGCGGAGCCGGACCCGGACGACGACCCGCAGGCGGACACCGAGGGGCCCGTCAGCACGGCCGAGGTGGAGCTGGACGGCGTCAGCCGCACCGTCGACTGGCCGCGCGGCAAGCCCCTGCTCGACGTGCTCCTCGCGGCCGGACTCGACGCCCCCTACTCCTGCCGGGAGGGCGCGTGCAGCGCCTGCGCCTGCGTCCTCGTGGAGGGCGAGGTCGTCATGGAGCGCAACGAGGTCCTCGACGCCCGGGACCTCGCCGACGGACTCGTCCTCGCCTGCCAGGCACGCCCGGTCAGCGACCGGCTGAAGGTCACCTACGACGGCTGACCGCCCTTCCGTCCCCGCTCACTTCTCTGGACTCCCTCGACGGACTCCTCGACTCGGATGAGGTTCGAAACAGTGACCAAGGCGACCGCCGCGATCGTCGGATCCGGCAACATCGGCACCGACCTGATGTACAAGCTGCTGCGCTCCGAGACCATCGAGCCGCGCTGGATGATCGGCATCGACGCGCAGAGCCCCGGTCTCAAGCGCGCCGCCGACCACGGACTGCACACCGGCGCCGACGGCGTCGAACCGCTGCTGTCCGGTATCGAGCGGCCCGACCTGATCTTCGAGGCCACCTCCGCGTACGTCCACAAGGCCAACGCGCCCCGGTACGCCGCACTCGGCGTCCAGGCCATCGACCTGACCCCCGCCGCCCTCGGCCCCGCCGTCGTGCCCGCCGTCAACCTCGGCGACCACCTCGACGCGCCGAACGTCTCCCTCATCACCTGCGGCGGACAGGCCACCATCCCGATCGTGCACGCCGTCTCCCGGGTCACCGAGGTGCCGTACGCGGAGATCGTCGCCAGCGTCTCCTCGCCGTCCGCCGGGCCCGGCACCCGCGCCAACATCGACGAGTTCACCCTCACCACGAGCCGCGGCATCGAGACCATCGGCGGCGCCGCCAAGGGCAAGGCCATCATCATCCTCAACCCGGCCGAACCCCCGATGCTCATGCAGGACACCGTCTTCTGCGCCATCCCCGCCGACGCCGACCACGCCGCCGTCACCGCGTCGATCCACGAGACCGTCGCCAAGGTCGCCTCCTACGTGCCCGGCTACCGGCTGCGCACCGAGCCGCAGTTCGACGAGCCGACCCCGGTCAGTGGCGGACTCGCCCGGGTGGCGGTGTTCCTGGAGGTGGAGGGCGCGGGCGACTTCCTGCCCCCGTACTCCGGGAACCTCGACATCATGACCGCCGCCGCCACCAAGGTCGGCGAGGGCTTCGCCCAGCGGATCACCGCCCGCCGCGCCGGTGCCTGAGACCCGCCCACCGAGGAGTACACGAGTCATGCCCTACAGCACCGACCTGGACATCCGCGTCACCGACTCGTCCCTCAGGGACGGATCGCACGCCAAACAGCACCAGTTCACCGTCGACCACGTCACCTCCATCGTGGCCGCCCTCGACGACGCGGGAGTCCCCGTCATCGAGGTCACCCACGGCGACGGCCTCGGCGGGTCCTCCTTCAACTACGGCTTCAGCCACACCCCCGAGCAGGAACTCATCAAGGCCGCGGTGAAGACCGCGCGGCGCGCGAAGATCGCCTTCCTGATGCTGCCCGGCCTCGGCCTCCAGGACGACATCCGCGAGGCCGCCGACAACGGCGCCTCGATCTGCCGCATCGCCACCCACTGCACCGAGGCCGACATCGCCGTCCAGCACTTCGGCCTCGCCTGCGAACTGGGCCTGGAGACCGTCGGGTTCCTGATGATGTCGCACAGCAGCCCGCCCGAGGCACTGGCCCGGCAGGCCCGGATCATGGCCGACGCCGGCTGCCAGTGCGTGTACGTCGTCGACTCCGCCGGCGCCCTCGTCATGGAGGAGACCACCGACCGCATCGCCGCCCTCGTCACCGAACTCGGCGACGACGCACAAGTCGGCTTCCACGGCCACGAGAACCTCGGCCTCGGTGTCGCCAACTCGGTGCTCGCCGTGCGCGCCGGAGCCACCCAGATCGACGGCTCCACCCGCCGCTTCGGCGCGGGCGCCGGCAACACCCCCGTCGAGGGGTTCGCGGCCGTCGCCGAACGCCTGGGCATCCGTACCGGCATCGATGTGCTCAAGATCATCGACGCCGCCGAGGACGTCGTACGGCCCGTCATGGACGGCGAGTGCCGGCTCGACCGCATGTCGCTGACCATGGGCTACGCCGGCGTCTACTCCAGCTTCCTGAAGCACGCCGCCCGCCAGGCCGGCAAGTACGGGGTGTCCGGCGCCGAGATCCTGCTGGAGGCCGGGCGCCGCAAACTCGTCGGCGGCCAGGAGGACCAGCTCATCGAGATCGCGGTCGGCCTCGCCGAGAGGGACCGCGCCACCGCATCGACCTCCCCGGGGAAGTGAGCCCAGCCATGACCAATCCCGTACTCGACGCCGTCGAGGCACGCGCCGACGAGATCGGCGCCCTCGGCCCCGCCAACGAAGCCCTCGGCCGGCTCGACGACCAGGCCGTCAAGGTCCTGCGCGACGTCGGCGCCATCCGCATGCTCCAGCCCAAGGCCCACGGCGGACTCGAACTGCACCCGCGCGAGTTCGCCGAGACCGTCATGCGCATCGCCGCCTGCGACGGCGCCACCGGCTGGGTCGCCGGTGTCGTCGGCGTACACCCCTGGGAGATGGCGATGGCCGACCCGCGGGTCCAGGAGGAGGTCTGGGGCGAGGACCCGGACACCTGGATCGCCTCCCCCTACGCGCCGATGGGCCTGCTCCGGCCCGTCGACGGCGGCTATGTCTTCAACGGCCGCTGGCAGTTCTCCTCCGGCACCGACCACTGTAAGTGGATCTTCCTCGGCGGCTTCCTCGCCGACGCCGACGGCAACCGGCTGAACCCGCCGCGGTCCGTGCACGTCATCCTGCCGCGCGCCGACTACGAGATCGTCGAGGACTCCTGGAACGTCGTCGGCCTGCGCGGCACCGGCAGCAAGGACGTCGTCGTCAAGGACGCCTTCGTCCCGGCCTACCGGGTCATCGAGTACGCCAAGGTGGTGGACGGTTCCCTGGCCGCCGAGTCCGGCCTGACCAACCCCGCCTACCGGCTGCCGTTCTCCGCCGCCTTCCCGCTCGGCATCACCTCCGCCGTCATCGGCATGTGCGAGGGCGCCCTAGCCCACCACCTCGCCTACCAGCGCGACCGCGTGCAGATCACCGGGCAGGCAGTGCGGGACGACCCGTACGTCCTCTACGCGGTCGGGGACGCGGCGGCCGAGATCGCCGCCTCCCGGGCCGCGCTCCTCGACAACGTCTGCCGGATGTACGACATGGTCGCCGCCGGGCAGGAGATCACCTTCGAGCGTCGTGCCGTCGGACGGCGCACCCAGGCCGCCGCCGCCTGGCGCGCGGTCCGCGCGGTCGACGAGATCGTGGCCCGCTCCGGCGGCAACGCCATGCGGCTCGACAACCCGATCCAGCGCTTCTGGCGCGACGTCCACACGGGCCTGGCGCACGCGATCCACGTGCCCGGGGCCGTCTTCCACGCCTCCGCCCTGACGGAGATCGGCGTGGAGCCGCCGCAGGGCCCGATGCGCTCGATGATCTGACCACCAGGGAGGACGGACCAGACATGACCCAGATCCGAGGACTCGGCTACCTCCGGGTCCAGACCCGTGACATCGACCGCTGGCGCGAACTCACCGTGGACGCCCTCGGGTTCGCCGAGGGATCGGGTCCCGACCCCGACGCCCTCTACCTGCGCATGGACGAGCGCCGTGCCCGGCTCGTCGTCCTGCCCGGTGACAGCGACCGCGTGCTGTCCGTCGGCTGGGAGGTGCGCGACCAGTTCGCGCTGGCCGCCGTCGGGCGTGCCGTCGAGGCGTCCGGTACGGCGGTGAAGATGCTGAGCCAGGAGGAGGCCGACGACCGGGGAGTCGAGGCCGCCCTTGCCTTCGAGGATCCGGCGGGCGTGCCCGTCGAGGTGTTCTTCGCGCCGATCCTCGACCACAGCCCCGTACTGACCGGCCTCGGGCAGCGGTTCGTCACCGACGGCCAGGGCATGGGGCACGTCGTGCTGCCCACCACCGCCATGGACGACACCGTCGCCTTCTACACCGAGGTGCTGGGCTTCCTGCCGCGCGGCGGGATCCGGCTCAGCGGCCAGTCGCCCGACGCGCCGCCCCGCCGGGTGCGCTTCATGGGCGTCAACGAACGCCACCACAGCCTCGCCGTCTGCCCCGCCCCGCACAGCGGCGAACCCGGCCTCGTCCACCTCATGGTCGAGGTGGACACCCTCGACGCCGTCGGCCGCGCCCTCGACAACGTGAACAAGCGGGACTTCTCGCTCTCCTCCACGCTGGGCCGGCACACCAACGACAAGATGGTCTCCTTCTACGTGCGCGCCCCCGGCGGCTGGGACATCGAGTACGGCTGCGACGGCATGCGCGTCGACGAACGGCACTACACCGCCGAGGAGATCACCGCCGACAGCTACTGGGGCCACGACTGGTCCGGCTCCGAGCCGCTCGCCGCCTTCACCCCGCCGCCCGGGACCGACGCGTGAGCACCGCCCGGCCGGTGACACCCGTCCGCGCCAAGACCGTCACCCGCTGGGCCGCCGAGACCGACGTACTGGTCGTCGGACACGGCTGCGCCGGGGCCGCCGCCGCGTTCGAGGCCGCGTCGGCGGGCGCCGGCGTCCTGGTCCTGGAACGGGCGGGCGGCCCCGGCGGCTCGTCGGCCCTGTCCGGCGGCGAGCTGTACCTGGGCGGCGGCACCGAGGTGCAGAGGGCCTGCGGCTTCGAGGACAGCCCCGAGGAGATGTACTCCTACCTCAGGGCGGCCCTCGGACCGCACGCCGACGACGAGAAGCTGCGCCTGTACTGCGAGGAGAGCGTCGCCCACTTCCAGTGGTTCGTGGACCGGGGACTGGCCTTCGAACCGACCCTGTGGGACGCGCCGACCTGGATGCCGACCACCCGGGACGGTCTGATGTGGCTGGGCGAGAACGCCTGGCCGTACAACGAGATCGCCCGGCCCGCGCCCCGCGGCCACCGCACGGCCACCGAGGCGTTCGGCGGCTGGCTGGTGATGGAGAAGCTGGTCGCCGCCGCCGGGGAGGCGGGCGCGGTGACGCACTCCGACACCCTGGCCACCGCCCTGATCGTGGACGACACCGGCCGCGTCGTCGGCGTCACCGCCCGCCGGCACGGCGAGGACCTGGCGTACCGGGCGCGCGGGGGAGTGGTGCTCACCACCGGCGGATTCGCCGACAACGAGGAGATGCTCGCCGACCACGCCCCGCACCTCCTCGCCCACGGCAGGGTCAGCGACGGCCTCGACGACGGCAGCGGCATCCGGATGGCCGCCGCCCTCGGCGCCGCGACCCGCCGCATGGGCGTGGTCGAACTGGCCCTGACCGCACTGCCCGCCCTGGCCGTGCGCGGCATGCTCGTCAACGGCCACGGGCAGCGCTTCGTCAACGAGGACGTCTACCCCGGCCTGTTCAGCGTGGCCGCCGTGCTGACCCAGCCCGCGCCGTACTGGGTCATCGTCGACGAGGAGGGCTACGAGGCGGTGCCCGAGCGCGAACGCTGGGGCGTCGTCCCCCGGTTCGTGTCCGAGACCCTCGGCGAGCTGGAGCGCGAACTCGGCATGCCGCCGGGGGCGTTGGAGTCGTCCGTCGGCACCTACAACACGCACGCGGCGCGCGGGCGGGACCCGTACTTCCACAAGGACGCGCGCTGGCTGCGCCCGTTGGAGGGGCCGTTCGCGGCGATCGACCCCAGGGCCGGTTTCCACCAGGGCGGCCGGCCGAGCGCGGGAGCGGGCACGGGCGTCGCCGGGTTCACCCTCGGCGGGCTGCGCACCACCGTGGACGGTGCCGTGCTCGATGTGTCCGGCGCCGTCCTGCCCGGCCTGTTCGCCGCGGGGCGGGCGGCCTCCGGCATCCACGGCGAGGGATACGTCAGCGGTACGTCGCTCGGTGACGGCACGTTCTTCGGCCGCCGGGCCGGTGTGGCGGCAGCGGCGGCGGGGCTTCGGTCCGGCTCCTGAACGCGGTGGGGCCGGGTACGCGCGGGGTGCGCATACCCGGCCCCACCGTTGTGTCCGCCGGGATCGGGGGAGAGTGGGCTCAGGCTCGGTGGTCGGGGCCGGGGCCAGCCGGGTCCACGACCTCGATACGGCCGTGCAGCGCCGCCTCGCGGATCGTGTCGCGCAGGGACCGGCAGCCTTCGAAGGCGGCTTCGGTCCCGTCGGCCGCGTTCCGTTCCGCGCAGGCCGCTGTGGCCCGCGCGTTCCACTGCACGCTCGTCTGCTGCCAGCTGCTCTTGCGCACCAGCACCTCGGCGGCGCACCGCGCGCAGGCCAGCGGCCGCATCGGAACCCCGTCGGCGCGCCGGGTGTCGAGCCTGTTGTCGATCCGGTCGTCGATCCGGTCGACCCGGGTGCCGTTCTGGTGGCCGGTGCGCATCAGACCGGCCGGCCCTCGGCGACGGCGGCCTTGCGGGCGAGGTTGGCCTCGACCTCCCGCTGCCACGCCTCCACGGGCCGCGTGGTGTCCAGCTCGAACTCGAAGCGGTCGGTCATCTCCGGCGTCACGTCGGCGGCATCGACGTAGAACTGCTCGTACCAGCGGCGGAGTTGGTAGACCGGGCCGTCCTCCTCGCACAGCAGCGGGTTGTCGATGCGGGTCTTGTTCTTCCAGATCTCGATGTCCTGCTCGAAGCCGAGCTTGATGAACTGGCCCATGCCCGCCGCGAGTTCGTCGGCCTCCTCGGCCGACAGGGACGCCGAGCGCTTGACCACGATGCCGTACTGGAGCACGAAGCGGTTCGCGTCCACGGGGTAGTGGCAGTTGATCAGGACCGAGCGCACGTCGTCGGCGTTCTCGTAGTGGTAGGTGAGGTCGTCGACCATGAAGGACGGGCCGTGGTACGAAGCCACCGAGTTGCTGCCGCTGGTCTTCGGCTTGCCGTCCTGTTCCTGCGGGCGCGCGTCCGGACGGCCGGTGCCGCGCATGTACTGGGTGGCGGTGTGTCCCTCGAAGACGTTCTTGAAGTACGTCGGGAAGGAGTAGTGGACGTAGAAGAAGTGGGCCATGTCCACCACGTTGTCGACCACCTCACGGCAGTTGGCGTCGACCACGGTCTCGTACCAGAGCCAGTCGGTCCACTCGTCGCTCGTGGCGCCCTCGATGCGGGGGATGGTCACGTCCGCGGGCGGCGGGTTGCCCTCCGGGTCGTTCCAGACGAACAGCATCCCGTCCTGGTCCAGGGTCGGCCAGGCCGCCGTACGGGCCCGCAGCGGGACCCGCTTGGAGTACGGGATCTGCTTGCAGCGTCCGTCGCCGCCCCAGCGCCAGTCGTGGAAGGGGCAGGCCACCTGGTCGCCCTTGACCGTGCCCTGGGAGAGGTCGCCGCCCATGTGCCGGCAGTAGGCGTCCAGTACGTTGAGCGTGCCGTCACCGGCCTGGAACACCACGAGTTTCTGGCCGAAGGCCGTCACCGCGTGCGGCTTGCCGTCCTTGTACTTCTCGGCGAGGCCCAGGCAGTGCCAGCCGCGCGCGAAGCGGGTCGGTGCCGCGGCCGCCTCGATGGCCCTGACGTCGTCGTGTGCTGACTCGACTGCGCTCACGTTGCTCTCATCCCCTCAGGACGCGTGGTCTCCACGGTCCGGACGGTAGGCGCGGACCTCCGGGTCCACGGTGGCGAGTCCCACTGACCGGTACCGGTGGTCCGGGGCCGCGCGAGGGGCGGTCCCGGTCGGTGGGACCGGGCCCCCGACGACCCGGCCGGCGGGCGTACAGTCCGCCGCCCCGTCCGTCGGCGCAGGCAATGAAGAGGAGCCGCGATGAACCGCTTCGAGGGTACGAAGGTCCTGCTCACCGGGGGTGGTTCCGGCATCGGGCGGGCCACCGCGCGGCGTCTGGCCGCGGAGGGTGCGGCGGTGTTCGCCGTCGACCTGTCCGGGGAGGGACTGGCCGAAACGGCAGCCGCGTGTGCCGGGCCCGGGCGGATCGCGACCCGGGTCGCCGACGTCGCCGACGAGGACGCGGTAGTGGCCGCCGTACGGGCCGCGGCGGACGAACTCGGCGGCCTCGACGTGCTGGTGAACGTCGCCGGCATCCACCGCACCACGCCGATCGACCGGCTGACCGTCGCCGACCTGCAACAGCTCTTCACGGTCAACGCCGTCGGCACCGCCCTGTTCTGCCGGGAGGCCCTGCCCCTGCTGCCGGACCGCACCGGCGTCGTCGTCAACGTCGCCTCGTCGGCCGCGGCGCACGGGAACCCGTACATGACCGCCTACGCCGCCTCCAAGGGCGCCGTCCTCGGCTTCTCCCTGTCCCTGGCCGCCGAGGTCGCCCACCGGGGCATCCGCGTCGTGCCCGTCTCGCCCGGCTCGGTCGCCACGCCGCTGGCCGGGCCGCACGTGCTGCCGCCCGGCCTGGACGTCTCGTACTACGGGCGGATCCGCTCCCCGTTCGGCGCCGCCGAGCCCGAGCAGATCGCCGGGGTGATCGCCTTCGCGGCGTCCCGCGACGCGGGCTACCTCACCGGGGCCGAGCTGCGGGTCGACGGGGGATCGCACATCTGACGGTCCCGGCGGCCGAGGGACGCGGCGGCTGCCACTGAGCGGGACTGGATCTTGTCTGCTTCCAGAATGAATTCTAGTTTTCCGGTGCAGCGACAGGAATCAGTCAGCCAGTCCGGGCCCCCACGCCCCCTCACCCATACGGAGAGCCATGACCGAGGCCGTCATCGTCGAAGCCGCGCGGACACCGGTCGGCCGGCGCCGCGGTGTCCTGTCCGGGCTCCACCCGGCGGAGCTCCTCGGGCTCGCCCAGAAGGGCCTCGTCGAGCGGGCCGGTATCGCCCCCGCCACCGTGGAGCAGGTCATCGGGGGCTGTGTCACCCAGGCCGGTGAGCAGTCCAACAACGTCACCCGCAACGCCTGGCTGCACACCGGGCTCCCGCACACCACCGCCTGCACCACCATCGACTGCGCCTGCGGATCGTCCCAGCAGGCCGTGCACCTGGTCGCCGGTCTGATCGCCTCGGGCGCCATCGAGACCGGCATCGGCTGCGGCGTCGAGTCGATGAGCCGGGTCTTCCTCGGCAAGGCCCTCACGCCCGACACCGGCGTGCCCGTGCCGGAGAGCTGGTCCCTGGACATGCCGGACCAGTTCACCGCCGCCGAGCGCATCGCCCGGCACCGGGGCATCACCCGGGCCGACGCGGACGCCCTCGGCCTCGCCTCCCAGCGCAACGCCGCCCGGGCCTGGGCGGAGGGCCGCTTCGAGAAGCAGATCATCGGCGTCGAGGCTCCCGTGATCGGGGCTGAGGGGCCCACCGGTGAGACCGCCCTGGTCACCCGCGACCAGGGCCTGCGCGACACCACCCCCGAGGCGCTGGCCGCCCTCAAGCCGGTCCTGCCCGACGGCATCCACACGGCGGGCAACAGCTCCCAGATCAGCGACGGCGCCGCCGCCGTCCTGCTGATGAGCCGGGAGCGCGCCGCCCGCGAAGGACTGCGCCCGCGCGCCCGGATCGTGGCCTCCACCATGGTCGGCTCCGACCCCTACTACCACCTGGACGGGCCCGTCGCCGCGACCGAACGGGTGCTGCGCACCGCCGGCATGACCCTCGACGACATCGACCTCGTCGAGATCAACGAGGCCTTCGCCTCCGTCGTCCTGTCCTGGGCCCAGGTCCACAAGGCGGACATGGACAAGGTCAACGTCAACGGCGGCGCCATCGCCCTCGGCCACGCCGTCGGCTCCACCGGGGCCCGGCTCGTCACCCAGGCCCTGCACGAACTGGAGCGCACCGGGAAGTCCACCGCGCTGATCACCATGTGCGCCGGCGGGGCGCACTCCACCGCCACCGTCATCGAACGCGTCTGAGGAGCCGCCATGACCATCGGGCTCACCCAGGAGCACCGCGACCTGCGCGACGCCGTACGCGCCTTCGCGAACCGGCACATCACCGAGGACATCCTCCGCGCGGCGGCCGACGCCGACAAGGAGATCCTCCCGGACCACTTCAACGGCCTCGCCGAGCAGGGGCTGCTCGGACTGCACCTGCCGGAGGACGCGGGCGGCGCCGGATACGGACTGGTCGAACTCGCCGTCGTCACCGAGGAACTGGGGCGGGCCATGGCGCCCGGCCCCTTCCTGCCGACGACGCTCGCCTCCGCCGTCCTGCACGCCGCCGGACACCGCACCCACCTCGCCGCGCTCGCCTCCGGCACCTCCGTCGGCGCCGTCGCGCTCACCCCCGGCACCCTCGCCCTCACCCGGGCCGCCGACGGCACGGCCACCCTCACCGGCACCTCCGAACTCGTCGTCGGCGGCCACCTCGCCGACGTGTTCGTACTGCCCGCCGCCGATGGGGGCCGCACCACCTGGCTCGTGCTGCCCCGGGCCGCCGTCGACACCACCGACGTCCGCAGCCACGACCTCACCCGACGCTCCTCCCGGGTGACCGCGCGCTCGGTGCCCGTCCCGGCCGCCGACCTCCTCGCCCTCGCACCGGAGCGCCCCCGGGACCTCGCCGCGACCCTGTTCGCCGCCGAGGCCTCCGGCATCGCCGACCGCTGCGTCACCACCGCCGCCGACCACGCCCGGGTGAGGGAGCAGTTCGGGCGGCCCGTCGGCCAGTTCCAGGGCGTCAAGCACCGCTGCGCCCGCATGCTCGCGCAGGCCGAGCAGGCCCGCGCCTGCGCCTGGGACGCGGCCCGCGCGGGCGACCCCGGCGGTCCCGGTAATCCCGGCGATCCGGATGGCACGGACCCCGGCGAGACCGCACTGGCCGCCGCCGTCGCCGGTGCCGTCGCCGTCGAGGCCGCGTTCGTCACCGCCAAGGACTGCATCCAGGTGCTCGGCGGCATCGGCTTCACCTGGGAACACGACGCGCACCTCGCACTGCGCCGCGCCCAGACCCTGCGCGTCGCCCTCGGTCCCACCGCCGCCTGGCGCCGCCGCGTCGCCCGCCTCGCCCTGGACGGCACCCGGCGCAGGCTCGGCGTCGAACTGCCGCCGGAGGCCGAGACCGTACGCGAGGGAATCCGCGCCGAACTGCGGGAGGCCGCCGCCCTGGAGGGCCGGGAGCGTTCCGTCCACCTCGCCGACCACGGCTACACCGCCCCGCACCTGCCCGCCCCCTGGGGCAAGGGCGCCGACCCGGTGACCCAGCTCGTCATCGCCGAGGAACTGGCCGCCGCGGACCTCACCCCCGTCGACATGATCATCGGCGGCTGGGTGGTGCCCACGCTCATCGCCCACGGCGACGACACCCAGCGCGAGCGGTTCCTCGCCCCGAGCCTGCGCGGCGACATCCGCTGGTGCCAGCTCTTCAGCGAACCCGGCGCGGGCTCCGACCTCGCCGGCCTCACCACCCGCGCCGAGAAGGCCGACGGCGGCTGGCGGATCAACGGGCAGAAGGTGTGGACGTCCATGGCCCGCGACGCCCACTGGGGCGTCCTGCTCGCCCGCACCGACACCGGCGTGCCCAAGCACAAGGGCATCTCGTACTTCCTCCTCGACATGACCAGCCCCGGACTCGACATCCGGCCGCTGCGGCAGATCACCGGGGAGTCCGAGTTCAACGAGGTCTTCCTCGACGACGTGTTCGTCTCCGACGACCTGCTCGTCGGTGCGCCCGGCGACGGCTGGAAACTCGCCCGCACCACGCTCGCCAACGAGCGCGTCGCCCTCTCCCACGACGCGGTCGGCTCCGGCGCGGAAACCCTGCTGGAGATCGCCGCCGCCTGGGACCGGCCGGGCACCGACGGCCTGGACTCCGATGGCCTGGGCTCCGGCGGCCTGGACTCCGGCAGCCTGGACGAGGAACGACTCACCACCCTCGGCGGCCACCTCTGCGACGCCCAGACCGGCGCCCTCCTCGCCCTGCGCACCACCCTGCGCACCGTCTCCGGACAGCAGCCCGGCGCCGAGGCGTCCATCGCCAAACTCCTCGGCGTCGAGGACCAGCAGCGGGTCTGGGAGACCTGCGTGGACTGGCAGGGCGACGCCGCGCTCACCGGCGAGGGCGAACGCCACGACGCCATGTGGATGTTCCTCAACTCCCGCTGCCTGTCCATCGCGGGCGGCACCACCGAGGTCCAGCTGAACATCATCGGCGAGCGCCTCCTCGGCCTGCCCCGCGACCCCGAGCCCACCCGGAAAGGCTGACCCGACCATGCCCATCGACCGCGACAAGGCGCTGCGCGCGGACCCCGCCGTCCGCGAGATCCACTGGACCACGCGCGACGTCCTCCTGTACCACCTGAGCCTGGGCGCAGGTGCCGCCGCGGCCACCGACCCCGAGCTGCACCTGACCTACGAGAAGAACCTCATGGTGCTGCCCACCTTCGCCCTGGTGGCCGGTACCGGCCCCTCCGCCGGTGAGGCCCCCGCAGCGGGCCTGGAGATGCCCGGCATCGACGTCGACCTGCGCGCCGTACTCCACGCCGGACAGGGCCTGCGGGTGCACCGCCCCCTGCCCGCCTCGGGCACCGCGACCCTGCGCTCCCGCGTCGCCGAGGTCTGGGACAAGGGCAAGGCCGCACTCGTCGTCCTGGAATCGGCGGTCACCGGCGCCGACGGCGAACCGCTGTGGACCACGACCACCCGCATCTGGGCCCGCGGCGAGGGCGGCTTCGGCGGCGAGCCCGGAGCCGAGGAGCGGGCGGCGGCGCCGGAGCGCCCCGCCGACACCGTCTTCACCACCGCCACGGTGCCCCAACAGGCCCTGTGGTACCGGCTCAACGGCGACCTCAACCCGCTCCACGCCGACCCCGCCTTCGCCCGCTCGGCAGGTTTCGAGCAGCCGATCCTGCACGGCCTCGCCTCCTACGGACTGGTCGCCAAGGCGCTGGTCGACGGCGTCCTCAACGGCGACGTCACCCGCCTCACCGGCCTCACCGTGCGCTTCGCGGGACCCCTCGTCCCCGGCGAGTCCATCGTGACGTCCGTGTGGCGCGACGGGCCACCGGACGACGACGGCACCCAGCGGCTCCTGCTGCACGCCGCCTGCCCCGAGCGCGACGACGCGCCCGTGCTCACCCACGCGACCGCGACGGTGCGCCCGTGAACGCCCGCGCCGCCGACGGCATCCCCGCGTCTCCATCCCCATCCGGGTCCGCATCCGTATCCGGCCCCCGCCTCGTGGCCGAGCCCCGCACCGACGGCGTGGACGCCGCGGTAGCCGCCGCCCGCCGCCTGGTCACCGCCCTGCTGCGGGCCGGTGACGGAACCGGCGTCGACATGACCGAGATCGCCGCACGCCTCGACGCCGTCACCGACGGGCTCACCGAGAAGGCCCCCACCGTCCCCGAACGCCTCGCGGAGATGTGGCGCGGCGAGGGCGTCACCCGCCACGACCCCGTGACCGGCCCGGAGAACGCCATCGCCCCGCCGCTCACCCTGCACGGCCGGGAGGACCGCTCCATCGAGGGCGTCGTCACCCTCGACCTGCCCTACCAGGGCCCGCCCGGCCATGTGCACGGAGGCGTGTCGGCACTGCTCCTCGACCACACCCTGGGCGTCGCCAACCACTGGGCGGGCACCTCCGGGATGACCGCCGAACTCACCCTGCGCTATCTGCGGCCCACCCCGCTGTTCGAGCCCCTCACCGTCACCGGACGGCAGGTCTCGGTGGACGGCTCGCGGATCCGCACGGCCGGCGAGATCACGGCCGGTGGCCGGGTCTGCGTCACCGCGGAGGGCCTGTTCATCAACAAGCAGCTGCCGCGGCCGAGCTGAGGAGAGAGGCGACCATGACGGATCCGGTACGGAGCCTCGACGGCAAGGTGGCCCTCATCAGCGGCGCCGGCCAGGGCGTGGGACAGGGCATCGCCCTCGCGCTGGCCTCCGAGGGCGCCCGCATCGCCGTACTCGGGCGCACCGCCGCCAAGTTGGAGGCGACCTGCGAGCTGCTGCGGGCCAGGGGAGTGGAGGCGGAGCCGTTCGTCCTCGACGTGCTGGACACGGACCGCATCCCCGGCACGGTCGACGCCGTCGCCGCACGCTTCGGCGGCATCGACATCCTGGTCAACAACGCCTACACCGGCTGCTACGGACCGCTGCTGTCGCTGTCCGGCGCCGAGTTCCGCAAGGGCTTCGAGAGCGGGCCGTTCGCGGCGTTCGCCTTCATGAACGCCGCGCACCCCCACCTGAAGCGGAACGGCGGAGCGATCGTCAACGTCGTCACCTCCGCCATGGTCCGCTGGGACCTGAGCACCTACGGGGCCTACGCGGCGGCCAAGACGGCCCTGCGCACCCTCACCCGGACCGCCGCCAACGAGTGGGGCCGCGACGGCATCCGCGTCAACGCCATCGCCCCGCACGCCGTGTCACCCGCCTACGCCAGGTGGCAGGACGCCCACCCCGAGGAGGCCGCCGAGTTCAGCGCGACCATCCCGCTGGGCTACGTCGGCGACTGCGAACGGGACATCGGGCGGGCCGTGGTGATGCTGTGCGGGCCGGACGCCCGCTACCTGACGGGCGCCACCGTGCCGCTCGACGGCGGGCAGGCCAACTTCGACTGAGCAGCCGGCGCCGACGGCATGCGTCCCCGTCCCTCCCGGTCAGCGGGATCATCCCCGCCGGGGTGTCCCGGCCGCGGCTAGCGTCGCCGGCGGCGGGAGGGACCCGGGCGGGCACGGTCCGAGGGGGCGCCGTACGACCACCACCGACGGAACGCGGGCGCACCACCGGCGCCCCGTCGCCGTACCGACGACACCGGCAGACCCGTCCACCGGGTGAGAGGGACCGACGTTGCCACACCAGACGATTGCCGACCTGCTGCTCGCCCGCGCCGGGGACGACCACCCCGGCCTGCTGACCCGCGAACGGACCTGGACCTGGGACGAGGTCGTCGCCGAGAGCGCCGCCCGCGCCGCACTGGCCGCCGAACTGCGCACCGAGGGGCCGTTCCACATCGGCGTGCTCCTGGACAACGTCCCCGAGTACGTCTTCTGGCTCGGCGGTGCCGCGCTGGCCGGAGCGGCCGTCGTCGGCATCAACCCGACCCGGCGCGGCGCCGAACTCGCAGGCGAAGTGCGGCACACCGAGTGCCAGTTGATCGTCACCGACCGGGCCGGTCTCGACCTGCTCGACGGCCTGGACGTCGGGGTGAAGCGCGACCGCTTCCTCGTCGTCGACGACGAGGAGTACGCGACCGCCCTCGCCGCCCACGCCGGGCGGGGACCCGCGCACGCCGCCCCGGACGTCACGGCCGCCACGACCATGCTGCTCCTGCTGACCTCCGGCACGACCGGCACCTCCAAGGCGGCGATCTGCTCGCAGGGCAGGCTCACCGCGCTCGGCGCCGCCAACAGCGCCAAGTACGACATCACCCGTGCCGACACCTGCTACTGCCCGATGCCGCTGTTCCACGGCAACGCCCTGATGGCCCTGTGGGCACCGGCCCTCCACGCGGGCGCCACCATCGCCCTCACCCGCAAGTTCTCCGCGTCCGGATTCCTGCCCGACGTCCGCCACTACGGCGCCACCTACTTCACGTACGTCGGCAAGGCCATCGGCTACGTCCTCGCGCTGCCCGGGACGCCGGACGACGCCGACAACCGGCTCACCCACGCCTTCGGCACCGAGGCCTCGCCCGAGGACGCCGACCGGTTCCTGGCCAGGTTCGGCTGCCGTCTCGTCGAGGGGTACGGGTCCAGCGAGGGCGCCGGCATGCTCAGGCGCGTCGCCGACGGCCCGGTCGGTGCCCTCGGCAGGCCCGCCCGGGACGGCGTCCGCATCGTCGAACCGACGACCCGCCGGACCTGCCCGCCCGCCCTGCTCGACACCTACGGCCGGGTGCGCAACCCGGAGGAGGCCATCGGGGAGATCGTCGACACCGAGGGCGCCGCCCGCTTCGAGGGCTACTGGAACAACGCGGCGGCCAACGCCGAACGCGTCCGGCACGGCTGGTACTGGACCGGCGACCTCGGCTACGTGGACGAGGCCGGCTACTTCTACTTCGCGGGCCGCTCCGGGGACTGGATCCGCGTCGACGGCGAGAACATCTCCGCGCTGCTCACCGAACGCGTCCTGCGCAGACACCCGGGCGTCGTCGCCGCCGGAGTCTTCGGCGTGCCCGACCCCCGCTCCGGCGACCAGGTGATGGCCGCCGTCGAGATCCCCGACGGCACCCGCTTCGAGGACCTGAACCTGCCCGGATTCCTGGCCCGCCAGGAGGACCTGGGCACCAAGGGAGCCCCGCGCTACGTACGCGTCTCGCACGCGCTGCCCACCACCGGATCCAACAAGCTGCGCAAGAAGGAGATGCAGCTCGACGGCTGGCGCACCGACGACCCCGTGTACCGCTGGACTGGCCGCGCCGGACCCGCGTACGCGCCGATGACCGACGACGACAAGACCGCCCTGCGCGAGGAGTTCCTCGCCAACGGCCGCGGCCGCTTCCTGCCCTGAACGGCGAAACGGCCCATGACGACGGCGACGGCGACGGCGACGACCAAGGAGAGAACGACACATGCACCTGCGTGAGAGCGCCGCGCACCGCGAGCTGCGGCGGGAACTGCGGGCCTACTTCGCGGGCCTGATGCCCGGGGACGAACGCCGCCGGGTCGGCGAGGAGGGCGTCGGCGGCGACCGCTTCCGCGAGGTCGTCAAACGGCTCGGCGCCGACGGCTGGCTGGGCATCGGCTGGCCCACCGAGTACGGCGGCCAGGGACGGTCCGTCGAGGACCAGTACGTGTTCTTCGACGAGGTCCAGCGGGCCGGGCTGCCCTTCCCCTTCGTCACCGTCAACACGGTCGGCCCGACCCTCATGGCGTACGGGTCCGAGGAGCACCGCAGGAGGTTCCTGCCCGGCATCCTCGCCGGTGACATCGTGTTCGCCATCGGCTACACCGAGCCCGGGGCCGGGACCGACCTCGCCGCGCTGACCACCCGGGCCGTGCGGGACGGCGACTCGTATGTCGTGGACGGCTCCAAGATCTTCACCAGCGGAGCCAACACCGCCGACTACGTGTGGCTCGCCGCCCGCACCGACCCGGACGCCCCCAAGCACAAGGGCATCTCGATCCTCATCGTGCCCACCACCGACGAGGGTTTCGACTGGAGCCCCATCCGCACGGTGGGCGGCATGGTCGTCACCGCCACCTACTACAGCGGCGTGCGCGTCCCCGCCGCCGACGTCGTGGGTGAGGTGAACGGCGGCTGGCGGCTGATCACGGCCCAGCTGAACCACGAGCGCATCGGCCTCGCCGCCCTCGGCGGACGCATGATCCAGCTCTGGGAACGCGTCCTGGACTGGGCGAAGGAGAACGGCACGGCCGACATCCCCTGGGTGCGCCAGGAGTTCGCCCGCACCCACGCCCGGCTGGAGGCGATGCGGCTGATGAACTGGAAGATGACCGGCGCCGTCGCCGCCGGCACCCTCACCGGCGCCGACGCGGGCGCCGCCAAGGCGTACGGCACCGAGACCCACATCGCCGTCCAGCGCGGACTGACGCAGATCCTCGGAGCGGCCGGCCGCATCCGGCCCGAGTCACCGGGCGCCGTCCTCGCCGGACAGGTCGAACAGCTCTCCCGGCAGGGCCTCGTGAACACCTTCGGCGGCGGCGTCAACGAGATCCTGCGCGACATGGTCGCAACCCAGGGCCTCGGCCTGCCGCGCAAGGGGCGCGGCGCGTGACCGGGCGGGAGGACACCCGACGGGACACCGGGTACGAGGAGCGGCTGCGGGCCTTCACCGGACGCGAGCTGCGCCCGCTCACCCCGGCCCAGGACCCGGTCAACCAGGCGATGATCCGGCACTGGACGGAGGCGATGGGCGACACCAACCCCGTCTACACCGACGCCGGAGCGGCCCGTGCGACCGGACGCGGGGGCGTGGTGGCGCCCGCCTCGATGATCCAGGCCTGGACGATGCGCGGCTACGCCGCCACCGTCGCCCCGCCGGCCGGGCGGGACGGCTTCGCCGAGCTGGTCGACCTCCTCGACGAGGGCGGCTACACCTCCGTGGTGGCCACCGACTCGGAGTTCACCTTCCTGCGCGAACTGGAGCCCGGTGACCACGTCGCCGTCCGCGAGAGCGTGGAGTCGATCTCGGCGGAGAAGCGGACGGGGCTGGGCACGGGCAGGTTCGTCACCACCCTCAAGACGTACACCGACCAGCACGGCGAGACCGTCGCCACCCAGCGCTGGCGCACCCTCCGGTTCCGCCCGGCACCGCCGCAGGAACCGGAAGCCGCGCCGGTGGAGGAGCCACGTCCCGCCCAGGCCCTGCGGCCCCGGCCCGCGATCAACCGGGACAACGCCTTCTTCTTCGAGGGCGCCAAGCAGCACCGGCTGCTCGTCCAGCGCTGCGCCGCCTGCTCCGCCCTGCGCCACCCGCCGGGGCCCTGCTGCCCGGAGTGCAACTCGCTGGAGTGGGACACCGTCGAGGCCTCCGGCCGCGGCCACGTGTACAGCTACGTCGTCAACCACCACCCGCGCCACCCGGCCTTCGACTTCCCCCTCCTCGTCGCGGTCGTCGAACTCGCCGAGGGCACCCGCCTCGTCACCAACCTGACCGGGGTCGCGCCCGACGACGTCGCGATCGGCATGCCCGTGGTCCTCGACTGGCTCGACGCCGACCCCGAACTGACCCTGCCGGTGTTCCGGCCCGCCCCGACGGAGGCACCCTGATGGATTTCTCCCTGGGAGAAGAGCTCGAAGCGGTCCGTGACCTGGCGCGGGAGATCTTCACCGACCGGGCGACGCCCGAGCGGCTGCGCGAGGTGGAGACCTCGCCCACCCGGACCGACACCCGACTCTGGGACGACCTGGCCTCGGCCGGACTGCTCGGCGCCGTGCTGCCGGAGGCGGACGGCGGCGCCGGACTCGGCATGGCGGGACTCTGCGTCCTCCTGGAGGAGCAGGGCCGCAGGGTGGCGCCGGTACCGCTGTGGCCGGCCCTGGCCGGTGGCCTCGCCGTCGCCGCGCACGGCACCACGCGCCAGCGGGCGGAGCTGCTGCCGGGCCTCGTGAGCGGCGAGGTACGGCCGACCGTCGCGCTGGAGGAGTTCGGCCCCGCCGACCCGCTCGCGCCCCGCACCAGAGCGATGCCGGACGACACGGCGCAGGGCGGCCCGCGCTGGCGGCTGACCGGCAGCAAGGCCGTCGTACCCGCGCCGGACGGCGCCCGGCACGTCCTGGTCACCGCGACCACCGACGCGGGCCCCGGCCTGTTCCTGGTCGCCACGGACGCCCCCGGAACGACCTGGGAGCCCGCCGAGACCACCACGTACGACATGAGCGGCCACCTCGCCCTCGACGGCGCCCCGGCCGAAGCCGTGGGCACGCCCGGAGACGGCACCGTGGCGGCGCTGGTCCGCGACTCCTTCGTGGCGCTGGCCGCCGTCCAGGTGGGCGTGGCCGAGGGCGCCCTGCGGTACGCGGCCGACCACCTGGGCGAGCGCCTCCAGTTCGGTCGCCCGCTGGCCACCTTCCAGGCCGTACAGCACCAACTCGCCGACTGCTACATCGACATCGACGCGATGCGGGTCACGCTGTGGCAGGCCGTGGACGCGCTGCGGGAACCGTGCGACGCGGCGGACGCCGACCGGGCCGCCCTGGTCGCCAAGTGGTGGGCCACCGAGGCCGGTCTGAACACCGTCCACCGCGTCCAGCACGTGCACGGCGGCATCGGCGTCGACACCGACTACCCGGTGCACCGGCACTTCCTGTGGGGCAAGCAGATCTCCACCACCCTGGGAGGCGCGGGCGCCGACCTGGAGCGGCTCGGCGCCCTGCTGACCGGCGCGGCGGTGGCCTCATGAGCCCCGCACAAGAGGACACCCCCGCCGTCCCTGCCACCCGCATCTATGGCGAGGTCGCCGTCGGCGACGTACTGCCGGAGCTGACGATCCCGGTGACGCGCACCCTGATCGTCGCCACGGCGCTCGCGAGCCGCGACTACCAGGACGTGCACCACGACCCCGAACTCGCCCGCGAACGCGGCTCCAAGGACATCTTCATGAACATCCTGACCAGCAACGGCCTGGTCGACCGCTACGTCACCGGCTGGGCCGGACCCGCCGCCGTCGTCAAGGCCATCCGCGTCCGGCTCGGCGCCCCCAACCACCCCGGCGACACCGTGGTGCTCACCGGCACGGTCACCGCGAAGTCCGACGCGGACCGCCACGTGGACATCGCCGTCAAGGGCACCAACGGCCACGGCGCCCATGTCACCGGCACCGTGACCGTGTGCCTGCCCGGGGAGGCGACGCCATGACCGCCGGGCCCCTCTCCCCGGCCGCCGCCGTGGTCGGCATCGGCGCCACCGAGTTCTCCAAGGACTCCGGACGCAGCGAACTCCAGCTCGCCTGCGAGGCCGTGCTCGCCGCCCTCGCCGACGCCGGACTGACCCCCGCCGACGTGGACGGCCTGGTCACCTTCACCGCCGAGACCAACTCCGAGATCCACGTGGCCCGCAACACCGGGATGGGCGACCTGACGTTCTTCTCCCGCATCGGCTACGGCGGCGGCGCGGGCTGCGGCACGGTCCAGCAGGCGGCCATGGCCGTCGCCACCGGCGCCGCCGAAGTCGTCGTCTGCTACCGGGCGTTCAACGAACGCTCCGGCGAACGCTACGGGCTCGGCCAGGCCGCCCGCCCCATGGACACCACCGCCGACCGGGCCGCCTACGCCTGGCTGACCCCCTTCGGGCTGAGCACCCCCGCCCAGTGGGTGGCCATGTTCGCCCGCCGCTACCTCCACGAGTACGGTGCCACCACCGACGACTTCGGCCGCGTCGCCGTCGTCGACCGGGGGCACGCCGCGAACAACCCCGCCGCCTGGTTCCACGGCCGCCCCATCACCCTCCAGGACCACCGCGACTCCCGCTGGATCGCCGAGCCGCTGCGACTGCTCGACTGCTGCCAGGAGACCGACGGCGGCCAGGCCCTCGTCGTGGTCTCCGCCGAACGCGCCCGCGACCTGCCCCACCCGCCCGCGCTGATCCGCGCCGCCGCCCAGGGCCTCGGCGCCGACCAGCACATGATGACCAGCTACTACCGGCCCACCATCACCGGCATCCCCGAGATGGGCCTGGTCGGACGGCAGCTGTACCGGCAGAGCGGCCTCGGCCCCGACGACGTCGACGCGGCGATCCTGTACGACCACTTCACGCCGCTGGTCCTGCCCCAGCTGGAGGAACTGGGCTTCTGCAAGCCCGGCGAGGCGAAGGACTTCATCGCCGACGGCCATCTCGAACTCGGCGGACGGCTGCCCCTCAACACCCACGGCGGGCAGCTCGGCGAGGCCTACCTGCACGGCATGAACGGCATCGCCGAGGGCGTCCGCCTGGTCCGCGGCACCTCCGTCAACCAGCCGGACGGCGTCGGCCACGTCCTGGTCACCGCCGGCACCGGAGTCCCCACCAGCGGCCTGATCCTGGGAGCCGACCACCGATGACCAGCACCCGCACCAGCACCCGCACCAGCACCCGCACGTGGCACGGCCACGACCTCGGCACCCGCACCGTCTCCTACACCGAGCGCGACGCCCTCCTGTACGCCCTCGCCGTCGGCGCCCCGGCCGACCGGCTGGACCTCGTCTACGAGCGGGACCTGCGCGTCCTGCCCACCTTCGCCCTCACCCTCGCCCAGTGGGCGCCCGACGCCCTCGGTGCCCTCGGCGCCTTCGACATCACCACCGCCGTGCACGGCAGCCAACGCCTCACCGTGAAGCGCCCGTTGGAGCGCACCGGCGAGCTGGTGACGTCCGCGCGGGTCGCCGACGTGTGGGACAAGGGCTCCGCCGCCGTGTTCGACGTCGAGGTGGACTGCGACCGCTTCACGGCCACCTGGTCGATCTTCGCCCCCGGCAGCGGCGGATTCGGCGGTGAGCGCGGCCCCTCCGCACCCCGCCGCCCGGACCGGCCGGCCGACCACCGGCTGACCGTGCCCACGCACTCCCGGCAGGCCGCCCTCTACCGGCTGCTCGGCGACCGGCACGCCATGCACATCGACCCCGAGGCGGCGAAGGCGGCGGGTATGCCCCGGCCGTTCCTGCACGGCCTGTGCACCCTCGCCGCGGCCCTGCTGCCGCTCGCCGACAGCCTCGGCGCGCACCCCGCCGACCTGGCGGAACTGGAGGCCCGGTTCGCCGCCCCCGTCTTCCCGGGCGACCCGCTCGCCCTGCACGGCTGGACCGGTGACGACACCGGCGTCCGCTTCGAGGCGGCGGCCGACGACGGACGCACCGTGCTCTCCGGCGGCCGCGTCCGCTTCGCCGCCGCCCGAGGCCCCGCCGCACCGACCCGCGAGGAGACCCCCGATGCTTGACCCAGCACAGCGCGCCGAGGCCGCCGAACTGCTCCGCACCGCACAGCGCGACCGGGCCCCCGTCGACCCGCTGACCACCACCTGGCCGGACATCGACGCCACCGACGCGTACGAGATCCAACTCCTCAACATCCGCGAGCAGTTGCGGAACAAGCACGTCACGGTCCACGGGCACAAGGTCGGCCTGTCCTCCAAGGTCATGCAGCAGATGATGGGCGTCGACGAACCCGACTACGGCCACCTGCTCTCCGACATGGTGCTGACCGAGGGGACACCCGTCGACACCGGCCGCTACTGCCAACCGCGGATCGAGGTAGAGATCGGCTACGTGCTCGGCCGGAGCCTGCCCGGCGAGGGGTGCACCACCGCGGACGTCCTCGCCGCCACCGAGTACGTCGTCCCGAGCATCGAACTCATCGACAGCCGGATCAGGGACTGGAAGATCGGCCTCGCCGACACCATCGCCGACAACGCGTCCTCCGCCGGAGTGCTCCTCGGCGCCGCCCGCGTCCGCCCGGCCGACCTGGACCCCGCCGACGTCGCCGCCGTTCTGTACCGGGGCGGCGAGGAGATCGCCCGGGGCAACACCAGCGCCGTACTGGGCGACCCGACCGAGGCGGTCGCCTGGCTGGCCCGCAAGGTGGCCTCCTACGGGGTGCGCCTGGAGGCGGGACACGTCGTGCTGCCGGGCTCGTGCACCCGGGCGGTGGACGTGCGGCCGGGGGACGGGTTCCGGGCCGAGTTCGAGGGACTCGGCACCGTGTCGATCGCCTTCGTCTGACAACACGTAACAGGAACACGGAAAGAGGCACAGCATGAGCACCACGAACACCACCCTTCAGGGGCGTACCGCCGTCGTCACCGGTGCGGGCGCGGGACTCGGCCGGGCCGAGGCGCTCGCTCTCGCGGGACTCGGCGCCAACGTGGTGGTCAACGACGTCGGCCCGGCGGCAGACGACGTGGTCGCCGAGATCAAGGCCCTGGGCGCGGACGCGGTCGCCGTGACCGGTGACGTGGGCGACTGGTCCATGGGCGAGCGCCTGGTGGCGGCCGCCGTGGAGACCTTCGGCGGCCTCGACGTCGTCGTCAACAACGCGGGCGTACTGCGCGACCGGATGCTGTTCAACCTCTCCGAGTCCGACTGGGACGACGTCATCCGCGTCCACCTCAAGGGCCACGCCGGACTCTCCCGCGCCGCCGCCGTGCACTGGCGGGCCGCCTCCAAGGCGTCCGGCGCCCCCGTCTACGGCCGGGTCGTCAACACCTCCTCCGAGGCCTTCCTGTTCGGCGCCCCCGGCCAGCCGAACTACTCCGCGGCCAAGGCCGGGATCACCGCGCTCACCCTGGCCACCGCCCAGGGGATGTCCCGCTACGGGGTGCGCGCCAACGCCATCTGCCCGCGCGCCCGCACCGCCATGACCGCCGACTCCTTCGGCGAGGGCGTCGACGCGCCGGGCGGCCTCGACATCATGGCCCCCGAACGCGTCGCCACCCTGGTCGCCCACCTGGCCTCACCGGCCGCCGACGGGATCAACGGGCAGGTCTTCGTCGTCTACGGCGACATGGTCGCGCTGCTCGCGCCGCCCACGGTGGAGCACAAGTTCACCGCGGCCGAGGGCACCTTCACCCCCGAGGAACTCGACGCCCAGCTCACCCCGTACTTCACCGGCCGCGACCCCTACCGGAACTACGCCGCGTACAGTGTCGCCGCGCTCGACACGACGGGCACCCAGCAGACCCCGGCGGGCTGATCGACCCGGCCGCTCGCCCCCGTCAGAGCCCGTCAGACCCGTCGTCGCCGGGGGCGAGCAGCAGCCGGCAGGCCATCCGCAGGTCGGCGTCGGCCTCCTCCGGGGAGATCCGCTCGTTGAGCCGGGACTGCAGGACGCCGTACCAGAGCAGGGTCAGCAGCCGCAGCCGGGCGACATGGTGCTCCGTGGGGTCCTGGACGGCCCAGGCCCGCAGCAGCAGGTCGAGGAAGCCCGTGTCGACCCGGGCCAGGTCGGGGACGGTCGAGGCGCGGGCGGCGTTCGCCGACTGGATCATCGCGGTGGCGAGCTCCGGCCGGCGCAGCAGACTGCGGGTGGCACCCGCCAGCGTCGCGAAGACGGCGTCCTCGGGCGAGTCGTGCG
Source organism: Streptomyces sp. NPDC018026 (assembly GCF_044327745.1). Classification (NCBI taxonomy): domain Bacteria; kingdom Bacillati; phylum Actinomycetota; class Actinomycetes; order Kitasatosporales; family Streptomycetaceae; genus Streptomyces; species Streptomyces sp. NPDC018026. The sequence goes on from NZ_JBIRFY010000003.1 coordinate 38,617, forward strand.
CGGTCCGGTCCGCGAGCCGCGCGCCGAGCCCCTCGATCTGGTCGGCCATCACGGCCGTGAACAGGTGCGTCTTCGACGGGAAGTACCGGTACAGGGTGCCGATCGCCACCCCCGCGGACTTGGCCACCTCGTGCATCTGCACCCGCTCCAGCCCCGTCTCGGCGGCGATGTCCGCCGCCGCCCGCAGGATGCTCTGCCGGCGCGCGTGCTGCCGGGGCGAACTGGGCTCGGCCCCCGCCCTGGCCTCGGCGATTCTGGGCACGCTCTCCCTCCAGGCGCTCGATCGTCTCGTGGCAACGGTCTTCGACAATACGCGCGCCCCGCGCCCCACGTCAGGTGCCGCCCGGCCCTCGTACCGGTCAGTGGGACCGCTCCCGCCCCTGCCACCGCCGGCGCGGTCTGCTGAAGCCTCACACCCCGAACACCACCACCGAACACCCACCGACTGGCAGGAGGGCATCCATGCGGGACGGCCGAACGCAAGGCGACGCCACGCACGACGTGATCGTCGTCGGGTCCGGCGCGGGAGCCATGACCGGGGCCCTGGTGGCCGCCGCCGACGGCCTGGACACGGTCGTCCTGGAACGGACGGCGCTGCTCGGCGGCACCTCCGCCTACTCCGGGGCCGCCTGCTGGCTGCCCGGCACCCAGGTGCAGGAACGCGCCGGTCTCGGCGACTCCACCGACGCCGCCCGCAGCTACCTCCGGGCCCTCGTCGGCGACACCGGATCGGACCGCCGGGAGGCCTTCCTGCGGCACGCGCCCGAACTGGTCGCCCGGCTGGAGCGCGACCCGGCCGTGGAGTTCGAGTGGCGGGCCTTCCCCGACTACGTCGCCGCCCCCGGGCGGAGGGACGCCGGACGGTCCTTCGTGCCGCGTGATCTGCCGCAGGAGGAGCTGGGCGACCTGATGCCCCTCATCCGCCCGGCGGTCGACCGGGACCGGTCCGGCCAGGGCCACCCCGACGGCCCGCTGACCGCCGGCCGCGCCCTGATCGGCCGCCTCCTGCTCGCCGCCACCCGCACCGGCAACGCCACCGTGCGTACCGGGTACCGCGTCACCGGCCTGGTCACCGAGGACGGCCGGGTGACCGGCGTCGTGGCCGAGACCCCGCGGGGCACGGTCACCGTACGGGCCCGGCGCGGCGTGCTGCTGGCCGCGGGCGGATTCGAGGGCGACGACGCGCTGCGCACCGAGCACGGCGTGCCCGGCGCCGCCGCCTGGACCATGGCACCCCCGGGAGCGACCACGGGCGACCTGCTGCGCGCCGCCGTCCGCATCGGCGCCGCCACCGACCTTCTGGACGAGGCCTGGTGGTGCCCCGGCATCGAACGGCCGGACGGCACCGCCGCGTTCACCCTCGGCCTGCGCGGCGGCATCGTCGTGGACGCGGCGGGCCGGAGGTTCGCCAACGAGTCACTGCCGTACGACCGCATGGGCCGCGCCCTCGCCACCGCGCAGGCACCCGCCCACCTGATCTTCGACTCCCGGGAGGGCGGCGGCCTGCCCGCCATCACCGTGCCGCCCGCCGACCCGGACGAACACCTCGCGTCCGGCGTCTGGGTGAAGGCGGACTCGCTGACCGAACTCGCCGAGCGCATCGGCGTCCCGGCCGACGCCCTGACCGCCACCGTCGCCCGTTTCAACGGCCATGCCGCGACCGGCACCGACCCGGACCACCACCGCGGCGAGGACCCCTACGACCGGTTCTTCGCCGACCCCCGCAACGCCCCCGGACCCAACCCCTGCCTGGTCCCGCTGGACCGCCCGCCCTACTACGCGGCCCGCCTCGTCCTCGCCGACCTCGGCACCAAGGGCGGCCTGCGCACCGACGTGAACGCCCGCGTCCTCGACCACGCGGGAGACCCGATCCCCGGCCTGTACGCCGCCGGGAACACCAGCACCTCCTTCACCGGCCGGGTCTACCCGGGCCCCGGCGTCCCCATCGGCACCGGGATGGTCTTCGCCTCGCTGGCCGTGCGGGACATGACCTCCTCCGACCCGCTCCCGGCCAGTGGGATCACCGGCGGCGCCACCGGCGGGGCGCGTTCTACCGTCACCGCACCGCCGGCCAGGGACTGAGGAGAGGTACTCGATGATCGACAAGAGTGTGTACGGGCCGTGGGCGGTCGTCGCGGGCGGCTCCGAGGGCGTCGGCGCCGCGTTCGCCGAGCAACTCGCCGACGCCGGGATCAACCTGGTGCTGATCGCCCGCAAGCAGGGGCCGCTCAACGAGACCGCCGACCGGGCGCGGGCCCGGGGCGTCGAGGTCCGCACCCTCGCCCTCGACCTGCTCGACCCCGGGGCCCTGGCGGCCGTCCGCACGGTCACCGACGGCCTGGAGGTCGGGCTGCTGATCTTCAACGCGGGCGCCAACACCTACGGCCACGACTTCGTCACCGGCGACCTCGACGGCGTCCAGGGCGTGCTGGACCTGAACATCACCGCGCAGCTCGCCCTCACCCACCACTTCGGGGCCCTGATGAAGGAGCGGCGCCGCGGCGGCATCATGCTGGTCGGCTCCCTCTCCGGCTACCTGGGCCAGGCCCGGATCAGCGTCTACTCGGCGGCCAAGGCGTTCAGCCGCGTCTTCGCCGAGGGCCTGTGGCTGGAGCTGCGCGAGTACGACGTGCACGTCCTCGAACTGGTCCTGGGCGTGACCCGGACCCCCGCGATGGAACGCGCCGGCCTGCGCATGGACCTGCCCGGCCTTCGCGTCGCCGAACCGGACGACGTCGCCCGGGAGGGCCTCGACCACCTCGCCGACGGACCCCTGTGGGTCGCCGGGGGCAACGAGGAGACCGCCGAGCGGCGCAGCGGCTTCCCCCGCGCCGAACTGGTCCTCGGCGCGCACGAGGCCTCCCAGCGGCTGCTGCCCTCCGCCACCTGACCGGGGGAGCGGCACACCCTCCCGCGCGCCGCCGCACCGCACTCCCACCGTCCGCGTACGCCGTCCCCTCCCGGAGAGCAGATGAGCGAGCCCGAGCCCCCACTCACGATCCCCGGCGCCCTGGACCTCGCCGCCGCCCGCGCCCCCGACCGGGAGGCTCTGGTGGACGACGACGTACGGCTGACCTGGAGGGAACTGCGCGACCAGGTGCGGGCCGCCGTCAGGTCGCTGATCGCCCTCGGCACCCGGCCCGGCGACCGGATCGCCGTCTGGGCGCCCAACAGTCACCGCTGGGTGGTGGCCGCGCTCGCCGTCACCTCGGCCGGTGCGGTACTCGTCCCCGTCAACACCCGCTACAAGGGCGGCGAGGCCCGCTGGCTCCTCGAACGCGGGGCGGCCAGAGTGCTGTTCGTCGAGAACGGTTTCCTCGGCAAGGACTACCTGGCCATGCTGGGCGACGGCGCGGAGGTACGCGACGAGACGCGCCCAGTACCGTCCCTGCCGGGCCTGGCAGCCGTGGTGACACTCGACGGCGGCGAGGACGGCGACGAGGACGGCGCACGTGACGGAGCGGACCGCCCCAAGGACCGCCCCGGCACCCTGCCCTGGGGGGCCTTCCTCGCCTACGGGGCCCACCTGCCCGACGACGAGGTCACCGTCCGCACCGCCTCCGTACGCCCCGACGACCCGTCCGACCTGCTCTTCACCTCGGGCACCACCGGCCGGCCCAAGGGCGCGCTGACCACGCACCGCCAGAACCTCACCACCTACCGGGCCTGGAGCGCGCGCACCGGAGTCACCGGCGACGACCGCTACCTGATCCTCAACCCGCTCTTCCACTGCTTCGGCTACAAGGCGGGCGTACTGGCCTGTCTCCTGCGGGGCACCACGATGGTGCTGCAACCGGTCTTCGACGTGAACCGGGCCCTGCGCGCCGTCGAGACCGAACGGATCAGCGTCCTGCCCGGCCCGCCCACCATCTACACCGAACTGCTCGACGCCCCCGACCGGTCCCTGTTCGACCTGTCCTCGCTGCGCCTCGCGGTGACCGGCGCCGCCGTGGTGCCGGTCGCCCTGGTCCGGCGCATGCGGGCCGAACTGTTCCCCGAGGTGCTCACCGCCTACGGGCTCACCGAGTCCTGCGGCACGGTCAGCGTCTGCTCCGCCGACGACGACGCGGAGACCGTGGCGCTGACCGCGGGCCGCCCCATCGACGGCGTCGAGGTGCGCATCGCCGACGGCGACCGGCGCCCGCTGCCCGCAGGACGGGACGGCGAGATCCTGGTCCGCGGCTACAACGTGATGCTCGGCTACCTGGACGACCCGGCGGCGAGCGCGGCGGCCGTCGACGACGACGGCTGGCTGACCACCGGCGACGTCGGCCACTTCGACCCGCGCGGCAACCTGGTGCTCACCGGCCGCTCCAAGGACATGTTCGTGGTCGGCGGGTTCAACGTCTACCCGGCCGAGATCGAGCAGGTCCTCACCGGGCACGACGCCGTCGCGGAGGCCGCCGTGATCGGCGTCCCCGACACCCGTCTCGGAGAGGTCGGCCGGGCCTACGTGACGGCCCGCCCCGGCGCCGGGAGCGACCCGGGCGCCCTGCTCGACTGGTGCCGCGAGCGGCTCGCCAACTTCAAGGTCCCCCGCGAGGTCGTCGTCCTGGGGGCGCTGCCGCGCAACGCCGCCGGCAAGGTCGACAAGGCCGCGCTGCGCACCGACTGACACCCGCGGCGCCACCGCGCACCGCACCGACACGGGCCCCTGAGGGCCGGGAGGACGCACGATGGGCAATCAGGTTCTGGAGTCGGTGCGCGCCCTGCTGCCCGGCATCGGCAAGCGGGCCGTCGCCGCCGACGAAGCACGGCGCATACCGGAGTCCACGGTCCGCGAACTGACCGAGGCCGGCGTCTTCCGGATGCTTCAACCCGCCCGCTACGGCGGCCTGGAGAGCGACCCGGTCGACTTCTACCAGGTGGTCCGGGCGATCTCCGCCGTCTGCTGCTCCACCGGCTGGGTCGCCTCGGTGCTGGGCGTGCACCCCTGGCAGCTCGGCCTGTTCCCGCGCCGGGCCCAGGACGACGTCTGGGGCGAGGACCCCGACACCCGCATCTCCTCGTCGTACGCGCCGGTGGGCCGGCTCACCCCCGTCGACGGCGGCTACCGGCTCACCGGCCGCTGGAGCTTCTCCTCCGGCTGCGAGCACGCCACCTGGGCCCTGCTCGGCGCCCTCGTCGTCGGCGCCGAGGGACGGCCGGTGGACTTCCTCACGGTCCTGGTGCCCCGCTCCGACTACACCATCGAGGACGCCTGGGACGTGGTCGGACTGCGCGGCACCGCCAGCAACGACATCGTCGTCGAGACGGCGTATGTGCCCGGCCACCGGGTGCTGCGCAACTACGAGCAGGCCCGGCTGAAGGTGCCCGGTCAGCAGGTCAACAAGGGGCCGCTGTACCGGCTGCCGTTCGGCGCCATCTTCACCAGCGCCATCACGGCACCGGTGATCGGCGCGGTGTCCGGCGGCTACGAGTCGTACGTGTCGCTGATGAAGGAGCGGGTGCGGCTCAGCCTGGGCGGGGGCCGGTTCACCGAGGACCCCTTCGCCCAGGTCGCCATCGCGCGCGCCGCCTCCGACATCGACGCGACCGTCCTCCAGATGGACCGCAACCTGCGCGAGCTGTCCGAACTCGCCGCCGCAGGCCGGGAGATACCCATGGAGCTGCGGCTGCGCACCCGCCGCGACCAGGTCCGGGGCACCGAACGGGCCGTCGCCGCGATCGACCTGCTCTTCAAGACCGCCGGCGGCAACGCGCTGCGCCGCGGCAACCCCGTGGAACGCGCCTGGCGCGACGCCCACGCGGGCAGCGTGCACGTCGCCAACGACGTGGAACGCGCGCTCGCCATGTACGGCCGCGGGGCGTTCGGCCTCACGGTGGAGGACAACCTGGTCTGAGGAGGAGCACATCATGCGGCTCGAAGGACGCGTCGCGATCGTCACCGGCGCCGGGGACGGCATCGGCGCCGCGGTGGCCCGGCGGTTCGCCGCCGAGGGGGCCAGGGTGCTGGTCGCGGAGGTGAACGAGGAGACCGGCCGGGCCGTGGCCGACGCGATCGGCGGCCGCTTCCTGCGCACCGACGTCGGCGACAAGGCACAGGTGCTGGCCATGGTCGACACCGCGGTATGGGAGTTCGGCGGCGTCGACATCCTGGTCAACAACGCCTGGGCGGTCGGCGGCCTCGGCCGGGTGGAGGACAAGACCGACGAGATGCTGGCCCGGGGGATGGGTATCGGCTTCTACGGCCCGTTCTGGGCGATGCGGGCGGCGTTCCCGCACATGCGGGAGCGCGGCTGGGGCCGGGTCGTCAACATGTGCAGCCTCAACGGCGTGAACGCCCACATGGGCACCCTGGAGTACAACGCCGCCAAGGAGGCCCTGCGCACCCTCACCCGCACCGCCGCCCGGGAGTGGGCCCCCACCGGGGTCGTCGTCAACGCGATCTGCCCCGGCGCGAAGAGCGCGGCCTTCCGGCGGCGGATGAGCGCCAACCCCGAGCTGGAGCGGCAGGTCGGGGCCATGAACCCGATGGGGCGGATGGGCGACCCGGACGAGGACATCGCCCCGGCCGCGCTGTTCCTCGCGAGCGAGGACGCCCGGTACGTCACCGGCAACACCCTCTTCGTCGACGGCGGTTCGCACATCAACGGCGTGGCCTGGGCCCCCGACCTGCCGTGACGGACCCGGGCCCGGGAGAGGCGGCACGCTCTCTCCCGGGCTCCGGCACGTCCGTCACGCCTCCTGGCCCGCGGCCCTCGCGGCGAGGAACCGGGCCGGGAACTCCCCGCCGCCGTGCACCGCGAGGTCCGCCCCGTTGACGTACGCCGACAGGTCGCTCGCCAGGAACAGGCAGGCCCGCGCGACGTCCCCGGGCACGGCCATCCGCTCCATCGGGATCACCCCGGCGACCGAGGCGCCGCCGTCCGCGCCGTAGACGGACGCCGCGCTCTCGGTGCGGATCAGGCCGGTGGTGATGTGGTTGACCCGCACCTCGGGCGCCCACTCCAGGGCCAGCGCCTTCGTGAGGGCCAGCAGCCCCGCCTTGGCGGCCGTGTACGCGGCGGTGCCCGGCTGCGGATCGTGCGCGGAGACGCTGCCGATGTTGACGACCGCGCCGCCGCCCGGCCCGGCCTGCATAGCGCGGTGGGCCGCCTGCGCGACGTAGAACGGCGCGAGCAGGTTGAGCGCGACGATCTTCTCCACGAAGCGCGGCGAGACGGTCGCCGCGTCGGCGTCCGGCGAGCCGCCCGCGTTGTTGACGAGCACGTCGAGCCGGCCGAAGCGCTCCACCGTACGGTCGACGAGCTGCGCCGCCGCCGCCGGATCGCGCACGTCGGCGGCGACGAAGACCGCCTCCCTGCCCCGTGCCCCCGGCAGGGAGCCCGGAGCGTTGCGGCCGCAGACCACCACGTCGGCCCCGGCCCCGAGGAACGCCTCCGCGATGGCCGCACCGATGCCCTTGGTGCCGCCGGTGACGAGCACCACGCGCCCGGTGAAGTCCAACGAGTCGTTGCTGTCCGTGTCGGTGTCGATGTCCACTGGCTTTCTCCGGTCGGCTGGGGCTGCTGTTCAGTACGAGGTGTACGAGGTGTGCGAGGTGAGTCCGAGCCCGGCGGCGAGCCGTGCCCGGTGCGAGGCGGGCGGGCCGAACAGCTCGCCCGCTCCGTGCGCCCGCTTGAAGTAGCGGTGCGCGTCGTGCTCCCAGGTGATGCCGATCCCGCCGTGCAGCTGGATCGTCTCCCCGGCCACCGCCGAGAACGCCTCGGAGCACACCGACTTGGCGACGGCGGCGGCCCGGGGCAGCGCGCCGGGGTCCTCGTCGGCGGCGAAGGCCGCGCCGAGGGCGGCCGAACGCGCCGACTCCACCAGCACGTAGGCGTCCGCCAGCCGGTGCTTGACCGCCTGGAACGAGCCGATGGCCCGCCCGAACTGAACCCGGTCGCGGGCGTGGGCGACGGTGAGTTCGAGACAGCGCTCGGCGGCGCCCACCTGCTCGGCGGCGAGCGCCGCGCAGGCCAGGTCCCGTACGTGCGCCAGGACCCGCTCCCCGTCGCCCGCGACCCCGACCGGGCGCCCCTCGGCGCCGTCCAGGACCCACCGGGCCTGACTCCGGGTGCCGTCCATCGTGACGACGGGTGCGCGGCGCGCGCCGGGCGCGTCCGCCGCCACCTCGAACAGGGAGACTCCGGCCGCCGTACGGGCCGCGACGACCAGCACGTCGACGTCCGGCCAGTCCAGTACGTGCTCCTTGACGCCGCTGAGGAACCAGGCGCCGCCGCCGGGTCCCGGTACGGCGCGGGTGCGTACCGCCGCCGGGTCCCAGGAGCCCTGTTCGGCCCAGGCCAGCGCGCCCACCGACCGGCCCTCGGCCAGCGTCGGCAGCAGGCGCCCGCAGGCCTCCTTGTCACCGGAGGCGAGCAGCGCCCCCGCCGTGAGCACCGCCGAGCCGAGCACCGGCAGCGGACTCAGGCACCGGCCCAGCTCCTCCATCACCACGTGCACGTCCCGGGCTCCGCCGCCCGCGCCCCCGTACTCCTCCGGTACGGCGAGTGCGGCGACGCCGACCTGCTCGGCCAACGGCCGCCAGGCCGCCGCCCCTTCGTGCCGGGTCAGCAACGACCGTACGGCCGACCGCAGTTCTTCCTGCTCCTCCGTCAGCCTCATCGGGCTGCTCCCCTCGTGTGTGTGACGCGGTGGTGCCGCGCGGTCAGGCGGCCAGGACGCGGGCCCGGCAGGCGGCCGGGGTGCCCCAGGCGTCGCGCAGCGGACGGGCCTTGCGGATCCACAGGGACAGGTCCAACTCGTCGGTGTAGCCGACCGCCCCGTGCAGTTGCAGCGCGGTGCGCGCGGCCCGGTGGGCGGCCTCGCCCGCCGTGACCTTGGCGGCTGCGACGTCCCAGCGGGCCTCCGGGGACCCGGCGGCGAGCGCGAGCGCCGCGCCGTGCACCAGCGGCTCGGCGAACTCCAGGGCGATCAGCGTGTCCGCGAGCCGGTGCTTGACGGCCTGGAAGGAGCCGACGGGCACACCGAACTGGGTGCGCTGCTCGACGTACTCGACGGTCCGGGCGAGCAGCGCGCGGCCGAGCCCCAGGGACTGGGCCGCGGTGGCCAGCGCGGCGACGTCGGCCGCGTGCGCGGCGGCCGAGGCGACCGCGGGGCCCCGGGCCAGCACCGTCCCGCCGGAAGACGGCCGCGACAGGCGGCGCGCCGGGTCGGCCGACGGCTGTACGGGGCCCGGCGCGGGGCCCGCGCGCAGTACGTCGCCGTCCACGACCAGCACCGTGTCGGCCGCGTCGGCGTCGAGGGCGTACGGGCCGAGGGCGGTCACGCAGAGGGTGGCGACGGTCTTGCCCGAGGCGATGCCGGGGAGGTGGGCGGCGGCCGGGTCCGGGTCGTCGAGCCGGTCGAGGAGGGCCGCCGCGGCGACCGTCTCGACCAGCGGGCCCGGTACGGCGTGCCGCCCCAGCTCGGTGAAGGCGACGGCGATGTCGAGCGGCAGCGGGCCGAGCCCGTCGTGGCGTTCCGGCACCGCGAGCGCGAACACCCCGGCCTCGGCCAGCCGCGCCCACAGCGCCCGCCCCGGGGCATGGTCACCGGCGGCCCACGACCGTACGGCCGCCGGGGTGTCCGAGGAGGCGAGGAGTCCGTCGAGGGAGCGGGCGAACTCCCGCTGCTCGGCGTCGAGGAGGAACCGCATCACCGGCGTCCCTTCGGCAGGCCGAGCAGCCGCTCGGCGATGATGTCGCGCTGGATCTCGTTGGTGCCCGCGTAGATGGGCCCGGCCAGGGCGAAGGTGTACCCCTCGGCCCAGGCGCCGTGGTCCGGCGACTCGGGTGCGTGGTCGGCGAGTTCGCCGTACGGGCCAAGCAGGTCCAGGGCCGTCTCGTGCAGGGCGATGTCCAGCTCGGACCAGAAGACCTTGTTGAGGCTGGAGGCGGCACCGGCCGGGCCGCCCTCGTCGTGCAGGATGCGGGAGGCGCCCGCGTAGGAGAACAGCCGGTAGGCGCGGGCGCCGATCACCGCGTCGGCGACCCGGTCGCGCAACGCCGTGTCGGCCGGGTCGCCGTGCGCGCGCCACAGCGCGGTAAGCCGGTCGGCGGCGGCGGTGAAGCGGCCCGGGCTGCGCAGGGTGAGGCCGCGCTCGTTGCCGGTGGTGCTCATCGCCACCCGCCAGCCCTGGCCGGGCTCCCCGATCACGTCCTCGTCCGGCACGAACACGTCGTCCAGGAAGAGCTCGGCGAAGGCCGGCCGGCCGTCGAGCCGTCCGACGGGCCGTACGGTGACGCCCTCCGCGTTGAGCGGGAACATCAGATAGGTCAGCCCGCGGTGCGGCCGGCCTGCCTCCGGGTCGCTGCGGAACAGGCCGAAGGCCCGGTCGGCGAACGCGGCCCGCGACGACCACGTCTTCTGGCCGCTGAGCAGCCAACCGCCGTCGGTGCGCCGGGCCGTCGACCTGAGCGAGGCCAGGTCGGAGCCGGACTCGGGCTCGGACCAGGCCTGCGCCCAGATGACCTCGCCGCTCGCCATCGCGGGCAGGATCCGCGCCCGCTGCTCGGGGGTGCCGTGCTCGAAGAGGGTGGGGGCGAGCAGGTTGATGCCGTTCTGGCTGACGCGTCCGGGGGCGCCGGCCGCGAAGTACTCCTCCTCGAAGACCAGCCAGCGCAGGATCGAGGCGTTCCGCCCGCCGAACTCCTCGGGCCAGGACACCACCGACCAGCGGTCGGCGGCCAGTTCGGCCTCCCACTCCCGGTGGGCGGCGAAGCCCTCGGCGCTCTCCAGGGACGGCAGGGGAGCGGCCGGCACATGGGCCGCCAGCCAGTCGCGGGCCTCGGCGCGGAAGGTGTCGTCCGCCTCGCTGAAGTCGAGGTCCATCAGCCGCCCGCCTTCTTCATCGCCCGGATGTCCATGCCGCCGAGCGCGTCCGGCGCGGTCTCGGCGTTGTGCGCGTGCGCCAGGTGGTGCAGGCCGAACACCGAGTCCATGCCCGCGTGCAGTCCCTGGAGGTCCTCGGCCTGGTTCACGGCCCGCTTGGTCAGCGCGAGGCCCAGGCGGGGCATCTCGGCGATGCGCAGCGCCAACGCCTGTGTCTCATCGGCCAGTTGTGCGCGGGGCACGACGCGGTTGACCATGCCGACCTCGTACGCGCGGCGGGCGCTCATGCGGTCCCCGGTGAACAGGAACTCCTTGGCCACGCGCGGCGGCATCACCCACGGGTGGGCGAAGTACTCGACGCCGGGAATGCCCATCCGCACCACCGGGTCGGCGAAGAACGCGTCCTCGGAGGCCACGATCAGGTCGCACACCCAGGCGAGCATCAGCCCGCCCGCCACGCAGGCGCCCTGCACGGAGGCGACGACCGGCTTGGGCAGCTCGCGCCAGCGGCGGCACATGCCCAGGTACACCTCGGACTCGCGGGCGAAGCGGCTCTCCGCGCCCTGCTTGTCCGAGTGGTCCCACCACAGTCCCGCGCGGCGCTCGAACGGCAGATGGGCATCCCGCTCCGGGGTGCCGATGTCGTGGCCCGCGGAGAAGTGCTTGCCCGCTCCGGCGAGGACGACGGTCTTCACCTCGTCGTCCTCGGCGGCCCGGTAGAAGGCCCGGTCCAGGGCGTAGGTCATCGCGGAGTTCTGGGCGTTGCGGTATTCGGGGCGGTTCATGGTGACCGTCGCGACCGGACCCTGCTTCTCGTAGCGCACGGGTTCGCCGGTCTCGTCGTGGGCAGCGGACATCGTCGGCCCTCCTTCCCTAACAAGTGTTTGGTAGATTAACGTAACGGCATGAGCAGCGTCGAGGAGTTCCGCGCCGAGATCCGTGGCTGGCTGGCCACCCACCTCACCGGTGCCTTCGCCGCCCTGCGGGGCCGCGGCGGCCCGGGGCGTGAGCACGAGGTCTTCGCCGAACGGCTGGAGTGGGAACGGCACATGGCCGCCGCCGGCTGGACCTGCGTCGGCTGGCCCGAGGAGTACGGCGGCAGGGGCGCGACCCTCGAACAGCAGGTCGCCTTCCACGAGGAGTACGCCCTGGCCGACGCGCCCGCCCGGGTCAACCACATCGCCGAGCAGCTGCTCGGCCCCACCCTGATCGCCTTCGGCACCCCCGAGCAGCGGGCCAGGTTCCTGCCGCCGATCGTCGCCGCCGAGGAACTGTGGTGCCAGGGCTACAGCGAGCCCGACGCCGGGTCCGACCTGGCAGGCGTACGCACCCGCGCCGTACGTGACGGCGACCACTGGGTGGTCACCGGGCAGAAGATCTGGACGTCACTGGCCCACGAGTCCCAGTGGTGCTTCGTCGTCGCCCGCACCGAACCCGGGTCGCGGCGCCACCACGGCCTGTCCTACCTCCTGGTCCCGCTGGACCAGCCCGGCGTCGAGGTCCGCCCCATCACCCAGCTGACCGGCACCTCCGAGTTCAACGAGGTGTTCTTCGACGGCGCCCGCACCCGCGCCGACCACATCGTCGGCGCCCCCGGCGACGGCTGGCGCGTGGCGATGGCCACCCTCGGCTTCGAACGCGGGGTCTCCACCCTGGGCCAGCAGGTGGGCTTCCGGCGCGAACTGGAGACCCTCGTAGAGACGGCCAAACGCAACGGCGCCGCGGACGACCCGCTGATCCGCGACCGGCTCGCCCGCGCCTGGACGGGCCTGGAGACCATCCGCTGCAACGCCCTGCGCATGCTCGACGGCGTCGCGTCCGGCGCACCCGGCCCCGAGGCGTCCATCGGCAAGATCTTCTGGGCCACCTGGCACCGCGAACTGGGCGAACTCGCCATGGACGTGTGCGGCGCGGGCGGCATGCTCGCCGCCGGTGAGCCCTACGACCTCGACGACTGGCAGCGGCTGTTCCTCTTCTCCCGCTCCGACACCATCTACGCCGGGTCCAACGAGATCCAGCGCAACATCATCGCCGAGCGCGTCCTCGGCCTGCCCAAGGAGGCCCGCCCGTGACCCCGAAGCCCCCACCGTATGTGCCGGGGCACTCGCTCCTGGCCGGGCGCACCGCCGTCATCACCGCCGCCGCCGGTGCCGGGATCGGCGGCGCCACCGCCCGCCGGTTCCTGGAGGAGGGCGCCCGCGTCGTCATCGGCGACGCCCACGAACGGCGTCTGCGAGAGAGTACCGACGCCCTCGCCGAGGAGTTCGGCGCCGACCGCGTGGCCTCGTTGCGCTGCGACGTCACCGACCAACGGCAGGTCGACGCCCTGTTCGCGCTCGCCGCCGAACGCCACGGCGGTCTCGACGTCGTCGTCAACAACGCCGGACTCGGCGGCACCGCCGACCTCGTAGACATGACCGACGACCAGTGGGCCAAGGTCTTGGACGTCACTCTCAACGGCACTTTCCGCTGCACTCGGGCCGCCCTGCGCCGGTTCAAGGAGCAGGACGGCGAGGGAGGTGTCGTCGTGAACAACGCCTCCGTCATCGGCTGGCGCGCCCAGCGCGGCCAGGCCCACTACGCCGCCGCCAAGGCCGGGGTGATGGCACTCACCCGGTGCGCCGCCCTGGAGGCCGCCGACTTCGGCGTCCGGGTCAACGCCGTCGCCCCGAGCCTCGCCATGCACCCCCACCTGGTGAAGGTCACCACCCCCGAACTCCTTGCCACGCTCACCGAACGCGAGGCATTCGGCCGGTACGCCGAGCCGTGGGAGATCGCCAACGTCATCGTCTTCCTGGCCAGCGGCTACGCGTCGTACATGACCGGTGAGACGGTTTCCGTCAGCAGTCAGAGAGCATGAGCGGATGAAGAGCAACTCCTCAGCCTCGTCGTCGTCCACCTCGTCGTCCACGTCCTCGTCGTCCACCCCCTCGTCCTCCGCCGCCGAGCGCCGCGCCGAGATCCTTGCCACCGCCGCCCAGGTCTTCGCCGACCAGGGCTATAACGCCACCACCGTCCGCCGTATCGCCGACGCCGCCGGGATGCTCGCGGGCAGCCTCTACTACCACTTCGACTCCAAGGAGTCGATGCTCGACGAGATCCTCACCGCCTTCCTGGACGAGCTGTGGGCCGGCTACGACACCGTGCTCGCCGCCGGACTCGGGCCGCGGGAGACCATCGAGGCCCTCGTCACCGAGTCCTTCCGGCAGATCGACCGGCACGGTCCCGCGGTCGCCATCTACCAGAAGGAGTCCCGGCACCTCTCCGCCCAGCCGCGCTTCGGCTACCTCGCCGACTCCCAGGTGAAGTTCGAGAACGCCTGGCTGCGCACCCTGGAACGCGGCGTCGCCGAGCAGGTCTTCCGCGGCGACCTCGACGTGCGGCTCGTCTACCGGTTCGTGCGCGACACCGTCTGGGTGGCCGCCTCCTGGTACCGCCCCGGCGGCACCCACAGCCCGGAGGAGATCGCCCGGCAGTACCTGTCCATGGTCCTGGAGGGCATCACCCCGCGCGGCTGACGCCCCCGGCCCACCCCCGATCCACCACCAAGGAGCACTGTCATGGCCGAGGCCTACATCGTCGAAGCGGTCCGCACCCCGGTCGGCCGGCGCCGGGGCGGACTGTCCGCCGTCCACCCCGCCGACCTCGGGGCGCACGTCCTCAAGGCGCTGGTCGAGCGCACGGGCATCGACCCGGCCGCCGTCGACGACGTCGTCCTCGGCTGCCTGGACACCGTGGGACCGCAGGCCGGGAACATCGCCCGCACCGCGTGGCTCGCCGCCGGCCTGCCCGAGGAGGTGCCCGGCACCACCGTCGACCGGCAGTGCGGCTCCTCCCAGCAGGCCGTCCACTTCGCCGCCCAGGGCGTGCTCTCCGGCACCCAGGACCTGGTCGTCGCGGGCGGCACCCAGAACATGTCGATGATCCCCATCGCCTTCGCCAGCCGCCAGGCCGCCGAACCCCTCGGCCTCACCGACGGCCCCTACGCGGGCTCCGAGGGCTGGCGCGCCCGCTACGGCGACGCGCCCGTCAACCAGTTCCACGGCGCCGAACTCATCGCCCGGAACTGGGACATCTCCCGCGAGGACATGGAACGGTTCGCGCTGCGCTCGCACCAGCGGGCCGCCCACGCCGTCGACGAGGGCCGCTTCGACCGCGAGACCGTGGCCTACGGCGACGTGACCCGCGACGAGGGCCCGCGCCGCGACACCTCGCTGGAGAAGATGGCGGCCCTGAAGCCGGTCGTCGATGGCGGCCGGCTGACCGCCGGGGTGTCCTCCCAGGTCTCCGACGGCGCCTCCGCGCTGCTCATCGCCTCCGAACGGGCCGTCGCCGAACACGGACTGACCCCGCGCGCCCGCGTCCACCACCTGTCGGTGCGTGGCGAGGACCCCATCCGCATGCTGTCGGCGCCGATCCCGGCGACGGCGTACGCCCTGAAGAAGGCCGGGATGTCCATCGACGACATCGACCTGGTCGAGATCAACGAGGCCTTCGCACCCGTAGTCCTGGCCTGGCTCAAGGAGACCGGCGCCGACCCGGACCGCGTCAACGTCAACGGCGGCGCCATCGCCCTCGGCCACCCGCTCGGCGCCACCGGCACCAAGCTGATGACGACCCTGCTGCACGAACTGGAGCGCACCGGCGGCCGCTACGGCCTGCAGACCATGTGCGAGGGCGGCGGACTCGCCAACGTCACCATCATCGAACGCCTCTGAGGCACATGCGGGAGGGGGCGGTCCGGATCATCTCCGGGCCGCCCCCTCCTCTTTTGCGCATGAGCCCAAGTGGCCTACTGAGGAAGCGACTTCAGCGTGGCTTGCGCCTCGTCCATGATGCGCTCGACCAGTTCCGTGCAGGACGGCAGGTCGTCGATCAGGCCCGCCACCTGACCCGAGGCCATCACCCCGATGTCCGTGCGCCCCTCGACCATCGAGGCCTTGAGCAGCATCGGGGTGTTGGCGGCCAGCAGCACCTGGCCCCAGGTCAGTTCCTTGCCGTGCTTCATCGCCAGTCCGTCCCGCACCAGCCTCGGCCAGCTCGCGCCCGTCTCCTTCCGGAACGCCGCGGCGTGCCGCAGCGCACGCAGGCTCGACGTCAGGCGGCCGGTCCGCTCCAGCGAGTCGACCATCGCGGTGCGCAGCATGCGGTGCGGCATGCCGTCGACCTTCGTCGTGACCGTGACGTCCTTGACCGTGGCGGCCAGGTACTTCGCCTTGACCTCCGCCGGGACGGTGCTGTCGGAGGTGAGCAGGAAGCGGGTGCCCATGCCGATGCCGGCCGCCCCGTAGGCGAGCGCGGCCACCAGACCGCGCCCGTCGCGGAAGCCGCCCGCCGCGATCACCGGGATGCCCACGGCGTCCACGACCTGGGGGAGCAGCACCGACGTGGCCACGTTCCCGGTGTGCCCGCCGCCCTCGCCGCCCTGCACCATCACCGCGTCCGCGCCCCACGCGGCGACCTTCTCCGCGTGCCGCCGGGCGCCGACCGAGGGGATGACGACGACACCGGCGTCCTTGAGCCGCGCGATCAGCTCCTTGGACGGGGCGAGCGCGAAGGACGCCACCCGCACCCCCTCGTCGACGATGACCCGCACCCGGTCCGCCGCGTCCCCGGCGTCCGCCCGCAGATTGACGCCGAACGGCGCATCCGTACGGGACTTGACCTCCCGCACCGCCGCCCGCAGCTGCTCCACGGACATCGTCGCGGAGGCGAGGATGCCGAGCGCCCCCGCCTCGGCGGAGGCGGACACCAGCCGGGGACCGGCCACCCAGCCCATCCCGGTCTGCACGATCGGGTAGCGCACCCCGGTCAGCTCGGTGAGCGGCGTCGCGAACGACTTGTCGCCCGCCGCGCTCACGCCGGGACCTCCCGCTCCCGCAGCCCCTTCGGGTCGACGACCTCGCGGATCAGCCGCAGCTCCGCCTCGGTCGGCTCCCGGGTGAAGGGCACCTCGGCGGGGACCGTCAGGGCGAAGCCGGTGGCCCCGGTGACCTGCTCGACGGTGACCCCGGGGTGCAGGGAGCGCAGCCGCATCGTGCGGTCGGGGGTCTCGAAGTCGAAGACGCCGAGGTTGGTGACGACCTCGGGGATGCGGTGGTAGCGGGTCGCGGCGTTACCGGCCGCGGCGGCCCGGTCGTACCCGACGCCGCTGACCATGTCGACGCGCTCGACGAACACCCGCGCCGAGTGCTTCGGCACCCAGTAACTCGTCGGGTTGTTGAGCGTGTTGACCGGTGCCCCGCGCACGCCGAGCAACTGCCGGGTGGGGCGGGCCCAGTCGCCGATGCAGGAGATGTTCTGGTTGCCGTGGCGGTCGAGCTGGCTCGCACCCATCATCACGTGCCGTCGGCCGGTGGCCGTCAGCGCCAGGTGCTGGCGGAACGGCAGCCAGCCCTCCACGGCCCCCGGCCGCTCGCCGACCGCCGGGACGTCCGCCATGAGCAGCGCCTCCCCGTCGGTCAGCAGCAGGTCCGGCGCGAAGGTGAGCTTCGCCAGCCGCGCCCCGATGGCCGGGACGGTGCCCATCGGGCTGGCGAGCACCTCCCCGTCGCCGCGCCAGGCCTCGGCGCAGGCCACCACGCAGTACTCGGCGCGGGTCGCGGCCGGCAGGCCGGTCTCGGTGACGCTCATGCTTCCTCCTCCTGCTGGCCCTGCTGGCCCTGCCGGCCCTGGTGGAACGCCGCGACGGCGGCCTGGTAGGCGGCTTCGTCCCCGGACAGGAACCGCGCCTCGAACGCCTGCCACGCCTCGGGGTCGCGGGCGGCCTGGACGTAGGCGCGCTGGAAGTCCTCGTCACGGTCGTGGTCGGGGACGCAGGAGGTGAAGTGCGCGCCGTTCGGCGTCTCCACCACACCGTCCACGAACAGACGTTTCACCAGCAGGGTCTGCGGGCCGTGTTCCTTCAGCAGGTCCGCCGTGTCCACGATCCGCTCGCAGGAGACGTACGCGTGGTCGGCGGCCTCGCAGAACAGGTCGTCGAAGTACGGGTCCGGGCCCAGGTACTGGCCGTTGCCCTGCGCGTCGGCCCGGTTGAGGTGGACCAGCGCCGCGTCCAGACGCAGGGCCGGTGCCGCCACCAGCTCCTCACCGTCGTCGTAGGGCGAACGGACCGTGCGCAGTGAGGGGTTGACCTTCATCACGTCCGATCCGAGCCCGGCCCGTACCGGGATGAACGGCAGCCGCTGCGCCCCGGCGGTCAGGCCCCACATGAGCATCGCCTCGTCCAGCTCCACCATCTCGAACGCCCCGCGCTGCCGGGCGGCGGTGAAGTGCGGCTCCAGGGGTATCGAGTCCAGGGTGCCGAAGGCCGCGACCAGCTTGCGGATCCTCCCGGCGGCCGCCAGCATGCCGACGTCGGGACCGCCGTACGACACCACGGTCAGATCGGTGACGTCCGAGCGCAGCAGCGCCCGTACCAGGGCCATCGGCTTGCGGCGCGAGCCCCAGCCGCCGATGCCGATCGTCATGCCGCTGCGCAGCCGGCCGACGACGTCGTCCGCCGTCATCGTCTTGTCCTGGGTCACGCTCGCTGCTCCTTGTCCGTGCCGGATGTGTGGGTGCCGGAGGTGCCGGAGGTGTCTGTGCCGAAGGTGTCGCGCACGCGGTCGGCGACGCCGCTGAGGTTGGCCTCGAAGGTGAAGCCCTGCTCGAAGCGGTAGCTGCGGCGTACGTCGACGGGGTCGATGCCGTTGATGGCGGCCTTGGCCAGCCGGATCAGGTGTCCGTCCTTGGCGGCGATCTCGCCCGCCAACTCCAGCGCGGCCGGACGCAGTTCCTCGCGCGGAACCACGCGCCACACCGAGCCGTGCCGGTGCAGTTCCTCGGCCGTGGCGGTGCGGGAGGTGTAGTACAGGGCCCGCATCAGGTGCTGCGGGACCAGCCGGGCGAGGTGCGTGGCCGCGCCGAGCGCGCCGCGGTCCAGCTCCGGCAGCCCGAAGGTCGCGTCGTCGGACGCCACGATCGCGTCCGCGTTGCCGACCAGGCCGATGCCGCCGCCCAGGCAGAAGCCGTGCACGGCGGCCACCACCGGCACCTCGCACTCGTAGACCGCGGCGAACGCCTCGAAGCAGCCCCGGTTGGCCCCGATCAGCGCGCCGTGCCCCTCCGTGCGCTGCATCTCCTTGATGTCCACGCCCGCGTTGAACCCGCGGCCCTCGGCGGTGAGCACCACGCAGCGCACCTCGGGATCGGAACCCGCGGCGCGCACCGCGGCGGCCAGCTCGTACCAGCCCCGCACGGGCAGGGCGTTGACCGGGGGGAAGTCCACGGTGACGACGGCGACGCCCTTTTGCGGGGCGGAGGCGGAGACACCCATGAGCAGATCAGCTACCTTTCCACCAAACGTTTGTTAGGCAGAAGGTAGCAGTGATGCGAACGCCGGGGGAGTGCCCCGTGCCACTGAGCGGTAGGGCCCCGCCCCCGGCCCCACCCGAAAGGACACCCTCATGACCTCACCGACCGCCCTGTGCGCCGGCCGCGTCGTCGCCGTCACCGGCGCGGGCCGCGGGCTCGGCCGCGCGCACGCCCTGGCGTTCGCCGCCGAGGGCGCGAAAGTCGTCGTCAACGACCTCGGCGTGGGCCTCGACGGCTCAGGCACGGGCGGCGGCCCCGCCCAGCGGGTCGTCGAGGAGATCCGCGCGGCCGGCGGCGAGGCCGTCGCGCACGGCGGCGACATCGCCACCGGCGACGGCGCGGCCTCCCTCGTCGCCGCCGCCCTCGACTCCTTCGGCCGGCTCGACACCCTGGTCAACAACGCCGGATTCCTGCGCGACCGGATGCTGGTGAACCTGGACGAGGACGACTGGGACGCGGTGCTGCGCGTCCACCTCAAGGGCCACTTCCTGCCGCTGAAGCACGCGGCGGCGCACTGGCGCGCCGAGGCCAAGGCGGGCCGCGTCCCCGATGCGCGCGTGATCAACACCGGTTCCGGAGCGGGCCTGCTGGGCAGCGTCGGCCAGGGCAACTACTCCGCGGCCAAGGCGGGCATCGTCGGACTCACCCTGGTGGCCGCCGCCGAGATGGGCCGCTACGGCGTCCAGGTCAACGCGATCGCCCCGGCCGCCCGCACCAGGATGACCGAGGACACCTTCGCCGAGACCATGGCGGCGCCCGGCGCGGGCGGCTTCGACGCGATGGCCCCGGAGAACGTGTCGCCGCTGGTCGTGTGGCTCGGCTCGGCGGCCTCGGCCGGGGTGAGCGGCCGGGTCTTCGAGGCGGAGGCGGGCCGCATCACCGTGATGGAGGGCTGGCGCCCGGGCCCCACCGCCGACAAGGGCGCCCGCTGGACCCCGGCCGAGGCGGGGGAGACGGCGACCAGGCTCCTGGCCGCCGCCGAGACGCCCCAGCCGGTGTACGGCGCCCGCTGACCGGGCCGCACGACGCGGAACGGGGCGGTGACGAGCCGTCACCGCCCCGTTCCGCGGGCAAACCGGTCAGCCTTGGGCCGCCCGCTCCCCGCGCACCCCGCCCGCCAGCAGCGCCGGGGACTCGGGGCGGCCGTCCAGGACGCGGTTGGTGCGGGTGACCACCTCCCACCCGGCGGCGGAGTCCGTACGGCGCAGCCGCCAGTGGTTGGCGGTGGCCCGGCGGACCACGTACCGGCCCTCCTCGTGCACCACCATCAGCGAGTGGCACACCGCGACCGCCTCGTCGCCGTCGACCGTGATGTGCGGCGGTCCCACGACGTGCGCGCAGCCCTGCCGGATCCAGCCCCGGTGCGCGGCGGACCGCACCATCCCGGCGATCTGCTCCCGGCCCGCGAGGAAGAGCTCGTCGATGTCGTAGACACCCTCCGGTGCCCACAGCGCGGCGACACCGTCCGCGTCGCCGCCGTCGACCAGCGGCCCGTACGAGGCCATCATCCGGGCGATGTCCCGCTCGTCCTCCAGACGCCGCAGCCGCGCTTCGACGTCGTCCGGCAGCCGCTCGCTCACGCCGCCGCCCCCTCGCCCGCCGCGACGCCCGCGATGTCCGCCAGCGCCTCCAACTGCTCCACGTAGTGGGCCGCCGACTCGGCCGCCAGCGACACGCTCACCAGTGTCGCCCCCGCCTCGGACACCGCGCGCAGCGCCCGCGCCGCCGCGTCCGCGTCGCCGGACGGATCCAGCGGGCGCCCCGCACTCAGCACCACCTCGAAGCCCTCCGGCAATGACGCCGCGTCGACCATCTCGCGCAGCCGGTCCAGCGGCAGCCCGAACGGCACCCAGCCGTTCCCGTACGCCACCGCCCGCCGCAGCGAACGAAGAGTGCGACCGCCGATCCACAGGGGCACCGTCTCCTGCACGGCGTGCGGCTCCACCACGAACCCCTCGTAGTCGAAGTGCTCCCCGTGATAGGCCGGTTCACGGCGGGACAGTGAGGCCTGCAGCGCCGCCAGGGCGTCGTCGGCGATCCCGCCGCGCCCCTCGAAGGCCGCGCCGAGCAGCCGGAACTCCTCCTCCAGGCTGCCGACCCCCAGCCCGAGCACGAGCCGCCCGCCGGAGATCCGGTCCAGCGTGCCGTAGCGCTTGGCGAGGGCCAGCGGGTGGTGGTAGCCCAACACCAGGACCTGGGTGGCGAGCCGGATACGGCGGGTGCGGGCGGCGAGGTACCCGAAGGTGGCGAGCGGATCCCAGTAGGTCCCGCCCCGCTGCTCGGCGACGTCCACGGGCACCGCCACGTGCTCCGAACACGTCAGGTGGTGGAAACCGAGCCGGTCGGCGGCCTCGGCGACCGCCCCCAGCTCCTCGATGCCGGCAGCGCGCTCCCACGGGGAGTGGACACCGGGCACGGCCGTGACGACGGGACTGGTGATGCCGATCCGCATGGGGGCACCTCTCTCGGACGCGAGCAGACGGAGGGGAAGGGCCATCCAAGTCCGCGCCCCGCGCCGCAGGCGGCCGGATCCCACTGACCGGAACGCCGCGCACCGCACCCGCACGGCACGCGAAAGCATCGGCGGCCGACGGAAGGACGCCCGGACCGTGCCCCGAACGAGCGGCGAGAGAACCCCCGCGCACCCCACCTCGGCCAAGCAGCGCCAGCGTCACGCCCGGATCCTGCGGAGCGCGGCACGGCTCGGCGCGGCACA
The DNA here is from genome assembly GCF_044327745.1 of Streptomyces sp. NPDC018026. NCBI lineage: Bacteria > Bacillati > Actinomycetota > Actinomycetes > Kitasatosporales > Streptomycetaceae > Streptomyces > Streptomyces sp. NPDC018026. The sequence continues at coordinate 60,506 of NZ_JBIRFY010000003.1, forward strand.
CGGGCTCGACCGGGTGCAGATGCAGGACGTGGCCAGGGAGTCCGGCGTCGCGATCGCCACTCTCTACCGCTACTTCCCCTCCAAGACCCACCTGTTCGCCGCCGTCATGCACGCCCAGGTACTCCGGCTCGACGCCGAGACACCGCCCCCACCGCCGGGCACCGGACCGTTGGAGGCCGTGACCGACCTGCTCACCGGGGCGAGCCGACAGCTCTTCGAACAGCCGCTGCTGGCCCTCGCGATGATGCGGGCCAACAACGCCGCACCCGTCGACGACAACGGTGGCGGCCCGGCCCGCCGCACCGACGAGCTCCTCGCCGATCTGATGCTGCGCACGGCGGGCGTCAGCCACCCCACCGAGCGGGACCGCCGCGTGGCCCGTCTGCTGCAGCAGGCCTGGTACGGACTGCTCGTCACCGTCCTGTACGAGCGCTCCTCGCCCCAGGACGCGCAGGACGGCATCCGGCTGGCCTGCCGCCTCCTGCTCGCCCCCGCAGCCCGGTCACCGGGAGTGGATGGGACCTCGCGCGGGCGGGCCGACTAGCGTGCCCGCACTTCACCGGCCGATCCGAGGAGTCCCTCATGCCCCGCAACGTCGTCGTCACCGGTTCCGGTTCCGGGATCGGCGCCGCCCTCACCGATCTCCTGCGCGCCCGGGGCGACCGCGTCATCGGCGTCGATCTGCGCGGTGGCGAGATCGACGCCGACCTGTCCACCCCGCGGGGCCGTGCCGCTGCCGCCGCCGCGGCGGCCGAGGCGGCCGGCGGGGTCGTGGACGCGGTCGTCACCTGCGCCGGCACCTCCGTGCCCGGCACCGCGATGGTCACCGTCAACTACTTCGGCACCACCGAGTTCGTCACGGCGCTCCGCCCGGCCCTCGCCGCCGCCCTGCAGCCCCGCGTCGTCGTCATCGGCTCCATCTCGGGCACCCAGCCCACCGACCCGGACGTCGTCGCCGCCTGCCTGGCCGCCGACGAGGACAAGGCCCTCGCCCATGCCTCACGCGCCGTCGCCGACGGCCACGCGCGCCGGCTCTACCCCTCGTCCAAGGCGGCGCTCGCCCAGTGGGCACGGCGCACCGCCGTCGCCGAGGGCTGGGCCGACGCCGGCATCCCCGTGAACGTCGTCGCGCCCGGCATCGTGCTCACCCCCATGAGCGCGGGCCTCTTCGACGACCCCGCGATGAAGGAGGTCATGGACGCCGCCGTCCCGATGCCGCTCAACGGCTACCTCCGGCCGGAGGACGTGGCGCGGGCCGTCCTCTTCCTGGCCGGTGACGACAACACCCACATCACCGGACAGGTCCTCTACGTCGACGGAGGCGCCGAGGCGACGCTCCGCGCCCCCGCGCACTTCTGACCCCACGAGGCACGCACCCCGGCGTCCGGGACACCCACCCGGCACCGCGGAGGGCCCCGGCCGCGTACAGCGACCGGGGCCCTGCGTACTCCGCGCTCCGGGCCCTTCAGAGCCGTACCGAGTGCCGGATCACCTTGCCCGTGGCGTTGCGCGGCAGCGCCTCGGTGGTCAGCCGCCAGCGGCGGGGCACCTTGAAGTAGGCCAGTTCCTTCGCCGCGTACTCCCGCAGCGCCTCCTCCGTGACCTCCGCCCCCGGCCGGAGCACCACGACCGCGGCCACCTCCTGGCCCAGATCGGGGTGCGGTGTCCCGATGACGAGGCACTCCGCCACGTCCGGGTGCTCGACCAGCACCGTCTCGATCTCGGCCGGGTAGATGTTCTCACCGCCCCGGATGATCAGGTCCGAGCGGCGGCTGACCAGGAACAGCCGGCCCTCGCGCAGGCACCCCAGGTCACCGGTGCGCAGCCAGCGGTCCGCGCCGATGGTGTCGGCGGTGGCCCCGGGATCGCGCCAGTAGCCCAGCATGTTGTACATGCTGCGCACCCACACCTCGCCCTCCTCGCCCTCGCCGAGGACCTCGCCGAGCGGGTCGCGGATCTCCAGCCGGACGCCGGTCACCGGCCGGCCCAGGGTGCCGGGGGCGGCCGCCAGCTCCCGCGGGTTCGCCGCCGCGATCGCCGTACAGGACTCGGTGAGCCCGTAGCTGTCCACGAGCGAGTCCTTCGCGAACGGCAGCTCGCGCCGCAGCCGCTCCTTGAACGCCGTCGTCGACGGCGCCGAGGCCAGCGCGAACGCCGTCAGCGACGACGTGTCGTACCGGTCCGCGCCGCCGTGTTCGAGCAGCCGGTGCGCCATCGTGGGCACCGCGCCCCAGTTGGTGACGCGTTCCCGCTCGACCATGGCGAGGACCGCGTCCACGTCGAACGCGCCCTGGTGCAGCGCGATCCGGCTGCCCGTCGCGAGCCGCGGCACGGCGAGGTTGTGCAGGCTGGCGATGTGGAACAGCGGCAGGGTGAGCAGGTAGACCCGGTCCTCGGCGGTCAGCGGGTCGCCGAACTCGTGCAGCAGGGCGTCGTTCAGCCGGTGGTACTCCACGACCGCCAGCAGGTTGCGGTGGGTGTGCACGGCGCCCTTGGGACGGCCCGAGGTGCCCGAGGTGTAGAGGATGACCGCCGGATCGTCCTCGGCGACGTCGGCGGACGGCAGCGGCGAGTCCGGGTGGGCCACCGCAAAGCGGGGCACGTCGTCCTCCAGGGACACCACCGGCACTCCGCAGCCGGCCAGCTTCGGCGACTGCCGGGCGTCGGCCACCACCAGCGACGGCTCGGCGTTCGCCACCCCGTGGGTCATCTCGCGCGGTGACCACCAGGCGTTGAACCCGACCGCCACCGCCCCGATCGACACGGTGGCCCAGAAGGTCTCGATCCACTCCGGGGAGTTCGCGGCGGCGATGGCCACCCGGTCCCCCTTGGCGACGCCGTACTCCTCGCGCAGCACCCGGGCCAGCGAGGCGACCCGGGCCGCGTGGGAGGCGAAGGTGATCCGGCGGTCCGCGGTGACGATGTAGTCGCGGTCGGCGTGCGCGACGGAGGCGTGCAGCACCTCGTGCAGGGCCCGCTGCCGGTGGGTGAAGACCGGCAGCCGGGCGCCCAGCACGTCGTCTTCGGCGAGCTCGAACCGGCCGCCCGGGCCGGTGAGCGCGGCCACGCGGGCGAGGGCGGCAGAGCGGTGATCCGTGTCGCTGGGCATCGGGACTCCTGGTGCGTCGGGAACCTCACTGGGACCGCGGTCGGGCTCAGTCTCGGCGCGGACCGGGGATCGCTCCCCGGCCGGTTCCGGTCACTGGGACACCGTGCCACGGCCCGGCCGGACGTGGCACGGCCGCCCCACCCGCGCCGGAGCCCGCCCTCCCGGCTCCCGGTCAGTGGGATGCGTCACGTCGGCCGGATTTCGCCGGCCGTAGCGTCCACCCACCCGATCCGGCTTCCACCCACCCGGTCCGGCTCCCATCCACCCGGTCCGGCTTCCACCCACCGGCCGGGCATCCACCCACCCGGTCCGGCTCCGGACCACCACCGCTTCCCCCCACCGGACTACTGGAGGAACACATGAAGCGAGCACCACGGGCGCGAGCCCGCCTCGCCGCAGCCCTGGCCGCCGCGGCGATGCTCACCTCCGCGTGCGTCTCACCGGACGACGGGGGCAGCGACAGCGGCACGCGGCAGAAGGCCGAACGCGGCCGCTACACGTTCGGCAAGGTCGGCAAGCAGCCCGCGGGCGGCGAGCCCGTCCGCGGCGGCACCCTGCACTTCGCCGACTACGCCGAGGCCCGCAGCCTCAGCCCCGCCGCCACCTACGCCACCGGCGCCTCCGGCGGCTCCGCGCTCGCCGCCGTCTACGACGTCCTCATGCGCTACGACACCGCCACCCACGAGTACGAGCCCTGGCTGGCGAAGTCCCTGACCTCCAGCGACGACGCCAAGACCTGGACCCTCACCCTGCGCGACGGCGTCGAGTTCTCCGACGGCACCCCGCTCGACGCGAAGGCCGTGATCGGCAGCATCACGTGGTACCAGGAGAACAAGGGCGCCGACACCGCCCTGCTCGCCCCGAACCTCGCGAAGATGGAGGCCAAGGGCGCCTCCACCGTCGTCTTCACCCTCCGCAACTCGTGGGCCACCTTCCCCGCCATGCTCGCCCAGGCCCCCGGCATGATCGTGGCGCCCGCCGCCCACGCCGGGAAGAAGTTCCGGCCCATCGGAGCCGGAGCCTTCACCCTGGGCTCGTACAAGCCCCAGGAAGAGATGGTCCTCAAGGCGAACAAGAACTACTGGAAGGGCGAGCCCTACCTCGACGCGCTCCGCTTCACCTGGCCGCAGTCCGACCGGGCCAAGCTGGAGGCACTCGACGACGGCACCGCCGACGTGGTGTACATGCGCAGCCCGGACGTGGTCGACGAGGCGGTCGAGGCCGGCCATCCAGGTGAACTGACCCTGACCAGCCTCGGCAACATGGTCGTCGTCAACACCCGCGAGGGCCGCCCCGGCGCCGACCTCAGGGTCCGCAAGGCCATGGCCCTCGCTCTCGACCCCGCCCTCGACACCGAACGCGCCTACGACGGCAAGGGGCTGCCCGGTCAGGAGATCTTCCCGCCCGAGTCGCGCCGGCACTCCGACGTGAAGCCCCTCGGCATCGACCTCGAACAGTCGAAGAAGCTCCTCGCCGAAGCCAAGAAGGACGGCTACGACGGCACCGTCACCTACATGGACGGCACCGACCCCGTCTCCCGGGCCAAGGCCGTCGTCACCAAGGCGATGCTGGAACGCGTCGGCTTCAAGGTGGAACTCGACCTCGTCTCCTCCATCGCCGACCGCACCTCGAAGACCTACGTGGAACACGACTTCGACCTCAGCCGCGGCGCGGCCAGCGTCTCCGAGAGCGACCCCTACCACCGCCTCCAGAGCGTCCTGAACTCCAAGAGCTACGGCAACCCCGGCGGCTACGCCAACCCGAAGATGGACCAGCTCCTCGTCGAGCTCCAGGGAGCGACCGACGAGGCGGAGACCCAGCGCGTCCTCGACGACATCCAGACCCTGTTCAACGAGGACGTCCCGCTCATCAACCTCGGTGCCAGCGCCGCCCTCACCGCCTGGGGCGAGAACGTGCACGGCATCGTGCCGACCGACGAGTACATGGCCCTCTTCGGCGAGGCCTGGATCGGCAAGTGACCCCCGCGGCCCCGGGCCCGGCGGTGCCGCCGGGCCGAGATCTGGAGGAACCATGAGTGTCGCCGCGCTGCGCCGGCCGGCCCTGCGGCTGCTGGAACTCCTCGGCGTGCTGTTCATCGCGAGCATCGGGGTCTTCTCCCTGGTGGTCCTGATGCCCGGCGACCCCGCCGTAGACATCCTGGGCGCCGGCCGGGCGCCCTCCGAGTACGCCGCGCTGCGCACCGAACTCGGCCTCGACCAGCCCCTGGTCACCCGCTACCTCGACTGGCTCGGCGGCGCGCTCACCGGCGACCTCGGCCGCTCCGTCGTCCCGCCGCAGAGCGACGTCACCGACCGGGTGCTGTCCGCCCTGCCCGTCAGTTTCGAGATCGCCGCTCTGGGACTCCTCATCGCCCTGCTGATCGCGGTGCCGCTGGCCATGTGGTCGGCCTACCGGGAGGGCTCGGCGGCCGACCGGATCATCGGCGCCGGTACCTTCGGCGTCCTGTCCGTGCCCAGCTTCCTGGCCGGACTGCTGCTGATCCTCGTCCTGGTCAACTCGGCCGGCCTCTTCCCGCGCTCCGAGTGGGTGCGGATCGGCGACGGCGACCTGCTGGGCAATCTGCACCACGCCTTCCTGCCCGCACTGACCGTCGCCCTGGCCGAACTCGCCATGTTCACCCGGGTGCTGCGCGGCGACCTGATCGTCACGCTGCGCGAGGACTACATCCTCGCCGCCCGCGCCAAGGGCATGCACCCGCTGCGCGTCCTGTTCACCGACGCCCTGCGCCCCTCCTCGTTCTCCCTGGTCACCCTGCTCGGCCTCAGCCTCGGCCGGCTGATCGGCTCCACCGTCGTCGTCGAGTACCTCTTCTCGCTGCCCGGCATGGGGACCCTGATCGTCAACGCCGCCGGCCAGGGCGACTACCCGATGGTCCAGGGCGCCGTGCTCACCATCGCCGTGATCTACGTGGTGATCAACGCCGGCATCGACCTCTCCTACGGCTACCTCGACCCGAGGACGCGACGTGTCCATGTCTGACCTCGCTCCGCGCACGCGGACCGCCTTCCCGCCGCCCCTGCTCACCGGCGCCGCCCTCGCCGTCGTCGGCCTGCTCCTGCTGGTGTTCGGCGCGACCACGCCCCAACTCGTCACGCCCGCCAAGGCCGCCGTCGCGCTGCTCGGCCTCGGCCTGCTCCTCGCCGGGGCCTCCCGGCTCGGCAAGGTGTGGGCGGGGCCCGGCTTCGACGTGGTGTTCTGGTTCGGCGCGGCCTGGCTGCTGCTGCTCGGCCTCGCCATCCTGTGCGCGCCGTGGCTGCCGCTCGCCGAGGACCGCGACGTCGCGAGCACCGTCGCCGAACCCGTCTTCGCCACCCCGACGTTCACCGGCGGCCATCCCCTCGGCACCAACGCCTTCGGCCTCGACCTGCTCGCCCGCTCCCTCTACGGTGCCCGCTCCTCCCTGCTCATCTCCCTGTCCGCGGTCGCCCTCGGCACCGTGGTCGGCGGCGCGATCGGCATGGTCGCCGGGTACTTCCAGAAGAGCGTCGACCGGGCGGTGGGCATCGCCACCAACTCGCTGCTCGCCGTGCCCCCGCTGATCCTGCTCATCGCCCTCGCCACCGTGCTCCAGCCGCACCTGCGCAACGTCGCCTTCTCCCTGGCGCTGCTCACCGTCCCCGGCATGGTGCGCCTGGCCCGCGCCACCACCATGGCCTACGCCAACCGGGAGTTCGTCGTCGCCGCCCGGGCCATGGGCGCCACCCGCTCCCGCATCCTGCTGCGCGAACTGCTGCCCAACGTACTGCTGCCCGTGCTGTCCCTGGCCGTCGTGATGATCTCGGTGCTCATCGTCGCCGAGGCCTCCCTCAGCTTCCTCGGCCTCGGCATCCAGCCCCCGGAACCCACCTGGGGAAACATGATCGCCGAGGGGGAGGGCCGGGTCTTCGAGGAACACCCGCACATCGTGCTCGTGCCCGGCGCCTTCCTCTTCCTCACCGTGTTCGCCTTCAACATCGTCGGCGAGAAGGCTCGCGGGCGCTGGGACTCCAGGAGCGTGAAACTGTGACCGTGCTGCTCGACGCCACCGACGTCCGCACCGCCTTCCACACGCCCCGCGGCCAGGTCAGGGCCGTCGACGGGGTGTCGCTGACCCTGTCCGAGGGCGAGACCCTCGGCATCGTCGGCGAGTCGGGCTCCGGCAAGTCCGTGCTCGGCCGCACCCTCATGGGCCTGATCACCGACGGCCCCGGCACCACCGTCTCCGGCACCGTCCGGATCGGCGGCCGGGACGTCCACGCCCTCACCCCCGCCGGACGGCGCGCCCTGTGGGGCACCGAGGTCGCCATGGTCTTCCAGGACCCGATGACCTCCCTCAACCCGGTCAAGAAGGTCGGCGTCCACCTGTCCGAGAGCCTCCGACCGCACCTCGGCCTCGGCCGCGCCGACGCCCGGGACCGGGCCGTCGACCTGCTCCGCCAGGTCGGCATCCCCGAACCCGCCCGCCGGGCCGGCCAGTACCCGCACGAACTGTCCGGCGGCATGCGCCAGCGCGTCGTCATCGCCATGGCCCTCGCCTGCGGTCCCCGGCTGCTCATCGCCGACGAACCCACCACCGCGCTCGACGTCACCGTGCAGAAGCAGATCCTCGACCTGCTGCGCTCGCTCGCCGGGGAACTGCGCATGGCGACCGTCCTCATCAGCCACGACCTCGCCACCGTCGCGGGCCGCACCGACCGCGTCGCGGTCATGTACGCGGGCCGCCTCGTCGAGTACGCGGCCACCGCCGCCGTCTTCGACCGGCCCCGCCACCCCTACAGCAGCGCCCTCATCGCCTCCATCCCGCGCCTGGACCTGCCCCCGCACACACTGCTGCCCGCCATCGAGGGCCGCCCGCCCAACCTGCTGCACCCGCCCGCCGGATGCCGCTTCGCCCCGCGCTGCGCCGCGGCGACCGACCGCTGCACCACCGAGTCCCCGGACCTGACCGCCTACGCCGGTGAGCGCGACGCCGGCGGGCTCGTCGCCTGCCACCACCCGCTGGGCGCCGCCGAGGAGGCCGCCGTATGACCACCACCCGGGACGCGCCCGCGCTGACGGCGACGGATCTCGTCGTCGAGTTCCCCGCCGGACGCGGACAGAAGGTGCACGCCGTCTCCGGCGTCAGCCTCACGGTCGCGGCGGGGGAGACGCTCGGCATCCTCGGCGAGTCCGGCTGCGGGAAGTCCACCGTCGGACGTTCCCTGATCCAGCTGCCGCCCCCCGACGCGGGCACCGTCCGCCTCGGCGACGTCACCCTCACCGGCCTCGCCCCGCGCGCACTGCGGCGCGCCCGCGCCCGGATGCAGATCATCATGCAGGACCCGGTCTCCGCCCTGAACCCGCGCCGCCGGGTCAAGGACCTGGTGTGGGAGGGCCGGTCGATCTGGGGCCCCGGCGACGACACCCGCGACAAGGACGCCCGCGTCGACGCCGCCCTGCGCGACGTCGGCCTCGACCCCGCGACCGTACGGGACCGCCGGCCGCACGAACTCTCCGGCGGCCAGTGCCAGCGCGTCTGCATCGCCCGCGCCCTCATGCTCGACCCCGAGGTGCTGATCTGCGACGAACCCGTCTCCAGCCTCGACGTGTCCGTGCAGGCGCAGATCCTCAACCTCCTGGAGACGACGACCCGGCGGCGCGCGCTGAGCATGGTCTTCATCGCCCACGACGTGTCCGTGGTGAAGAACATCAGCGACCGCGTCATGGTCATGTACCTCGGCAAGGTCTGCGAGGTACTGCCCTCCGACGGCATGCAGCACGAGGCCGCCCACCCCTACACCCGGCTGCTGCTCGCCTCCCTCCCCGAGGCCCAGCTCGGCTCCGCCGTACCCGCCGCGGCCCCCGCCGCCGAAACACGGGCCGCCGAACTGCCCTCGCCCCTGAACCCGCCCTCGGGCTGCCGCTTCCGCACCCGCTGCCCGCTGGCCACCGAACGGTGCGCCGCCGAGGAACCCGCCCCGCGGGAGATCCGCCCCGGCCACCGGATCGCCTGCCACCACGCCGAACCCAGGAGGAACCACCCGTGACCGCCCCCGAGATCCCCGCCGCGCCCGGCAGCCCCGCCACGGCACCCGCCGCCCCCGACGTCCTGGCGCCCGCCAAACTGGGCCCCGTCGAGCTGCGCAACCGCGTCATCAAGGCCGCGACCTACGAGGGGCTCAGCCACAAGTCCCTGGTCACCAAGGACCTCGTCGACTTCCACGTCGCCTACGCCCGCGGCGGCGTCGGTATGACCACCGTGGCGTACTGCGCGGTCGCGAAGGAGGGACGCACCGACCGGCACCAGATCCACTGGACCGACGAGGCGATGCCGGGCCTGCGGGTCCTCACCGACGCCGTGCACGCCGAGGGCGCGGCCGTCTCCGCGCAGATCGGGCACGGCGGCCCCGTCGCCAACCCCAAGGGCAACGGCGCGCCCGCACTCTCGCCGTCCCGGCACTTCCACGCCACCACCCTCAGCTTCGCGAAGGAGGCGTCCCTCGACGACATCCGGCGCGTCACCGAGGCGCACGCCGAGGCCGCGCGCCGCGCCGTCGAGGCGGGCTTCGACGCCGTCGAGGTGCACCTGGGCCACAACTACCTGGCCAGCTCCTTCCTCAGCCCCCGCGTCAACCACCGCACCGACGCCTACGGCGGCAGCCTCGACAAGCGCGCCCGCTTCGCCCGGGAGATCATGCGGGCCGTGCACGACGCGGTCGGCGGGCGCATCGCGGTCGTCGCCAAGATGAACATGGACGACGGGGTCCCCGGCGGCTTCTGGCTCGACGAGGCAATCCCCGTGGTGCAGTGGCTCGAACAGGACGGCACCGTCGACGCCCTGGAGATGACCGCGGGCAGCTCCCTGCTCAACCCGATGTACCTCTTCAAGGGCGACGCCCCGCTCAGGGAGTTCGCCGAGATCATGCCGCAGCCGATGAAGCTCGGCGTCAAGATGGTCGGCGAGCGGTTCCTGCGCAGCTACCCCTACCGCGACGCCTACCTGCTGGAGGACGCCCGGCAGATCCGCGCCGCGGTGAAACTCCCGATGATCCTGCTCGGCGGCATCACCGGCAAACCGGTCATGGACCTCGCGATGCGCGAGGGCTTCGAGTTCGTCGCCATGGCCCGCGCCCTGCTGCGGGAGCCCGACCTCGTCAACCGCATGCGGGAGGACGCCGCCACGCCGTCGCTGTGCATCCACTGCAACAAATGCATGCCCACCAACTTCACCGGCACCCGCTGCGTCCTGGTCGACCGCGGCACCACCCGGCGCGAGACCTGGGGCAAGCCCGCCGGATACGTGGCGTGAGGGGCGTGAGGGTCGTGAGGGGTGTGGAGGGCATGGGCACCGGAAACCGTCCCGCCGACGCCGTCGCCACGGCCGCCGCCGTACGGAGCGGGGAGTGCGACGCCCGTACCGTCACCGAGCGGGCGATCGCCCGCATCGAGAAGCTCGACCCCGGGCTCAACGCGGTGATCCACACCCGGTTCGAGGCCGCCCTCGCCGAGATCGCCGCAGGGCTGCCCGAGGGGCCGCTGCACGGAGTTCCCATGCTGGTCAAAGACCTCGGCACCGAGGTCGAGGGACTGCCCGCCACCGGCGGCAGCCGTCTGTTCGGCGAGGTGACCGCGCGCCGCGACAGCGAACTGGTCGCCCGCTACCGCCGGGCCGGCGCCGTCGTCCTCGGCACCACCAACACCCCGGAGCTGGGACTCAACGCCTCCACCGAACCGGCGCTCCACGGCCCCACCCGCAACCCGCACAGCGGCGCGCACTCGCCCGGCGGCTCCAGCGGCGGGTCGGCGGCCGCGGTCGCGGCCGGGATGGTCCCGGTCGCGCACGCCAGCGACGGCGGCGGCTCGATCCGTATCCCGGCGGCGGCCTGCGGCCTCTTCGGCCTCAAACCCAGCCGCGGCCGTGTCTCGCCCGCGCCGCGGCCCACCACGCTGTCGGGGCTCGTCTCCGGACACCACGCCCTCACCACGACCGTCCGCGACAGCGCCCTGCTCCTCGACGTCGCCGCCGGTCCGCTGCCCGGTGACGCCTACGCCGCACCGGAGCCCGCCGCGCCCTTCGCCGAACTGGCCCGGCGGGACCCGGGGCGGCTGCGGATCGGCCTGCTCACCGCACTGCCGGACGGACCGGAGGTGCACCCCGACTGCGCGCGGGCGGCACGTTCCGCGGCCCTGCTGTGCGAACGCCTGGGGCACGAGGTCGTCGAGACCGCCGCCCGGTACCGGCCCGACGACGTCGGCCGCACCTCGGGCGTGCTGATGGGCGCCGACCTGGTCGCCCAGATCGACGCCCGGCTGGACCGGCTGGGCAGACCGCTGGCCGACGACGACATCGAGCCCTTCACCCGCGTGCTGTACGAGACCTACCGCGCGCTCCCGGCAGCCGACGTCAGCCGTGCGCTGCGCCGGGCGCAGGAGATCGGCTGGGCCGTCGGCGCCGCCTTCGACGAGGTCGACGTACTGCTCAGCCCGACCCTCGCCAGGCCGACGCCGCCGCTCGGCACCCTCGACACGGCCGACCCGGAGTCGATCTACCGGCACGCGTCCGTCTACGCGGCCTTCACCAGCGTGTACAACGTCACCGGAATGCCGGCGATGTCCGTCCCCTTCGGCCGGGACGGCCGGGGCCTGCCGCTCGGTGTCCAGTTCGCCGCCGGGCTCGGCGGGGAGGGGACGCTGCTGGCCCTGGCCGCGCAGTTGGAACGGTCGGCACCGTGGGTCACGGTGTGAGGCGTTCGCTCTCCGGGCGGAGCGGGGGCGTGCCGTCCGTCGGCGGGGACGGCACGCCCCCGCTCAGACGGACGTCGGCGTGTCCGAGGGCAGTGTCCGGGTGACCGGGCGGCCGCCGTCACGCCGCCGCGGGCGGATGCGGGAGGACAGACTCCAGCGGCCCGGGCCGAGGGCGGCGAGCAGGAGGAAGGACCAGCAGAACATGGCCGCCGACTCCCCGCCGTTCTCCATGGGGAAGAGTCCGTCGGGCTGGTGCTCGACGAAGTAGGCGTACGCCATGGACCCGGAGCACAGGACGGCCGACGTGCGGGTCGCGAGACCGCACAGAACCAGCGTGCCGCCGACGAGTTGCACCACGGCGGCCCACCAGCCGGGCCATTCGGCGAAGCCCGGAGTGGGACCGTGCGGACCGCCCAGGACGTCGAACAGGGTGGCGGCTCCGTGGCAGGCGAACAGCAGGCCTACGACGATGCGGAAGAGCGCGATCACGTGCTCCCTGCGTTTTTCCAGCGCTTCCAACGGTGGTGCTCCTCTCTTGCGCAACGACCGCCGGGGAAACGGGCGGCCGGTGGGGATGGTGCGCAGCACGGGGCGGGGTCGACGGCGTCCCGAGGGAGGGGGAGACGCTCAACCCCTTCGACTTTTAACCATCACGACGATCCTTGTCTAGACCAATAGCGCAACGAGTTGCGCACGAGGGCCGTCGCGTCAAATGCGCACCGCCGCTTGTCGGTTGATGTTGCGCGAACCCTTGACCGCGCCGGTTCCGTCGCTATGGTCTAGACCTGAAGTCGTCAGGTCTAGACCTGTATCCGAAAGGGGCACGACATGCGCACCAAGAGACGGGTGGCCTTCGCGGTCGGGGCGCTGGTCGCTCCGTTGCTCGCCGTCAGCCTTCCGGCGAGCACGGCCAGCGCGCACGGATGGGTGACCTCGCCCAACAGCCGACAGGACCAGTGCGCCGCGGGGATCGTCGACTGCGGTCAGATCAAGTACGAGCCCCAGAGCGTCGAGGGCCCGAAGGGCCTGAGCAGCTGCAGCGGCGGAAACAGCCAGTTCGCCGAACTCGACGACGACAGCAAGGGCTGGCGCGTCACACCGGTCGGCAGTACGTACACCTTCACCTGGCACCACACGGCACGCCACGCCACCGCCAACTGGCAGTACTTCATCGGCAGCCAGAAGATCGCCCAGTTCGACGGCCACGGAGCGCAGCCCGCCCCGGACGTGAGCCACCAGGTGAACTTCGGCGGCTTCACCGGCCGTCAGAAGGTACTGGCCGTCTGGAACGTGGCGGACACCGGCAACGCCTTCTACTCCTGCATCGACGTCAACATCGGCGGCACCGGCGGCGGCGACGGGGGCGGCGACGGCGACCCGGGCGCCTGCGACGCGCCGGTGTGGAGCGCCGGCAGCGTCTACAGCGGCGGCGACACCGTCTCCTTCGGCGGCCACAACTGGCGCGCCAAGTGGTGGGTGACCGGCGAGGAGCCCGGCACCACCGGCGAATGGGGCGTCTGGGAAGACCTCGGAGCCTGCGCGGCCGCGTGATCGCGACGGGACGGCGCGCACCGGCCACGGCGCGCGCCGCCCCCCGTCGCAGCCCCGACGCCGGCCGGTGACGAAAGGGTCCGCTTTTCCGGAAAGCCGGTAAAATAATTCCAAAGCGGAAAGGGGTCGTGATGGATCCGTGGCTGATCTGGCTGATCGTTTCGGCGGTCCTGATCCTGGCGGAGATCTTCACCCTGACCGCCGCGCTCGGAATGCTGGGAGTGGCCGCGCTGATCACCGCCGGATCCGCGGCGGCCGGGCTTTCCACGCCTTTTCAGTTCCTCGTCTTCACGGTCGTCTCCGCGGTCACCCTCTTCTTCCTGCGCCCCGTCGCGCTGCGCCATCTCGTCCAGCCCCAGACGCAGCGGTTCGGGGTGGACGCCCTGGTCGGCCAGGCCGCCTACGTCGTCTCCGACGTGACCGGAAGGGACGGCAGGGTCCGTATCGGCGGTGAGGAATGGACGGCCCGTTCCTACGACGAGACGCTGGTGATTCCCCGGGGTGCGACCGTCGACGTCCTGGAGATCAGCGGCACCACCGCATTCGTCTATCCCCGGGAGTGACCATGGAAGCCTCGGCGTTCCTCATCGCCGGTGTGATCGTCGCGCTTCTCGCCGTATTCACCGTGGTGCGGGCGGTGCGCATCGTGCCGCAGGCCCGTGCCCGCAACGTCGAACGGCTCGGCCGCTACCACCGCACGCTGAAACCCGGGCTCAGCGTGGTCATCCCGTACATCGACCGGGTCTATCCGGTGATCGACCTGCGGGAACAGGTGGTCTCCTTCAAACCGCAACCGGTCATCACCGAGGACAACCTGGTCGTCGAGATCGACACCGTGCTGTACTTCCAGGTCACGGACCCCCGCGCGGCCTTCTACGAGATCGCGAGCTTCCTCCAGGCGGTCGAGCAGCTCACCGTCACCACCCTGCGCAATGTCGTGGGCTCCATGGACCTGGAGAAGACCCTCACCTCGCGCGACACCATCAACAGCCAGCTGCGCGGAGTGCTCGACGAGGCCACCGGCAAGTGGGGGCTGCGGGTGAACCGGGTGGAGATCAAGGCGATCGACCCGCCGCAGTCCATCAAGGACGCCATGCAGAAGCAGATGCGGGCCGAGCGGGACAAGCGGGCCGCGATCCTCGGCGCGGAGGGCCAGCGCCAGTCGCAGATCCTCACCGCCGAGGGCGACAAGCAGGCCGCCGTCCTGCGCGCCGAGGGCAACCGCACCGCCGAGATCCTCAAGGCGGAGGGGCAGTCCCGGGCCATCGACGAGGTGTTCCAGGCCGTGCACCGCAACGACCCCGACCCCAAGCTGCTGGCCTACCAGTACCTCCAGGTGCTGCCCCAGCTGGCGCAGGGCTCCGGCAGCACCTTCTGGGTCATCCCCAGCGAGGTCACCTCCGCGCTCCAGGGAGTCTCCCGCGCCTTCACCGAAGCACTGCCGCAGTCGCCGGCCACCCGGGAGAGCCCGTCGGACGACGGGGCCGCCCAGGCGGCCAGCGACACGGCGCAGGCCGCGGAGGCCGCCGCGCAGGCCCTCGCCGACGCGGCCAGGGCCAACGGCGTGCCTCCGGAGGGCCACGCGGCGTGACGGCTCGGACCGGCCCTAGGGGGTGACCCGGTTGCCGCCGAAGGTGACCACGAGCGTGCCGTCCGAGTCGAAGGACCAGTCGAGGGCGCCCGCGTACCCGGCGCACCGGGAGCCGTTCGAGCCGGTCCAGAACTGGTTCGACCCGTCGGCGTCGCCCACGGTCTTGTCGTTCGACCCGTCGTCGGCGCGGCACGAGGTGTTGTTCCGGAACACCGAAGTGCCCTTGTCGAAGGAGAAGTTGCGCTCGGCGTTGTCGATGCTCACGTTGTCCGAGATCGTCATCGTGCCCGGGTTCGAGTTGTAGGTGAACCCGTGCTTGCCGTTCTGGTACGCGATGCTGCGGCGCACCACGTGGTCGACCTCGATGTCCTCGCCGCCGAGCTTGTAGCCGTTGCGGTCCCCGCTGGAGTTCTGCGTGCCGTCGGAGAGGGTGCCGTTCCCGTAGGCCAGGGAGTCCTCGATGGTGACCGCGCCGATCGCGCCCGTCTCGGACTTGGTGTAGAGGTCCCAGCCGTCGTCGATGTTGTTGTGGGACACGGCGTCGCGGAAGACGTTGCCGGGGCCGACGGTGAGCTTGGCGGCGAAGCCGTCGGCGTCCTCGCCGTCGGAGTCGGCGTTGTCGTGCGACTCCGCGCTCAGGATCAGGTTGTCGGACGGCCACTGGTCGCGGGGGGTGTCCGAGGTCGTCCGTGAGAGCTGCAACCCGGTGTCGCGGTTGAACCGCGTCACCGTGCGCTCGAGCACGTTGTCGCTGCCGCCGACGAAGATGCCGTTGTCCCCGGCGTGTTCGACGACGATCCCCTTGACGTGCCAGTACGACCCGTTGACCGCGAGCCCCCGGTTCGAGGAACTCTCCGACTGGGCCGAGAAGTTGAGCACCGGTGTCTCGCCCGGGTAGGCGGTCAGCTCGGTGCGGTCGCCCGAGGTGCCGTCGTTGCCCTGCGGGACGGTGACCGTCTGCGCGTACCGGTAGGTGCCGCCGCGCAGGTAGATCGTCCCGCCGGGGGAGACCCGGTCGATCGCCGAGGTGAGGGTGGTCGGGTCGGACTCCGTCCCGGCCGCGCCGTCGCTGCCGCCCGGCGACACGTACAGCGCGGAGCCGGACGGCGGCGGCGTGGTGTCGTCGCCGGTCACCTCGGCGTCGACGTAGTCGACGTTCGGCAGTCCGGCGGACGAGGTGGGGCTGAGCCTGACGGTGTTGCTCCCCGCCCGTACCGGCACCGTGACGGTCTTCGTCACCCACGTGTCCCAGGCGCCGGTGGTCTCGAACGAGGCCGAGGCGACGCTCGAACCGTTCACCATGATGTCCGCGGGCCGTGCACCGTCGGTGCCGTTCGCGAAGCGCACGTCCAGCGTCGCGGTGCCCGCGGCGGGCGCGCTCACCGTGAACTCGGCGAAGGCGCCGACCGCGTTGGTGCCGTTGCAGAAACCGCTGCCGGAGTAGCCGGACCAGTCGGCGTCGATGGTGCCGGTGCAGACCGCCGACGCGGTTTCGGCCTCGTAGCGGGCGGAAGCGGCCTGCGCGGACGTGCCGGACAGAGCGACGAGCGTGCCGCCCAGCAGGGCGACGCTCGCGATGACGGGTCTCACTTGCATCGTGTCTCCAGGGGGGTTGGGTCCGACCAGGAGTCGGTGGGAGGATCGACTGGAGAAAGCGCTTTCCCGGGTCTTCCCGTCGGACACTAGAGACTTGCCGTGGACGCGTCAATGGTCTGGTATATGATTTCTGTTCACAGACATGAATTGAGCCGCACTCAGCCGAGAGCGGGTCCCGTGACGGGCCGGCCGTCGGCGTCGTAGGGCCAGACATTGGTCCGGCAGCCGTGCAGCCCCTTGATCTGCTGCATCATCACCGGCGCCGGACGCCCCGCCCCGGGGCACCCCTCATGGCCGTGGCCGAGGAAGTGCCCGACCTCGTGGTTGATGATCAGCGCCCGGTACGACGTCACGTCGTCCGCGTAGTACTGCGTGGCCAGGAGCCACCGCTTGAGGTTGACCATGACGTCCTGGCCCACGTTGCAGTTGACCTCACCGCCGGTGTCCAGGCCGTACTGGCCGCATATGTCGTCCACCGTCGACGCCGTGGCGAGCCGTACCCGGAAGTCGGACGCGCCGCCGGACACCCGTCGGAACCCCACCTTCCCGTCGGCCGTCCAGCCCCGCTCGTCGGCCAGGACGCGCTCGACCTCGGATGCGACGTCCGATGCCGAGATGCCGATGCCGTCCTCGACCTGCACCACGTACGTCAGCGTCCGCGCGCTCCCGCCGACCCGGTCACCGCTTCCGTCCGCGGTGGCGAACGTCCCGGGTCCGGACGACGGAATCGAGCCGGGGTCCGGCTTCTCGTCCTGCCCGTTCCCGTCCTTCCCCTCTCCCTTCGCATTCCCCTTCCCCTTTCCCCTCCCCTCTTCCTTCGCCTTCTCCGTCGTCGGCGAGGAGGCCGGCTCCTCCTTCGGTGCGTCCCCCGTCCCGTCGGCCCCGTGCGACCCGGGTTCCTCGGTCACGGAGGACGCGCCGGCCGTGTCGGTGGGGCCGCCGGAGGGTTCCAAGGCTCCCCTGAGGGCCAGCCCGCCGGCGAGCACCAGGACGGTCCCGGCCGCGAGCCCCGGCCACAGCAGGCGGGGCCGGGCACCCCGTCGGCGGCGGGAGCGGCCGCCGCGGCGTCGGCGGCCCGCGGCGGAGGACGGTGAGGGAGTCGGTCGGCGGCGCTCATTCATGATCACAAAGCCTGCCCAAGGCGTGTGATCGTCCGTGGACCGCTTTTGGACCGCTGTGTAACAGCCGTCACCCAACCGTGGTCCGCCACCCGCGCACACGCATACTGAGGTCCATGCCACGGGTCCTGATCATCGAAGACGACCGCGCCGTCCGGGACGGCGTGCGACTGGCCCTGCGCCGACAGGGGCACGAGGTCGCCGCCGCCGCGACCGGGGAGGACGGACTGGAGCAGCTCCGGTCCTTCCGGCCCGACGCCGTGGTCCTCGACCTGATGCTGCCGGGCATGTCCGGCCTGGAGGTGTGCCGCCGCATACGCGCCCACGACCAGGTGCCGATCATCATGGCCACCGCCCGCGGCGACGACACCGACATAGTCGTCGGACTGGAGTCCGGAGCCGACGACTACGTCGTCAAACCGGTCCGCGCCCGCATCCTGGACGCCCGCATACGCGCCGTGCTGCGCCGCGTGGGCGGCACGGCGGACGACCAGGGCACACCGCGCACCGAACACCACGGCGACCTGGTCATCGACCGGGCCGGGCTGACCGTCACCCACCGGGGCCTGCCGGTCGCCCTCGGCCCCTCCGAACTGCGGCTGCTGCTCACCCTGTCCGCCTCGGCGGGGCAGGTGTTCAGCCGCCAGCAGCTCCTGGAGGCCGTGTGGGAGCACAACTACCACGGGGACGCGCGGCTGGTGGACGCCTGCGTCAAGCGACTGCGGTCCAAGATCGGTGAGTCCCCGGGCAGCCCTCGCTACGTGCACACCGTGCGCGGCTTCGGCTACCGGTTCGGACCCCGGTGAGAGCTCCCCGGGTGCTGCGCGCACTGATGGGGCTGCGCCTGCGGCTGGTGGTGACCTTCACCCTCGTCGCCGTCGTGGCCACGGTGACCACCGGCGCACTGACCTTCCGCGAGGCACGGACCGGGATCCTGCAGCAGAGCCAGGACACGGTGATCGAGGAGTTCCGGCACCGCGTCAACACCCTGGTCCCCAACTACCGGTTCCCGCCCGACGCGACCGGCCTGAACTCGTTCGCCAACGACGTGTCCAGGGGCGGACGGTCCCAGCAGTGGCGGGTCCTGGTCGCCTACCGGGGGAAGAGCGCCACGTCCGTCCCCGGGGACTCGTTCGGCGAACTGTCCCCGGCGATGCGCGAGTCCGTGCGCTCCCGCCGGGCCACCGTGTTCCAGCGGGTCTCGCACGACGGCCACTCCGCGCTCGTCGTCGGCATGCCCGTCACCTTCACCGGCCAGTACGGCACCGAGCGGCGGGCCTCCGGTCTCGAGGTCTACCTCACCGTGCCGCAGCAGGAGGAGCAGGGCTACGTCGACGCGCTGGTCACCGCGATCGAACGCGCCACCGTGCCCGCCCTGGTGCTGGCCGTCCTGATCGCCCTCCTGGCCGCCCGCGGTGTCCTGCGGCCGGTGCGGGCGCTGCGCCGGGCGACTAGGAGCATCGCCGAGGGCCACCTGGACACCCGGCTCGCGGTGCAGGGCTCCGACGAACTCGCCGACCTCTCCCGCACCTTCAACGAGACCGCGGCGGCACTGGAGGGCTCGGTGGCCGAACTGCGGCGCATGGAGGCCGGTGCCCGTCGCTTCGCCGCGGACGTCTCCCACGAACTGCGCACCCCGCTGGCGGCCATGTCGGCGGTCACCGACGTGCTGGACGAGGACGCGGCCGGGCTGGACGAGGACACGGCGACGGCCGTACGCCTGATCAGCGCGGAGACCACGAAGCTGGCCGCGCTCGTGGACGACCTGATGGAGATCTCCCGCTTCGACGCGGGCGCGGCCGCCCTGCACCTGGACGAGATCGATCTCGCCGAGTCCCTGCGCCGCACGCTCGCCGCCCGCGGCTGGCAGGACACCGTGGAGACCGGCCTGCCGGAGCCGGGAGAGCTGCGCGGCCGCGTCGACCCGCGCCGCCTCGACGTCGTCGTGGCGAACCTCGTCGCCAACGCCCTCAGACACGGCGCGCCCCCGGTCCGTCTGGACCTGCGTGCCCAGGACGACCCCCGGGCCGGAAGACAGGCGGTCGTCACCGTCCGCGACGGCGGGGACGGCATTCCCGAGGGCGTCCTGCCCCACGTCTTCGACCGCTTCTACAAGTCGGCCGACGCCCGCGCCCGGAGCGAGGGCAGCGGCCTCGGGCTGTCCATCGCCACGGAGAACGTACGCCTGCACGGCGGCACCGTCCGGGCGGCCAACCACCCGGAGGGCGGCGCCGTCTTCACGGTCGTCCTGCCGCTGCGCCCGGACGACCCGGACGACCCGGACGACCCGGACGACCGGACACCGCACCCGGCGAAGGAGGACCGCACATGAAAGCGTCCGCGCGCGCCTTCCCGCTGCTGATCGCCGCGCTGCTCCCGCTCTCCGCGTGCGGCATACCCGAGACCGGAGTGGTCGAGGCGGGCGAGCCCGCCACCGGCGTCCTCGACCCGGGCGTCACGTCCGAGCCGTCGGAGTCGGTGCCCGAGGCGGTGCCCCTCGTCAAGGTCCCGCTCTACTTCGTCGAGGACGGATCCCTCGTCGCGGTGGTCCGCACGGCGGCGGGCTCGACCGACCTCGGCGGCACCGTGCTGATGCTGTTCAAGGGACCGGACGCCGAGGAGCGCGGGAGGGGGCTGACGACCGAGCTGCCTCCCGCGGCCGAGGCCCCCACCATCCGCACCGACGGCACGGGGGTCACCGTCCAGCTGCCACGGAGCGCCGGGATCCTCAGCGACACGGCCGTCGACCAGCTGGCCTGCACGGTCGCCGTCGCCCGGCTGCGGCAGGACCCCGCGCTGGGCAGGGCGCAGGTGACCGTGGAGCAGCCCGGCGGCCGGCTGGCCGGCCGCTCCAGCGACGACTGCCGCTTCGCCACCGAGCGCAGGACTCCCGGGACCGCCGAGACCGCGGCGCCCCCCGGCACCGGCGAAAGCGTCGGAGGGACCGGCGCCAGCGGCGGCACCGGCGGCTGACGGCTGACGGCTGACGGCTGACGGCTCACAGGCAACCCCAAGGATCTCCTTTCCCTCCTCCAACCAGGGGCGCCCGTAAGGGCGTTGCCCCGGACCGAGATACCACCCAGGTGTTGAGGAGCGGATTCTTGATACGTGCCCGAACGCTGTGGGCCGCCGCGACAGCGGCCCTGACCCTGGCGGGCGTCGCGCCCGCCGCGGCCCAGGCCGCGCCGCAGCCGCCCGGCGGCCCCGCATCCGTACGGGCGGTACCGAACGGCACCGCCGACCTGCCGCCCGGCTGGCGGATCACCGGCACCGGTGCGGCGAGAGCCCTGGAGTGGCGCTCCCCGCGGGCCGTCCCGCCCGGCGACGCACGGGTGGAGTTCCACACCGCCGGCCGCCTGCTCGGCGTACCGGAACCGGACCGCGACGGCAGGACCTTCCGCTTACCGCTGGACGAGGTCCGGCCGGGCGCACCGCAGGGGCTGACCGACCTCCAGGTCCGCGCCGCGGGCCGCCGGCTGGACCAGGACCCGGGAGCCGCCGCCCGACAGCCCCGCCCCTCCCAGGCGCCCCCGGCGAAACTCCCGCCCCAACTCCCCGCCGGCGCCGTCGACCCGGGCCGGCCCGGCCGGTTCGCCACCGCCACCGGCGAGTACACGCTCGACCCGGTACGACTGCCCGGCCTGCCCGCCCCGGTCGAGATGCGCGGCGTGGTCGTCGCACCGAAAGGAGCGACCGGCAAACGCCCCCTGGCCCTCTTCCTGCACGGCCGCCACGCCACCTGCTACGTCCCCGGCCAGGACGAGGAGGCCGTCACGATCGACTGGCCCTGCGCCGACGGCGCCCGGCCCATCCCCAGCCACCGCGGCTACCTCCAGGACCAGGAACTGCTGGCCTCTCAGGGCTATGTGACCGTCTCGGTCTCCGCCAACGGCATCAACGGCCAGGACGGCGGCCTGGAGGACGGCGGCGCCCAGGCCCGCTCGTCACTGGTGCGCTCGCACCTGGCCCGCTGGGCCGACTGGGCCGCCAAGAGCTCCACCGCCCCGGCCGCCGTACGCCGGGGCCCGAAGGCCGACCTCTCCCGCGTCCTGCTGGTCGGCCACTCCCGCGGCGGCGAAGGCGTCGACCGGGCGGCCATGGACAGCCTGTACCCGCCGCCCGCCGACCGGGACGGCCACCCGGGGCGGGCCCGCTGGAACATCCGCGGCACCGTGCTCATCGGTCCCACCGCCTTCGGCCAGAACCCGGTGCCCGACGTGCCGTCACTGACGATCCTGCCGGGCTGCGACGGCGACGTCTCCGACCTCCAGGGGCAGCTGTACGTCGACGGCACCCGAGGCGTGAGCCGGGGCCGCGCCCTGCACAGCGCGGTCCACATCACGGGCGCCAACCACAACTACTTCAACACCGAGTGGACGCCCGGCCAGGCCCAGGCACCCGCCTCCGACGACTTCTGGGAGGACCCCGAGGACCCCGACCCGGTCTGCTCCGCAGGCCGTCCCACCCGGCTCACCGCCAAGCAGCAGCACCGGGCCGGCGCGACCTACATCGCCGCCGCCGCCCGGCTGTTCGTCGCCGGTGACGACCGGGTGCGCGAACTGGTCGACGGCACCGGCCGCCGCGCCCCCTCGGCCGACCCGGCCCGGGTGCTGACCCACGCGGTCGGCGCCGGCCGCGGCGCCGGACTCCTGCCGGACGGCGGAGTGAAGGTGACCGGCGGCGGACGCCTGTGCTCCGCGGTCGACCCCGACCCGGGCGTCGCCTGCCTCGGCGAGGACGCACACGGCTCCTCACCGCACTTCGCGTACTGGCAGCCGGAACGCGAGACCGGCCGCGGCGCGATCGCCCTGGACTGGTCCGAGCCCGGCACCGCGGCCCGGATCCGTCCCGGCGCACCCGTCTCCCTGAACGGCGCACGGAGCCTCGCCCTGCGCGTCATCGTGCCGCCGGGCAGCACCGGCACCCGGCTCGACGTGGCCGTCACCGACGCCGCCGGCCGGCGTGTCACCCTCGGCGCCGTCCGCGCCGACGGCCTCCCGGGCAGCGAACGCACCGCGTCCTACTGGGCGCAGGAACTGCGCGTACCGCTCACCGCCGCCACCCGCGCCGGAGTCGACCTGCGCCGCGTCACCGCGCTGGAACTGACGCCCCGTTCCCGGGCCGGACAGGCCTGGCTGATGGACGCCTACGCCTGGCACCCGGGTACACCCCAGGTGCGGCCGGCCCCGCTGGCCCGCGTCGACGTGGGCCGGACGACGGTCGAGGAGGGCGACTCCGGCGTGCGCACCTACCACGTCCCGGTGCGGGTCTCGGGCAAGGGCACCGGCACGGTCCGGATGTACGTCATGGAAGGGTTCGGCACGGCGGTCGAGGAGCGCCTGGTCACCGTACGCTCCGGCCGCCCCTTCGTCGACGTGCCCGTCAAGGTGCCGGGCAACAAGCGCTACGGCGGCGACTCGAACCACGACCTGCTGGTCAAGGCGGTACACGGCTCGGTCGTCGGCTCCTACGCCGGCGGTGTGACCGTGGCGGAGGACGACCCGATGCCGAAGATCGACGTCACGCCCGTCGCCGACAGGGTCACCGAGGGGCAGCCGCTGCGCTGGCGGGTCTCGCTCTCGGAACCCGCCGACGTGGACCTGGGCACCGTGCTGGTACCGGTCCCCGACGACACCCGTCCCGAGCTGTCCACCAAGGACGTCGACCACGACTGGCTCCTGGAGACGGTGGGCGAGGTCCCGGAGGGGGAGGTCCCGCTCTCCCGGCTGGACTACTTCGCGCTCTGGGTCTCCGTCCCGCCCGGTGAGACGGAGACCGAGGTGACCGTGCCCACCATCGGCGACGAGGTCGCGGAGCCCACCGAGTACGTCGGCTTGCGGAACACCGACGACGAGGGCGAACCGCAGGGCCCGGTGCTGACCGGCACCGTGCTCGACGCCTCGTAACCCGGTCGACTCCCAACCCGATCGCCACGCGCGCGCGTGTGCGGGCGCGGACCCGGCACCGTCCGGTCCGCGCCCGCGTGCGCCAGGTGGCCCATCCGCCGGACGCCCCGCGCAGGCCTCGGCGTGGTCGTGGGCCTGAGCCCGCGGCGCCTGGGTACTCTCCGCCGCATGGCGGTGGACAGAAGGACGAAATCGCCGCGCCGGACACCGGCTCGGCAGCGGACGAACCGCACGCTGGGCCGGGCGCTGGTGCGGTGGGTCACGACGACCGATCACAAGGTGATCGGCGGGCTCTACCTCTCGACGTCGTTCGGCTTCTTCCTCTTCGGCGGCGTCCTCGCCATGCTGATGCGCAGTGAACTCGCCCGGCCGGGACTGCAGTTGTTCAGCAACGAGCAGTACAACCAGCTCTTCACCATGCACGGCGCGATCATGCTGCTGCTGTTCGCGACCCCGCTGTTCGCCGGGTTCACCAACGCCGTCATGCCCTTGCAGATCGGCGCCCCGGACCTGGCGTTCCCCCGGCTCAACGCGCTCTCGTACTGGATGTACCTCTTCGGTGGCCTGATGGTGGCGGCGGGCTTCCTGACCCCCGGCGGGGCGGCGTCGTTCGGCTGGTTCGCCTACGCGCCGCTGAACAGCGCGACCTTCAGCCCCGGGCCGGGCGGGGACCTCTGGATCATGGGTCTGGTGCTGAGCGGCGTGTCCACCACGCTCAGCGCCGTCAACTTCATCACCACCATCCTGTGCCTGCGCGCCCCGGGCATGACCATGTTCCGGATGCCGATCTTCACCTGGAACGTGCTGTTCACCTCGATCCTGGTGCTGCCCGCCTTCCCCGTGCTCACCTCCGCGCTGCTGATGCTCGAGGCCGACCGGAAGTTCGGCGCGCACGTCTTCGACGCGGCCAACGGCGGGGCACTGCTGTGGCAGCACCTGTTCTGGTTCTTCGGCCATCCCGAGGTGTACATCATCGCGCTGCCGTTCTTCGGCATCGTCACCGAGATCATTCCGGTGTTCAGCCGCAAACCGGTCTTCGGCTACGTCAGCCTGGTCGGCGCCACCATCGCCATCACCTTTCTCTCCGCGGTGGTGTGGGCCCACCACATGTTCGCCACGGGCGCCGTGCTGCTCCCCTTCTTCTCCGTCATGTCGTTCCTCATCGCCGTGCCGACCGGGGTGAAGTTCTTCAACTGGATCGGCACGATGACGCGCGGCTCGCTGTCCTTCGAGACACCCATGCTGTGGTCGTGCGGCTTCCTGGTGACGTTCCTGCTCGGCGGGCTGAGCGGCGTCCTGCTCGCCTCCCCGCCGCTGGACTTCCATCTGACGGACTCGTACTTCATCGTCGCGCACCTGCACTACGTGGTGTTCGGCACGGTCGTCTTCGCGATGTTCGCCGGGTTCTACTTCTGGTGGCCGAAACTCACCGGCAAACTGCTCGACGAGCGCATCGGAAGGATCCACTTCTGGACGCTCTTCGTCGGCTTCCAGACCACCTTCCTCGTCCAGCACTGGCTCGGCGAGCAGGGCATGCCGCGCCGCTACGCCGACTACCTGGCCGCGGACGGCTTCACCACGCTGAACACCATCAGCTCCATCGGTGCCTTCCTCCTCGGGCTGTCCACACTGCCGTTCCTCTACAACGTGTGGCACACCCACCACTACGGGAAGAAGGTCGAGCAGGACGACCCCTGGGGCTACGGCCGTTCCCTGGAATGGGCCACCAGCAGTCCGCCGCCGCGTCACAACTTCACGTCCCTGCCCCGGATCCGCTCCGAGTCCCCGGCGTTCGACCTCCACCACCCAGACGTCACCCGACACGATCAGAGGCATGTGCAGTGAGGACCGAATCCCGTCTGTTCACCGGTGTGGCGGTCTTCTTCGGCGCCGAGGCGGCCCTCTACGGCTGGTGGTCGCGCGAGCCCGCCGGCACCGCCGCCCTCGTCCTCGCCTTCCTGATGGCCTCGCTCGTCGCGTTCTTCCTGCGCGTGCAGTACCGCAAGCGCGGGCTGCGGGCGCAGGACCGCGGCGAGGGCGAGGTCGTGGACACCGCGGGTCCGCTCGACTTCTTCCCGCCGCGCAGCGCCTGGCCGGTCACGATCGCGCTGGCCGCCACGGTGCTCGCGTTCGGCATCGTCTTCGGCCTGTGGCTGGCGCTGATCGGCTTCGGGCTGCTCGCCATGGGGGTCGGCGGCCTGGTCTTCCAGTACGCCGACCGGGGCGTTCAGCGCTCCGGCTCGCCCGAGTAGGCGTCCCGTTCCACCGCCTCCGCCGACGCCACCGCCTCCGCCACCGACTCCCGTTCCGGCTCCGGCTCCGCTTCCTCGACGTCGACCCGGTCGCCGTAGTACCACTCGCTGAGCGTCGCCCGCAGCCGGCCCACGTGCGGGGCGTCGCCCTCCGTGGCGGACGGCGCGAGCGGCTCGGGCTGCCTGCGGGCCCGCAGCACGTGACGCTCCTCGGCGTCGAGGGGGCCGTGACTCTCGGCGTAGCCGCCCGCCAGGGTCTGGTGCACCTCGCCCGTCTCCTCGCCCTCGGTCAGACGCTCGCGGTCGTGCTCCTGCAGCGCCAGGCAGACGCGCTTGGTCACGACGAAGGCCAGCGGCGGCGCCAGCACCAGAGCGATCCGGAAGATCCACGTGAGCAGGTTCAGCGAGACGTGGAACGTGTGGGCGAGGATGTCGTTGCCGCCCGCCAGCAGCAGCACCGCGTAGAAGACGATCGCGGCGACGCCCAGTCCGGTGCGCACCGGCTTGTCCCGGGGCCGGTCGCACAGGTGGTGCTCCTCGTGGTCGCCCGTCACCCAGCGCTCGAAGAACGGGTAGGCGTACAGCGCCGCGAACAGGATGCCCGGCAGCACGAGCGCAGGCACCAGCACGTTCCACATGACGGTGTGGCCCGCCACCGCCGTCTCGAACGGCGGCATCAGCCGCAGCGATCCCTCCAGGAACCCGACGTACCAGTCCGGCTGCGAGCCCGTGGAGACGATGTCCGGACGGTAGGGGCCGTACGTCCAGATCGGGTTGATCTCGGCCACCGCCGCGAGCACCGTCAGCACACCGAAGACCATGAAGAACAGGCCCGTGGAGTTCGTCATGAACTGCGGGAACAGCGGCTTGCCCACCGCGTTGCGGTTGGTGCGGCCGCGGCCCGCCCACTGGGTGTGCTTCAGGTAGAACACCAGGATCAGATGGAGCGTGACCAGCGCGACCAGCAGCGCCGGCAGCAGCAGGATGTGCACCGAGTACAGCCGCGGGACGATGTCCTCGCCGGGATACTCGCCGCCGAACACGAACATGCTGACGTACGTCCCCACCACCGGGACGGACAGCATGATCCCCTGCGCGATGCGCAGCCCCGTCCCGGACAGCAGGTCGTCCGGGAGCGAGTAGCCCGCGAAGCCCTCGGCGAGCGCCAGCACGAACAGCGTGACGCCGATCAGCCAGTTGACCTCACGCGGTCGGCGGAACGCCCCGGTGAAGAAAATCCGCAGCAGGTGCACTCCGATGGCCGAAAGGAACACCAGCGCCGCCCAGTGGTGCACCTGCCGGATCAGCAGCCCGCCGCGCACGTCGAAACTGATGTCCACCGTCGAGCGGTACGCCTCCGACATGCTCACCCCCAGCAGGGGCTCGTACGAGCCGTCGTAGACGACCTCCGTCATCGAGGGCTTGAAGAACAGCGTCAGCCAGACCCCGGTCAGCAGCAGCACGACGAAGCTGTACAGGGCGATCTCGCCCAGCAGGAACGACCAGTGCTCGGGAAAGGCCTTGCGCAGCAGCCCCCCGCCCTCGGAGACGG
Source organism: Streptomyces sp. NPDC018026 (assembly GCF_044327745.1). Taxonomy (NCBI): domain Bacteria; kingdom Bacillati; phylum Actinomycetota; class Actinomycetes; order Kitasatosporales; family Streptomycetaceae; genus Streptomyces; species Streptomyces sp. NPDC018026. The sequence goes on from NZ_JBIRFY010000003.1 coordinate 87,905, forward strand.
GGAGCCGGCCGTCGGCCCAGTTGACGGTGTGTTCGGCCGCGTGGCGGGCCCGCGCACCGGCGCGGGCCCTTCTCCTCTGCAACAGCACGGCGCATGGGTTCCCCACCGCCCGTGCCGGAAACTACGCAGCGACCACGTACGGTCACCCTTCGGCTTGCCGGATCAGCGTCCGCCCGGGCCACCGCTGCCGAAGGAGCCGCTGCTGCCCTCGTCCCATCGGGGCCGCTTCTGGTCGGCGGCGGTATGGCTGCCCTGGTGCCCCATCTCGTGCGGCAGCGTGCGCTCGTCGCGCCGCGGCATCTCGTCGGGCTCCCGGCGCTCCCGCTCCTCGTGGACGGGACCGCCGTCGGGCATACGGGGCTGCTCCTCGGGACGGGGCGGCGGCGGCTCCCGGCGCTTTTGCCGGCTGCCGAAGGCGAACGCGCCGATCAGCACGGCCACCACCACGACGGCCGCGACGACCAGCCAGACGGCGAGCGCGCCGGAGCCGCCCGCGGCCAGGTCCATCCATGCGTTGGTCATGGAGCGCGGGTACCCGAGGCCCGCGTGACGAACCCGCTCACCGCGACCGCGCCGCCCTCCCGGGCGAGGAGCCGCCCCGTCCGACCGGAGACGGCCCGGAACCCTTGGAAACACCGAGTCCGGCCGTTTGGCGCCGCGGCCGGCGGCAACCCGCTCGGTGTGACATCGACGACGACTTCCCAGCAGGAACTGTTCCGCTTCCTCGAGGACCGCTTCGCGTGCGCACAGGCGTGCACCGAGTGCGCCCGGGCCTGCGCCCTGCGGGCGAGCCTCGTGGACCCGGACGGGACCGAGAACCAGGAACTCGTGCGGCGCAGGGGCATCATGTGCGCGGAGGTGTGCGACGCGACCTGCCGGGTGCTGTCCGAGCAGAACCAGGTGGACGAGGCCGCCATCCGCGCCCAGCTGGAGTGGTGCCGCCAGGTGTGCCTGGAGAGCGCGCACGTGTTCGACGGACACCAGGGCGCCGAGGAGAGCGCCCAGGCCTGCCGCGACTGCGCCCGCGCCTGCGGAGAGTTCCTGGCCACCCTGCGCTGAGGCCCTGGGAACGGGTCCGGCGCCGCGCTAGCCTGCCCGTATGGCGGCGACCCGGACCGACGGCGACCCGGGCCTGTTCGGTCCGGACTCCGTGACCTGGCAGGCGCACGGCGACCCGATGATGTGGGTGGCCGGCATCCGCGCCCTCTACCTCCAGGCCCTGCATCCGCGCGCGGTGCGCGGCGTGATGCAGAACAGCGACTTCCGGCGCGACGCGTGGGGCCGGCTGATGCGCACCGCGGGCTTCGTCGGCACCACGACGTACGGCACCACCGAGGCCGCCGAGCGGGCCGGGGCCCGGGTCAGGAAGATCCACCGCATGCTCGGCGCCACCGACCCCGACACGGGCGAGCGCTACGGCGTCGACGAACCCGCCCTGCTGCTGTGGGTGCACTGCGCCGAGATCGGCTCCTACCTGCACGTCCTGCGCCGCTCCGGATTCCCGCTCACCGACGCCCACGCCGACCGCTACCTCGCCGAACACCGGCACAGCGCCCGTCTCGTCGGCCTCGACCCCGCCGCCGTACCCGCGAACCGGGCCGAGCTGGCCGCCTACTTCGCGCGGGTACGGCCCGAACTGGCCGCGGGAGCCGACGCGCACGAGGTGGACGACTTCCTGCTGCGCCCGCCCACGCACCCGCTCCTGGTCCCGGCCCGCGAGCTGCTGTGGCGACGGGTCGCCCGTCTTGCGTACGACTCCCTACCGCCGTACGCGCACGAGCTCTACGGCAGAGCCGCACCCCCGCCCGCCGCCGTCACCCGCCGGCTGCGCGCCACGGGCACCCTGCTGCGGCACGTCCCCGCACGTCTGCGCTGGCAGCTGCCGCACAAACACATCCTGCGCGCCATGGCACGGCTCGGCCCGGGCGTGCGCCCGGCGCCATACAAAATCGGACGACAAGCGGCCATACTGGACCGGCCAGGGGAGGGCGCGGCGGACTGAACCACGGGGGCGGGCGAAGTCATGGGGGACAGCACGCTGATCCACGGCCGGTACCGGCTGCTCGAGAGGATCGGGCGCGGCGGCATGGGCGAGGTGTGGCGGGCGCGGGACGAGTCACTGGGCCGACGCATAGCCGTCAAGTGCCTCAAACCACTGGGCACGCAGCACGACCACTCCTTCACCCGCGTCCTGCGGGAGAGATTCCGGCGCGAGGCCCGGGTGGCCGCCGCGCTCCAGCACCGCGGGGTGACCGTCGTCCACGACTTCGGCGAGTGGGACGGCGTGCTCTTCCTGGTCATGGAGCTGCTGGAGGGACATGACCTGAGCCGGCTCCTGGAGGACAACAAGGGCCATCCGCTGCCCGTCGCGGACGTCGTCGACATCGCCGAGCAGGTCGCCTCCGCGCTCGACTACACCCACGAGCAGGGCATCGTGCACCGCGACCTCAAGCCCGCGAACATCGTGCGGACCGCCGACGGCACCGTGAAGATCTGCGACTTCGGCATCGCCCGGCTGGGGCACGACGCGGGCTTCACCGCCCGGCTGACCGGCACCGGCATCGCCATGGGCACCCCGCACTACATGTCGCCGGAACAGATCGGCGGGGACGAGGTCGACCGGCGCAGCGACCTGTACTCCCTGGGCTGCGTGCTCTACGAGATCGCCACCGGCGCCCCGCCGTTCGACCTGGACGACGCCTGGGCGATCCTCGTCGGCCACCGCGACACCGAGCCCGAACCGCCCCGCACCCACCGCGCCGAACTGCCCCGGTACCTGGACCGGATCATCCTGGACCTGCTGGCCAAGCGGCCCGAGCAGCGCCCGGACGACGCCGGCGAGCTGGGCCGCCGGATCACCGCCGGGCGCACCGCACCGGTGCGGGTGCCGGCCCTCGCGACAGCCCGGCCGCGGACGCCGCCGACGCCGTGGCCGGTCGCCGGCCGCGCCGGGCTGCCGTCCTGGACCCACGGCATGACCACCGGTCACAAGGCGACCGGCACCGGCCTGCGCGCCACACCCCCGGACCCCGGGGCGGGCCTGTCCGGCGAGTGGATCCCGCGCCCCACCGGCGGCGGGACCGACGGCCGACGGACCGTCGAGCCCGCCCCGGACGAGTGGCCCGAGCCGGGGTCCGAGGCCGCCGCCGGGCTGACCGAGCGCCACAACGCGGCGCTGAGCCTGGGCCGCCTCGGCCACTGGGAGGAGGCGGGCCGGGCGCACCGCGCGGTCGCCGCCGAACGCGAACGCCTGCTCGGCCCCGACCACCCCGACACGCTCGCCAGCCGCTACGAGGCCGCCTTCACGCTCGGGCGCACCGGCCGGGCCGCCGACGCGCTGCGCGCCTACAAGGGAGTCGCCCAGGCCCGGATCAGGACGCTGGGCGCCGATCACGCCGACACCCTCGCCGTCCGCCAGGAGATGGCCTACACCCTGGGCCGCCTCGGCCGCCACAGCGACGCCCACCAGGTGTACACGTCGGTGCTGACCGCCCGTGAGCGCACCATGGGCGCCGACCATCCCGACACCCTGCGCTGCCGGCACAACCTGGCCTTCAACCTGGGCCGGCTCGGCCGCACCGAGGACGCCCACCGGATGGCCCGCGAGGTGGCCGCGGCCCGGGCCCGGGTGCTCGGCCCCGGCCACCCCGACACCCTCGTCACCCGCTACGAGGTGGCCTACGAACTCGGGCGGCTCGACCGCTGGCAGGAGGCTCTGGCGACCTACCGTGAGGTCGCCGCCGCCCGCGCGAGAGCCCTCGGCCCCGACCACCCCGACACCTTCGCCGCCCGCTACGAGACCGGCGTCGCCCTCGGCCGCCTCGGCCGCTGCGCCGAAGCGCTGACCGCGTACGAGGAACTGATCGCCGACCGCGCCCGCGCCCAGGGCGCCGATCACCCCGAGACGCTGCGCGCCCGGCACGGCCGGGGCGTCAACCTCGGCAGGCTGGGCCGCTGGCGGGAGGCGCTGGACGAGGCCCGCGCGGTGTGCGCGGTCCGCGGACGGGTGCTGGGCCCCGACCACCCCGACACCCTGGTCAGCCACCGCGAGGTCGCCGTCGCCCTGGGCTGGCTGGGCCGCTGGGCCGCCGCCCTCACCGAGTACCGTCTGGTCGCCGCCGCCCGCGAACGCGTCCTGGGCCCCGACCGGCCCGACACCCTCGTCGCCCGCGACGACGAGGCCCACTGCCTGGAACAGCTCGGCCGCGCCGCCGAGGCCGCGGAGCTGTACCGCAGGGTCGCGGCACTGCGCTCGGTGGCCGCCCGCTGACCGGGGACGGTGCGCGGCGGCGGGCTGGCCGCCCCCGATCGGGCCGTGTTACCAAGAGCCATGACGCCCCCGCCCAGCACCTTGCGCACCTACGACGCCGTCATCGTCGGCGGCGGCCACAACGGCCTGGTCGCCGCCGCCTACCTGGCCCGGGCCGGCCGCTCCGTGCTGGTCCTCGAACGGCTGGACCGCACCGGCGGAGCGGCCGTGTCCACCCGGCCGTTCGCCGGGGTCGACGCACGGCTGTCCCGCTACTCGTACCTGGTCAGCCTGCTGCCCAAGAAGATCGTGCGGGACCTCGGCCTGGACTTCCGGGTGCGGGCGCGCACCGTCTCCTCGTACACGCCCGTCGAGCGTGCCGGGCGGCCCACCGGGCTCCTGGTCGGCGGGGGCGAGCGCCGCACCCGCGAGTCGTTCGCCCGGCTCACCGGCTCGCAGCGGGAGTACACCGCCTGGCAGCGCTTCTACGCCATGACCGGCCATGTGGCCCAGCGGGTCTTCCCGACCCTCACCGAACCGCTGCCCACCCGGGCGGAACTGCGCCGCCGGGTCGACGACGAGGCGGCCTGGCGGGCCCTGTTCGAGGAGCCGGTCGGCGTCGCGATCGAGGAACACTTCGCCGACGACCTGGTGCGGGGCGTGGCCCTCACCGACGCGCTGATCGGCACCTTCGCCGACGCCCACGACCCCTCCCTGGCCCAGAACCGCTGCTTCCTCTACCACGTGATCGGCGGCGGCACCGGCGCCTGGGACGTACCCGTCGGCGGCATGGGCGCCCTCACCGACGCGCTGGCCGGTGCCGCTCGGGCCGCGGGTGCCGTGCTCGCCACCGGCCACGAGGCGGTCCGGATCGACGCGGACGGGCACACCGCCGAGGTCACCTTCCGCTCGGCCGACGGCGAGGGCGTCGCCGCCGCCCGCCACGTCCTGGTGAACGCCTCCCCGCGCGAACTGGCGGCGCTCACGGGGGACGCCCCGCCCGCACCGGCCGAGGGCGCCCAGCTCAAGGTGAACATGCTGCTGACCAGGCTGCCGCGGCTGCGCGACCCGGACACCGACCCGCGCGAGGCCTTCGCCGGGACCTTCCACATCGCCGAGGGCTACGAGCAACTGGCCGCCGCATACGCCGGGGCGGCCGCCGGTGAACTGCCCGCCGCCCCGCCCTCGGAGATCTACTGCCACTCGCTGACCGACCCCACGATCCTCGGCCCAGGCCCGGCCGCGAAGGGCATGCACACCCTCACCCTGTTCGGCCTGCACGCACCCGCCCGCCTCTTCGCCCGGGACAACGACGCCGTACGCGAGGAACTGCTCAGGTCGACCCTCGCCCAGCTCGACGCCCACCTGGCCGAACCCCTCGCCGACTGCCTGGCGACCGACGCCGACGGACGGCCCTGCATCGAGGCCAGGTCGCCCCTCGACCTGGAACGCGACCTGCGCCTGCCCGGCGGGAACATCTTCCACCGCGAGCTGTCCTGGCCCCACGCCCAGGAGGGCACCGGCCACTGGGGCGTGGAGACCGGCCGGGCAGGCGTCCTGCTGTGCGGCGCGGGCGCCGTGCGCGGGGGAGGGGTGAGCGGAGTGCCGGGGCACAACGCGGCCATGGCGGTGCTGGAACGGGACAGAACCTGACGAAGCGCCACTAGTCCGCCGACGCCGTCCACCCCTCGGCCACGACGCGTGCCGCGTCCGCCGGACGCGCGTCGTGGAACAGGACGTCGCCGGCCGCCTCCGCGCGCAGGCCGTCGACGTACGCCCCGCGGCCCACGTACAGCCGGTCGGTCGTGTAACGCCAGCGCAGGGTGAGCCCGCGGGCGGCCGGGAGGTCGGCGCGCAGCCGGTGCCAGACGCGTCCCGACCAGCCGGTGGCCGAGCCCGCCGGATGGTCGCGGGGCGCCTCGCCGCGGCGCGTGGTGGTGAACGGGACCGGCCGCCATCCCGTGCCGCCGTCCGTCGAGGCCTCCAGGACCAGCACGTCCGAGCCGGGCTCGGTGTCCCACCACAGCGCGCAGCGCAGTCGGGCCCGCCCGGCCGACGTGTCCAGGGCGGGCAGCGTGAGCGTGGCCGTGGCGGAACCGGCCGTCCCCGAGAACCACGCCGTGCGCCCGTGTGCCGGGCGGACCGGCACCGCCCGCGCCAGGTTGGTGCCCGCCGCCACCCTCGGAGCCGACCCGGAACGCCAACTGCGCACCGGGTGGACGGAGTTGCCGAGGACGACGAGGAAGGAGTCGGTCGTCGGGTCGAGCACCAGCGAGGTGCCCGTGAAGCCGGTGTGCCCGGCCGTGCGCGGCGTGGCCATCGCGCCCATGTACCAGTGCTGGTACAGCTCGAAGCCCAGGCCGTGCTCGTCGCCCGGGAAGTCGGTGTTGAAGTCCGTGAACATCAGCTCCACGGACTCCGGCAGCAGGATCCGCGCCCGCCCGTAGGACCCGCCGTTGAGCAGGGCGCGACCGAGGACCGCGAGGTCCCACGCGCAGGAGAACACCCCCGCGTGACCGGCGACGCCGCCCAGGCTGAAGGCGTTCTCGTCGTGCACCTCGCCCCACACCAGCCCCCGGTCCAGACCGGACCAGGGCTTGCGGGCGTCCTCGGTGGCCGCGATCCCGGGCCGCCAGGCGGCGGGCGGGTTGTAGCGGGTGCGGGTGAGACCCAGCGGCTTCGTGATCTCCTCGCGCAGCAGGACGTCCAGGGTGCGGCCCGTGACCTCCTCCAGCACCAGCTGGAGCGAGATCATGTTGAGGTCCGAGTACAGGTACGCCGTGCCGGGCGCGCTGACGGGTGCCTCGTCGTAGACGAGTTGGACCTTCTCCTCGTACGTGGGCGCGCTGTACAGCGGGATCCACGCGCGGAAGCCCGAGGTGTGGGTCAACAGGTGACGGATCGTCATGTCCCGCTTGCCCGCCCGGCCGAAGTCCGGCAGGTACGAGGCGACCGGCGCCGCCAGCTCCAGCGCGCCCCGCTCCAGCTGCTGCACGGCGAGGATCGAGGTGAACAGCTTGGAGATCGACGCGAGGTCGAACACCGTGTCCCCGGCCATCGGGATCTGCTCACCCGGCGGGAACTCGACGCCGGTGTCCGTCGCCTCGTCGTAGGCCCGGTAGCGCACCGCCATGCCGATCGGTTCGTGCAGCGCCACCGTGCCGCCCCGGCCGGCGAGCAGCACGGCGCCCGCGTACCACGGGTGCTCGGGGGACGGGCCGAGGAACGCCTCGGCGTCGGTGACGAGCTGGCGCAGATGACCGGGGAGGAGCCCGGCGCGTTCGGCGGAGCCGCGCCGCAGGGTGGGACGGCGCCCCCGGTCGGGGACCGCCTCGGCCGGGCCGGCCGCGAACGGCGCGATGGCCAGGGCACCCCCCAGGGCCAGGGCGCCGGCGCCCAGTTGACGCCGACTGAATCCGTTCGTCGCCTGACCGGCCATCGAAGAGCCTCCCGCCACCGAAGCTGAAAGTATCTTTCCCGGATCGCCGTGCGGAGTGAAACTTTCCTGTCAGCGGCGGGCCGTGTCAATGGGGCGTACGGGACCGGACGCGAGGAGCCGGCGGACCGGCGCACACCGCTTGACCCGCCCCCGCGACCGGCCGAGGATCAGGTCATGACGCCCGGAAACGGCAGTACCGGCAGTACCGGCAGCACTGTTGACGGGGTGCTGCGCCGCAGCGCCCGACGTACCCCGGCACGCGTCGCGGTGGAGTACCGCGACCGTTCCTGGACGTACGCGGAACTCGACACCGCGGTCTCCCGCGCGGCGGGCGTCCTGCTGGGCGAAGGACTGTCCCCGGGCGACCGGGTCGCCGCCTACGGCCACAACTCCGACGCCTACCTGATCGCGTTCCTGGCCTGCGCCCGCGCGGGCCTGGTGCACGTCCCCGTCAACCAGAACCTCACCGGCGACGACCTCGCCCACATCGTCGGGCAGTCCGGCAGCACCCTGGTCCTCACCGACCCCGGCCTCGCCGCCCGGCTCCCCGACGGGACCCGCACCCTGCCGCTGCGCGACACCGACGACTCGCTGCTGGCCCGCCTCGCGGCGGCGCCCCCGTACGACGGCCCCGAACCGGGCGCCGAGGACCTGGTGCAGCTCCTGTACACCTCGGGCACCACCGCGCTGCCCAAGGGCGCGATGATGACCCACCGGGCGCTGGTGCACGAGTACCTGAGCGCCATCACCGCGCTGGACCTCGGCGCCGGCGACCGCCCCGTGCACGCGCTCCCGCTCTACCACTCGGCCCAGACCCACGTCTTCCTGCTGCCGTACCTCGCCGTCGGCGCGAGCAGCATCATCCTGGACGCACCCGACGGCGACCGGCTCTTCGACCTGATCGAAGCGGGCCGCGTGGACAGCCTGTTCGCACCGCCCACCGTGTGGATCGGCCTCGCGAACCGCGCCGACTTCGCCACCCGCGACCTGACCGGCCTGCGCAAGGCCTACTACGGCGCGTCGATCATGCCGGTGCCCGTCCTGGAGCGACTGCGCGCACGCCTGCCGCACCTCGCCTTCTACAACTGCTTCGGCCAGAGCGAGATCGGCCCGCTCGCCACCGTGCTCGGCCCCGACGAGCACGAGGGCCGCATGGACTCCTGCGGCCGCCCCGTCCTCTTCGTCGACGCCCGGGTGGTCGACGAGGACGGCAAGGACGTCCCCGACGGCACGCCCGGCGAAGTCGTCTACCGCTCCCCGCAGCTGTGCGACGGCTACTGGGACCGGCCCGAGGAGACCGAGGCCGCCTTCCGCGGCGGCTGGTTCCACTCCGGCGACCTCGCCGTCCGGGACGCCGACGGCTACTACACCATCGTCGACCGGGTGAAGGACGTCATCAACTCCGGTGGCGTACTGGTCGCCTCCCGCCAGGTCGAGGACGCCCTCTACACGCACGACGCCGTCGCCGAGGCGGCCGTGATCGCCCTGCCCGACGAACGGTGGATCGAGGCCGTCACGGCCGTCGTCGTCCCCCGCTCGGAGGTCACCGAGGACGAGCTGATCGCCCACACCCGCGAGCGGCTCACCCCCTTCAAGGCACCCAAACGCGTCCTGTTCGTGGACGCCCTGCCGCGCAACGCCAGCGGGAAGATCCTCAAGAGGGAACTGCGGGACCGCTTCGCCGGTGCCTGACCCCGGGGCCCGGTTCCCCAACCCCGTTGCGCGGCGGGGCGGCGGCCGGTGAGGATCGGCGCCATGCAGACCTTCACCGCCCACGACGGGACCCGCCTCGCCTGCCACGTACGCGGCGAGGGGGACCCGCTGGTCGTGCTGCCGGGCGGACCCATGCGCGCGTCCAGCTACCTCGGCGACCTGGGCGGCCTCGCCGCACACCGCCGCCTGGTCCTCCTCGACCTGCGCGGCACCGGCGACTCCGCCGTCCCCGAGGACCCGGCGACGTACCGCTGCGACCGGCTCGTGGCCGACGTGGAGGCACTGCGCGAGCACCTCGGCCTCGCACGCATGGACCTCCTCGCGCACTCGGCCGGAGGCAGCCTCGCCCTGCTGTACGCCGCCCGCCACCCGGAACGGGTGTCCCGGCTCGTCCTGGTCGCCGCCACCCCCTGGGCCCTGGACATGCCGGCGACGCCCGAGGACCGGCTCCGGGCGGCGCTCCTGCGCGCGGACGAACCCTGGTTCGACGAGGCCATCGGGCCCTTCCGGGCCTGGCTGGCCGGAACCGGCGAGTTCGACCCGGTGTTCGTTCCCTTCTTCTACGGCCGCTGGGACGACACGGCCCGCGCACACGACGCGCTCGCCGACAAGGAGAGCAACGACGAGGCGGGCGGCGTCTTCCTCTCCCCGGAGGCCTTCGACCCGCCCGCCACCCGGGCCGCGCTCGCCCGCTGCCCCGCCCCGGTGCTCGTCCTCGCCGGTGAGCGCGACGGCGGCCCCGCCCCGGAGCTGGCGTGCCGCTGCGCCGACGTCTTCCCGCACGCCGAGCTCGCCGTCCAGCCGGGCGCCGGGCACTACCCGTGGCTGGACGACCCGCGGTGGTTCGCCCGCCGGGTCGCCGCCTTCCTCGGACAGAACTGATCTCCTTCGGTTCTCTTCCGAAGGCACCCCTCACACGGCCTGTCGGCGGTCGGACCGGATGGCTAGGCTGGCCGCGCACGACGAAACCGGGAGGAGCACGGACGTGGCCGAGAGCACCACCCACCAGCGCCCGCTCATGGGCTGGGACAAGCCGGAGCTGGATCTCAGCAACGCGCAGTGGCAGTCCAGCAGCCGAGGCCTGGGGGATGTCCAGATCGCCTTTGTCGAGGGGTTCATCGCCATGCGGAACAGCGGCAGCCCGCAGAGCCCCTCCCTGATCTTCACCCCGGCGGAATGGGGCGCGTTCGTGTCGGGAGCGCGGGAAGGGGAGTTCGACCTCACGTAGGACACCGCGGGGTGCGCCGACCGGCCGAACCGGGGTGTTCGGTCCGCCGCCGGGGGGAAGTCCGTACACCGGAGGTGAGGACCCATGAGCACCCTGCCGGTCATCGCGGCGGTCGACGGTTCGGACGACGGCCTGCGCGCCCTGGACTGGGCGCTCGACGCCGCCCACCGGCGCGGGGCACCCCTGCGGGTGGTGCACGTGCGCCAGTACGCCGCCTGGGCCCAGACCGACGTCCTGGTCGCGGGCCCGCCGGACACCGCCGAGGACCCCGCGCTCGACCAGGCACGGGCGCACCTTCAGGGACGGGCCTTCGCGGTGCCGACGGAGTACGTGGGCATGGAAGGCGTTCCGGGCGCCCTGCTGCCGGAACTGGGCGCGGACGCCCAGCTGCTCGTCCTCGGCTCCCGGGGCCGGGGCGGCTTCGTCGGCCTGCTGCTGGGCTCCAACGGCATGGCCGCCGCCCGCGACGCGGAATGCCCGGTGGTCGTGGTGCCCCGGCCCGGACGCGAGGTCCACGGCGAGGCACCGGCCGAACCCGGCCCCCGGGTGGTGGTCGGTCTGCACGTGGACAGTCCCGACGACGCCACCCTGTCCTTCGCCTTCACCGAGGCCGAGCTGCGCGGCGCCCGCCTCCAGGTGGTCGCGGCCTACCCGTGGCCGGTGCAGACCTGGGCCGCCGCGGGTCAGATGATGCCGCTGGTGATCGACGAGGTCTCCGTCGAGAGCGAGACGCGGGTCCTGACCGACGGCCTGCTCGCGCCCTACCGGGGACGCCACCCCGACGTCCCGGCCGACACCCACGTCGTCCCCGGCGACGCCGCCGGAAACCTGGTCGCCTTCTCCAGGGACGCCGAACTGGTCGTCGTCGGCCGGCACCGCCGGCGCCTGCTGGCTCCCGCCCGGATGATGGGCTCGGTCACCCACGCCGTGCTGCTGCACGCGGCGGCCCCGATCGCGGTGGTGCCGCCCGCTCCGCCACCGGAGTGACACCCCGCCGGGCCCGGCGTGCCTATCATCGGCCGCATGCAGGACTCGCCCAGCAGGGACACCCGGATCGCGCTCGACCTGGCGCTGACCGTCCGGCACGACGGGCAAGGCGGCGTCGCCGACGACCTGGCCGACCCGGCCGGGCTCACCGCCTGGGTCGGGGCACACCCCGGCGTGGTGCCGGACGCCGGGCTCTTCGCGGCCGACCCGTCCACCCTGGCCGCCGTACGCGACGTACGGGCCGCCGCCCGCGCCCTCTTCGCCCGCGCCGTGCGCCCCGGCGAGCCGAGCCCCGCCGACGCCGCCCGGCTGCTGCCCGTGCCCGAGGCCCTGCGGCTCCTGAACGAGACCGCCGCCCGCACTCCCACGGTCCCCGTCCTGGCCTGGGCCGACGCCACCGGACCCGTCGTGCGCGCCGCCCCCGCGCAGGGCGCACGGGCCGACCTCGCCGCCGACCTCGCACAGGCCGTGATCGGCTTCCTCGCGGGGCCCGACCTGAAACGGCTGCGGGCCTGCCACGCGCCGCGCTGCGTGCGCTACTTCCTCAAGGAGCACCCACGGCAGGAGTGGTGCAAGCCCTCCTGCGGGAACCGGGCCAGGGTGGCCCGCCACCAGGACCGGCAGCGGCGGACCGCGTAGCCCGGCCGGGCAGCCGCCCGCACGCCGTTACCGGCCCTCGGCCACGTACCATGGCGGCATGTCGTTCCTCCGCCGCCGCAGCGCCACGCCCGCCGGGCCCGACTTCGACGTACTGGCCATGGACCCGGGCGACTGGCCCGGCAATCTCGGCGCCGGTCTGCTGCCCGCGCCCGACGGCAGCTGTCAGGGCGTCTTCCTGCGCTACGACCTGTTCGGCGGCCGCGGCCCCGCGATGATCATCGGCAACCTCCCGGACGGCTCACCGGCCCGCGAGGTCCCCGAGGGAGAGATCCCCTTCGAGGTGGCCCAGCTGCTGCTCGCGCTGGAGAACGACGAGGAGATCACGGTCGTCGGCGCCGAGGACGTCCCCGTGATGCAGGGCGACAACCTGCTCATCGTGCGCCGCCTCAAGCTCTCCGAGAGCCGCATCTCCTGCGTCCAGTTCGACCGCAGCGACGGCGTCCTGGTGACCATCGCCGCCTGGGACCGCCCCATCACCGACGACCTGTACGCCCTGCTGAAGCCGCTCCCGGCGGAGCTTTTCCAGCAGGGCTGACACCCGGCTCCCGGCAGCGCCTACCGGGCCGCGGAGACCGTCACGTCGGCGGCGCGCACGTACGCGACCCGGTGACCGTACTGGATCTCGTAGTACTGGTCCTTGCCCGTCACCACCCGGTGGGACGCCTCGTCGAAGGTGACCGCGTAGTAGTACTCGCCGGGCACCTTCTCACCGGCCACGTACTTCTGCCCCGCGGGCAGCGTGTACGGCAGGGGCGACACCGCCTGGGCGGGCACGTCCGCCGGGTACGCGGCCTTCTCCGGGTACGCGCGCCCGTACACCGGGACGCTCGCCAGGCCCTTCTTCGGAGTGATCACGCGTCCCGAGGCGGGCACCGCCGCCGGGCTCTTCCCGGGATTGTGGAACCAGGCCTTCTGCCCCAGGTACCAGATGGCCGTCCAGTCGCCCCACCGGTCGGCCACCGCGTACTGCTGGCCCGTGGAGACCCGGGAGGACAGGTCGTTCACCCCGGTCGTGGGGGCGCTGCCGAGGCCGATGTCCTTGATCAGCGGCGCGTTCACGTCGTGGTCGGAGTACAGCCGGACCTCGCTGGAGCCGTGCGGCGCGCAGGGCTCGCCCGCCGTCTCGCAACCGGTGTACCCGGGACGGTTGGCCTCGTAGTCGGGGCGGATCGTCACCAGGGAGGAATTCTTGCCGGCGGTCGGCTGGAAGGGCCGGCCGAGCAGCTGGAAGTAGTGCCGCCAGTCCCAGTACGGGCCCGGATCGGTGTGCATGCCCGGGATCGTCGCCGTCGTGGTGCCGGGCACGTTGTCGTGACCGAGGACGTGCTGCCGGTCCAGCGGGATGTCGTACTTCTTCGCCAGGTACTTCACCAGCCGCGCCGACGACCGGTACATCGCCTCCGTGTACCAGGCGTCCGGCTCCGCCAGGAAACCCTCGTGCTCCAGACCGATCGACTTCGCGTTGACGTACCAGTTGCCCGCATGCCAGGCGACGTCCTTCGCCTTCACATGCTGGGCGATGTGGCCGTCGGTGGAGCGCAACGTGTAGTTCCAGGACACATAGGTGGGGTCCTGGACCATGTTGAGCACGCCGTTCCAGGTGCCCTCCGTGTCGTGCACGACGATGTAGCGGATCCGCTGGGAGTCCGGCCGGGTGCCCAGGTCGTGGTTGCCGTAGTCGCCGTCGCCGAACTCCTCGTACGGGGCCGGGACCCACTCGCAGGACACCGACCTCGGGCACTCCGTACCGGCGGCGGACGCGGCGCGCAGGCCCGCGCCGTCCAGCAGCGAGACGTCCGGCGCCACGCCGGGGCGGGCGGCCAGCGAGACCCGCTGGCCGGCGTCCGTGGTGCGCCGCTCACCCGTGCGGATGACCTCGTAGACGTCGTCCGCGTACGCCGCCGCCGTCGCGGAGTCCTCCGCGCCGGAGAAGCGGGCCACCGCCGCGTACCAGTCCGCCGGGTCCGCGCTCAGCGGCTCACCCAGGTCGCGCTGCGCGGCGGCGAGCAGCGCCGCACCGCCGGCCACGTTCGCGGCCGGGTCGGTGCGCAGCGCCTCGCGGCTCAGCCCGGTCAGCCCGGCCGCCTTCGGCAGCGTGGTCAGCCGGGCCGGCAGGTCGGTGGGCGGCGCGGTGGCACCGCCGGTCGGGTGCAGCGCGGCGCGCGCGTCGTCGCCGCGCGGATCCTCCGAGCCCCCGCCGTGGTGCGAGGCCCCGGCCAGGGCCGTACGGGCGTCGGTGAGGTGCAGCGGGCCGTAGCCGCCGGTCACGCTCGGCGCGCCGCCGTGCGAGTCCCAGCGGGACTGGAGGTAGGAGACGCCGAGCAGCACGCTCTGCGGCACGTGGTACTCGGCCGCCGCGGTGGCGAACGCCCGCTGGAGGCGGTCCGGGGCGGGTGGCGCGTCCGTGGGCACGGCGGCCGACGGGGCCGCGCCGAGCAGCGGCAGCAGCAGTGCCGCGGTGGCCAGGGCGGGCACGACGGGGGATCCTCGCAAAACGGCCTCCTGTGACGGTCGGGCGTGGGGGGACGTGACGGGCGTGCGGGGCCGGGCTGGGTCAGTCGTACCCGGCGGTCCGACGATCCGTCAATCATGCCGTCATGACGATGATTTCCCACGTCAGCAAGGGGTTCGGCGAGTTTCGTGGCGACGGCCCGCGGGCCTGCGGGGCGTCAGTGGCGTACACCTGTGGCCCCTGCGCACACCCGGGCCGACGGACACGAAAAGCGCGGTGCGCCCCCCTGTCGGAGGGGCACACCGCGCACCGTCGTCCTCTCGCGCCGTCCCGTCAGCGCGTGCCGACCGCCGCCCGCACGGCCCGCCGGGCCAGCTGGCAGTCGTCGTGCAACCGGCGCAGCAGCAGCCGCTGTTCCTCGCCGGTCGGCGCGGCCCCCGGGTGGGCCGGTCCCGGCGCCGCCTCGACCGGGTCGTGCATCGAACGCTGCACGGCCGTCTCGTACGTACGGATCTCCCTGGTCAGTACGAGCATCAGGTTCACCAGGAACGCGTCGCGCGCGGCCGTGCCCGTCGACTGGGCGATCTGGCTGATCTGACGGCGGGCCACCGGGGCGTCCCCGAGGACCGCCCACAGCGTGGCCAGGTCGTAGCCCGGCAGGTACCAGCCCGCGTGCTCCCAGTCCACCAGCACCGGACCGGCCGGGGACATCAGGACGTTGGACAGCAGCGCGTCACCGTGACAGAACTGGCCCATGCCCTGGCGCCCGCCCGCGTGGGCGATGCCGTGCAGCAGCTTCTGCAGGTCGCCCAGGTCCCGGTCGGTGAGCAGCCCCAGCTCGTGATAGCGGGAGATCCGGGCCGCGTAGTCCAGTGGGGCGTCGAAGGTGCCGGCCGGCGGCCGCCAGGCGTTCAGCCGGCAGACCGCTCCGATCGTCGCCCTGATGTCCGCCCGCGGCGGGGACTCCAGGGGATGCCGCTGCAGCGCCGCCACCCGTCCGGGCATCCGCTCGATGACCAGCGTGCCGTTGTCCGGATCCGCCGCGATCAGTCTCGGCACCCGCACCGGAGGGCGCTGCCGGACGAACGAGCGGTATGCCCCTATCTCGTGCCGGCTGCGTTCCGCCCATGCGGGGGAGTGGTCCACTAAGCACTTGGCCACCGCCGTGCTGCGCCCGGTCGTTCCGACCAGGAGCACGGAGCGCCCGCTGCGCCGCAGCACCTGCACGGGCGAGAACTCCGGGCAGATCCGGTGCACGGCGGCGATCGCCGTGCGCAGTTGGGCCCCCTGGGGGCCGGACAGGTCGATTCTCCCGCTGAGCGGCTGGGTGCCGGGCCCCGCGCCGAGCCGCGCCCTGCCGGCCCCGAGCACCGGGGCCGCCGGACGCGCGGGGGCGAGGTAGGGGCCGCCACCCGCCGTAGGGCGGGGGTGCAGCGAGCGCTGCGGGGCGGACACGGAGGACGATGCTGCGTACATGGGCGAGACAGATCCCTTCGTGTGCCTGCTGTGCCTGCCTGAAGAGGGGTGCCGGTCCGGTCCGTTCGCTACCGGGGCGGCACGTCTTCCGAAAGCCGTCGCGCCGCCCGACCGGCCGCCGGGGGCCACCCTGGGGAGTACCCCCGCGGCGACCGGGTCGGGGTGGCGCATTCCTACCTGACACCCGGCCGCCCGTGGCACACCATCTGGCGCACCCTGGCGAACGGTGGCGAATAGTCGCCCGGCAACCCGCACGGGGCTACTGTCAACTCAGCCGAGAACCTGGGGGCTTGTAGTGAGCAAAGAACCCAACACCCGTCTGTCGGACCTGTTCGGCCTGGCCGGCTGGTCCAAGGGCGAACTCGCGAGGCTGGTCAACCGGCAGGCGGCGGCCATGGGCCACCCCCAGCTGGCGACCGACACCTCGCGGGTGCGGCGGTGGATCGACATGGGAGAGATCCCGCGCGATCCGGTGCCGCGGGTGCTGGCGGCTCTGTTCACCGAGCGTCTCGGCCGTGTCGTGACCATCGAGGACCTCGGTCTGGTCCGGCACGGGCGTGCGGGGAAACGGCCACACGACGGGAGCGAAGAGCATCCCGACGGCGTGCCGTGGGCGCCCGAGCGGACTGCGGCGGTCCTCACCGAATTCACGGGAATGGACCTCATGCTCAACCGACGCGGCTTGGTGGGCGCGGGCGCCGCGCTCGCCGCGGGCTCCGCACTCAGCAGCGCCATGCACGACTGGCTGCACACCGACCCGGCCCTCGCGGCCGACGCCCCCGACCTCCATCAACCCCTGCACGCCGACCCCGCCGGGTTCGACCGCTACGAGGCCGCCCCCATCGGGTCGCAGGAAGTGGAGGAACTGGAGCGCTCGGTCGAGGTGTTCCGCGCCTGGGACGCCGCCCGGGGCGGCGGCCTCCAGCGCAAGGCCGTGGTGGGCCAGCTCAACGAGGTGGGCGGCATGCTCGCCTACCACCACCCACCCCATCTCCAGCGGCGCCTGTGGGGCGTCGCCGCCAACCTCGCCGTCCTCGCGGGCTGGATGTCGCACGACGTCGGCCTGGAACCGACTGCCCAGAAGTACTTCGTGATCGCCGCGCACGCCGCACGCGAGGGGGGCGACCGGCCCCGGGCGGGCGAGGCCCTGTCCCGGGCGGCCCGCCAGATGGTGCACCTGGGCAAGCCCGACGAGGCCCTGGACCTCATGAAACTCGCCCAGTCCGGCTCCGGCGAGCAGGTACTGCCGCGCACCAAGGCCATGCTGTACACCATCGAGGCCTGGGCCCAGGCGTCCATGGGCAAGGGCCAGGCGATGCGCCGCACCCTGGGCCGGGCCGAGGACCTCTTCGTCTCCGACAAGGCGGACGTGCCGCCCCCGGACTGGATGCAGACGTTCAAGGAGGAGGACCTGTACGGCATGCAGGCCCTCGCCTACCGGACGCTCGCCGAGTTCGAACCGGGGGCCGCCGCGCACGCCCAGCACTACGCGGACAAGGCCCTGGCCCTCAGGATCGACGGCCGGCAGCGGTCGAAGATCTTCGACTACCTGTCCATGGCCTCCGCCTGCTTCATCGCCGACGACCCCGAACAGGCGGACCGGTACGCACGCCTGGCCCTGGTGTCGATGGGTTCCAACTCCTCCCAGCGGACCTGGGACCGGCTGCGCCAGATGTACCGGCTCACCGCCGAGTACGCCGGTTACCCGAAGATCCAGGAGTTGCGGGAGGAGATCAAGCTGGCGCTGCCCAAGGTCAAGCCACCCAGGGGGAAGGGGCCGGGCGGTACCGTCGCGCCGGCGTAGGGCGCGCCGCTCCGCAGACCTGGGCTCCGCAGAACTGCCCTCCGCAGACCTGGGCTCCGCAGACCTAGGGCGTCACCCGGGCCATCAGAACGCAGGTGTCCTGACGTCCCGGAAACTCGTCCAGCTCCCGTGTCACCAGCCGTACGCCGTCCCCGGCCGAATCCGCCGCGGTCAGGCGGGGGGCCAGGGAGAGGAGGTGCTCCACGGCCGCCGGTTCGAGTGCCCCGGTGTGCAGGAGGAGCAGGTCGCCCGCTTCGAGGGTCGCCTCGGCCTGTCCCGACGGTCCGTCCTGTCCGGACAGCGCGTGCCCCGTTCCGCCGCGGAAGAGCAGCGGGACGGGGCCCGAGGCGTGCGCCCACGTCAGGGTGCGGGTGTCCGGCCGGTAGCCGCAGTACACGGCGCCGTCCACCGACGGCAGGGCGGTGGCCCGGAGCAGTTCGGCGAGCCGGTCCCGCAGTCGTCCCGGCCGGGTGCCGGCCAGTGCCAGGCCGCGCAGGGCGCCGATCAGCACAGCCGGGCCGTGCGCCTCGGCCTGCGGGCGGCCGAAGTCGCCCACGGTGAGCAGGGTTTCGCCGTCGGCGCCGAGCGGACACGCGTCGTACCACCCGCCGTCCCGGGACCGCCGGCCCGTCCCGGACGTCGGCGGGAGGTGCGCGGCGGCCAGGTCCAGGCCGGGCCGGCCCTCGTCCGGGAAGCGCAGGAGGCCCTGCCAGGGAGGCGACGGGCGGTGCCGGAACGAGTCACGGGTCTCGCTCACCGCCCGCTGACTGCGGCGCAGTTCGCCGACGTCCCGCAGCACCGCCCACATCGATGCGGTGCTGCCGTCGGCGTCGAGGACGGGCTCGCCCATCATGTGCACGGTGCGTACGCTCCCGTCGGGGCGCACCACGCGGAACTCGCCGTCGATGGGCCGGCCGTCGACGAGGCAGTCCGTGACCATCGCGGTGAGCTTCGGGCGGTCCTCGGTGAGTACCAGGGACGGGAGTTCGTCGAGGCTGAGCGGGACGGACGCCGGGTCGCGGCCCAGGATGTGGAAGAGCTCCGCGGACCACTCGGCCTCGTCGGTCAGCAGGTTCCACTCCGCGCTGCCGACCCGGCTGAGCAGCGACCCGGCGCGCGGCGCGGGTGCCGGACCGTCCCGGAGCTGAGCCAGATGCGCGTCGAGGTCGGTGAGTTGGTGCAGTGCCAGGTCGTACAGGGCACGCTGCCAGCGCCCCCGGGGGTTCTGCGTGTCGTCCTGGCTGTCCCGCCGTACCGCGTCCACGTCGCCCCGCAGCCGCCGGGTCTGCGATATGAGCGCCTCGACCGAGCCCTGTCCCGGTGGCTGGGCGGCCGGGTGGTCCGCGGAGGGATGGGACGACATGACGCACTCCGATGTGCTGACGGTACGACCGAGGTGGAACCGGGGCCGGCGGAAGGACCGTTACGACTGTTGCACAGCCCGCCATGCCTCGTAAGGGATTCGGCAACACACGATACGGTGGTGCTTCCGGCATATGCCACAGTCTTCCCCGGGTGACTCGGGTACGTGTTCGGTGTACCTCACGTGCGAGGTAAGTCGTAGGCCCCCTACGGGACTTGATGTGGAGGCGGGCCCGGAGGCGTCGTCGCCCTGGTGTTCGGTGGACCCTTGTTCTATGCCCGGTCGTGAAGAGCCGGACGGGGCGCCATCTCGACGCGGGTGCGCGCGCCCGTTTCCAGCGCCCGCACCCCGGCCTCGGCGGCCGCGGCGGCCGCGTACCCGTCCCAGGCACCCGGCCCGGTGACCAGGCCGCGTCGGGTGGCGTCGACCCAGCTCTGCACCTCGTGGTCGTAGGCGTCCGCGAACCGCACCAGGTAGTCCTGCGGCACCTCCTCCCGCGCGCCGCCCGCCGCGGTGACCACCATGGTGTGCGCCGCCCCGATCCGGGCGCTGCCCGACTCGCAGACGGCTTCGCAGCGCACCTCGTAGCCGAAGCCGCAGTTGACGAAGACCTCCACGTCCACCACGGCGCCGCCCTCGGTCTCGAAGAGCACGAGCTGCGGATCGAGCAGGCCCTCGGGCGCACCCGCCGAGGGGCGCGGGCGCAGCACGGTCACCGCACTCAGCTCCTGGCCGAGCAGCCAGCGGGCCGCGTCGATCTCGTGCGAGACGGAACTGTTGATCAGCATCGCCGAGGTGAAGTGCGGCGGCGAGGAGACGTTGCGGTGCACGCAGTGCAGCATCAGCGGCCGTCCCAGCCGTCCGCCGTCCAGGAGGGACTTCAACCGCCGGTACTCGGCGTCGTACCGCCGCATGAACCCGATCTGCGCCAGCCTCCGGCCGAGCCGCGCCTCGGCCTCCACCACGCGCAGCGCGCCCGCGGAGTCCGGCACCATCGGCTTCTCGCACAGCACTGGCAGCCCCCGCGCGAAGGCGGCCAGCAGGGCCTCCTCGTGCGCCTCGCCGGGCGAGGCGATCAGGACGGCCTCGACGCCCGGCGCGTCCAGCGCGGCCTCGACGTCGGTGTGCACGGTGACCTTGCCGAGCCCGCCGATCCCGCCCACGGCCTCCTTCGCCCGCTCGGCGTCGGGGTCCGCCACCGCGGCGACCCGGGCGCCGCTCACCACCCGGTCGACGCGTCGTATGTGGTCGGCACCCATGTGCCCCGCACCCAGGACCGCCACACCCAGAAGTTCACTCACGCCGCGCCCGCTCCTTCGCCGTCCGCCGCGCACCCGCCGGCAGCGGGTACGTGTCCGGCGAACAGGCTTTCACGCGCGTCAAGAGGTCGGGGAGCGACGATCCGCGGGTGCGGCGGCCGGCGTCAGTAGCGCAGCACTCCCGCGATGCCGTCCGCGTCCCCGAGCGCGCCGTCCGGCACGAAACGGACGTCGGCGCCGGTCTCCAGGCACTGTTCGACGATCTCGTCCACGATGTCCTCCCGGGCGTCGAGGTCGCCGTCGTCGGCCGGGAGCAGGTGCTCGCCGTCGTCGCGCATCGTCACCTTGAAGTTCTCCTCGACGGCCAGCAGCCGGACGCGGCCCGTGTGGGCGCTCTCCCACAGTTCGTCGACCCCGGCCGCGAAGTCCTTGCGGCCGCGGGCCGCGTCCAGTTCCCTGGCCACCGCCTCGACCGACCCGCGCGCCTCGTTCTCGAGCACGGGCCGCACCGCCTGCCACACCGCCTCGGCGGTGCCGTGCGCGAGCCCGCCGTGCGGTACGAGCACCGCGCCCGCGGCGAGCGCGCCCGCCTCCTCGAACAGGGACAGGGCGGGCTCGGGACCGGTGATGTACAGCGTCCGGGGGTGGGCGCGCAGGATCTTGCCCATCGCGGCGTCGGCGTCGCGCAGGAACTTGCGGGTGCCCTCGTCCCGGAAGGTGCTCGGGGCGTCGCCGATCCGCTCCTGGCGCTCGGGGTCGAAGTCCTCCGCGGGCCGGTCGAGCGGGAAGCCCCCGAGGTGCTCCTCCACGACGCGGCCCGCGCCGCCGCTCCACAGCTTGACGCGGTCGGCGGCGACCGACAGCACCCAGAACGGCCGCTCGGCCGCCTGCGCGGCGACGAGGTTGCGGGTCAGGAAGGTGTCCGAGAGGACCACGCGCTCGGGCACGGAACGGCTGAGTGTCCAGACCTGGTGCTCACCGGGTGCGGCGAAGATCGCCAGACCGTCCTCGGCGTACGTCAGGTCGACCTCGGCCAGCGCCCGGTCCAGCTCGCGGGACACCTCCGCGCGCCGGTCACGGCTGACCGCCGGATCCTCCTCCAGCTGTTTCTTGGCCGTGGCGACCGCGTTGCGCAGCCGGACGCGGTCCTGGGCGTTGTCCGGCTCGCGGCGGTGCGTCGGCGTCAGTACGGACACGGCCGGGTACGGGCGGGGGCGCCGCAGTCCGGCGAGGGTGGCGGGACTCAGATCGTGCTCCATGTCAGCACGATATGCTCCACGGGTATATAAGGCATATCGGGCATTCGGAGCGGATCGCCGCTCGGTCCGACCCGCCGCCGCTCGGTCGGACCCGTGGCGGCTCAGTCGGACCCGTCGCCGGTGGACTCGGGACCGCAGGAGCTGCCGTCGGGCGGCAGGGAGCCGTACAGCAGGAAGTCGTCGACCTTGCGGTGCACGCACTTGGACGATGCGTAGCCGGTGTGCCCCTCGCCCCGGTTGTCCAGGACCACGGCGGAGGGGCCGAGCCGGTCCGCCGTCTCCGTCGTCCAGCGGTAGGGCGTGGCCGGGTCGCCGCGGGTGCCGACCAGGAGCATCCTCGCGGTGTCGAGGTCCTTCACGTCGTCCCGGATGTAGTCCGTCCCCTTGGGCCGGCCGTAGCACATGAGCACCTGGGTGAGCCGGTACCGGCCGAAGACCGGCGAGACGTCCTCGTACCGGGCGCGCAGCCG
Organism: Streptomyces sp. NPDC018026; assembly: GCF_044327745.1. Taxonomy (NCBI): domain Bacteria; kingdom Bacillati; phylum Actinomycetota; class Actinomycetes; order Kitasatosporales; family Streptomycetaceae; genus Streptomyces; species Streptomyces sp. NPDC018026. The sequence goes on from NZ_JBIRFY010000003.1 coordinate 110,264, forward strand.
GTCGAGGGAGGCGGTGACCTGGGCGGCGGTGGGGCGGTCGGGGTCGTCGGCGCAGTTGATCGCCATCAGGGCGGCCGGAAGGTTGTCCATGGGGACGTCCTCCTCGTCGGTGAGGCCGGCCGTCCTGTCGCCCCGGACCGGTGCCCGGGGCGGTGCCTGGACCGGCGCCCGGACCGGGAAGGTGACGCCCCCGGAAGAGAAGCCCTCCAGGCCGCGGGTGTCGCCGTCCTCGAGCAACTGCGCGAGGGCCCGCTCCAGCGAGGGCCACAACTCCCGGCTGTACAGGGCCTGGCCGATCGCGCCGACCATGTCCTGCCCGGTGAAGGGCTCGCCGAACGCCGACGGCACCGGGTCGGAGTCGAGGGAGGCGACGAGCCGCTCGACCTGGTCCCGGGCGTCCCGGGCATCCTGGCCGAACGGGCAGGCGACGTCCTCGACGCACCAGTCGAGGAAGTTCTCCAGCGCGGTCTGCTGCCCCCGCGCCCCGGCCAGCCCCTGCTCGGCCAGCGGCTCCGTCAGCGTGTCCACGCCGTCCAGGACCATCCGGCCGACCTTGTCCGGGAACCGCGCCGCGTAGACCGCCCCCAGCCGGGTTCCGTACGAGAAGCCAAGGTAGTTGAGCCGGTCGTCGCCGAGTGCCCGGCGCATCACGTCCATGTCGCGTGCCGCGTCGACCGTGCCTATGTGGGGCAGCACGGGGCCGGAGTACTTGGCGCACTCGGCCGCCGCGTCCCGCAGCCGTTTCAGCACGTCCTCGGGGTCGGCCATCCCTCCGTCCCCGTCCGTCGCCTCCATGATCTTCAGGGTGGCCGGCCCGCAGGAGACCGGTGAGGACCGGCCGACGCCGCGCGGGTCGAAGGTCACCACGTCGTAGCCGTTGGTGAGGTGCATGAACTCCTTGCCGCCCACGGCGAGTTCGTTGATGCCGGAGCCGCCGGGCCCGCCGAAGTTCAGCAGGACCGAGCCCCGTGAGTCGCCGGTCGCCCGGTACCGGGCCAGGGCCACGTCGAGGGTCCCGCCCCGCGGCCGCGCGTAGTCGAGGGGGACGGTGACCTTGCCGCACTGCAGGTCCTTCGGCATGTCCGTGCCCTCGCACGCCGTCCACTCGACCCGCTGGTCGTAGAACCGGGACAGGCCCGATCCGGCGTCCCCCTTGGCCGCGGTGGCCGCAACTGCCGCGGTGGCCGAGGTGGTCGCGCCGTTCGCGGCGGCGGGCAGTCCCGCACCCAGCAGGGCCAGACCGAGCGCTCCGGTCACCGCGCAGCGCCGGACCGAGGGCCGAGTCTCCAGTCTGGCCTGCATCGATGCCTCCCGGGCGCCCCGTCGCTGACCGGTGGTCGGCGCCCTCGCTCACCATAAGCGGGCCGCGCACCCGGCGCCTCCGGGCGGCATCGCACCGGCCCGTGCGCCGCTTGTTCGATGAACCGCCCACTCGATGGGGTGAAAGACCGATAAGCCATAACTCGGATGGTGCGCCCGCGTTCTAGACGGTGCGGGCGACTGCCCGCGACCATGTCTGGAAGGCAGGGAACCTCATGAGAAGGGTTACCCGAAACGGTGTGTTCGCCGTCGCCGCCTCAGGCGCGCTGGCCGTGACGATGCCGGCGTACGCGGCGTTCGCGTCCGACGGGGCCGGTGCCGAGGGATCCGCGGCCGGTTCGCCCGGGCTGATCTCCGGCAACACCGTCCAGCTCCCGGTGGACGTGCCGGTCGACGTGTGCGGCAACACCGTGAACGTGGTGGGGCTGCTCAACCCGGCCGCGGGCAACGGCTGCGCCGACTCCGGCGAGCCGGGGGCGTCGGACCAGGGCGCGTCGCACCGGGCGGCGGGAGCCTCGGGCGGTACGTCCGGCGGCGCGTCCGGGGGGACGTCCGGCGGCGCGGCCGCCGAGGGAAGCGGAAAGGATTCGCCCGGCGTGCTCTCCGGCAACGGGGTGCAGCTGCCGGTGCACCTCCCGGTGAACGTCAGCGGCAACAGCGTCAACGTGGTCGGCATCGGCAACCCGGCCGTCGGCAACGAGTCGACGAACGACTCCGGTGACCGCCCGGAGCCCGTACGGCCCCCGGTGGAGCCGGAGTCGTCCGCCCCCGGGGAGGAGCGCGCCGGGCCCGGACCGTCCCCGCACGCCCACCCGTCCCGGGAAGAGGTGTCCCTCGCCCACACCGGGGCGGACCGCACCCTGCCCGCCCTCGCGGGCGGCGCCGCGCTCGTGCTGGGCGGAACCGTCCTCTACCGGCGCTTCGGGCCGAGCTCCGGGGGCTGACCGCGCCGACCGGGGCGTCCACCGTCAGGACGGGTGCCCCGGCTCAGGCACGTCCCGCGTGGAAGCGCCGGTGCAGGGCGTGGATCTCCCGCGTGAGCTCCGGCACCGGGCCCTCCACGGTCACGCCGGGCGCCACCTCCCGCACCGGGAGCGGCCGTACCGGTGCTGCGGGTACGCCCAACTCCTCCAGCCAGACCACCAGTTGCTCCGACGAGGCGACGTACACGATGCGCCCCAGGCCCACCCACGCGTGTGCGGCCGCGCACATCGGGCAGTGCTCGCCGGACGTGTACACCGTGGCCGCGGCCCGCTCCTCGGGTGCCAGCCGGGCGGCGGACCAGCGCGCGAGCTCGAACTCCGGGTGACGGGTCCGGTCGCCGGAGGCCACCCGGTTGTGGTCCTCGGCCAGTACCGTGCCGTCCCCGCCCACCAGTACCGAGCCGAACGGCTCGTCGCCGGCCTCCAGTGCCTCGGCCGCCAGCTCCACACAACGGCGCAGATGTGGCAGTTCGGCGTCCTTCACGACCATGGCGCACCGCCCTCCTCGTGACGTGATCCTTCCCGGCCAGCCTATGTCTCCCCGGCCCGGCCATCTTGCTATCTGTAGTCGCTGGAGTTAGAGTCTCTAACAGAAGGAAGTAGTCATAGCGATTCGAGGCAAGAGGAGCGCCATGTCCGCCGCCACCCCGCAGCCGCCCGCCCCGCACGTCGTCCTGGGATCCGGTCCCGCCGGCACCGCGCTCGCCCGTGAGCTGGTGCGCAGGGGCCACCCCGTCCGCCTGGTGGACCGCAGGGCCGCCGGTCCCGCCGTCGAGGGCGTCGAGCGGATCGCCGCCGACGTGAGCACGGCCGACGGCGCCCGCGCCGCCATACGCGACGCGGCCGTCGTGTACCACTGCGTCAACGTCGCCTACCACCTCCAGGTCGAGGTGATGCCCCGGGTCCAGGAGGCGGTCCTGGCCGCCGTCGAGGAGAGCGGCGCCCGGCTGGTGGTGCTCGACACGCTCTACCCGTACGGCGAGACCGGGGGAGCGGTGATGACCGAGGACAGTCCCTGGAAGGCCACCAGCCGCAAGGGGCGGATGCGTGCCGAACTGGACGAGCGGTACCTCGCCGCCCACCGGTCCGGCCGGGCCCGCGTGGTCCTCGGCCGCAGTGCCGACTTCTTCGGGCCCGGCGTGCTCAACTCGTCCCTGGGTGCGGCCGTCTTCCCCGGCGCCCTCACCGGCGGCGACGTCGTGGGCATGGGGAACATCGATCTGCCGCACAGCTACACCGGGATCGAGGACGTGGCGGCCGCTCTCGCCACCCTCGGCGAGCGTCCCGACGGGGACGGCCGCGTCTGGCACCTGCCGACCGCGCCCGCCGTCAGCCCGCGCGAGATCCACGCGCTGATCGAGAAGCGCGTGGGCCGCCCGCTGAACGTCGTGGTCCTGGAACGGCCCCGCCCCTTCGGCCCCTTCGACGAACAGCTGATGGCCGAGTACGAGGAGATGTTCTACCAGCACACCGAGCCGCAGATCATGGACTCCGGTGCCTTCGAGCGGTTCTTCGGGGCGGCTCCGACGCCGCTGGCGGACACCGTGGACGCGACCGTCACCTGGTACGAGGCGTGGCTCCGCAACAGGTGACGGTCAGGCCCTCAACGGCCCGGGCGTCAACGGCCCGGGCGCGACCGGGACCGGTCCAGCGCGGTCACGCCGACCGCGGCCAGGCCGATCTGGATGAGCCACTCGACCCAGTCGACGCCGTCCGTGTCGGCCACGTCGAACGCCGAGGCGACCCACGATCCGACGAGCGCGGCCACGATGCCGACGAGGATCGTCCACAGGACGCCGATGCGCTGCCGGCCGGGCACGACCAGCCGGCCCAGCACGCCGATGACGACGCCGATGACGATGGCGCTGACAATACCGTCGATCTCCATCTCCACCCCTCTTCGCCGAGACCCCCGCAGGGATGCGTCTGCCCGCTGCGGGCGGGTGCAGTCCCGTCGGCGGTGGTACGGGCGACGGGCCGGCCCGCGCGATGCGGGACCGGCCCGTGCCGTTTCCTTCCGGTGCGTCTAGGGCCTGCGTGGGGCGCTCCGCGCCGCCGTACCGGCGCAGACCATGCCCAGCAGCAGGGCGAGGGCGCCGATGACGATGTTGTTCCAGATGACACCGGCGTCCGGACTCGAGCCCACGATCCAGGGCGAAATGATCATCCAGACTCCGATCGCGCACATGGCCCAGCTGAGGCCGTACATGCGCTCCGGGGCGCGGGTGAACCCGAGGGCCAGCAGGCCGATGGCGATGCCCACGATCAGGTTGTGGGCCACCAGGGAGGGCTGGCTGGTGGTGAAGTGGAGTATCCACGGGGACACGGCACAGTAGAGGCCGAGCAGGAACACCGGCCCGTCCACGAGTGCCACGTCGCGGCCACCGAGCACGCGCGCGTAGCGCGCCTGCATTTCCGGGGCGTCCGGGTGGCTGGTGATGTCACCTCGGGGGTGCGAGACGTTGGCCATGAGTCGTCTCCTTTGACTTGCAGGGCCGACCGCTTCGAATGCGGTGTGCGGTAGCGCCGCATAAGTGCATTCTGCTCTTATTTCACCCTTATGTGTAGTGGTGAGAGGGCAGGGATCTGCGACTGGTGCGAGCGCCGCACCCGGCCCGGGAACTGCCGGTCCGCAGTGTCACGGCCATGTGAAATCCGGCGCCGGGCGGTGCGACCGGGCGGTTCCTCCTTGACCGTTCTCGGCGGCGGCTGCCACGATCGAAGGCATGACAACGCGACCGGATCTCACGCGGCGACGCCACGTCGACCTCGCGCGCGTCTCCAGCGCTTCCTGTCGCACCGCGGCCTGATCCCGCCGATTCCGCCGATCTGGCGATCTGGCGATCTGCCGGTCTGCCGATCCGTCGCATCGTCCCGCACGCCGCCGCACCGGTCGGAGCCGCCGCCCCGCGCGTGACGCTCCACACCGCCCGAACGTGACGCTCCACGCCGCCCCGACCCGGCCGCGACGCCCACCCGTTGCCGGGCCCTCCGCCGCGTCCGCCTTCCCGAAAAGAGAACCCATGGCCACCGTCCTGTCCGTCTCCGGCAGTCCCTCCGCCTCCTCGCGCACCAACCGGCTGCTGCGCCACCTCGACGACCGGCTGACCGCCCAGGGCCACGAGGTGGTCCCGCTCGACGTCCGCGCCCTCCCCGCACAGGCGCTGCTCGGCGCGGACCTCGGGCACCCCGCGATCACCGAGGCCGCCCAACTGTTCGCCCGTGCCGACGGCGTCGTCGTCGGCACGCCCGTCTACAAGGCGTCGTACTCCGGTGTCCTGAAGGCCCTGCTCGACCTTCTCCCGCAGTACGCGCTCACCGGCAAGACGGTGCTGCCGCTCGCCACCGGGGGGTCCACCGCCCATGTCCTGGCGATCGACTACGCGCTGCGCCCGGTGCTGAACTCCATGGGCGCGGCGCACGTCGTGCAGGGCTGGTTCACCCTCGACCGCGACATCACGGCGCACGAGGACGGCACGGTCACCGTCGCCCCGGGTGCCGCGGAGGCCCTCGCCCAGGTGGTCGACCAGTTCTCGGCCGCCCTGGCCGTCCGTCCGGCCGTCGCCCCGCCGGCCGCCCCCGCGCTGGCCGCGGCGAGCTGAAGGCGCGGCACCCGGCGCTCGCGCGCCGACGGGTTCGACACAACGTCCCGCCGACCCGGGCAAGTTGAACTGGTCTACACCCTTGACTGGTACAGACCAAGGCGGTTGAGTGTGCCTCCACACCCCCCTCCACGGCCGCCCCCACGCCGTGGCCGGTCCGACCGGCACGTGCGCACAGGTTCCGCGCCCCACCCTGCCCCTGTACGGGAGCGGCCGTGCTCCGCAGAAGGAGACAGACCTGTGTCGAGGCGCCGTATATCCGCCGTGGTGACCGCGCTCGCCCTCGCCGGCGCAGTGCCGTTGCTCATGCCCGCCAACGAGGCTTCCGCCGCCTCGTGTTCGAGCTACCCCGCCTGGTCGGCCGACGCGAACTACAACACCGGCGACGTCGTCCGCTACACCGACGGCAAGGCCTACATCGCCGAGCACGCCAACCCGGGCTACGACCCGCTCATCAGCACCTGGTACTGGAACCCGTACGCCTGTGACGGCGGTTCGCAGACGCCGGTCGGCAACTTCGTGGTCAGCGAGGCCCAGTTCAACCAGATGTTCCCGGGCCGGAACTCCTTCTACACCTACAGCGGCCTCACCGCCGCGCTCAGCGCCTACCCCGGCTTCGCCAACACCGGCAGCGACACCACCAAGAAGCAGGAGGCCGCGGCCTTCCTCGCCAACGTCAGCCACGAGACCGGCGGCCTGGTGCACATCGTCGAGCAGAACACCGCCAACTACCCGCACTACTGCGACTGGAACCAGCCCTACGGCTGCCCGGCGGGCCAGGCCGCCTACTACGGGCGCGGACCGATCCAGCTCAGCTGGAACTTCAACTACAAGGCCGCGGGCGACGCGCTCGGCATCGACCTGCTGGGCAACCCCTGGCTGGTGCAGAACGACGCGGCCGTGGCCTGGAAGACCGGCCTGTGGTACTGGAACACCCAGTCCGGGCCCGGCACCATGACCCCGCACAACGCGATGGTCAACGGCGCCGGCTTCGGCCAGACCATCCGGTCCATCAACGGCTCGCTGGAGTGCGACGGAAAGAACCCCGCCCAAGTCCAGAGCCGGGTCACCAAGTACCAGCAGTTCAGCCAGATCCTCGGCGTCTCGCCGGGCGGCAACCTGTACTGCTGACCCCGCCCGGGTGTGCGAAACTCCGCCGATGACCTCGGAAACGATCACCGCGGAGTCCGCCGGCACCTGGCACCTCGGCGACCTGCCCGTCCGCCGCGTCGGCTTCGGCGCGATGCGGCTGACGGGCAGCGCCGCCTTCCACCTCGGCACCCCGAGCGACCGCGCACGCTCCCTCGCCGTGCTGCGCCGGGCCGTCGAACTCGGCGTCAACCACATCGACACCGCCGCCTTCTACTTCTCCTCCCTGCGCTCCGCCAACGAACTGATCAACAGCGCGCTCGCGCCCTACGCGGACGACCTGGTCGTCGCCACCAAGGTCGGCCCGTACCGCGACTGGTCGGGGGAGTGGGGCACCTCCGCCCGCCCCGAGGACCTGCGCGCCCACGTCGAGGAGAACCTGCGCCAGCTCGGCCGCGACCACCTCGACGTCGTCTACCTGCGCCGCATGCGGCAGGACTCGGTCGCCGAGCACTTCGGCGCGCTGGCAGAACTGCGCGAGGCGGGACTGATCCGCCACCTCGGCCTCTCCGACGTGGAGCCCCGGCACCTCGCCGAGGCGCAGGCCATCGCCCCGGTGGTGAGCGTCCAGAACCGGTACGGTCTCGGCTTCCACGACCCCGCCACCGACGCGCTCCTGGCCCAGTGCCGTGCCCAGGGCATCGCCTTCGTGCCGTTCTACGCCATCGCCGGCGAGGCCGGTCCGCGCGGCGCCGGTACCGCCCACGAGGCGGAGGTGCGCGCGGTGGCCCGGGCGCACGGGGCGAGCCCCGCGCAGGTCAGGATCGCCTGGACCCTGCAGCAGGGCCCGCACGTGCTGGCCATCCCCGGCACCGGCGACCCGGCGCACCTCGCCGAGAACGTCGCCGCGGGCGCCCTGCGCCTCACCGGCGCGGAGCTGGCGCGGCTCGACGGAGCGCGCACGGGCTGAGCTCCGCCGCACCGGCCCCGGTCCCGCGGGCGGGGACTTGGCGTCCAGGGAGTTTTACGTATAACCTCTCCCGTCAATCGCCCGTCCCGGAAGGTGCCGATGACACGCATCGCCCTGGTCGCCCTCGTCGTCGACGACTACGACGAGGCGATCCGCTTCTACACCGAGGCCCTCGGCTTCCGCCTCGCCGAGGACGCACCCCGGCCCGACGGCTCCCGCTGGGTCGTGGTCGAGCCCGGCGGCCCGGGCGCGGGCACCGCTGTGCTGCTGGCCCGCGCCAAGGGTGAGGCCCAGCGGGCCCGGGTCGGCGACCAGACGGGCGGGCGCGTCGGGTTCTTCCTGCACACCGACGACTTCGCCCGCGACCACGCCCGCATGACCGCGGCGGGCGTGACCTTCCTGGAGGAGCCCCGGCACGAGCCCTACGGCACGGTCGCCGTCTTCCAGGACCTGTACGGCAACCGCTGGGACCTGCTCCAGCCCGTCGCCCCCTGATCGTCCCCTCCAGAACCGTCGAGGAACCCCCGCACATGTCATCTACGCGCATAGACACCCAGACTCTCCGACGCCTCCCCAAGGCGGTCCTCCACGACCACCTCGACGGCGGCCTGCGCCCGGCGACCGTCGTGGAGCTGGCCGAGAGCGTCGGCCACACCCTGCCCACCACCGACCCCGACGCGCTGGCCGCCTGGTACTACGAGGCCGCCAACTCCGGCGACCTGGTGCGCTACATCGCCACCTTCGAGCACACCCTCGCCGTGATGCAGAACCGCGAGGGGCTGCTGCGCACCGCCGAGGAGTACGTCCTGGACCTCGCCGCCGACGGCGTCGTCTACGGCGAGGTCCGCTACGCCCCGGAGCTGAACACCAGGGGCGGGCTGTCGATGAGGGAGGTCGTGGAGACCGTCCAGGAGGGTCTCGCCGCCGGCATGGCCAAGGCGGCCGCCGCCGGGACACCCGTCCGGGTCGGCACCCTGCTCTGCGGCATGCGGATGTTCGACCGGGTCCGCGAGGCCGCCGACCTCGCCGTCGCCTTCCGGGACGCCGGGGTCGTCGGCTTCGACATCGCCGGCGCCGAGGACGGCTTCCCGCCCGCCGACCACCTGGACGCCTTCGAGCACCTGCGCCGCGAGAACGTGCCCTTCACCATCCACGCCGGTGAGGCGCACGGGCTGCCCAGCATCCACCAGGCCCTCCAGGTGTGCGGCGCCCAGCGCCTCGGCCACGGCGTGCGCATCACCGACGACATCCCGGACCTCGGGGCGGGCAAGCTGGGCCGGCTCGCCGCCTGGGTGCGCGACCGCCGGATCGCCCTGGAGATGTGCCCGACCTCCAACCTCCAGACCGGTGCCGCGGCCTCGATCGCCGAGCACCCGATCACCGCGCTGAAGGACCTCGGCTTCCGCGTCACCCTCAACACCGACAACCGCCTGGTGTCGGGCACGACGATGACGCGCGAGATGTCCCTGCTGGTCGAGCAGGCGGGCTGGGGCGTCGAGGACCTGCGCACGGTCACCGTGAACGCACTCAAGAGCGCCTTCCTCCCCTTCGACGAGCGCAACGCCCTCATCGAGGACGTGGTCCTGCCGGGCTACGCGTCCGCGCTCTGAACCAGCCCGCGCACATAGGCGGCCTGTCCGGCGTGCTGGAGATCGTCGGACAGGACGCTGACCAGCCGCACGGCGAGGGTGACCGGCGGATCCCAGTTGTCGTCGACGACCCGCTCCAGGTCCTTCGCGGTCAGCGAGCGCAGGGCCGTGAGCGTCTGCTCGTGCACGGCGTCGTAGTAGCCGGTCAGCAGCTCGCCCGAGTCGACCCGCACCTTCGCGACCTCGGCGGAGCTGTGGCCGTACCCGGTGTCGCGGCGGGGCAGCCCCAGGCCGAAGCGTTTCTCCCAGTCCCCGGTGAGCCACACCTGGTCGAGCCCGAAGGCGTCGGCGACGTGGTCGTCCTGGACGCGGGTGAGATGCCAGACCAGCCAGGCGACGGAGTTGGCGTCGGCGGCGGGGCGGGCGTTCAGGCCGTCGGGGTCCAGGCCCTCGACGGCGGCGTGGACTTCTTCCTGGATGCGGCCGTAGCCCTCGATGAGGATGTCCTTCGCATGCATGCGTCCACCATCGCGCAGTCCGCCCGCCCGCGCCCCCCGTTCACGCGCTTCCCGTCTCCAGCAATCCCATCAGCGCCCGCGCCGCCGGGCTGGTCGCCTGCGCGGACGGGAGCAGCGCGATGGTCTCGTACTCCGTGCCGCCGGCGTCCTTGAGCGGCAGCGAGGTGAGGGCGGCCCGCTTGTGGCGGAAGTGCCGCGGCACGACCGCGATGCCGAGGTTCTCGTCGATCAGGTCGAGCAGCCCGTGCACGTCGTTCACCTCCAGCGGCACCGTCCGCCGCACGCCCGCCGCGGCGAAGACGGCGTCGGTCACGCGGCGCGGACCCCAGTCCGGGTGGAAGTCGACGAACACCTCGTCGGCCAGGTCGTGCGGGGTGAGCACCGCGCCGTCCGCCGCCAGCCGGTGGTCCGGGTGGCACAGCACCGTCATCGGCTCGCCCGCCAGCGAGACCGACCGCAACTGGTCCGTGTCCTCCTGGGTGCGGTAGGCGAAGGCCAGGTCGAGCCGCCCCGCCGCGACCTCCTCGGCCAGCTCCCCGGAGCCCGCCTGCCGCAGCCGGATCTCCACGTCCGGGTGACCGCGCCGGAACGCGGCCAGCAGCCGGGCCACCGGCACCCCCGCGATGCACTGCTCGGCGCCCAGCGACAGCGTCCCGCGCAGCACCCCCTGCACCGCGGCGACCGCCTCGTGCGCCGAGCGCACCTGGGCGAGGATCCGCCGGGCCTCCTCCAGCAGCGCCCGCCCGGCCTCCGTCAGCGTCACCCGGCGGGTGGTGCGCACGAACAGCGGTGCCCGCAGCTCCCGCTCCAGCGCCCGGATCGACGCCGAGAGACCGGACTGGGACACCAGCAGCCGTTCCGCCGCGCGGGTGAAGTGCTGGTCCTCGGCGACCGCCACGAAGTGCTGGAGATGACGCAGTTCCATGACTCAGAAGCCTAACCGCGCAATCCCATCGGATTCTTCTGTTGGACCACTGCACGCAGGTCACGCGAGAGTGGAGGACGGTTCCACCCAAGCCCCGTACCTCGGGGGCCAACCCCTCTGGAGTCGCGTTGTACACCGCACACCCCGACCGCTACGCGGAGATGCCCTACCGGCGCACCGGACGCAGCGGCCTGAAGCTCCCCGCGCTCTCGCTCGGCCTGTGGCACAACTTCGGCCCGGACCGCCCCGTCGGGACCCAGCGCGCCATCCTGCGGCGCGCCTTCGACCTCGGCGTCACCCACTTCGACCTGGCCAACAACTACGGCCCGCCGCCCGGCTCCGCCGAGTCCGCGCTCGGCGAGGCCCTCAGGGCCGACTTCGCGCCGTACCGCGACGAGCTGGTGATCTCCACCAAGGCCGGCTATCTGATGTGGCCCGGACCGTACGGCGAGTGGGGCTCGCGCAAGTACCTGCTGTCCTCCCTGGACCAGAGCCTGACCCGGATGGGTCTGGACTACGTCGACATCTTCTACTCGCACCGCCCCGACCCGGACACTCCGCTGGAGGAGACGATGGGCGCCCTGCACACGGCGGTGCAGCAGGGCAAGGCGCTGTACGTCGGAGTCTCCAACTACTCGCCGGAGCAGACCCGCGAGGCCGCCCGCATCCTCGCCGGGCTGGGCACCCCGCTGCTGATCCACCAGCCGCGCTACTCCATGCTCGACCGGCGGCCCGAGACCAGCGGCCTGCTGGGCGCCCTCGACGAGCTGGAAGTCGGCTCCATCGCCTACTCCCCGCTGGAGCAGGGCCTGCTGACCGGCCGCTACCTGAACGGCATCCCGGAGGACTCGCGGGCCGCGAGCGACAGCCCCTTCCTGAACTCCGACGCGGTCACCGAGGAACTCGTCGGCAAGCTGCGCGCGCTGAACGAGATCGCCGCATCCCGCGGCCAGTCGCTGGCCCAGACGGCACTCGCCTGGGTGCTGCGCCAGGGCAGGGTGACCTCGGCGCTGGTCGGCGCGAGCAGCCCGCGGCAGCTGGAGGACAGCGTCGCGGCCATCGGGAACCTGGACTTCGACGCCGGCGAACTGGCCCGCATCGACAAGATCGTCCAGGGCTAGGGGTGGGTCCGCCGGTGCTCACGCCCCCGCGGGCACCCGGTCCAGGAAGCCGAACACCGACCGGATGCGGTCCTCGCCGTCCAGGGTGATCACGTCGAACCCGACCACCGGCGCCGGGCCCTCCTCGGCGTCGCTCACCAGCTCCCAGGAGAAGCGCGCCGTGTCGTGGTGCCCGTCGACCGCGCCCAACAGCCGGAAGGAGAAGCCGGGGAACTGCTCGTGCGCGGCCACGATCACGGCGGCGATCTGCTGGTGGCCGCGCACATCGGCGAGGGGGTCGGTGTAGCCGCCGTCCTCCGTCCACGCCGCGGCGACCGCCTTGGCCACCGCGTCCGGGCCCGCGTTCCAGGCCTCGAAGTAGCGGGCGACGGCGTCCTCGTAACGGCGGGTGGGTGCGGACATGGCGATCAGCCTCCAATGAGGTGGGTGTGCCGGTCAGGAGCCGGGTCCCGGTCTCGGTGACCCGGTACGACCACCCTGCCCGCGCCCGCCGGCACCGTCGATTACCCCCGGGGTCATGGCACGCGGCACGGCGGCGGCGCGGCATTTCGGCCAACCGGCGCCGCGAATATGCCAGGAGACTGGCCGGAAATTCATGGTGACAGTGGTTCAGTAGTGAACATACTCACCACTAGGGCCTTTCACACCATGCGACAGCGCCCTCACGCACAGCACACGAGCCGCACGGACGTCATGCCGGACCGGCAGGCGGGCTGAGTGACGGGGGAGGGTAGCAGTGCACGACGAGTTCCTGTGCCATGTCACCGCCTACGGTGTATGCGACGGCCGGCGCATCGGCGTCCCGCTGGGCACCTACCGGGCTCCCACCCTCGCGCTGGCCCTGTGGTGGCTGCGCGACAGGGCGATGTGGATCGCCGAGCGGCTGGATCCGCAGCCCGACAATCCCCACTTACCGCGCGGCGCCCTGACTCCCGTCGCCGACGACGCGCCCGACGTGCCGCTCAGGCTGCGCGCCTGGTGCGCCGACGACGTACAACAGGAGCTGGTCGCCGACGAACTCGCCGCGGGGAATCTGGTACGCCTCGCGACCAGTGACGAGACCACCGAGTACGAACTGATGGCCGAGTCCGTGGACGCGCTGCGGATGCAGCGGGCCGCGCCGCCCCTGGTCGTACCCGTCGCCTGAACACCCCGGCCCCGGACCGGCATCCGTCAGCGCCCGACCCGACGGGACCGCCCGCCCACCCACCGTGCGAGCAACGCGCCCAGGAACCCGGCGACCAGCCCCCACAGCAGCGCGAGACCCACCGCACCCCACGGACGCGGCCGCAGGAACACCTGTCCGGCCAGCCCGCCGTCCAGGTCGCCGATGCCGAGCACCGACAGCCCGTAGTGGGCGGAGACCCGGCCGACCAGGCAGATCATCAGGACGGTGAGCGCCAGGGCGACGGCCAGGCGCACGGCGTGCAGCCAGGCGGGCAGCCGTGCCGGACAGCGGGACGCCATGAGGAAACCGGCCGACAGGACCAGGACGGCCGCGGCGACCAGGAGCCACCACATCCGCCCGTCGCGCTCGGCGAGCGTGCCCACGTTCACGGTCGAGACGTCCGGCGTGCGCAGCACCTCGTCGAGCACCCGCGGCATCGGGAGCCCGAACGGCCCCTCCACCCGCCCGTTCCAGGTGGCCCCGAGGCCGATCGTGAGCGCGGGCCAGGCCAGGTTCGGCAGCCCCAGCAGCAGCACGGCGAAGGTGTCCGCCGGACGGTCCCGCGTCGCGGCGACGACCAGCGCGACGACGACTCCGACGACCACGTACGCCAGCAGCAGCGCGACCATCGCGTACGCGGCCGGCCGCACCGACGTCCGCAGCCGCAGCAGCCGAGCGGGCAGCGGCGCCCGGTGCGAGACCAGCAGGGCGAGCACGAGCACTCCCGCCAGCCACAGCAGTCCGAAGAGGACGGTCAGCGGCACGTCCGTGGTGAAACCGACGGTCGGACGCACGCCGAACAGGTCGCCGAGGTCGCTCAGCAGCCCTTCACCGAGGGAGACCTCGAACGTCTGCCGCGCCGCGAACCCCGCCCCGAGGAGGGCGAGCAGCCACAGAACCGCGATCCGCCCCGCCCAGCCGGCCAGTTCCCGCGCGCCGGCGACGGCCCGGTGCCGCAGCGGCCGCAGGAAGCCCCAAGCGATCACCAGCGCACCGGTCAGGGTGACGGACAGCGGCATCACGGTCAGACCCGCGTCGGTGGCCGCCAGCTCACCCGCGTCGCCGGACAGCTCCACCGCACCGCCCACGGAGGTGACGAACGTCGCCACGACGACCCGGGGAAAGGCGCGGTCGGGCAGGTCCGCGGCACCGGCCGCCCACAGCCCGAGCGCCGCCACGCCCCCCATGGCGACCAGCCCGGCCAGCACGGTGCCCAGCGCCTGCGCCCAGCCGTGCCGGGCGACCGTCCGGCCGGGGGATCCGGGAGACCCCGGAGGCCCGGGGGAGCCCGGAGGCACAGGGGGTACGGGAGGTACTGCGGGGGTTCGCGGACTCACGCTGCCACGCTAAGCAGCCCCCGCCGGGCACGCCCGCCGACAGAGCCGTACGCGTCGGACGGCGGCTCCGGCTCCGGCCGCCGGGGACCGGCCTGCGTTCAGACCGCCCGCACGACCAGGGCGTAGTCGCCGAGACCCAGCAGACGGTCGGGCGGCAGCTCACCGCGGGTGGTGAACAGCGCGAGGAGGCGAGCGCTCAGGGTGTCGAACGCGACGTCCAGCACCGTGCCCCGCTCGGTTCCCGTCTCGGTGAGGATCCGGCGGCCCAGCAGATCGTGATCGTGCGGGGGCGGCACCGGTTGGAGAGCGGCGGACCGCACCCGCACCGCGCCCGGTCCGACGGTGTGCACGGCGTCCCAGGGCAGCGCCGACTCCCTCCGGAACCGGCCGCCGCGCCACCGGACATGGCTGACGGCGCCGGAGACGACGTCGACGTCCAGGGACGTGACGGTGCCGAGCGGCGCGGTGCCCTCCCGCGGCATCACCGGCAGCCCGCGCACCTCGGTGAAGAGCATCACGGCGGCGACCCCTGCCACGGGCCGGGCACACCGCCGATCAGCGCGGTGAAGCCGGGCAGGTCGTCCGCGACGTGCCGGACCGCGCCGTCGGCAAGCACCAGGGCCCGGCCGCTGACGGTGAGCGTCCGGCCGCGCGGCACGTACACCCGGCGCCGGTGCCGGGTGGGGCCCGGCACGAACCGCCGGCTCGCCGCCACCCGGAAGCCGACCACCCGGCCGCCGGTGCCGCCCTCCACCACGACGTCGAGCACCGTGCCGATCTCCGTGCCCGCCTCGGTCAGCACCCTCGCCCCCCGCAACCGGGCCCGGAGATTGTGCTGGTGGGCCGTCATCGCCGCCGCGTCCACCAGGCCCCGCCGGTCCCGGATCATCACCGCGTCATGGCCCAGCGCGTACACGGCCGACCACGGCAGGCCCTCCTTGAGCGGACCGGACAGCAGACCCCGTCCCGTCAGGGTGAAACCGGTGATCCGCTCCGCGGCGGCGTCGCATACGGTGTCCTTGACGTGGGCGACGGCATCGCCGCCGAGGGTGACCACCGGCCGGGTGGTGAGGCTTCGCGCGGCCATCAGTTCGTCCATCGCACACCCTTCCCCCGTCCCGATCGCACACCCTTGTCGACACCACGGGTTCCCCGGACCACTGTGACGATGCCCGCACTGCGAACAGACGTGGACTGCTACGCGCGGCTCGGGGTACGAGGACAGGTGCAGCAGCGTCCGGCCAGTCCGGCTTCCGAGAGAGAAACGCATGACCGAGTACCTGGACGGGGCAGTGATACCGACTGGTTTCGACGTACCCGTTGAACCGCTGAGGCGGGCGGCACACTACTCCGGTGAGCCGGGATGCATAGCGCAGGCGCGTTCCTTCGCCTCGCTCTTCCTCGACCAGCTGAGGACCGAGTGGTGCGCCACGATCGGCCCCCGCGCCGACGGGGCGGTGCTCCTCGTGGTGAGCGAGCTGGTCACCAACGCGGACCGGCACAGCAGGGGGCCGTACATCCTGGAGCTGGAGGGCACGGGTGCCTCGGTGGCGGTGACCGTGTACGACAGCAGCGGCGCGGTCCCGGAGCGCTTCCCCCGCGACCCCGAACGCGTCGGGCGGCACGGCCTGGAGATCGTGCACGCCCTGGTGGAGACGGTCGTCGTCGAACGCGTGCCGGTCGGCAAGCGGGTGCGCGCGGTGGTGCCCCTCACCGAAGGCCGAGAAGGCCGAGAAGGCCGAGAAGGCCGAGAAGGCTGACGGGCACCCTCGTCGCCGCGCGGCACCGCTCAGGCGCAGCCGAGTTCGCCCAGCATGCCCTCGCGCAGCCGGGTGAGGATCCGCTTGATCAGCCGGGACACGTGCATCTGCGAGCAGCCGAGCCGTTCGCCGATCTCCGCCTGGGTGGCCTCCTCCACGAACCGCAGGTGGATGATCTGCCTGTCGCGCTCGCTCAGCTCGGCCATCAGCGGGGCCAGCGAGTGGAAGTCCTCGACGAGCCGCAGCCCGTCCTCCTCCACACCGATGAAGTCGGCCAGCACCGACTCGCCGTTCTCGGGTCCGTCACCGGTCAGCGCGGCGTCCAGCGAGGAGGAGTTGTAGCCGTTGGACGCGATCTGGCCCTCGATGACCTGGTCCTCGCCGATGTTCATCAGCGTGGCGAGTTCGGCGACCGTGGGTTCGCGGTCCAGGCGGGTGGAGAGCTCCTCGCGGGCCCTGGCCAGCTCCACACGCAGCTCCTGGAGCCGGCGCGGGACGTGCACCGCCCAGGTGGTGTCCCGGAAGAAGCGCTTGATCTCGCCGACGATGTAGGGCAGCGCGAAGGACGTGAACTCGACCTCGCGCGACAACTCGAAGCGGTCGATGGCCTTGATCAGGCCGATCATGCCGGTCTGGACGATGTCCTCCATGTCGTCCCCGCGACCGCGGAAACGGCCCGCGGCGAACCGCACGAGCGACATGTTCATCTCGATCAGCGTGTTGCGCGCGAACTGGTACTCGGCCGTGCCCTCTTCGAGCTCCGCCAGACGCCGGAAGAACTGGCGGGACAACTGCCGCGCGTCGCGCGGTGCCACGCTGCGGGGGTCCACGACGTCCCGCGGTGATCCCTCACCCGTCCCGCTCCCGGTGGTCTTCCCGGCAACCTGCGCTTTAGGACGGACCACGGCGGTCTGCATTGCCTCTCCCACGAAAGTCACGGCTCTCCCTAGGCTTTTCGCGCTTGCGGGTACCCGGGTCGCGACGGCGCATGCCTCCCACTTCCGCCCAGCCTAGTGCGGCCGACGGTCCGCGGCATCCGGGCCGCTCCGGCGAGCGCCGCGGGATTCTCCTGAGGGCGCAACGCCGCACCCTTACGGGACGCGGCCGGAACCCTAGGCTGAGGAGGTGACCAGCCACGTGCCGAACGAAGCCCGCGTCATTCCGCTGCGCCCGCAGGCCACGCGCCCGCAGGCCACGCGCCCGGGGGCGCCGCCCGCCGCCGCACCGGTTCCCCCGGAGCGAAGGCCGCCCACCGTGCGAGAGCCCCTGTGGCGCGACCTGGTCGGAGACGTCCTGCGGCGTGAACGCCTTGAGCAGGAGCGCACGCTGAAGGAGGTCGCCGAGGCCGCCCGGATCTCCATGCCCTACCTCTCGGAGGTGGAGCGCGGCCGCAAGGAGGCGTCCTCCGAAGTACTGGCCGCCGCCGCGGGCGCCCTCGGACTGGGCCTGGGCGACCTGCTGGCCCGCGCGCAGGGCGAGCTGATCCGGCTCACTTCCCGGCACACCGGCGCGGGAGCGGGCCGGGGGACGTCGGGCGCGCGGTTCGACGGGATGTGCCTGGCCGCCTGAGGACGCGCACGGGCCGGCGCCCCCGCACCGCGGGGACGCCGGCCCGCCGGCTCAGACCCTCGCCAGGCGCCGCGCGAGCACCTCGTCGGCCAGCCCGTAGGCCACCGCCTCCTGGGCGGTGAAGACCTTGTCGCGGTCCATGTCGGCGCGCAGCGTCGCGACGTCGTGGTGCGTGTGGCGGGCCAGCACCTCCTCCACCTGGGAGCGGATGCGCACCATCTCCTTGGCCTGGAGTGCCAGGTCGGACACCGTGCCCTGGCGGCCGCCGCTGGCCGGCTGCCCTAGCAGGACCCGCGCGTGCTCGAGCACGAACCGCCGCCCGGGGTCCCCGCCCGCCAGCAGCACCGCCGCCGTGGACGCCGCCTGCCCGACACAGAACGTCGAGATCGGCGCCTGCACGAAGGTCATCGTGTCGTAGATCGCCATCAGCGACGTGAACGAGCCGCCGGGAGAGTTGATGTAGACGGCGATCTCGCTCTCGGGGGCCGACGACTCCAGGTGCAGGAGCTGTGCGATCACGACGTTGGCCACGCCGTCGTCGATCTCGGTCCCCAGGAAGATGATCCGCTCGGACAGCAGCCGGCTGAACACGTCGTAGGACCGCTCGCCCTGCGGGGTCCGCTCGACGACGTTCGGAATCGTGTAGCTCCCCATGTCACAGTCCCATCCGTCGCCTGGTGGCGGCCGGTCGCACGTCCGCGAGGGACTGCACGACCCGGTCCACCATTCCGTACTCCCTGGCCTCCTCGGCCGTGAACCAGCGGTCGCGGTCGCCGTCCCGGGAGATGGTCTCGGGGCTCTGACCGGTGTGCTCGGCGGTGATCCGCTCGATGGTCCGCTTGGTGAAGTCCAGGTTGTCCGCCTGGATCTCGATGTCGGCGGTGGTGCCGCCGATGCCCGCCGACGGCTGGTGCATCATGATCCGCGCGTTCGGCAGCGCGTAGCGCTTGCCCGCCGTGCCGACGCTGAGCAGGAACTGCCCCATGCTGGCGGCGAAGCCCATGGCGAGCGTGGAGACGTCGTTGGGGATCAGCCGCATGGTGTCGTAGATGGCGAGCCCCGCGTGCACGGAGCCGCCGGGGCTGTTGACGTACAGGCTGATGTCGGTGCGCGGGTCCTGTGCGGACAGGATCAGCAGCTGCGCGCAGACCCGGTTCGCGGAGACCTCGTCGACCTGCGTACCGAGCAGCACGATCCGCTGGTCGAGCAGCTGCTCGGCGAGCCGGTCGTCGAACCGGGTGGCGGGGGTGTCGCCCTCTTCGGCCCTGGGCGTTCGGGCCGGGGCAGGGCCGGCGGTGAATGGAGACATCGGCGCTCCTTGTCGAGTCGTGGCCAGTAGTGGAGGGGTGGTGCGGGGGGTGCGGCCGAACGGCGCCGCGGTTCCTCCACTCTCGGCCCGCCGAGGCCCGGACCGGGGACTTCTCTGCCCGCGGCAGATTCGCCACCGGCAGAGCGATGAGTTCCGCGGTCCGTGCCGGTCGACAGTGGTGACCCCGTTCCGTTCCCAGGAGGCAGACATGAGCACCGACGGATTCACCACGTGCCTGTGGTTCGACGGCGACGCCGAGGACGCCGCCCACTTCTACGTCTCCGTCTTCAAGAACTCCGGCATCGGCGCCGTCACCCGCTACCCCGAGGGAGCACCGCAGCCCGCCGGCTCGGTGCTCACCGTCGAGTTCACCGCCAACGGCCAGAAGTTCGTGGGCCTCAACGGCGGCCCGCAGTTCCGGTTCAACGAGGCGATCTCCTTCCAGATCAGCTGCGAGGACCAGGACGAGGTCGACCACTACTGGACCGCTCTCACCGAGGGCGGCGGCGAGGACGGGCCCTGCGGCTGGCTCAAGGACCGGTTCGGCGTGTCCTGGCAGGTCGTCCCGCGCCGGCTCGAGGAGATGTTCCGCGACCCCGACCCCGCCAGGGTGGCGCGGGCCAACAAGGCCATGCTGTCGATGCGCAAGCTCGACATCGCCGCACTGGAGCAGGCCTATGCCGGGGAGTGACCACCCGTACCCGACCCACACCCACATTCGCTGAGGAGGCGGCAGTCATGGCCGTATCACCACAAGGGGCCCCTTGCTGGGCCGACGCGATGTTCACCGACGTCGAGGGAGCCAAGAGCTTCTACGGCGACGTCCTCGGCTGGACCTTCGGCGAGTCGTCGACGGAGTTCGGCGACTACACCCAGTGCTACGCGGACGGCAAGGCGGTGGCCGCCGTGGTCCCGCCCCCGCCCGGTCACGAGGACCAGTCCCAGTGGTGCCTCTACTTCGCCTCCCCGGACGCCGCGGCGACCGCCGGGCGGATCCGCGAGGCCGGCGGAGAGCTGCTGCTGGAGCCGATGAAGGTCGGCGACTTCGGCACCATGTGCCTGGCCCGGGACCCGAGCGGCGTCGTCTTCGGCGTCTGGCAGGGCGACGCCCACGAGGGCTTCGAGGCGACGGCCGTCCCCGGCGCGTACTGCTGGGCCGAGGTCTTCACCCGCGAGCCCGCGAAGTCGGACGCCTTCTTCCCCGCGGTCTTCTCCTACCGGGCCCGGCAG
The DNA here is from genome assembly GCF_044327745.1 of Streptomyces sp. NPDC018026. Lineage (NCBI taxonomy): Bacteria > Bacillati > Actinomycetota > Actinomycetes > Kitasatosporales > Streptomycetaceae > Streptomyces > Streptomyces sp. NPDC018026. The sequence continues at coordinate 130,754 of NZ_JBIRFY010000003.1, forward strand.
ATGCAGGACGACCAGGTGGACTTCCGCCTCTTCGACCTCGGCGACGACCCCGTCCTGGGCCGCATGGCCATGACGGAGGACTTCCCGCCCGAGGTCCCGCCCTACATCAACGTCTACTTCACCGTCGGCGACTGCGACGACGCGGTGGCCCGCGCCACCAGGCTCGGCGGCATCCTGCGGTTCGGCCCGATGACGACCCCGTTCGGCCGGTTCGCGGCGCTGAGCGACCCGCAGGGCGCGAGCTTCTCGGTGATCGACATCACGACCACCGAGGGGGAGATGCCCAAGGTCACGGACGTCTCCTGAACCCTGTCCGGACACCCCGCCGGGCCATGGCATGATCGAGCGCATGCGTGAACGTGTAGTGGCCGCGTGCGACGGGGCTTCGAAGGGAAACCCGGGTCCGGCCGGCTGGGCCTGGGTGATCGCCGACCCGTCGGAGAACCCGGTCCGCTGGGAGGCGGGTCCGCTCGGCCGGACCACCAACAACGTCGCCGAACTCACGGCGCTGGAGCGGCTGCTGGCGTCGACCGACCCCGAGGTGCCGCTCGAGGTCCGCATGGACTCGCAGTACGCCATGAAGGCCGTCACCACCTGGCTGCCCGGCTGGAAGCGCAACGGCTGGAAGACCGCCGCGGGCAAGCCCGTCGCCAACCAGGAGCTGGTCGTGCGCATCGACGAGCTGCTCGACGGCCGTTCGGTCGAGTTCCGCTACGTGCCCGCGCACCAGGTCGACGGCGACCGGCTCAACGACTTCGCCGACCGCGCCGCCAGCCAGTCGGCCGTCGTCCAGGAAGCCGCGGGCAGCGCGCTCGGCTCCCCCGAGCCGCCGCCCGCGCCGGACGTCCCGGCGGCCCGCAGGGCACCGCGCAAGGGGTCCTCCGGCGCGGTCCGCAAGAACGGCGGCTCCTCGGCCCGCACCATCAAGGCGAAGTTCCCCGGACGCTGCCTGTGCGGCCGTTCGTACGCGGCAGGCGAGCCCATCGCCAAGAACGACCAGGGCTGGGGCCACCCGGAGTGCCGCACGGTGGCCGCCGGATAAACCGCGCCCGCCCACGGCCGCGCGGCACCGGCCCGCGGGTCCTCCCTTGCTACTCTGCGGTCCCGAACAGCCGTAATGACCGTTATGAGTGCATACCAGGGGTGTGTGTGAAGGTCGCCTGTGCCGGCGGTGGGCCCGCCGGACTGTATCTGTCGATCCTGCTGAAGCGGCAGGACCCGGCCCACAACGTCACCGTGTACGAACGCGATCCGGAGGGCTCCACCTACGGCTGGGGCGTCACCTACTGGCGCGGACTGCTCGACCGGCTCCGCGAGCACGACCCCGACTCCGCACGCGCCGTCGAGGAGCACTCCGTGCGCTGGCGGGACGGAGTCGCCCACGTCGGCGGCCTGGCCACCCGGCACCACGGCGACGAGGGCTTCGGCATCGGCCGCCACCGGCTCCTCGCGATCCTCGCCGCCCGCGCGCGCGAACTGGGCGTGCGCCTGGAGTTCCAGCACCCGGTCACCGGCCACAACCCGCCCGCCGCCGACCTCGTGGTGGCGGCCGACGGGGCGGGCAGCGCCCTGCGCACCCACCACGCCGACCACTTCGGCACCGAGATCACCGGCGGCCGCGACCACTACGTGTGGCTCGGCACCACCAAGGTCTTCGACGCCTTCACCTTCGCCTTCGTCGAGACCGACCACGGCTGGATCTGGGCGTACGGCTACGGCTTCGGCCCCGAGGGCAGCACCTGCGTCGTCGAGTGCGCGCCCGAGACCTGGACCGGCCTGGGCCTGGACCGCGCCGACGAGGCCAAGGGGCTCGTCCTGCTGGAGAAGCTCTTCGCCGACGTCCTGGACGGACACCCGCTCACCGCGCGGTCCTCCGGCCGGGCCAGTGCCTCCTGGCCCGTCTTCCGCACCCTCACCAACCGCACCTGGTCCCGGGACAACCTCGTCCTGCTCGGCGACGCCGCCCACACCACCCACTACTCCATCGGCGCCGGAACCACGCTCGCCCTGGAGGACGCCATGGCCCTGGCCACCGCCCTGCGCGAGCGGGACACCCTCCCGGACGCCCTCGCCCACTACGAACGCGAACGCCGGGCGGCCCTGCTGCCGGTGCAGAGCGCGGCCCGGCTCAGCGCCCAGTGGTACGAGAACCTGCCCCGCTACATCCACCTGCCGCCGGAGCAGATGTTCGCCCTGCTCGGCCAGCGCCACTCGCCGCTGCTGCCCCACCTCCCGCCCCGGCTGTACTACCGGATCGACCGGGCGGCCGGCCGGCTGGAGACCCTGCGCAGGGTCAAGCGCCGGCTGGGGCCCGTGATCGCGCGCACCGTCCAGGCACGCAGACTCGCCGCCGGCGACGGACGGGCCCGCTCCGGGCGTCCCGACGCGGTGCCCGCGCACCGCGGATGACAGACTGACGCCATGGACGAGCGCACTTTCGGCAGGTCGGATCAGCACGCGTCGGTGATCGGCCTCGGCACCTGGCAACTGGGTGCCGACTGGGGAGACGTCGACGACAAGCAAGCCCTCGCGGTGCTGGAGGCGGCGGCCGAGTCGGGGGTGACCTTCTTCGACACGGCGGACGTCTACGGCGACGGCCGCAGCGAGCAGACCATCGCGACCTTCCTGGCGAGCAGGCCCGACCTGCACGTCATGGTCGCCACCAAGATGGGCCGCCGGGTCGACCAGATCCCGCAGAACTACGTCCTGGACAACTTCCGGGAGTGGAACGACCGCTCACGGCGCAACCTCGGCGTCGACCGCCTCGACCTGGTGCAGCTGCACTGCCCGCCGACGCCCGTCTACTCCAGCGACGAGGTGTTCGACGCGCTGGACACCCTCGTCGAGGAGGAGCGCGTCGCCGCGTACGGCGTGAGCGTCGAGACGTGCGCGGAGGCGCTGACCGCGATCGCCCGGCCGAACGTGGCGAGTGTCCAGATCATCCTCAACCCGTTCCGCATGAAGCCCCTGCGCGAGGTCCTGCCCGCGGCCCGCGAGGCCGGCGTCGGCATCATCGCCCGGGTGCCGCTGGCGTCCGGCCTGCTGACCGGCAAGTACACCAAGGACACCGTCTTCGCGGCCAACGACCACCGGAACTTCAACCGGCACGGCGAGGCCTTCGACCAGGGCGAGACCTTCTCCGGCGTGGACTACGCCACCGGGGTGGAGGCCGCCGCCGAGTTCGCCGCGCTCGCGCCCGAGGGATACACCCCGGCCCAGCTGGCGCTGCGCTGGATCGTCCAGCAGCCCGGCGTGACGAGCGTGATCCCGGGCGCCCGTTCGCCCGAGCAGGCCCGCGCCAACACGGACGCCGCCCGGCTGCCGGAGCTGTCCGAGGACACCCTGGCCGCGATCCGCGACCTCTACGACCGGCGCGTCAAGGACCAGGTCGAGGGCCGCTGGTAGGCGGCCGACGGGTGAGCGGCCCCGGCCTCACGGCACCAGGAGCAACTGCCGCTCCCGCTCCTGGTCGCCCGAGGCCGCTCCCTCGCTGCGCGCGGTGAAGGCGCGGGACAGCGTCTCGCTCGCCGCCTCCACGGCCTGCGGCGTGCCCTGGACGGTGACCGTCACCGGTGCGGACAGCGCGCCGCCCGTCGTGCGCGCCGCCGAGGACGCGTCCGGGGCGTGCGGCCTGGACGGGGCGTGCGGCCTGGACGGGGCGTGCGGCGTGGACGGGGCGTCGAAGGTCGCGGTGTGCACCGTCGCCCCCTCGTCCGCGGGCCGGCCGTCGGGAGCGCCGAAGACGCCCTCCAGCGCGCGGACGACCGCCCGCGCGTCGTCGATGCCGCCGCCGTCGAGCGTCACGGTCAGCTGACTGTCGGACATCCTTCGCCCTCCTTGCCGCGCTTCGGTCGGTCCCGGCCCGTGTAACCGCCCCCCGATCACCCAAACCGGGCGTCACCGCCCCGGCCCGGCGCCTGAGTACCGGGATCCCGGGAACAGGGAAGAGGACGCAGGCGACGGGCACCGGGAGGACGACGTGAGGGACGCGGAAGCGGCTGAGGGCTCGGGCCGGCGCAGGGGCCGCAACGAGACCGAGGAAGAGCGTGCCGACCGGATGTGGACCGAGCTGATCCAGGAGGTCCGCGTCGCGCAGATGGGCGTGCAGATCCTGTTCGGCTTCCTGCTCACGGTCGTGTTCCAGCCGAAGTACGACACCCTCTCGGACACCGATCAGATGATCTACCTGATCACGGTGGTCCTCGGCGCCGTGACGACCGGCGCCCTGATCGGCCCGGTGTCCCTGCACCGCCTCGTCTCCGGACGCCGGGTGAAACCCCAGGCGGTGCGGTGGGCGTCCCGGCTGACCGTGCTCGGCCTCGTGCTGCTGCTCGCCACGACGGCCTGCTCGCTCCTGCTGATCCTGCGGGTCGCGACCCACGACGGCTTCGTGCCCTACCTCGTCACCGGCGTGGTGCTCTGGTACCTGCTGTGCTGGTTCGGGATCCCGCTGTGGACCCGGCACCGTCACACGGCACGCTGAGGCGCCCAAACCTCAGGGCGTCCGGGCCCCCGCCCGGCGGACCCGGGGCCCGGCCGGACCGGGCGGTTCAGCCCTCGGCGGTCAGCTCGGCGAGGAAGTCGTCGACGCGCACCTCTTCCCGGCCCGGCCGGACCACCGCGTGGGTCTCGCGCAGGAAGGCCTCGACGGCCGCGGCCCACACGAACACCACGGCGCGGTGGCGCTCCCCGTCGGCCCGGTCGTCGCCCAGCAGCTCGATGCGCAACTCGTCCCACATGCCGCGCGACTCCGGCCGCAGCCGCACGTCGCCCACGCCCACCGGCCGGGTCAGCCCCTCGGCGACCATCTCCCGGTCCAGCGTCCAGCGGGCCAGCACCCGGCCGTCGTGGCTGAACACCGCCGTGAGGGCGAACGGGTCCGCCGCGTCGTACGCGAGGTGCGCGAGCACCGGGAACCGGTCGGCGGCGGCGCCCGCCTGGAGCTGCACGACCAGGGTCTTGTGCACGACGGTGTTCACGGGGGGCCTCCAGGAGGACGGACGTAGAGCCCTCTAGTACCCCGCCCACCGGCAAGATGCTCAGTCGTCCGGGTGATTCGCCCGTCCCCGGGTCTCAGTCGCGCCCGAATGCCTCCCGCAGCGTGGGCAGCAAGGTCTTCTCCGACCAGTCCAGGAAGGCGGGTTGCGACTCGCCGCCGATCTGCACCAGGGCGACCTCGGTGAACCCGGCCTCGACGTACGGCCGTACGGCCGCCACGAAGGCGTCCGGGTCGTCGCCGCAGGGGATGGAGGCGGCGACGTCGTCGGGCGTCACGAACTGCGTGGCCGCCTCGAAGGCGTCCGGGTGCGGCAGTTCGGAGTTGACCTTCCAGCCGCTGCCGAACCAGCGGAACTGGGCGTGGGCCCGCTCGATCGCGGTGTCCCGGTCGGGGTCGTAGGAGACGGGCAGCTGGCCCACGCGCGGCTTGCCCCCGCCGCCGTGCCGGTCGAAGGCCGCCAGCAGTTCCGGCTTCGGCTCGGTGGCGATCACCAGGTCGGCGAACTCGCCCGCCAGTTCGCAGGAACGCTCGCCGGAGACGGCGATGCCGATGGGGGGCGCGCTCTCGGGCAGGTCCCACAGCCGGGCCGACTCCACGTCGAAGTGGGTGCCGCGACGGTTCACGTGGCCGCCCCCGAACAGCGCGCGGATGATCTCCACGGCCTCCCGGAGCATCTCGTGGCGCACGTCGACGGACGGCCAGCCGCCGCCCACCACGTGTTCGTTGAGGTTCTCGCCCGAGCCGAGTCCCAGCCGGAACCGGCCCTCCGACAGCAGCTGAAGTGTCGCCGCCTTCTGTGCCACCACCGCCGGGTGGTAGCGGAACGTCGGACAGGTCACGTACGTCATCAGCGGAATGCGCGAGGTCGCCTGCGCCGCGGCGCCCAGCACGCTCCAGGCGTAGGGCGAGTGGCCCTGCGTGCGCAGCCAGGGGAAGTAGTGGTCCGAGGTCACCGAGAAGTCGAAACCCGCCTCCTCGGCCCGCACCAGATGGCCGACGAGTTCCCGCGGGCCGGCCTGCTCGGTCATCATCGTGTATCCGATGTGTGCCATGGCGGCCGGGTCCCCGCCCGGCCCGAGGGAAAACAGGTGTGAACGGGGCGGAAGGGGTCAGGCCGTATCGTCCCGGAAGGTGCCGAGGAACGCGGCGAGCGCCCGTTCGTTGGCGCTGTCGCCCCAGTCGCCGGCCGGCGTCGTCCAGCGCAGCGAGAAGCTGCGTCCGCCGCCGAGCAGGAAGCCGCGGCCGAAGGTGCGGACCCGGGTGCCGTCGTCCCGGACCAGCCATTCCATGTCGGCCGCCGCGCGCCCCCGGTAGGTGGTCGCGCGGATCTCGCCGATCCGCCGGTAACCGTCCGAGCGCGCGAGGCCCGGCTCGACGTCGTCGCGCCAGACGGCGACCGGGTCCGCGCCCGCGCGCCTGCTGTAGGTGACGGCGAGCGTCCGGGCATCGCCGGTCGAGCCGAAGACCACCCGGTACGCGCCACCCGGCGCGCTCGCGGTGTCCAGGCGCCGCCAGCCCTCGGGCAGGGCGACGGAGAAGCCCTCCGGCGCGTCGTAGCGGCGGAACCCGGCCGGAGCGGCGCCGCCCGGCTCCGACGGCGAGGCGCTCGCGCTTCCCCGCCCGGCCGGGGAAGAGGGGGAGGGGGACACGGGAGAGGCCGGGGAGGCGGCGGCGGGCGCGGAGCCGGTGGGCCGGGCTGCCGTCGCCGAGGGGTGCTGCCGGGCGCCCGTGGCGGCACCGTCGCCGCTGCCGGGGAGTCCGTCGGTGACGGCGAGGGCCGCGAGGACGGCGACCGCGACCGTCACGACGGCCAGCGCGGTCCCGGCGGCCACGGTCCGCCGCGACCGGGCGCGACCCGCCGTCCGGGCGGCCGCGTACACGCCGCGCAGCCCGGGCCTGGTGGCCACCTCGGCCAGGGTGGTGCCGGGGTCCTCTGCCAGCGCCCGGGCGAGGGCCGCGCGCACCACCGGTCGGGTCAGCCGCTCCCGGGAGTTCTTGCGCAGCAGTCCCGTCACGGCCTGGGCGAGCGGACCGGCGCGCACCGGGGTGCGCAGCGGCAGCCGGTCCACCCCTTTCAGCGTCGCCTCGGGCCGGCCCCGGTCACGGAACGGCGGACGGCCCTCGACCATCGTGTAGAGGATCGCGCCCAGCGTCCACAGGTCGGCCGCGGGCCCGATCCGCTCGTCGCGGGCCTGCTCGGGCGAGGCGTACGCGGGGGCGGTCAGCCGTGGGGCGAGGGTGGCGCCGGCCAGTCCGAAGCCGGTGACGAGGACGGACCCCTCCTCGCGCACGAAGACCTGTCCAGGGCTCAGCTCGCCGTGCGTCACGCCGTGGGTGTGCGCCACCTCCAGCACCGCGAGCAGTTCCAGACCGACGCGCGCGGCCCGGGCGTAACTGAACGCGCCCCGACGGTCGAGGAGGTCACCGAGCGGCACCCCGGCGACCCATTCGGTGACCGTCCACAGCACGCCGTCCGCGACCACCGCGTCCAGCACCGGGGCGATCCGTCCGGGGCACAGCGACGCCATGGTCTCGCCGGTGCGGATCAGCCGGCCCGGGGCCCGGCGGGCGGCCTCACCCGCCCGGCCCTCCGGCAGGTCGATCCGCGTGACCAGGCACGGGAGGCCCGTCGTGGCGTCCTCCCCGGACCAGCAGACCCGGTTCGTCTCGCGCTGGACGACCTCGAACAGGCGGTAGCGTCCGGCGACCAGCTCGTGTGTGGAGACGTGCGCCCTGCCCATGGCCATCCCTCGCTCGCACCGCCGGTTCTTCGCTCGACCAGAAGTACGTCCAGGGCACCGGGGTGCGTTCAGCGACCGCGCGTCCCGGCCCCGTTTCTGACCCTTCTTCAAGAAACGGGGCCCGCTTTTCAAGAACCGGGGCTCGCCGGGTCCGGGCCCGGCCCCGCGTCAGCGCAGGCCGAAGCGGTCCGCCCACATCGCCATGTCGCCCACCGTGGCGTTGCCCCCGCACACCACGAGCCCGATCCGGGCTTCGTCCCCCACCCGCTCCACCACCCGCCGGGCCGCCGGGAGCAGACAGCCGGCGGCCGGCTCGGTCCACACCTTGGCGTGCTCGGCGAGCGCGAGGGAACCCCGCACGGCCTCCCGGTCGGGCACCACGAGCACCTCGGTGACCAGCTCCGCCACATGGTCGTACGTCAGCCGCGAGACGGACGGCGCGCTGAGCGTGGTGACGAGCGACGACAGCGGCACCGTGAGCGGCCCGCCCGCCGCGAGCGCCCGCGACATGGCCTCGGCGCCCTCGGTCTCCACGCCCCAGACCCGCACCCCGGGCCGCAGCGCCCGCAGTGCCGCCGCCACGCCCGAGATCAGCCCCCCGCCCCCGATGCTGACCAGCACGTCGGTGAGGTCGGAGGCGTCCTCGGCGAACTCCAGTCCCACGGTGCCCTGCCCCGCGACCACCACGGGGTCGTCGAAGGGGTGGACCAGGGTCAGCCCCTCCTCCCGGAGCCGGGTGACCAGCGCGAAGGCACTGTCCATGCCGTCGGTGAGCCGCACCAGCGCGCCCGCCTCCTCGGCGATCTCCACGGAACGGGCCGGCGCCGTACGCGGCATGACCACCGTGGCCTTCACGTCCAGGGCGGCGGCCATCACCGCCACCGCGATGCCATGGTTGCCGCCGCTGACCGCGACGACGCCCGCGGCCCGCTCGGCCTCGGTCAGGGACAGCAGCTTCGCCGTGGCTCCGCGCGCCTTGAACGAGCCGGTGCGCTGGAGCAGCTCCAGCTTCGCGGTGACCGGGACGCCGAGCAGCGCGGACAGGCCCGGGCTCGGCACGGTCGGCGTGCGTACGACATGTCCGGCGATCCGCTCGGCGGCGGCTTCGATCTCGGTGATCGCGATCAAGGCAGTCTTCCTTCCGGGGGAGGGCGGTGCTCAGTGCTGCTGCGGCTTCTGCGGGGTCGTCTCGCTCGGCCGTACCACGACGAAGCCCTCGCCCTGGAGCACCAGTTGCACGGCCTCGCCCGAACCGCCGCGCAGCATCGAGCCGATCGACTGCGAACGGTGCAGGGAGGTCGCGAGCCCCGCGGACCAGCCGACGATCGCGTCCGTGTCGACGTAGACCGGGTACTGGTGCGAGACCGGGATGACCAGCGGATCGCCCTCGCACACCAGGCCCAGCCTGCCGTGTCCGGTGAAGACGCTGTTGAACAGTCCGCCCCCGGCGATCCCCGAGCCCTTCACGGTGGCGATGCGGTACGACAACGACGCGTCGAAGCACAGGACGTTGCGGCCGTTGACCGTGAACTCGTCGCCCGGCTCCACCTCGACGACGAAGCAGTTCTGGGCCTCGTTGGCGAACCAGGCCTCGCCCTGTCCGCGCACCGCCATCAGCGGCAGTCCCTCCCCGGTGACCGCGCGCTTGAGCATGCCGCCCACGCCCTGGCCCTTGCGCTCGAACTGCAGACTGCCGCGGTAGGCGATCATCGCGCCCTGCCGGGCGAGCATCTCGCCGTTCACGGCGTAACGGATGCACTTGGAGTTCTCGACGGTCATGCCCGGCGCCGTGGCGGGCTGCACCATGTGCTCGCTGGAAAAGAGGTCACCCTTCATACCGTCATCCTTCAGCCACCGAAGAGTTGCGTCCAGTACGTGCCCGCCCGGCCGCCGCCGGCCAGCCCGACGCCGAGGTGGGTGAAGTCGGCCTTGAGGATGTTGGCGCGGTGTCCGGGGCTGTTCATCCAGCCCTCCACCACCTCGGCGGGGGAGCGCTGGCCGCAGGCGATGTTCTCGCCGATCGTGCGCCGTCGGGCACCCGCGGCGGCCGCCCGGTCCCACGGCTTGCCGCCGTCGGGGTCGGTGTGCGAGTAGAAGTCGCGGGTCACCATGTCCGCGCTGTGCGCCTGTGCCGCCGCGGTCAGCCGGGCGTCGACGGCCAGGGCGGGCAGCCCGGCCCCGGCCCGCTCCCGGTTGGTGAGACCGACGACCTCCGCCGTCGTGCGGGCCAGGCCGTCCGGGGTGAGCGGCACGGCCCACAGCGCGGTCCAGAACGTGTCGCCCGAGGGCCCGCCGGTGACGTACGCCCACCCGGCGTGCGTGTACGCGCTGTCGTGCAGGGTGCGCCGGGTGCGCTCGGCGCGCAGGCAGTACGCGACGAACTCGGCGGGCGTGCGCGGGCCCGACACCAGGTGCTCGCCGACCGTGAGGTACGCGAACCCGGCCGAGACGACACGCTGGTGGACCGAGACGCCGTCCCGGGTCTCGACGCTCAGCGTGCCCGCGGCGGCCATGGCGGCGGCGTGCGCGCGGGCCGCCGAGCGGAGCCGGGGATCGGTCCGTACGGCGGGCGAACCGGCGGCGGCACGGGCGGAGTTGACCAGGTCGAGGAACCCGTCGGCGTCGGCACCCGGGGTGGGAGGTTCCGGTGCCGTGCCCGGCTCCGGCGGCGCGTCGTCGGTGACCTGCACGCCGAAGTCCCGGGCGAGACCGGCGAGTCCGTCCGCGTACCCCTGCCCCAGGGCGCGCAGCTTCCAGCCCTCGCCGCGCCGGTAGAACTCCACGAGCAGCAGCACGGTCTCCCGCCCGGGGCGCGCGGGGGTGAACCGGGCGATGGCCCGGCCGCGGGCGTCGGTGACATGGACCGTGGGGGAGGGGAGCGCGCCGAGCGGGGTGCCGGGGTCCGACGGGCTGACCGCCACCGTCACGCGGGCGGCGCCCGGCCGCAGCCGCGCCGGATCGACGGTGAGCGTGTCGTCCCGCAGCCTCGCGCCGGGCGCCTCCGGCTGGTTGTAGAAGACGAAGTCCGCGTCGCCGCCGACCTTGCCCCCGGCGTCCGTGACGAGCGCCGACACGTCGAAGCCGACGGGCACCCGTACGCTCACGGGGCCGCCCGGCAGGGGGACGTTGCCCCCGGGGACCAAGTCGCTCATCGTGCCGTCCTGTGTCGTGGTGCGCGCTCCGGGCGTGGATGTCGGTGCCGGGTCAACGTCCGCCGGGCGGCCGGGGTTCCCCGGGCCCGCCTCAGTGCGACGACGTCGGCTCCGGGGCGACCAGGCCCTGCCGGTGGGCGACCGCGACCGCCTCCGTACGGCTGGCCGCGTTCAGCTTGGCGAGGATGTTGGACACGTGGACGCTCGCCGTCTTGGCGCTGATGAACAGCTCCTCCCCGATCCGGCGGTTGCTGTGCCCCAGCGCGAGCAGCCGCAGGACGTCCTGCTCGCGGGCGGTCAGCACCGCGGCGCCCGCCCCGGCCCGGGCCGTGCCCCCTAGCCGGCCCCGGCGGACCAGGTCGTCGACCCGCTCGCGCAGCACCGTCGCGCCGAGCCGGTCGGCCTCCCGGCGAACGCTTCCCGCCTCGGCGGCCGCCTCCTCGCGGCGGTCGGCCGCCAGCAGGGCGTCGGCCAGCCGCAGCCTGCACCGCGCGCGTTCGTAGGCGTCGCCGTACGTGAAGGCGGCCACCGCCCGCTCCCAGGCCGCCGGGTCCGGTGCGGGTCCGGCGACCCGGGACCACTCGGCCTCCGCGCGCGCCAGCCACGCCTGGCCCTCCGGGCCCTGCGGGACGTCGTCGTAGCCGTGCCCGGCGGACCAGCGGGCGTCGGCCAGCAGCTCGGCCGCCGTCTGCGACCAGCGGGCCACCCCGGAGTCGTCCCCGGCCCGGCGCAGCTCGGTCACGGTGTCGGCGACCGCGGACAGCGCGAGGGTGGCCAGCCGCAGGGTCACGGTGGGCCGGGAGCCCGCCTCGGTGAGCGCCTCGACGCTGGAGCGCATCCACCGCACGGCGTCCTCCGCGTCCCCGCGCAGCGCCGCCGCGTCGGTCAGCACGACGCCCGCGACCATGCGCGCCATCCAGTCGAACGGCCCGTTCAGCAGGGCCCGCGCCCGGTCGGCCGCCCCCGAGTCGCCGCGCGCCAGTGCCACGTACAGCCCGGGTCCGAGGGCGTGACCGTCCACGGCCGGGCGCTCCCCGGCGTGCTCGGCGGACTCCCGCAGTACCTCGTCCCAGTGGCCCAGCGTGTACCGCACGAGCAGCCGCAGGTACCGCATCTCCCGCGGGTACGGCGAGGACAGCAGCCCGGCACGACGGGCCCGGTCCAGTCCCTCGGACGCCCAGGGCAGGCACTCCTCCAGGTCTCCGGACTCGAAGCAGCCGATGGCGAGGTTGAACAGCGCCCGCAGCTCCACGGGCGCGTTGCCCGCCCGCCGCGCCAGCTCGCGCGCCTCCAGGAGCCGCTCCCGGCCCTCGGGGGTGGAGCGGTTCCGGCCCTCCAGGCTCGTCAGCGAGATCAGCAGGTCGGCGCGGGCGTCGGTGACCGCCAGCTCCTCGGCGGCCCGCAGCGCCCGGCGGGCCACCCGCAGCGCCGTCTCGTTCTCCCCGACCTGGCGGGCCGCCGTCACATGCGTGGCCGCCGCCCACACCCACGTCGACGAGGGCGGTTCGGCGGGGATCAGTCCCAGCGCCTCGCTGCTGTAGGCGTACGCGGACTCCAGGTTGTCGACGCTCAGCAGATTGCCGGCCAGCGTGTAGCGGACGCGGGCGGCCAGCTCCAGGTCCGCGTCCTGGCCGAGGCCGGCCAGCGCGGAGCGGGTGAGGGAGACCGCGCGGTGCAGCTCACCGGCGTGCACGGCGGCCGCGGAGGCGCGCAGCGTGAGCGTCACCGCGTCCGGTCCGGCAGGCCGCGCGCCGGCGTCGACCGCCGTCCACAGGTCCAGCGCCGCCTCGACGTGCCGCAGCTCCTCCGCGGGCGCGCCGACCCGCTGGGCGTGGTCGGCGGCCTCCAGGGAGGCGGCGAGCGCCTCGGGCGGGTCGTGGCTCTCGCGGTAGTGGTGCGCACGCTCGGCCGCGCTGTCGGACCGGCGCTCGGGACCGGCCAGCAGCCGGGCGAACGCGCCGTGCAGCCGGGCCCGTTCACCGGGCAGCAGATCGGCGTAGACCGCCTCCCGTGCGAGGGCGTGCCGGAAGGAGTAGGTGCCCCCGTCGCCGGAGACCAGCAGCTGCCGCTCCACCGCCTCGCGCAGCGCCGACTCCAGCTCCTCCTCGGGCAGGCCTACGGCGTCCCGCAGCAGGTCGTGACCCACCCGGCGGCCCGCCACGGCCGCGGTGCGCAGCACCTGCTGAGCGGTCTCGGACAGCTGCTCGAACCGGATGAGCAGCACGTCGGCCAGGCCGCTGGGGACGCCCCCGGCCGGCGCGTCCGTGGCGGCGACCAGCTCCTCGGCGTAGAAGGCGTTGCCCTCGGCCCGCTCCACGATCCGGCGCACGGTGCTGTCCGGCAGCCGCTGCTGCCGCAGCGAGCGCACCAGCCGGGCCACGTCGGCGTCCGGCAGCGGCCGCAGCTCCAGCCGCTCCACGCCGGGCAGGCGCACCAGCTCGGCCAGCAGCGGGCGCAGCGGATGGCGGCGGTGCAGGTCGTCCGCCCGGTACGAGGCGAACAGCGCGAGCCGGTGGCCCGGGGCGCCGCCCGCCGGGCGCTGCAGGACCCCCCGGCCGAGCAGGAACCTCAGCAGGTCCCGGGAGGACTGGTCGGCCCAGTGCAGGTCCTCCAGGACCAGCAGCAGCGGTGCGACGTCCGCCAGATCGGTCAGGAGGGCGGCCACGCCCTCGAAGAGCCGCAGCCGTGAGGGCGCGGCGTCGGTCCCGTCGTCCGGCCCGCCGCCGAGCAGCCGGTCGGCCACCGGATGCCCGGCCAGCACGGCGGCGAAGCGCTCGTCGGCGGCGAGCAGGCCCAGGATCTCGGTGAACGGCAGATACGGCAGCCCCACGTCGCCCAGGTCCACGCAGTGACCGGTGAGCACGGTCGTCCCGGCCGCCGCGGCCCGCCCGGCGGCCTCGTCCAGGGTCCGGGTCTTGCCGACCCCGGCGTCCCCGGCGACGAGGACCGCGCGGGCCTCACCGGCGCGGGCTCGTTCCAGTACGCCGGTGAGACGCGCGAGTTCGTCCTCGCGGCCGACGAGCGGGCTGGTGAGTGAGGTCTGCGGCACGCCGCCCATCCTGACACGCCGGTCCGGCGGCGGGCTTCCGGGTTTCGGGGCCCGGCCGCCGGCCGGAAGGCCGGGAAGCCCGTCGCCGGGTCAGCGGTGAAGCGCGCTCGCCCAGTCGGCCGGGACCCGGCCCGCCGGGCCCGGGGACGGCTGGTCGGCCGGGTGGCTGCCGGGCGGGGCGAGGGCCGGGCCCGACTCGCGCACCTCGCTGGTCGCGTAGTCCCAGTACCACTCCTCGCCCGGCTCGAAGCTCTGCACCACCGGGTGCCCGGTGGACCGGTAGTGGCCGGTCGCGTGCTGTCCCGGCGAGCTGTCGCAGCAGCCGACGTGGCCGCAGCTCGCACAGCGCCGCAGGTGGAACCACCAGCCGCCGACCGCGTCGCACTCGGCGCAACCGGTGCCGCTCGGCGGGACGGTGGGATCGATTCCGGTGTCGCTGCTCATACGGGCTCCTCGGTCGGAACGGTCGGATCGGTCGGGTCGGTCGGCTCGGTCGGGTCGGGTTCCGCGGCGGTGAGCGGCAGGAGGACCTGGAAACGGGTGTCGCCCGGCACGGACTCGACCTGGAGGCTGCCGTGGTGCTTGTCGACCACGATCCGCCAGGAGATGTCCAGCCCGAGCCCGGTGCCCTCGCCCACCGGCTTGGTGGTGAAGAACGGGTCGAAGACGCGCTCCCGGATCTCCGGGTCGATCCCGGTGCCGGTGTCGCGGAACTCCACCAGCAGCCGGTCGTGGTGCAGCGCCGTCCGCACGGTCAGCGTCCCCTCGCCGCCCGCGTCGTTCACCGCGGCGACGGCGTTGTCGATCAGGTTGGTCCACACCTGGTTCAGCTCCGCCGGATAGGCCGGGACCCGCGGCACCGTGCGTTCGTACTCCTTGACGACCTCGATCCGCGGGCCGATCTTCCCGGAGAGCATCAGCAGGGTGCTGTCGAGGAGTTCGTGGACGTCGACCGTCCGGTAGGGCGCCCGGTCGAGCTGCGCGTACTGCTTGGCCGCGTCCACCAGGTGGGAGATGCGGGCGGTGGAGTCCGCGATCTCGTTCATCAGCAGCTCGGTCTCGACCGTGTAGTTGAGCCAGCCGACCGCTCCCGGCAGGATCTCCTCGTCCACGGCCGCCGCGACCTGCTCGAGCCACTCGGTGTCCAGACCGGCCTGCACGAAGGTCGGCGCGAGCTGCCAGCCGTGCTCGATGCCGTGGTCCGCCAGCCAGTCGCCGAGGTCGTCCTCCCGGTCGGCGGCCTCCAGCGGGCTGAGCGAGGGCGCCTTGGCCACCCGCTCCGCCGTGCGCTCCTGGATCTCGATGAGCCCCGCGAGCGCCTCGCGGGAGAACGGGCCCTCGGCGATCACGGCGAGCTTGTGCCGCATCTTCGCCACCCGCTCCCGCAGCGTCGAGGTGGCCCGTACCGCGGCCGCCGCCGGGTTGTTCAGCTCGTGCGTGAGTCCGGCGGACAGCGAGCCCAGCGCCAGCAGCCGTTCGCGCTGGCCGATGGCGCGCTGGGTGTTCTTGGAGCCGAAGAACAACCCCTCCAGCAGATGCACCGCCATGGGGAACCACTCGCGCATGACGGCCGCGAAGGTGTCCGCCGGGAGCACGAAGAACCGTGTCGGCGCGGTGACGCGCATCGAGTTGTTGTAGACCTGCGGCACCCGGTCCCCCACGTACGCCTGCATCGCGCCCGCGTACACCCCGCGCTGCGAGGTGCGGTTGGTCTCCACCTCGTCCCCGCCCACCCGGCGGGTCAGCACGACCGTCCCCTCCAGCATCACGTAGAAGCAGGTGGCGTCCTCGCCCTCGGCGTACACCGGACCCGGTTCGAACAGCTCCACCCGGCCCTCGGCGCACAGTCGGCCCAGCTGCTCGGGCGTCAGCTTCTCGAACAGGAACAGCGTCCCGATCTCCTCGGGGCTGCACGGCATCGGCCGCCCGCTCACGACTGCTCCAGGTACCGGTGGACGAGCATCACGGCCATGGCTCCCTCTCCTACGGCGGACGCGACCCGCTTGGCGGACTCCGCGCGGGCGTCGCCCGCCACGAAGACCCCCGGGACGCTGGTCTCCAGGTGGTACGGCGGCCGGTCCAGCTCCCAGTCGGCCGGCGGCCGCCCGTCGGGCGTCAGATCGGGCCCGGCGAGGATGAAGCCCCGCTCGTCCCGCAGCACCGTGCCGTCCAGCCAGTCGGTCAGCGGGGCCGCGCCGATGAACACGAACAGCCACTGCGCGTCGACGAGTTCGGTGGCGCCGCTCGCCGTGTCGCGCAGCGTCAGCCGCTCCAGGTGGCCGTCCCCGTGCGCGCCCTCGACGAGCGTGCCGCAGCGCACCCGGATGTTGGGCATCTCCTCGATCTGCTGGATCAGGTAGTACGACATCGACGCCTCCAGGGAGCCGCCGCGCACCAGCAGGGTCACCGACTTGGCGCCCCGGGCCAGGTACATCGCCGCCTGCCCGGCCGAGTTGGCGCCGCCCACGATGTACACGTCGTGGCCCTGGCAGGCGGCCGCCTCGGTCAGCGCCGAGCCGTAGAACACCCCGCAGCCGGCCAGGTCCTCGGTGCCCGGCGCGGTCAGCTGCCGGTAGGACACGCCGGTCGCCAGGATGACGCTGTGCGCGGCGATCGCCGAGCCGTCCGAGAACCTCACGACGCGCGCCGCGCCGTTCGCCTCCAGGCCGGTCACCTCGCGCGCCGTGAGGATCTCGGCGCCGAACTTCGCCGCCTGCCGCCGGGCCCGCTCGGTCAGCTGCCCGCCGGACACGCCGTCGGGGAAGCCCAGGTAGTTCTCGATGCGGGAGCTCTGCCCGGCCTGACCGCCGGTCGCGGACCGCTCCACCAGCACCGTGCGCAGCCCCTCCGAGGCCCCGTACACGGCCGCGCCGAGCCCGGCCGGGCCGCCGCCGATCACCACCAGGTCGTAGAAGTCCGAGGCGGGCGTGGTGGCGAGGCCCACCCGCGCGGCCAGGTCGGGCGCCTCGGGCTCCACCAGCGGGGTCCCGTCCGGCGTGATCACCACCGGCAGCCGCTGCCCGTCCTGCCCGGCCGCGGACAGCAGCCGCCGTCCCTCCGGCTCGTCCGAGGAGTACCAGCGGTAGGGCACCTGGTTGCGGGCCAGGAACTCCCGGACCTCCGAGGACCGCGCCGACCAGCGGTGCCCGACGACCTTGGTGCTGGGCACCGGACGGTGGTCGCCGGTGCGCCAGGCCTGGAGCAGGTCGTCCAGGACCGGGTACAGCTTCTCCTCGGGCGGGTCCCAGGGCTTGAGCAGGTAGTGGTCCAGGTCCACCACGTTGATCGCGTCGATCGCCGCGTTGGTGTCCGCGTACGCCGTCAGCAGCACCCGCCGGGCGCCCGGGTACACGTCCAGGGCCTGTTCCAGGAACTCGATGCCGTTCATCTGCGGCATCCGGTAGTCGGCCAGGATCACGGCCACCAGGTCGCCGCGCAGTTTCAGTTCACGCAGCGCGTCGAGCGCCGACTCGCCGGACTCCGCCCGCACGATCCGGTATGTGGCGCCGTAGCGCCGCCGCAGGTCGCGGGCGACGGCGCGGGACACCCCCGGATCGTCGTCCACGGTCATGATGACGGTCCGTGTCTCCGCGTCGGCCTGTGCCATACGTCCCCCACGTCGAGCGGCCGGATTCACGGCACGGCGTCCCCGTCACCGCACCGGCCTGCGGCCATCGTATGTTCGATCGCGGGTCCTCGCTCGGGCGGCCGTGAGCGGGCCGCGGGCGTCCGTCCGCTCCCCCCGCGCGGCCGTGCGGACGGCTTGCGGAAGACTGGGCTTTGAGAACGACGTTCCCGCGACCCAGGGAGGACCCGCATGACGCGCCCGATCACGGCAGGCTCGGACGGTTCGGAGGAGAGCCTGGCCGCACTGGCCTGGGCGGCGAGGGAGGCGGTGCGCCGCGGCGTGCCGCTGCACGTCGTGCACGCCTGGCGGTTCCAGGGGCAGGGTGTGGCCGGTGCGGTGGACCGGGAGACGCAGGAGGGGTGGGCGCGGGACGCCCTCGCCCGGGCGGTCGGCACCGTCGCCGAGCGCCATCCCGGTCTCACGGTGACCACCGACGTCCGCGAGGGCGACGCCGTCGCGGCCCTGCTGGCAGCCGCGGCCGACGCCGAGACGCTGGTCCTCGGCTCGCGCGGCCACGGCGCGGTCGTCGGCTTCCTGCTCGGCTCGGTGGGCCAGCAGGTGATCGCCGAGGCGACCCGGCCCGTCGTCCTGGTCCGGGCCGGTGACGAGGCCGCCGCCGAGGCCGGGGGCCGCGAGGTCGTCGTGGGCCAGCAGGGCGAGCCGGAGGACAGCGCCGACGTCATCGGGTTCGCGTTCGAGGCGGCCGCGGCGCGAGGTGCCACCGTGCGTGCCGTGCGGGCCTGGGCCCTGCCGACGGTCTTCACCTACAGCCCCGGCTCGATGGCCCTCGCGGACGAGGCCGGAGGCCTGGAGCAGTACGAGCGCAAGGCGCTCGGCGAGGCGCTCGCACCGTGGCGCGAGCGCTTCCCCGACGTCCCGGTGGTGGAGCACGTGGAGATGGGCAGCGCGGGCCAGGTCCTGCTGACGGTGTCCGCCGACGCCCAGCTGATGGTCGTCGGCCGCCGCGCCCGCCGTACGGCCGTCGGGGCCCGGATCGGCTCCGTGGCGCACGGCGTGCTGCACCACGCAACGTGCCCGGTGGCGGTGGTCCCGCACACGTGAGCGGCCGCCGCGCCGCTCAGTCGGCGGTGGGCTGCAGGGTCTCCCGGGCCCTGGGCAGGATGTTGACGAGGTAGTCCTCGACGGCCGAGTCCAGGCCGATGTCGTGCTGGGCCCGCTCGGAGAGGTACCAGCGGTGCTCCAGCAGCTCGTGGTAGATCTCCGCCGGGTCCATCGCGCCGCGCACTTCCACCGGCACGGCGCGCACGGTGGGCCGGAAGACCTCGCGCACCCAGCGGTGGGCGAGGACCTCCGGGCGGGCGCCGAGGGGGTCGCCCGGGGCGTAGTCGTCCTGGGTGGCCATCCAGCTCTCCAGGTCGTTGAGCAGCCGCCTGGCCTGGTTCTCCTCGGCGTCCAGGCCGGTCAGGCGCAGCAGCTGGCGCTGGTGGTGGCCGGCGTCGACGACCTTGGGCACGAAGGTGACCGTGTCGCCGTTGGAGGCGTGCTCGATCTGCATCTCGGCCACGTCGAAGCCGAGGTCGTTCAGCCGCCGGATGCGGCGCTCGATGTAGTGGTACTTGCCCGCCGGATACACCGAGGTACGGGTCAGCTCCTGCCACAGGCTCCGGTAGCGGGCGCAGATCTCGGCGCCGAACTCGACCGGGTCGACGGAGGGGTGCAGCGCCCCCGAGGCCTCCAGGTCGAGCAGTTCGCCGCTGATGTTCACCCGGGCGAGGTCGAGGTCGTAGTCGCGCTGCCCGTCGCTGAGCCGCGGATGCAGATCGCCGGTCTCGGCGTCGACCAGGTAGGCGGCGTAGGCGCCCGCGTCGCGCCGGAAGAGCGTGTTGGACAGCGAGCAGTCCCCCCACGCGAACCCGGCCAGGTGCAGCCGGACCAGCAGCACCGCGAGGGCGTCCATCAGGCGGTGCATGGTCGCCGGGCGCAGCGTCGTCTCGAACATCGACCGGTACGGCTGCGAGCCGCCCAGGTGCCGGGTGACCAGCACCGGCTCCAGCGCGGCCCCGGCGGCGTCCGTGCGGCCGGTGATCACGGCCAGCGCGTCCACCGCCGGGATGGCGAGCCGGTCCAGGTCGCGCAGCAGCTGGTACTCGCGCAGCGCGGGCCGCTCGGCCAGCTCCTTGACGGCGATCACCTCGTCCCCGGCGCGCGCGTAGCGGACCACGTGCCGGGAGATGCCGCGGGGCAGGGGCACGAGGTACTCCTCGGGCCACTGCTCCAGCGGCAGCTGCCAGGGCAGTTCGAGCAGGAGCGCGGGATGCTCCGGATTGGTGGCGCTGATCTGCAAGGCCATGTCCCGACTCTAGAACGCCCGTTCCCGGGCCAGGCCCGCGGCGTCCTTCACCGGCCCCCGGTGCAGCGGACCGTGGCCCGGCAGCAGGACGTCGCCCTCCAGAGAGGCGATGACGTCGAGCGAGGCGACCGCGCCCGCCCGGTCGTGGTGGAACAGGTCGGGCAGCAGCTGCGGTCCCTCGATCCGGGAGATGGCGTGGCCGCTCACCAGCGCGTCCCCGGAGATCACCACCCCGGCGTCGGGGAGGTGATAGACGCAGTGTCCGTCGGTGTGCCCGGGGGTGTGCACCGGTACCGGCCGGCCGGGCAGGTCGAGGGCACCGTCCGCCGGGAAGCCCGCGGGCGCGGTCACCGGATGCTGCTCGGTACCGCCGGTGCGCAGCACGTGCGCCATCCACGGCAGCACGCCGGGGCGCCAGGCGTTGCGCAGCACCGTGCCCACCGACACCTGCTGGAGGAAGTCGCGCCGGGCGTGCGGCACCTCGGCCTCGTGCAGCAGGACCGGGGTGCCGTGGGTGGCGCGCAGGTACTCGGCCGAGCCCAGGTGGTCGTTGTGGGCGTGGGTGATCAGCACGGCCGCCACCGCCTCGGGCGAACTCCCGACGGCGGCCAGGGAGTCGAGCAGCGCCCGGCGGTCGCCGGGGTAGCCGGTGTCGACGAGGGTCACCGCGTCGCCGTCGGCGAGGATGACCCAGTTGGTGTTGCCGCCGTGCACCAGGTAGGTGCCGTCGGCCACTTGCCGTACGTCCGCGCTCATGGTCTCCCGCGTTCCAGGTCGGTGGTCCCCGCGCGGGACAGCCAACCAGAAACCGGGCGCGGGCGGTCGCCCGGCCCTCAGCGCACGCCGTGCGGGCGGAACTGGACGCTGATGCGGGGCCCGGCGGCGCGGGTGCTCTTGGGGACGCAGTGCTCCCAGGTGCGCTGGCAGGAGCCGCCCATCACGATCAGGTCGCCGTGGCCCAGCGGGCGTCGCACCGTCTCGCCGCCCCCGCCCGCCGGGCGCAGCAGCAGGTCCCGGGGCGCGCCCACCGAGAGGATGGCGACCATCGTGTCCTGGCGCGCGCCGCGGCCGATCCGGTCTCCGTGCCAGGCGACGCTGTCCCGGCCGTCGCGGTAGTGGCACAGGCCCGCGGTCGTGAACGGCTCGCCCAGCTCCTCGGCGTAGTGGGCCGACAGGGCGTCGCGCGCCTCGGCCAGCAGCGGGTGCGGGAGGGCGTCGCCCGCGCCGTAGAACGCCAGCAGCCGGGGTACGTCGACGACGCGCTCGTACATCTCGCGCCGTTCCGCGCGCCAGGGGACCTCGGCGGCCAGCCGCTCGAACAGCGCGTCGGCGCCGCTCAGCCACCCGGGGAGCAGGTCGATCCAGGCTCCCGGGCCGAGGCGGGTGCGGCGCAGACCGTCGAGCGGGCTCAGCCGGACCTCGTCGGTCTGGTCGAAGAGCGAGCCCTGGAGGTGGTGCGTGGTCATGGGACCAGCGTACTCCCCATTCGAAAATGTGTTCTACCGGTGACGTCGCCGTCGTCGGCCGTCCTTCGCGGTCGTTGCGTGACCGGCTCTTTCGATACGCCGGTGTATCCGATACATTCCCGTATCGAACCGAGCGAGGGGTCCGGGCATGACGGCGAAGGCGACCACCGGGCGGGTGACCAGGCGGCGCGTGCGCACCCGCGCGAACCTCCTGGACGCCGCGTTCGCGGTGTTCGCCGCCAAAGGCTTCGGACGGGTGTCGATCGAGGAGGTCTGCGAGGCCGCCGGATACAGCCGGGGCGCCTTCTACTCCAACTTCGGCAGTCTCGACGAGCTGTTCTTCGCCCTCTACGAGCAGCGGGCCGACCTGATCGCCGAGCAGGTGACCACCGCCCTCGCCGCCGACGGCCCCGGCCTCGACGTGCCCGCCGCCGTGGAGCGCGTCACCGAGGTGCTGCTCCTGGACCGGGACTGGCTCCTGGTGAAGACGGACTTCCTGGTGCACGCCGCCCGCGACCCGGAGGTCGCCCGGACCCTGCTGGAGCACCGGGCCCGCCTCAGGCGGGCGATCGCCGACCGGCTCGCCCGGGCCCGCGGACACACCGCCCTGCCCGCCGCGCCCGGCGACGCCGAGGAGGCCGCGCACGCCGTGGTCGCCGCGTACGACGGGGTCACCACCCAACTGCTCCTGGACCGGGACGTCGTCCGCGCCCGGGTCCGGCTGGGACAACTGCTCACCGCGCTGCTCACCGACGGCAGCACGCGTCACTGACCACGGGGTCACCGACACAACAGGAAGGGACGGTCGCCATGGATGCCGACGTCATCGTGGTCGGAGCGGGTCTGGCGGGCCTGGTCGCGGCCCACGAGCTGACCAGCCGGGGCAGGCGGGTCGCCCTGGTGGACCAGGAGAACGCGGCCAACCTCGGCGGGCAGGCCTTCTGGTCCTTCGGCGGCCTCTTCCTCGTCGACTCCCCGGAGCAGCGGCGGCTCGGCGTCAAGGACTCCCTCGACCTGGCCTGGAACGACTGGCAGGGCAGCGCCGGATTCGACCGGACCGAGGACGAGGACTCCTGGGCGGTGCGCTGGGCACGGGCGTACGTCGAGTGGGCGGCGGGGGAGAAGCGGTCCTGGCTGGCCCGGCACGGCATCACCTTCCTGCCCACCGTCGGCTGGGCCGAGCGCGGCGACCTGAGGGCGGGCGGCCACGGCAACTCCGTACCCCGCTTCCACATCGCCTGGGGCACCGGCACGGGGGTCGTCGAGCCCTTCGTGCGGTACGCGAAGCAGGCCGTGCGCGACGGACTGCTCACCTTCCACCACCGCCACCGCGTCGACCACCTGGTCGTCGAGGGCGGCACGGCGCGCGGGGTGCGCGGCACGGTCCTCGCCCCGGACGACTCACCGCGCGGCGTCGCCTCCAACCGCGAGGCGGCCGGAGAGTTCGAACTCACCGCCCGAGCCGTGATCGTCACCTCCGGCGGCATCGGCGCCGACCACGGCATCGTCCGCCGCCACTGGCCCGAGCGCCTGGGCACCCCGCCCGCCGAGATGGTCACCGGCGTCCCCGCCTACGTCGACGGACGGATGCTCGACATCAGCGCCGAGGCGGGCGCCCGCCTGGTCAACCGGGACCGGATGTGGCACTACACCGAGGGCGTGCGCAACTGGGACCCGATCTGGCCCGGCCACGGCATCCGCATCCTGCCCGGACCGTCCTCGATGTGGTTCGACGCGCTGGGCCGCCGGCTGCCCGAGCCGTACCTGCCCGGCTACGACACCCTCGGCACCCTGCGCCACCTGCGCACGGCCGAGGGCCTCGCGGAACACGACCACTCCTGGTTCGTCCTCACCCAGAAGATCGTCGAGAAGGAGTTCGCGCTCTCCGGCTCCGAGCAGAACCCCGACATCACGGCCAAAGACCGCGCCGGCTTCCTGCGCGAACGCGTGCTGGGCAAGGGAGCGCCGGGCCCGGTGGACGCGTTCCTGCGCCACGGCGCCGACTTCGTGACCGCGCCGAACCTGGAGCAACTGGTGGAGAAGATGAACCGGTTGACCGGCAAACCCCTGCTGGACGCCGCGGCGCTGCGGCGCCAGATCGAGGCCCGCGACCTCCAACTGGCCAACCCCTACGCCAAGGACGCCCAGGTGCAGGGCATCCGCAACGCCCGCCGCTACATCGGCGACCGACTCGGCCGGGTCGCCAGCCCGCACCGTCTCCTCGACCCGGCGGCCGGCCCGCTGATCGGCGTCAAGCTGCACATCCTCACCCGCAAGACCCTCGGCGGCATCCAGACCGACCTGGACTCCCGCGCCCTGGACGCCGACGGCGCCCCGGTCGAGGGCCTGTACGCGGCCGGTGAGGTGGCGGGCTTCGGCGGGGGCGGGGTGCACGGGTACAACGCGCTGGAGGGCACCTTCCTCGGCGGCTGCCTGTTCTCCGGGCGGGCGGCGGGCCGGGCCGCGGCGCGGCAGACCGCCTGAGCGGGGGACCCGCCGGACGACCGTTCCGCGCCCTCACCCCTCGTCGAGGAGCCGGAGCAGCACGGCGGCGTGGCTCTCGCCGGGCGACCTGGCCGCGGTCAGCAGCGTCACGCCGCCCGCCTCGGCCAGCTTCCGTACCCGGTCGAGGAGTTCGCTCGCCGCCGGGGCGCTCAGCTCCGCCTCGTACCGGCGCGCGAACTCCTCGTACGTGCCCTCGCCCGCGTGGTACCAGCGGCGCAGCTCGGTCGAGGGGGCGAGTCCCTTGGGCCACTCGTCCACCCGCGCCGCGTCCTTCGACACGCCCCGGGGCCACAGCCGGTCCACGAGGACGCGCACGCCGTCGTCCGGCTCCGCCGGATCGTAGACCCGGCGCACACGCACGTTCATGGCGGTCCTCCCACGGCCGACGGTGCCCGCGCCAGGTTACCTCCGGCGCGGGCACCGCCCCTGAACCGGGCAGGTCCGGCAGACCGCCTTGGCCCGCTCGGTCCGCAGAGCGGCCGGCGCCTACCGGCTCAGCGCGTCGGCGGCCGCCGTCACCACCGCGTCCGCCACCGTGGCCAGCGCCGGGGAGTCGAGCTTCCACTGCTGCCAGTACAGCGTGACGTCCACCGCGAGGTCCGGCGCGAAGGTGACGAGCCGGCCGGTGGCCAGCAGGGGTCCGGCCTGCGGCTGCGGGACCATGCCCCAGCCCAGCCCGGCGGCGACCGCCTCGACGAAGCCCTCCGAGGTCGGCACGTAGTGCCGCGCGGCGCTCGCGCCACCCAGACCGAGCCGGCGCGCGAAGGAGTCCTGGAAGTCGTCCCGCCGGTCGAAGACCACCACGGGGGCGTCGGCGACGGCCTCCCGCGGCGGCGCGTCCAGCTGCCGGGCGGCGAACTCGGGGGCGGCGCAGGGGAGATAGCGCATCCGGCCCAGCGTCCGGACCGTGCAGCCCGGCACCGGTTCCGGCGACGACGTCACCGCCGCCATCACCACGCCCTCCCGCAGCAGCGTCGCCGTGTGGCCCTCGTCCTCGCGGCGCAGTTCGAAGCAGAGGGCGGGCTCCCGGGGGATGCGGGTGAGGGCGGGCAGGAACCAGGTCGCCAGCGAGTCGGCGTTCACCGCCACCGTCACCCGGGTCGGCTCGCCCTCCCCCCGCAGGCCCAGCTCGGCCGAGGCGTCCCGCTCCAGCCGCGCCACCTGGCGGGCCAGCCGGACCAGCACGGCTCCGGAGTCGGTCGCCCGTACCGGCTTGGTGCGCAGCAGCAGCACCCGGCCGGTGCGCTGCTCCAGTGCCTTCACCCGCTGGCTGACCGCGGACGGCGTCACGTGCAGCGCGGCGGCGGCCGCGTCGAAGGTGCCCTCGTCCACGACGGCCAGCAGGGTGCGCACCTGGTCCAGCGGCAGATCAGCCAGGGTCGGCGTCATGTCGTCATCACACTGGCTAATGATACGTAAGAATCTTTAGCTGTACGTCCGGTGATCGTCCGCTTAGCGTCGAGAACATGAACAACGCCCTCACGGCGGCCGCCGCCGGTTTCGGCACCGGCCTCTCGCTCATCGTCGCCATCGGCGCCCAGAACGCCTTCGTCCTGCGTCAGGGGGTCCGCCGCGACGCGGTGCTCGCCGTGGTCGGCATCTGCGCGCTGTCCGACGCCGTGCTCATCGCCCTGGGTGTCGGCGGGGTCGGCGCCGTGGTGGTGGCCTGGCCGGGCGGGCTGACCGCCGTCGGCTGGATCGGCGGCGCCTTCCTGCTCTGCTACGGCGCCCTGGCCGCCCGGCGGGTGTTCCGGCCGTCCGGTGCGCTGCGGGCGGACGGCGACGCCGCGGGCTCGCGCCGCCGGGCCGTGCTCACCTGCCTGGCGCTGACCTGGCTCAACCCGCACGTCTACCTCGACACCGTGTTCCTGCTGGGCTCCGTCGCCGCCGACCGGGGGCCGCTGCGCTGGACCTTCGGCCTCGGAGCCGCCGCCGCCAGCCTGGTCTGGTTCGCCGCGCTCGGCTTCGGCGCCCGCTACCTCGGCCGCTTCCTGTCCCGGCCCGCGGCCTGGCGGGTCCTCGACGGACTGGTGGCCGCCACCATGATCGTCCTCGGCGTCTCCCTCGTCGCCGGGGCCTGAGCGGGCCGGATCCGGCGCACGCGTCCCGGTGGGTTCGAACGAAGCTGCGATAGTGATCCTCGCAACCGAAAGATGTACCGAGCATGTAGGAAGCGCGTGGACACCAGCGAGAGCAGCAGCGAGAGCGGCACCGAACCGGACGCGAAGACCTCGGCGCCGGACGGGACGCGGCAGCGCGGATGGCGCCGCTGGGCCATGGACACCCGGCCCCTGCGCCGCCCCGCCTACCGCAGGCTGTGGTCCTCGACCATCGTCACGGCCGTCGGCAGCCAGCTCACCGCGGTCGCCGTGCCCAAGCAGATCTACGACATCACCGGATCCTCGGCCTGGGTCGGCGCCGCGAGCCTCGCCGGGCTGCTGCCGCTGATCGTCTTCGCCCTGTGGGGCGGCGCGGTGGCCGACACCGTGGACCGCCGCAAGCTGCTGCTGGTCACCAACACCGGCATCGCGGTGACCTCGCTGCTCTTCTGGATACAGGCGGTCACCGGCCTGGCGTCGGTGGCCGCGCTGATGCTGCTGCTCGCGCTGCAACAGGCCTTCTGGGGCCTCAACGCCCCGGCCCGCAACGCCTCCATCGCCCGCCTGGTGCCCGAGGACGAGCTGCCCGCCGCCAACGCCCTCGGCTCGACCGTCATGCAGACCGGGCAGGTGGTCGGCCCGCTGCTCGCCGGCGCGCTGATCCCGGTGATCGGACTGCCCGAGCTGTACCTGATCGACGCGCTGGCCCTGTGCGTCACCGTGTGGGCGGTGTACAAGCTCCCCGCGCTGCCGCCGCTCGCCGGCACGGCGGTCCGGCGCGCGGGCGTGCGCGAGGTGGTGGCGGGCTTCCGCTACATCGCCGGGCACAAGGTGCTGCTGCTGTCCTTCCTGGCCGACATCGTCGCCATGGTGTTCGGCATGCCCCGCGCCCTGTTCCCGCAGCTCGCCGCCGAGACGTACGCCCCGTACGGCGAAGGGCTCGCGCTCGGTCTGCTGTTCGCGGCGATCCCCATCGGCGCGGTGGCCGGCGGACTGTTCTCCGGTACCTTCTCGCGGGCCCGCCGGCACGGCTGGATGGTGATCGGCGCGGTCGTCGTCTGGGGGGCCGCCATCACCGGCTTCGGGCTCAGCGGCAGTCTGTGGCTCGCGGTCGCCTTCCTGGTCGTGGCCGGTGTCGCCGACATGGTCTCCATGGTGTTCCGCGGGGCGATCCTGCTGTCCGCCGCCACCGACGAGATGCGCGGGCGCATGCAGGGCGTGTTCACCGTCGTCGTGGCGGGCGGCCCGCGGCTGGCCGACGTGCTGCACGGCGGCGCGGGCTCCGCCTTCGGCGCCCGGGAGGCCGTGGCCGGCGGCGGTCTGCTCGTCGTGGCCGTGATGCTGGCCCTGGCCGTCGCGATGCCCGCGCTGCGCCGCTACCGCGTCTGACGGCGGCTCACAGGGAGCCGCGCCCGTGCAGGGCGTAGTGCTCCATGAGCCGGCCCCTGGTGGACTCCAGCCGGTGCGCGAGGATCTCCGCGACCGACCGCACCAGCACGATGCCCAGCTGCGGGTCCCGCTCGCACAGGTCGAGCACCGCGGCCGCCTCGAACTCGTAGGCGCGCACCGGGCTGAACGCCTCGGCGCCGAAGTCCCACTCGTAGGGCGGGAACAGCCAGGACCAGCCGAGCAGGTCGCCCACGCCGAGACTGGCGACCGTGACCCGCTGCAGCGACGTCACCTGCTGGGTCAGGGAAACCGCGCCCGAGCGGACGACCCAGAAGCGGTCCGCCCTGCCTCCCGCGTCGAAGATCCGGTCGTCCTCCGGGAAGGAGACCTCCTGGGCCAGCTCCATGAGCCGCGCGCGCTGGGGGAGGGGGAGGACGTTCAGCAATTTGATCGCTTTGGTCATGGCACGGGGCTCCTCGCCGGCGATTCGGTTCCGGGGCTTTCCCTATGCCCATTTCAGTCTCTGTCGCCGCGCTGAGCACCTCGGCGGACGGCGGGATCCCGTACGGATTCCGTGCCGGAACCGGGGACGGGGGCGCGAGGGCGTGAAAAAGCCCTGGCCGGACGGGGGAGGCCGGCCAGGGCCGTAAGCGGTGACTACGGAGGACATTTCGATCGACTCCGTCGCCACGTATGGATGAACGCTAAACCATCTCTGGGCGTTCCGCGAAACCGGCACGGGGACACGTGACCCGTCTCACGCACCGTGCTCCGCGACGACCCGGACCGTCTCCAGTGCCGGATCGGTCGGGTCGGGGAGGTACATCCCCGCCTCCAGGCCGCTGCGCAGATAGCGCAGGACCGGCTCGGCCAGCCGCTCGCCCGGCAGCACGGCCGGAATGCCGGGCGGATACGGAGTGATCATCTCCGCCGCGACCCGGCCGGCGGCCCGGTCCAGGGGCACGTCCTCGGTGGGGCCGAAGAACGCGTCCCGGGGCAGGCACACCTGAGACATCCGCAGCTCGGCCGGCGACGGTACCTCGACGCGTGGCGCGGACCCGAGGCCCGGGGCGGCCCGGGCGAGGTCCTTGAGGGCGGTGAGCAGCTCGCCGACGGTCCCCCGGTCGTCGCCGTGGGTGATCTGCGCGCCGATGCGGCGGTGGTCGGTGATGTGGGCGATCACACCGCGGTGCTCCCGCAGCCAGTCCGCCGCCCGGAAGCCCGGGACTCCGAGCCCGTCGAGGTCGATGACGACCGGCAGCGGATCGAATCCGTGGGCCCGCCCGGGCCCGCAGAAGTCCTCGCGGTCGTTGACGTGCATGCCGTCGATCTCCTCGACGGCCGCCCGGACGCCGGCCGCCAGCGAAAGCGCGCCGCTCATCAGCTCCTGACCGCCGAGCGCCATCTGGCGGCGCCACCCGTCGAGACCGGCGAAGATCAGCACCGACGGGCTGGTGGTGCTCAGCAGGTCGGCGCGCATGCCGAGCAGCTTGGGCGGCACCAGATCGCCGCGCAGGTGGAACACCGAGCCCTGTTCGAGACCGCTGCCCATCTTGTGGATGCTGGTCACGCAGATGTCCGCGCCCGCGTCCATCGCCCAGGACGGCAGATCCGGATGGAAGGGCAGATGCGCCCCCCACGCCTCGTCGACGATCAGCGGCCGCGAGCGCCGGTGGCAGACCTCGGCGACGGCCCGCAGATCGGCGCTCGCACCGTACGGCGTCGGGCTGGTGATCAGGGCGCCCTTGGCGCCGGGATGCGCCGTGAACGCCTCCTCGAACGACGCGGCGGACGGCGGATGGGCCAGATGCCGTTCCGCGTCCCAGAGCGGTTCGACCCACACCGGCTCGATGCCGGACAGGATCAGCCCCGAGACCACTGACTTGTGGGCGTCCCGGCCGATCAGCAGCTTCTCGTGCGGTCCCGCCACCGCCAGCATCGCCGCCTTCACCGACAGGGAACTCCCGCAGGTCGAGAAGAACGTGTGGTCCGCGTGCACGGCGTCCGCCATCAGCTCCTGGGCACGCCGCAGCACCCGTCCCCGGGTGAGCCGGTCGTCGAGTCCGGCCGTCGCCAGTACGTCCCCGTGGAACACGGCGTCACCCAGCACCTCGCGCACCGCCGGGTCCGCCCCGCGCGCCTGCTTGTGCCCGGGCGGCGTGAACGACAGCCGTCCCGCACGGCGGTACTCGACGAGGGCTTCCAGGACCGGTGCTCGGCGGTGGTCGACTGTCATGCCGCCCCGGTTTCCCGTCCGGCGCCCCGTCAATCGGCCGGGGACCGCCGGTCCGCGTTCCGGCCCGGAGTCAGCACCTCGTCCAGCACGCGCAGCACCGCCTCGTACGCCACCGTCCGCACGGCCGCCTCCCGGGAGCCCTCCGGGTCGGTCGACCGCAGCGCCTCGCTGCGCGCCCGCCAGCTCCGCCCCTCCGCCAGCGCGCAGGTCCTCGCCCGGTGCATCCGGCGCAGTAGTTCGTCCGCGTCCACAACATCCGTCATGCACTCCGCGTACCCCCGCAGGGCGCCCGGATGGCCCTTGGGCCGCACGGAGGACCGCAGGTTTGCCCCTACCGGCAGAGGTCAGCCGAAAGTGACGGGCCGCACGGCACGCGCAGTGCCGGACCGGGCCGTCCGACCGACCAGGGAGCTGACCGATGCGTGACAGGGACACGACTCAACCCGTCGTCGAGCAGCGCGGCGGGGACTCCGGCCACCGGTACCGGCCGTGCCGGCCCGCCGACGCGCGCGCGGCGGTGGAACGCGCCGTCACCGAGTGCTGCGGCGCCTCCGGGCGGGCCTCGTGCGACCCGTGTGCCCTGTCGGACGCCGTGCTCGTCGCCTCGGAGCTGACCACCAACGCCATCCTGCACGGCGGCGGCATCACCGACTTCCAGGTCGACGTCGTGGGGCCGGGACCGCGACCGGGCGTGCGCCTCTCGGTGTGCGACCGCAGCCACGACCTGCCGGTGGCGGTGCCGGCCACCGACGACCGGGGCCTTCGACGCCTCGGCGGCCGGGGCTGGCCGATCGTCTGCCGGCTGGCCCGCGAGGTGCGGGTGGCAGATCTTCCCGCGGGCGGCAAGTGCATCACCGTGGTCGTTCCGCTGTCCTGATGACTTTTCGAAAAGCGGAGTTTGCTCCACCGGGCCGGGGGCAGTCGCAGATTCGTGCTTCGGACCGGAGGCGCAGCAGCGGGAGCGGTAGGGCTGCTTCGGTGCCCCGGCTGTGCCGGGGACGACCCGGACAGCGCCGTTCCCGCGGAAAGTCCCTGAGACCACCGTTCAGGAGCGGATCCGCATGCTCATAGAAACGCCCACCATCCGTCCCGGTACTCCCCAGTCCACCCGGCCCGCCCACCCCTCGGCCGCCCCCGCCCGCCGCCGCCACGACGACGCCCCCGACACCATGGCCCTCTTCGGCCGCCTGGCCGGGCTGGCGGACGGACCCGAACGCGACGCCGTCCGCGACGAACTCGTCACGGCCTGGCTGCCCATGGCCCACCGCATCGCCGGACGGTTCCGGGACCGCGGGGAGTCCATCGAGGACCTCCGCCAGGTCGCGGCGCTCGGCCTGGTCAAGGCCATCGACCGCTTCGACCCCGAGCGCGGGGCCTTCGAGAGCTACGCCGTGCCCACCATCACCGGCGAGGTCAAGCGCCACTTCCGCGACCGGATGTGGGCCCTGAGGGTGCCCCGCCGGGTCCAGGAACTGCGCAACAAGGTGCGCGTCGCCCGCCGGGAACTCGCCCAGAGCCCCGGCAGCCCCGAACCCTCGGTGGCCGCCCTCGCCGCCCACACCGGGCTGAGCGAGGACGAGGTCGGTGCCGGGATGGAGGCGCTGGAGAGCTTCAGCACCCTCTCGCTGGACGCCGAGCTGTCGGCGGGCGACGACGGCTACAGCCTCGCGGACACCCTCGGCGCCGCCGACGCCTCGTACGACACGGTGATCGACCGCGAGTCCGCCAAGGAGGGCCTGCGCAGGCTGCCCGAACGCGAGCGCGCCATTCTCTACATGCGCTTCTTCGAGGACATGACGCAGAGCCGGATCGCCGACTGCCTGGGCATCTCGCAGATGCACGTCTCGCGGCTCATCACCCGCAGCTGCGCCCGCGTGCGCGACGAGGCGATGGGGCAGCGCACGGCCCGCCCCGGCCACCCGGCGCGGACCTGATGGCGGACGCTGGGGCAGGGGCCACGGGGAGGGACCGGGAGGGGAGGGGACGGATGCTGATGCCACACCCCGCGGTGCTGCGCGGACTCCTCGAGGAGTACGAGGCCGCCGCGGCGAACGAGAGCGCCGACGCGACGGGCGAACCGGGCCCGCGGACCCGGGACCTGGCATACACGCTGTGCGTGTCGACCGGCACGCGTGACGTACGGCAGGCCCTGGAGACGGCCCGGCGCCACCTGGCGGAGGCTGTCCGAGGCGCTCTTCAAAGTGACGGGCAAGAAGGGACCGGACGTCACTCTCCGGCGGAGGGTCTGAGCCGCCCGGCACGGGGAACACGGGGCGAATGAACGAACACGAGATTCCTCCGCCGGACGGACGTCCCGTGGACGTCTACCTCGACCTGCTGCGCGTGCGCATGGCCAGCGACGACTACCAGCTGCTGCTCAGCGTGGTGGAACCGGTCCTCCAGGCGATCGACGAGCAGCAGATGCCGACCATCGACTTCTCCCTGGACGGGGACAGCACCGAGGCGCTGCCCCAGGAGATCAGGGACGAGGCCGCACTGGTCATCGCCACCGCCGTCACCGGACGCCTCGACAACGAGGTCGTCGAGATCAGCACCGACGTGACCGGACCGGTCCGGGTCGTCACCGACGCGGCCACCGCCTCCGACCCCGAACGACTCGGCGAGATAGCCGACTACCTCAAGGAACGCCACCAGCAGAACGAGGAGCTGCGCGGCATCGCCGAGGCCAGCGGTCTGCCCAGCGACTTCTGACCCTCACCACCCGGGCGGGACCGTCACCGCTGCGGCGCCCTGACGGACACGCCCAGCGGCCGGGCGAGGCCGACCACCGCCTCGTCCAGCCGCTCCAGGTGCCGCAGCACCCGGCCCGTGATGCGGCCGTACCGCGGTACTCCGGCGGCGTCCGGCTCCAGCAGCGAGGCGATGCTCGGCCCGGTCTCCACCTGGGTCCCGGCGTTCTCGTCCGCGACGTGGGCCGCGATCGCCCCGATGTTGCGCACCGTGCGCCGCACCGCGCCGCGCAGCCGCGGGTCGGCCGCGATCGACGGATGGGTGGGCAGCAGCTCGGCCGTCGCCGCCAGCGACCGCGCGTGATAGGCACAGGTCTCCAGCAGCGCCACCACGTACTGGGCGGTGTCCCGCCGGGCCCGCAGCGGCGTGATCGGATGGGTCAGCGGCTGGGTGGCGGCCCGCAGGTCGCCCAGCGCCTGGTCCAGCTCCCGCGCGGTGTCCAGCAGGTCCGCCGCGGGTCCGCCGCTGAGCTGGTCGACGGCGCCCTCCGTGACGTCGGTGAGCCGCTCAAGGACCGTGCCGAGCAGATCGTTGGTCCGCCGGTCGGTGCGTATCGGCAGTACCAGCGCCGCCGCCACGATCCCGCAGGCCGCGCCGAGCGCCGTCTCCTCCACCCGCAGCAGCAGCACCGACATGCTGTAGGTGTGCAGCAGTGTGTACAGCAGCCCGAGCATCGCGGTGACGAAGAACGACATCAGCGTGTAGGACAGCGGCGCCGTGTAGAACATCGCGAAGATCAGCACCAGCACCAGCCCGAACGCGGTCCAGGTGTGGTTGCCCACCACACCGGCCAGCACGATGCCCGCCACCACCCCCAGCACCGTACCGAGCAGCCGGCGGTAGCCCTTGACCAGGATCTCGCCGGTCGAGGCGGTGTTGATGAAGACGATCCAGCAGGTGAGCACCGCCCAGTACCAGCGCTGCGAGGACAGGAACTCGCCGCCGACGATCGCCAGCGAGGACCCCACGGCCACCTGCACCGCGGCGCGCGTGGTGGGCCGCCGCAGCCCGGTCGGCTCCTCCTCCTCGGCCGCCTCCTCACCGGCGTCGATGGCCGCGTCCTCGGCGTCCAGCTCCTCCCGGGAGCGGGCGG
This sequence comes from Streptomyces sp. NPDC018026, assembly GCF_044327745.1. Taxonomy (NCBI): domain Bacteria; kingdom Bacillati; phylum Actinomycetota; class Actinomycetes; order Kitasatosporales; family Streptomycetaceae; genus Streptomyces; species Streptomyces sp. NPDC018026. Next base: position 164,173 of record NZ_JBIRFY010000003.1, read on the forward strand.
TGGCCGGTGAGTCGTCGGACTCGTCCTGCGGCCCGTCCAGCGCGATCCTCAGGCCCATGACCGCGCGTGCCGTCTCACCGATGCCGCGGAACACGTCCTGGACGGCGGCGGTCGCCTCGGGCAGGTTCTCCTCGTCGCGGTAGCCGAGCAGCCGGTTGCGCAGGTGGGACAGGGCCGTACCGCGCGCCTCCGCGGGCGGCCGCAGCACCAGGGTGCGCAGCGCGGTGAGATCGCGGCGCAGCAGCTCCGTGGCCTCGCCGGGCGCGGGTGAGTGGCCCACCGCGGGAGCGGGCGCACCCGGCAGATGCAGCGTGAGGGTGTCGGCCCGCTCGGCGCTGCGCGCGGTCAGCAGCAGCAGACCGAGGCGCTCGGCGGCGATCTCGGCGTCCGCGATGCGCCGCTGCACCAGGCGTGCCGTGGACGCGTCGGGTGTGCCCTCCTCCAGCCGGGACTGGATCATCAGGGCCGTCTCGTGCAGGCGCGCGGTGCCCTCGCGCAGGCGCTCCAGCGTCTTGTCGATGTCGTCGGGACCGGCGTCCAGCAACTCGATCTGCGTGGCGATCAGCTGGGCCAGCCGGGCCCGGAAGGCCTGCCGCAGCAGACCGAGGATGCGCGCGGGCGTCGCCGGGACCACCCCGAAGCGCACCACCGCGCTGGACGCGAACGCCACGGCGACGGCGGCCCACAGCCCCGGAAGCCCGGACACCTTGCCGCCGACGAACAGCGACACGAAGTAGACCTGGAAGCCGATCAGCCCGAGCGCGGTGCCCCGGTCGCCGAACCGGCGGACGAAGACCGCCGAGAAGATCAGGACGACGAAGAAGGCGTCGCCGACGACGACCCACGAAGTGAGCAGCGTGCTCAGCGAGACCGAGGCCAGGGCGACCGGCAGCCCCAGCGCCAGCGTGACCGCCTGCGGGCCCGGTTCCTTCTCCCGGATGGCGAAGGTCGCGACCATCGCCGTCATGGCGCCCGCGACCAGGTGCTTGACGTCCACGCCGAACACGGCGAGCACGCCCAGCGTCAGCGCGATGGCGCCCACCGTCCGCAAACCCGCCGTCAGCCGCAACAGACCCGGGTCGGACGCGGCGACGCGGTCGCGCAGCCGTGTCCGCGCCGAGCGTCCCGCTGCCTTCACGCCGCCGTACACTCTCCCGATTCACAGCCGGCCCTCACAGCCGGTTCCAGCCACGTCCCGGCCGGTTCACGCCGAGATCCACTTCTCAGCATGTCATGCCCCGGTCCGTTACGGGAGGTGGGGGCGGCCGGGGGTCACCGCTTGGCCCGGTCCGCCTCCGCGACCCGCTCCCGCACCTGTTCCGGTGTCAGATACGCGTCGGTGTACTCGAAGTCCTTCAGCTTGGCGGGCTTGCGGGCCTGGAATCCGGTGCGGACGAAATCGTCGCCGGCGACCGCGTTGAGCGCCCAGTCGGCGGCCACCCGGGCCTTGGCCACGCCCGTGCGCAGCGCCGACCAGTGGTAGCCGCGGGCCACCGCCTGCGCGGCCAGACCCGTCAGCTCGACCCCGAGCGGCTTGGAGACCGCGTCGGTGCCGCCGAGGTCGACGACGAGCCCCAGGTCCCTGTGGACGTACGGCCGCATCGGCTGGTTGCGCAGGACGGCGATGAGGTTCTCGGCGACCCGCCGCCCCTGCCGCATCGCGTGCTGGGCGGTGGGCGGGCAGACCGCACCCTCGTGTCCCTTGGCGAGGTCGGGCACGGCCGCGGAGTCGCCCAGCGCGAACACCCCGTCGTGGTTCGGCAGGCACATCTCGGCGGTGACCGCGAGCCGCCCCTTGACCGTCTCCGCGCCCAGCGTCGCGATCAGCGGGCTCGCCACCACGCCCGCCGTCCAGATCAGCGTCCGGGTGGGCACCACCCGGCCGTCCGTGAAGGTGACCTCCTCCGGAGCCGCCTTGGCGATGGACACACCCAGGGAGATGTCGATGCCGCGCCGCGTCAGGATCTGCTGCGCGTCGCGGCCGAGCTTCTCGCCCAGCTCCGGCATCAGCTTCGGCGCGATGTCGATCAGATGCCACTTGATCAGCGCCGGGTCCAGCCGGTTGTAGCGCTTGACGGCCGCGTGCGTCAGCCGCTGGAGGCACGCCGCGGTCTCGGTGCCCGCGTACCCGCCGCCCACCACCACGAACTGCAGCCGCGAAGCCCGCTCCGCGGGGTCCTGGCTGGCGTCGGCGAGGTCCAGCTGGGAGATGACGTGGTCGCGGATGTACGCGGCCTCCGCCAGGGTCTTCATGCCGAACGCGTGGTCGGTGAGCCCCGGGATGTCGAAGGTGCGGGTGATGCTGCCGGGCGCCAGCACGATGTAGTCGTAGGGCTCGTTGACGATCCGGTCGGTGATGGTGCGCACCACGCAGACCTTCGCATCGAGGTCCACCCCGATGGCGCCGCCCGGAATGATGCGGGTCCGGTAGCGGCTGCTGCGGCGCAGGGAGAGCGCGATCGACTGCGGGGTGAGCACCCCGGCGGCGACGTGCGGCAGCAGGGGCAGATAGAGCTGGTAGGAGAACGGCGTCACCAGGGTGACGTCGGCCTCGCCGGGGGAGAGCTGCCGCTCCAGGCGACGGACGCACTCCACGCCGGCGAAACCTGCGCCGACCACCAGGATCCTGGGTCGTGTCACGGTGTTCATCCCTTTCTGCGGCTCCGGGGCGGTCTGCCGCGAACGCCGTTCGCCTGCCCCTGGATCGCCGCTTCGCACCTCGTCCATGCCACCGCGCCCACACCGCTTCGGCCAGCCGGGTGCGGCAGGCAGGCGACACGTCCTGATCACCACCATGCCCCGCCCGGGCCCGCGGCGCACCGGGCGGGAGCGAACCGCTTGGAACTTTTCCCGAAGATCAGCCTGGATCAGCCCGTAGCGCGCAGGTGACACAGCAGCAGACACACGTCGTCGTCCCGTTCGGAGTCGCTGAGCATCGGACGCAGGATCCCGTCGGCCGAGCCCTCCAGGTCCGCGTCCAGCTCCGCCGGACCGAACGACCCGAGCGCGTCCGCCAGCCGCGCGATGCCCGGGTCTATGCCGCGGGCGCGGCGCTCCACCAGACCGTCCGTGTACAGCGCGAGCGTCGAACCGGGCGCCATCGGCACCGTGTGGTCCGCGATCTCCTGGCGCATCGGGATGCCGAGCATCGCACCGGGTTTGGCGTCCAGGGTGCGGACCCCTCCGTCCGGGGTGCGCAGCACCGGCGGCGGATGCCCCGCGGCCGCCCACGTCACCGTCGGGTCGTCCGGGTGGAAGCGGGCGATGACCGCGGTGGCGAACAGGTCGGGCTGCAGGTGGTGCAGGAAGGTGTGCAGCCGGGTCAGCAACTGTCCGGGGCTGCCCCCGTCGACCGCGTACGCGCGCAGGGCGGTGCGCAGCTGACTCATCATCACGGCCGCCCGCAGCCCGTGCCCGGTGACGTCCCCGACCACGGCGATGACACCGCCGTCGGGCTGCCGGAAGGCGTCGTACCAGTCGCCGCCGATGTTCAGCCCGTGGGTGGCCGGGAGATAGCGCGCGGCCAGGGCGAGCCCGGACGGGGCCGGCAGCTCGGTCAGCAGGGCCCGCTGAAGCGTCTCGGCGATGTCGCGGTTGTGCTGGTAGCGCTGGGCGTGGTCGATCGCGATGCTGGCCCGCCGGGTCAGCTCCACCAGCATCACGGCGTCGTCCGGGTCCCAGCGGTCCCCGGGCGGGGACAGGGTCACCACGCCCAGCGGAGCCTGCCGCGTCGGCAGCGGAATGCACAGCAGGGGCCGGTCCGGGGCCAGCGCCGAGGGCGGCTGGTCGTCGACGCCGGGCAGCCCGCCGGGGTGCGCGGCGGCGTACTGCGGGCGACCGGTGCGGGCGGCGACCACCGCGGCGGCCGCGTGGGCCGGGCCGGGCCGGTCGCCGTCCTGGTCGAACAGCCAGATGTCCACACCGGCCGCGTACTCCGGCACCAGCAGCTCCGGCAGCCTGCGCACGATCTCGTGATGGTCGAGCGACGCCGTCAGCACCGCGCTCGCGTCGGCGAGGAACGTCAGCCTGCGCCGGGCGTGCTCCGCCTCCGTACGCGCCTTGCGCTCGGCGGCGAACGCCTCGCGCTGGGCCCGCCCGGCGGCGTCCAGTTCGGCGTGCAGCGCCACCACGCCCTGGTTCGTCTGCTGGAGCTCCTCCCGGTGGAAGTCGACCAGGCCCTCCTGTTCGGTGAGCCGGTCCAGGACCAGCGCCGTGTCCTCGTCGGCACCCAGCAGGGCCTGAGCCAGCTGAGCCGGGTCGTCCGCCACGGCGCCCGCGACGGCGGCGGCGACGGCACCGACGTCCTCCGCCCCGGGGCACGGCACCGTCACCCGCCACGGCGGCTGTCCGGCGGCGGCGGCCTCGGGCGACGGGGTCACCACGGCGTGCAGCACGCGCTGCGCGGCCTCGGCGGCGGTGCGGGAGACCGTGCCCGTCTCCAGGGCGAGCCGCCAGGTGCCGCCCTTGGTCAGGCACAGCCGCAGCTGTGCGCCGAGGGAGGCCGTCAGCCGCGCGCGCTCCACGGGCGGCACGCCGAAGGCCGTCGCCAGACGTGCGGCGGCGACGCGTGCCACCGCCGCGTCGGTGACGTCGCTGATCTGCCAGGTACGGGTCATGGGCCATCTGGCGGGGTCGGGGCCAGCACGGCGACGGCGGTGTCGTCCCGGACGGGCCGCGCCGAGCTGCTGGCGTCACGGATCGTGACGGCGGCGGTCACCGCCGGGTCGGTCGTGGTGCGGCAGGTGTCGGACGACGGCGACCACCGGCTCGGCAGACCGTCGCTGTGCAGGACCAGCACCCGGTCGTCCGCCCAGGCCGTCTCCTCCTCGCGCAGCGTGGTGGGCCGGTGGGTGCCGACGATGCCGGGCCGCGACACCAGGTGCCGCCAGGTGCCGCCCTCGCACAGCCGCGCCCCGATGTTGCCGACGCCGGTGAACCGGAGCACCGAGGCCCGCGTGTCGACCTGGGCCACCGCCACGGCGGCCCCGCGGGTGCCGGACAGCGCCCGGTCCAGTCGCCGCACCGCCTCGCCGGGCGGCAGGTGGGCCGAGACGCGCAGTGCCTCCACGGCGGCGGCCGAGGCCCGGGCGGCCTCCGGGCCGTGACCCAGACCGTCGGCCAGCATCAGCGTGACGAGGTCCCTGTCCCGGACCCAGGCCCAGGCGTCGCCCGAGTACTCCGCACCGCCGAACGGGACGTTCACCCCGCCGGCCCGCAGCCGCGCCGCCGGACCCGGATCGGCGGCGCGGGCCTCGGACCCGCCGATCCGGGCGAGAACCACCGTGCCCCGGCCGGGCGCACTGTGCAGGTCGAAGTCGTCGGCGACGCGCGCGCAGGTGCCCAGGCCCGCACCGAGGGAGCCCGCGGTGGTGGTGAAACCGTCGCGCAGCGCGGCCGGCACGTCGGCGATCCCCGGCCCGTGGTCGACCGTCGCGACCTGCACGCGCGGCCTCGGCTCCCCGTCGGCCGCGAGGACGGGTGGGGCGACCACGTCGACGACGACCCGGCCGCCCCCGGCGTGCTTGAGCAGGTTGGTGGCCAGCTCGGTCGCCACCAGCGCCGCCGCCGACGTCCGCCGCTCGTCGAGACCGGCCACGGCCGCCGCGTGCTCGGCGGCCACCCGGGCGTCCCGCACCCGGGTCGAGTCGTGCACCGGGACGTCCCACACGCGGGGCATCAGGACTCCTCACGCGGGCGGGGCGGCCGGCCCACCCAGGACGCCACCCGCACGGTCGTTCCGGAGCCCGGGGCGCTCTCGATCGCGAACTCGTGCACCAGGCGCCGCGCGCCGCCCAGCCCCATGCCGAGGCCGTCGCCGGACGTGAACCCGTCGCTGAGTGCCTGCTCCACGTCCGGGATGCCGGGTCCCTCGTCGCTGAAGGTGAGCCGCAGCCCGTGCGTGGTCCCCGCCACGATCGACTCCGTCTCCATGGTGCCGCCACCGCCGTACACGAGCGTGTTGCGGGCCAGCTCACTGGCCGCGGTGACCAGCTTGGTCTGGTCCACCAGGCCGAAGCCGAGCCGGGCGGCGGCCTGGCGCACATGCTGTCGCACCCATACCAGATCCATGTCCGAACGGATCGGCAGGCGGGCCTGGGAGCCCGCGGCGGTGTGCATCACCGACTCTCCCGGCGCAGGCAGCCGAAGCGGGACGACGGGGCCTGCCGCCCGAGGAGCTCCATGGCCACCTCGGTACTGAGCGCGGTGTGTACGCCCGGCAGCGTCAGCCCCAGCTCCACCAGGGTGATGGCCACCGCGGGCCGCATCCCGACCAGCACGGTCCGCGCCGCCAGCAGACCGGTCTGCCCGGCGATCTCGGCCAGGACCCGGCCGAGGAAGGAATCGACGATCTCCACGCCGGAGACGTCGATGATCACACCGGTGGCGCCGCTGCGCACGATGGCCTCGGCGAGATCCTCCTGGAGCTGCTGCGCCGTGCTGTCGTGCAGGTCCCCCTGAAGGGTGACCAGCAGGACCTCACCGAGCCGGAGCACCGGTACATGCCCTGTCGCCGGAGCCCCGTGGGGCCCGGGAAACGCCTGGCTCACCGCGCGACCGCACCGTTCGTGCCGGGCGTCACGATGCCGATGCCGAGCTGGTGCAGCACGTACCCCAGCGCGTCGGCGAGACTCGCCCGGGTGACCACCGTGCCCAGATCCAGACCGAGGTGGACCATCGTCTGCGCGATCGCGGGCCGGATGCCGGAGACGATGCACTCGGCGCCCATGAGCCGGGCCGCCGCGACCGTCTTCATCAGGTGCTGCGCCACCAGCGAGTCGACCGTCGGCACGCCGGTGATGTCCAGGATCGCGTAGCGCGCCTGCTGCTCCACGACGGACTCCAGCAGGGTCTCCATCACCACCTGGCTGCGCGCGCTGTCCAGCGTGCCGATCAGCGGCACGGCCACGATGCCGTCCCACAGCTTGATGACCGGCGTGGCCACCTCCAGCAACTGCAGCCGCTGGCGGTCGATGAGCGCCTGTCCCTCGCTGAGCGCCGTCTGCATCACGACGACCCGCAGGGTGCCCATCAGTACGTTCAGGGCGGTGGCACAGTCCCGGACGTGTTCGGCCGGGGCCTGCTCGGACAGGGCGGCCACCAGCAGGTTCTCGACGGGCGGACGCAGCGCGGCCAGCTCGCTCGACACCTGCGCGGTGCTCAGCCCGGCGCGCGAGCGGGCCGTGCCCATCCGGGCCAACTGCTCACGCACCGCCGTGAATCCGGCGGCGTCCGGGTCCTCGACCCGCGCCGCGTCCGCGACTTGGGCCAGCGCGTCCACGACGGCCTTGGCCGCCTCGACCGCCTCGTCGCGCGAGAGGGTGAACACGGCCCGGAACAAGGGCTCGTCCGCCCACCGCTGGGCGATCTGCTCACGGTGGCGCCGCAGAAAGTCCCTGACCTCGCGCGCCGGCGCTCCCGCCGTTCCCTCCGCGTGTTCCGGCACCTGTCCCACTCCTCACCCGCGTTGCGCCGAACCCCACCCCGACCGGGACGGTGTGCCGGCCACGTGACCCAGCCGGTCGACCACTCTAACCACCCGCCGACCTGGCGCGTCACCTGCTTCCGCACGACCGGTGCGGGGCGGGACGCGGACCCGCGGCGGCTCAGGCGCCGGGAACCCGCGGACCCTCCGGCCGGGCGTCCACCCGGGCGAGGGCCTCGTCGAGGCTCTCCGAGACCGGCACCGTGATGCTCACCCCCGTCAGGTCCAGGACGCGCAGCACCGCCGGGGCCGGCGAGATGATGTGCACGCTGCCCGGCAGCTCGCGGGCCTCCTGGTAGACCCGCAGGATGATGTTCATGCCGGACGAGTCCATGAACGGGACCGCCGACAGATCCAGCAGGAAGTGCCTGCGGCCGTGGTGGAGCTGGTTGGCCAGATGGTGCTGGAACTCGGTGGCCGTGTCGACGTCCAGGTACCCCTCCACCTTGAGCAGCGCGACGTCCTCCCGGGGCAGCGTCACCTCGACGGACAGCGGGTTCTGGGCCATGGGCACGTGTACCTCCAACAACGCGGCGGCGCGGCGGGCCGTCGGGTGGCCCACCGCGCCGGGCGGTTACCCCCGAATCCCGGCTCCACACCTGCCGGCCGGGCCCGCTCGCCCCGCGGTGCCTCACCCCACCAGGATGCCCACCAGACACGTGTCGTCGTCCGTGTCCGACCTGCTGTAGGTGAGCAGCCGGTCCAGATGCTGGTCCAGGGTGTTCGGCGTCGGACGCACCGTGCTCAGCAGCTGGGCCAGCGCCTCCTCCACCGGCCGGTCGCGGCGTTCGATCAGACCGTCGGTGTACATCAGCAGCGTGTCCCCGGCGGTCAGTTGCGCCTCCGCCTCCTCGTACGCGGTCTCCGCCACCGCCCCCAGCAGCATGCCCCGCACCAGGGGCAGCGGCTCCGCCGCCGGGCCCCGCACCAGCACCGGCGGCAGATGGCCCGCCCTGGCCCAGCGCAGTGTGCGCCGCGCCGGGTCGTACAGGCCGCACACCGCCGTGGCGGTGACCCCGCCCGTCAGATGGTGCGCCACGATGTTCAGCCAGGACAGCAGCTGTCCGGGACCGGCCCCGGTCACCGCGAGACCGCGCAGCGCGTTGCGCAGGACCACCATGCTGGTCGCCGCCTCTATCCCGTGCCCGGCGACGTCCCCCACGCACAGCAGCACGAGACCGCTCGGCAGCATCACCGCGTCGTACCAGTCGCCGCCCACGAGCTGCTCCGTCTCCGCGGGCCGGTACCGGACGGCCACCTGGAGGTCCGGCACCCGCAGCGGGGTCTGGGCGGGCGGCATGATGGCGTGCTGCAGCTGCAGGGTGAGCCGGGCGCGTTCGACGGCCTGCTGCTCGGTGTGCGCCAGCTGGTCGCGGGTCGCGGCGAGCGCCACCTCCGTCCAGTGCTGGGCCGAGATGTCCTGGCAGGCGCCCCGGACCAGGAGCAGGCGGTCGTCGGTGTCCAGGACCGGCTCGGCCACCACCCGCACGTGCCGGGTCACCCCGTCGGGCCGCCGCAGCCTGAACGCCGCCGACGCCGGCCGCCGGTGGTGCAGCAGCGTGCGCAGGAACCGCCCGATGGCCACGGCGTCGTCCGGGTGGGCGTGGGCGGCCAGCTCCTCCAGCGGCACCGGCGTGCTCGTGTGCGGGCGCCCGTACAGGTCGAACAGCTGCCCGTTCCAGGTGATCTCGCCGGTCAGCAGGTTCTCCTCGAAGCCGCCGATGCGGCCGAGCCGCTGGGCGTGCTGGAGGAGGCTGGCCAGCCGGGCCGTCTCGTCCTCGATGCGCCAGATGAGCAGCACGGCGTTGCCGTGCCGGCTGACGCTGATGTCCGCGACCGCCGCCAGCGGCACCTGGTCCACCAGCGCGGTCAGGTTCAGGTGCCGGGCGCGGAACGGCTCGCCCGTGGCGTACACGCGCTCCACGTTCTGGAACAGCTCGCTGTCCCCGGCGGCCATCGGATAGGCCTCGAGCAGCAGCGCACCGCCCACGACGGCACGCGGCCGTCCGGCCGGATCCATGAAGCGCTTGTTCACGTGCTGGATGCGGAAGTCCGCCAGCTGCCCCGCCGCGTCCAGGTGCGGCACCAGCACCAGGGCCGGGTCGTGCAGCCCGTCGGCCAGGTCCATCAGCTCCACCGCGTCCGGGATGACCCGCGGCTCCTGGCCGGGCTCGCGCGGCGGCGTGTACGACTCCAGGGTGTGCGCGCACAGCTCCGCCAGGGCCTCGACCTGGCGGACCACCTGCGGGGGCTGCGGGGCCAGCGGCACCGGCCAGGCGATCTCCAGCACGCCGTGGATGCGCCCCCCGGTGCCGGCCGGCACGGCGACCCTGCCGCCCTCCGGGTACTGGTGCCGGCCCACGCTGGGCAGCCCCGTCCCGGCGAGGGACGCGAACCACTGCCCCGAGCGCTCCGTCAGTCCGCGCCGGGCCACCGTCGCCACGTCCGGCGGCACGTACCGCCAGCGGGCCGCCTCGGCGGGCGGGAACCCGGCGCTTCCCACCAGGGTGAGGGACCCGTCGTACCCGGCCGACCAGATGGCCACCGCGACCGCGCCGAGCGGGCGCAGCGCCTGCTCCAGCAGCGCGTCGGCGACGGCCTGGGTGTCGTCCGCGGCCAGTGCGCCGCTCTCGGCCGCCCGCAGGCGTACGGCGGCGGACTCGGCCACCGTCCCGCCCGGCTCCCCGGCGCCCGTGCCGGTCGTGCCGTCCGGGCCGTCCGGGTCGTCCTCGGGCCTGGCGGCCCGCACCGCGGCGGTGGCCGCGAGGAACGCGTCCGTCACCTCCGACACGCGGTCCCGGGCGGCCTGGTTGATGACGTCGACCGCGAACTCCAGCGGCGTCGCCCGGGACTGCTCGGCCAGCTCGGCGAGCTGGCGGGCGGCCTCGGCCGGGCCGCAGCCGAGCCGCGCGACCAGGACGCCCTTGGCCAGCTCGATCAGCGCCCGGCCCTCGGCCTCCGCCTGGGCGGCCCGCACCTCGCGGCTGAGCCGGTCCACCGTGGCCGCCAGTCTGCCCACCGGCGACAGCGGCGTCATGCCGCCCGGGTCGGACGGGTCCCGTCGGCCGCCGCCCGGCCCGCCGGACCGCTCGGACACGCTCATGCGGGCAGCCAGCGGCGGACGCAGGCGATCAGGTCCTGGGTGTCTACGGGTTTGGTGACGTAGTCGCTGGCACCCGAGGCCAGGCTCTTCTCCCGGTCGCCGGGCATGGCCTTCGCCGTGACCGCGACGATCGGCAGCTCGGCATAGCGCGGGATGCGGCGGATCTCGGCCGTCGCCGTGTAGCCGTCCATCTCCGGCATCATCACGTCCATCAGGACCAGCGCGACCTCCGGGTGCTCCACCAGCGCCTCGATGCCCCGGCGGCCGTTCTCCGCGTGCAGCACCCTGAAGCCGTGCAGCTCCAGGATCCCGCTGAGCGCGAACAGGTTGCGCGCGTCGTCGTCGACGACGAGGACCGTGCGCCCGGCGGGCGGACCCTGACCGGCCCGCGGGTCCGGACGCGGCGGCTCCTCCGGCCGCACCAGGGACAGCACGTCCCCGGGTTCCTCGGCGGCCAGGTGCAGTGCGATGCGCTCGCGCAGCTCGTCGAGGCCGGCCAGGAACTCCAGGGTCCCGCCGGCCGCGCGCGAGCGCAGGTCCTCCGCCACGGCGGCGTCCGCCCGGTGACCGCTGTGCACGAGCACCGGCACGCTCGCCAGCGCCGAGTCGCCCCGCAGCGCCCGCAGGAAGCGGGAGGCCTCGCCGTCCGGCATGCCCAGCTCCAGGACGACGCAATGGCACGGGTCGGCCGCCAGCGCTCCGGCGGCCTCCTCGGCGCCCACCGCCGTGATGACGTCCAGCGGGGGCCGGTCGCCCGTGTCGTCCCGCCCGTGCGTCAGGTCGGCGACCACGCTCTCCGCGACGAGGGTCAGCAGACCGCGCGGACGCTCCTCCACGACGAGCAGGCGCCGGGGCCGCCGGCGGTGGCCGCCGGCCGGCTCGGCCACCGGTGCCGGACGGTCGGGGACGCCGGAGGACGCGTCGGCCGGGAGGTGCTCGGGGGAGCGGGCCAGCAGGTCCTCGAAGTCGGGCCGGGCCACCGGCAGGTAGAGCGTGAAGGTGCTGCCCCGGTCGGGCGTGCTGTCCACCGTGACGGCGCCGCCGAGGAGCTGGGCGATCTCCCGCGTGATGGACAGGCCGAGCCCGGTGCCGCCGTACTTGCGGCTCGTCGTGCCGTCCGCCTGCTGGAAGGCGCCGAAGATCGACTCCAGGTTCTGCTCGGGGATGCCGATACCCGTGTCCCTGACTCGGAAGGCCACCACGGGACCGCCCCGCACCACGCCCCCGGGCACCTCGTCGTCCGGTGCCGGTTCGACGGCCAGCTCCACGCCGCCCCGCTCGGTGAACTTCACCGCGTTCGACAGCAGGTTGCGCAGCACCTGGCGCAGCCGGGAGTCGTCGGTGAGCAGGTCCGCCGGTGCCCCGGGGGCCGTCGCGACCGTGAACTCCAGGCCCTTCTGGCCGGTCATGGGCCGGAAGGTGGCCTCGACGTACTCGATGAGCCGGCCCAGCGTCACGCGCTCGGGGGAGACGTCCATCTTCCCGGCCTCGACCTTCGACAGGTCCAGGATGTCGTTGATCAGCTGCAGCAGGTCCGAGCCCGCCGAGTGGATGATGCCCGCGTACTCGACCTGCTTCGGGGTGAGGTTGCGCGAGGGGTTCTGGGCCAGCAACTGGGCGAGGATGAGCAGGCTGTTGAGCGGGGTGCGCAGCTCGTGGCTCATGTTGGCCAGGAACTCCGACTTGTACTTGGAGGCCAGCGACAGCTGCTGGGCGCGTGCCTCCAGCTCCTGCCGGGCCTGCTCGATCTGCCAGTTCTTCGCCTCGATGTCCCGGTTCTGCGCCGCGAGCAGGGACGCCTTGTCCTCCAGCTCCGCGTTGGAGTGCTGCAACTCCTCCTGCTGGGTCTGCAGCTCCGCGGAGCGGGCCTGGAGTTCGCCGGTCAGGCGCTGCGACTCGGCGAGGAGTTCGTCCGTACGGGCGTTGGCCACGATCGTGTTGACGTTGACGCCGATGGTCTCCATCAGCATTTCCAGGAAGTCCTGGTTGATCTGGCTGAAGGCGGAGACCGAGGCCAGCTCGATGACCCCGAGGACCTGCCCCTCGACCACGATGGGCAGCAGCACCAGCGCGGCCGGGACCACCTCGCCGAGCCCCGAGGAGATGGTCAGGTAGCCCGGCGGAAGCTCGTTCACCATGATGGTGCGCCGGCTGCGCGCGGCCTGGCCGACCAGGGTGCGGCCGAAGGCGATACGGGTGGGTCTGGCGGTGTGCTCCGGGTAGCCATAGGAGCCGACGAGCCGCAGCTCGGGACCGTCGTCCCCGTCCTCGGCCAGGTAGAAGGCGCCGTACTGGGCCGACACCAGCGGCACCAGCTCGTCCATGATCAGCTCGGCGACGACCGGCAGGTCCCGGTGCCCCTGCATCAGGCCGGAGATGCGGGCGAGGTTGGTCTTCAGCCAGTCCTGCTCCTGGTTGGCCCGCGTGGTCTCGCGCAGGGACTCCACCATGGCGTTGATGTTGTCCTTGAGGTCGGCGACCTCGCCGGAGGCCTCCACGTTGACCGAGCGGGTCAGGTCGCCCTCGGCGACGGCGGAGGTGACCTCGGCGATCGCGCGGACCTGGCGGGTGAGGTTGCCGGCCAGTTCGTTGACGTTCTCCGTCAGGCGCTTCCAGGTGCCGGAGACGCCCTCCACCTCGGCCTGGCCGCCGAGCCGGCCCTCGGTGCCGACCTCGCGGGCCACCCGGGTGACCTCGTCGGCGAAGGCGGAGAGCTGGTCGACCATGGTGTTGATGGTCGTCTTGAGTTCGAGGATCTCGCCGCGGGCGTCGACGTCGATCTTCTTGGACAGGTCGCCCCGGGCCACCGCGGTCGTCACCAGGGCGATGTTGCGCACCTGATTGGTGAGGTTGTTGGCCATCGAGTTGACGTTGTCGGTGAGGTCCTTCCAGGTCCCGGCGACGTTCGGCACGTTCGCCTGGCCGCCGAGCCGCCCGTCGGTGCCGACCTCGCGGGCGACCCGGGTGACCTCGTCGGCGAACGCCGACAGCGTGTCGACCATGGTGTTGATCACGTCGGCCAGCGCCGCGACCTCGCCCTCGGCGTCCACGGTGATCCGCTGCGACAGGTCGCCCCGGGCCACGGCGGTGGCCACCTGGGCGATGGAGCGGACCTGGCCGGTCAGGTTCGACGCCATCACGTTGACGTTGTCGGTGAGGTCCTTCCAGGTCCCCGACACCCCGCGCACCCGGGCCTGCCCGCCCAGGTTCCCGGCCGTGCCGACCTCGCGGGCGACGCGGGTGACCTCGTCGGCGAAGGCGGAGAGCTGGTCGACCATGGTGTTGATGGTGTTCTTCAGCTCCAGGATCTCGCCGCGGGCGTCCACGGTGATCTTCTGGGAGAGGTCGCCCTCGGCCACGGCGGTGGCCACCTGGGCGACGTTGCGGACCTGGTTGGTCAGGTTGCCCGCCATGAAGTTCACCGAGTCGGTGAGGTCGCGCCAGGTGCCCCGGACGCCCTGGACGTCGGCCTGGCCGCCGAGCCGGCCGTCGGTGCCGACCTCGCGGGCGACGCGGGTGACCTCGTCGGCGAAGGCGGAGAGCTGGTCGACCATGGTGTTGATGGTGTTCTTCAGCTCCAGGATCTCGCCGCGGGCGTCCACGTCGATCTTCTGGGAGAGATCCCCCCGGGCGACCGCCGTGGCCACCTGGGCGATGTCCCGGACCTGGGTGGTGAGGTTGCCCGCCATGGCGTTGACCGAGTCCGTCAGGTCGGCCCAGGTGCCCGAGACCCCCGGCACCCGCGCCTGCCCGCCGAGGGCACCCTCCGTGCCGACCTCGCGGGAGACCCGCGTGACCTCGGAAGTGAACACGGACAACTGGTCCACCATGCCGTTGAAGACCTTGGCGATGTCGCCCAGCAGCCCGTCCGCGTCGTCCGGCAGACGGGTGCCGAAGTCGCCGTCCCGCACGGCCGTCAGGCCCGCCAGGAGACGGCGCAACTCCTGATCGCCCGGAACCGCGTCGGCCGGTCCCGTGCTGTCGCTGGTCATGCGCACCCTCGTTCCGCTCCCCGGGGACCCTCGCGGCGAGGACCCACCACCCCCTGCCGGACCGTTCGGGCGGTCCGGCCTCCCGTGCCCGCGTTCGCGCAGTTCACGGATTCGCACCCGGCAGAAAAATATCAGCGCGCCGGTTCCGCCGCGCCCGCCGCGCTCCCCGGCGGCCGCCCGTCACCAGGGCAGGAAGACGTGGATGTCCTTGCCCCGTTCCCCGGTGACGACGCTCACCTGGTCGGACAGGGTGTGGATCAGGTGCCAGCCGATGCCGCCGCCGCCCTTGCTCGGACGGAAGGGGCGCGGCGCCGGCTCCGTCGTGTTGGTGTCGTGCATCACCACGTGCACGCCGTCGAAGGTCCGCCGCAGCCGCAGTTGGAACGGCCCCGGAGCGTACTGCACGGCGTTGGCCGCCAGCTCCGTGACGACGAGGAGGATGTCGTCCCAGTGCTCGGGCGCCGCGGGCGGCGCCGCACGGGCGAGGTCGTGGAGGAACTCCTCCGCGACCAGCCGCGCACCGGTCACGTTGTGCAGCTCACCGGTGAAGCTGGCGGTGCGGTTCGTGATCTCCTCGGAAGCCAGTGTCCTGTCCCAACGCGACTCGGCTGCCATTGCGCCTTCCCGGCCCGGCACGGGCCGGGCGTCGTTCCTTCTCCTTCGCACCCCCTTCGTCTGTAAGTTCCCGTGCGGGCCGAACCTAGTCGCGCCGGCGGGCTCCGGCCGGGGACGGGCGGGCACCGGCTCAGCGGAAGAACACGTTGTCCGCGTCCTCCCAGCCGGCCGGCTCCTGGAGCGGCGGCGTCGTCGGCCGGCGGTGGGACCGAGCCTCGTACATGGCGTCGATCTCCAGGGAGTAGGTCCGTACGATCTCGTCCCGCCGGAGCTTCATCGACGGGGTGAGCAGTCCGCCCGCCACGTCGAAGGGCTGGGGAAGGACCCGGAAGACCCGGATGGACTCCGAGCGCGACACCGCGCTGTTGGCCGCGGCCACGGCACGCGCGACCTCCTCCCGCAGCGCGTTCTCCTCGCGTGCCTCCCGGGCCGGGGCGTCGCCGGGCAGCCCCAGGGACGCCCGCCAGTGCGTCAGGAACTCCGGGTCGAGCGTGATCAGCGCACCGACGCAGGGCCGGTTGTCGCCGACCAGCACCGCCTGGTGGACCAGCGGGTGCATCCGCAGCCGCTGCTCCAGGGCGGCCGGGGCCACGCTCTTGCCGCCGCTGGTGATGATCACGTCCTTCTTGCGGCCGGTGATCGCCAGGTAGCCCTCGTCGTCCAGGTGCCCGAGGTCGCCGGTGGCCAGCCAGCCGCCGCGCAGCACCTCGCGGGTGGCCGACCCGTCGCCGACGTACCCCTGGAACAGCGACGGCCCGCGCACCAGGATCTCCCCGTCGTCCGCCACCCGGATCTCCATGCCGGGCAGCGCCTGCCCGACGGTGCCAGACTTCTCCCGGCCCAGCGGCTGCATCGTCAGCCCGCCGCTGGTCTCCGTCAGCCCGTAGCCGTCGTGCACGTAGACGCCGATGCCCTCGTAGAAGAGGGCGAGCTCGCGGCTGAGCGGCGAACCGCCCGACGTGGCCCGGGTCACCCGGCCGCCCAGCGCGGTGCGCAGCCGCCGGTACACCGTCCGCTCGTACAGGGCGTGCTGGAGGCGCAGGTCGAGTCCGGGCCCGGTTCCCCTGCCCAGGCGCCGGCGCTCCAGCGCCGCGGCGAAGGCGCGCGCCGTGTCCGCGGCCCGCTCGAACAGGGCACCGTGTCCCGCCTGCTGGGCCGTGCGCAGGTAATTCTTGTAGATCTTCTCCAGCACCGACGGGACGGCGTACAGATACGTCGGGCGGAACGAGCGCAGGGCAGAGGAGAGCGCCTCCCCGGTCGGCACCGGCTCGTGGGCCATCAGGAACCCGCCGCGGACGCAGAGATTCTGGATCATCAGCCCGTACACGTGCGAGAAGGGCAGGTAGGCGAGGACCGCGCCCTGCTCTCCCGGCGGCGCCACCGTGTGACCCCAGCCGGCGAGCAGCGTGTCGCACGGGCCGGCCAGGCCGCGGTGGCTCAGCGCACAGCCGAGCGCGCGGCCGGAGGTGCCCGAGGTGTAGGCCACCACCGCCGTGGCGTCCGGCAGCACGATGCGCCGCATGGAGTCGACCGTGGCGGACGGGAGGAACGCGCCGCGCGCCACCAGTGTGTCCAGGGCGCCCGCGTCCAGTTGCCAGACGTGGCGCAGCGCGGGCAGCGACGCGCACACCGAGCCGACGGTCATCACGTTCTGCTCGTCCTCGACCAGCACGCCCACGCAGCCCGCGTCCCGCAGGATCCACTCGACCTGGTCGCGCGAGGAGGTCGGGTAGATCGGCACCACCTCGGCGCCCACCGTCCACAGGGCGTAGCTGAAGACCGTCCACTCGTACCGGGTGCGGGCCAGGATCGCCACCCGGTCGCCCGGCGAGATCCCGCTCGCGATCAGGCCCTTCGCCAGATCGACCACCTCGTCGCGGAACTCCACCGCGGTCACCTCGTCCCACGCCGTGGAGCCGGGGCCGCGGCGGCGGGCGAGCATCGGCAGGGTCGGCGTGCGGGCGGCCGTCTCGAAGAGGCTGTCGGCGAGCGAGCCGGTCAGCGGCGGGACGGTCCGGGGAGCGAGTGCGGGGTCGTGCATGCGCCGGCTCCTGACGTGTACGGACGGTGACGTCGCCGACGGACACCGTGGTCGACGGTGCTCGGAGGCTAGCCCAGCCGCGGGCGGCGGGGGACCCGGACGGCAGAAGTGTTCCCACCCGGTGATCTCGGCCCGATCGGGGGACTCGGGGGCCATGAGCTATGTGAATCCGGATCCCGAACCCCGACTCAGCACCGGCCTGGAGCCGGGCGGCGGAGTGCCGCCCGGGGAGACCCCGCCGGCGGAGAGCAGCATGCCCGAGGCAGGCCCGCAGGACCTGCTCACCAATCCGGCCAAGGGCTGGGCCAAGGGGCCGATGGCCCTGATCCTCGCGGTCGTGCTGATCTTCGCGGTGGGCCTGCTGGGCTACGCCCTCGCCCTGATCTTCTGAGGTCTCAGACGGCCTGAGTACGGCGCACGCACGCGGCGACCACCTCACGCAGGCTGCCCGAGCGCGCCAGCAGCTCGCGCTGGACGCGGGCGCCGTTGCCGTGCCGCAGCAACTCCTCGACACCCCCGCGCACCCGTTCCAGGTCGCCCGCGGCCGCGAGGGCCTGCCCGGCATGCTCCAGCAGATCCCGTACGACCGTCTCGGCCGGCATCCGCCGCATCGTCGCCGGATGGAGCAGCTCACTGGTCAGCCCGGACCGGGCGGCCCGCCAGGCCGCGAGGCGGAGCAGGCTCACACTGTGCTCGGCCGGTTCCACTCCCGCGCGCCACTCCCACGCCGCCGTGTCGACCAGCGCGCGGGCGAGCGCGGCCAGGACGACCGCGGTGGAGGCGTCCAGGCAGACGTCCGCGACCCGGAACTCGACCGTCGGATACCGCTGGGAGAGCCGGACGTCGAAGTAGACCATCCCGTCGTCCAGGATCGTCCCGGTGGCGAGCATGTCCGCGACCCTGCGGTGGTAGCGCTCCGCCGAGCCGAACAGCTCCGTGGGACCGGCCGACGGCCAGCGCTGCCACACCCGGCTGCGATAGCTGCTGTACGAGGAGTCCCGGCCCTGCCAGAACGGCGAGTTCGCGCTCAGCGCGGCCAGCACCGGCAGCCAGGGCCGCACCCGGTCGATCACCGCGACGCCCTCCTCGTCGGAGTCGACCGAGACGTGCACGTGGCACCCCAGGACCAGCTGCTCGTGGACCACGACGCCGTACTGCTCGGCCATCCACTCGTAGCGCCGGTTCACGCCGATGGAGGGCGTCACCGGCAGCGGTGAGGTGGCGAGCGCGGCGACGGCACACCCGCTCCCGCCGGCATGCCGCCCGGCCTCCTCGCGGCAGCGGACGATCTCGGCGTGCAGCCGCTCCATGTCCGCCTGCGGATGCGTGGCGAACTCGAGCATCTGCTCGTGCAGCTCCTTCTCGAACACGTCCTGCCCGGAGCCGTCGAGGAACGCCCGGGCGAGTACGGCGGCGGACAGCGCCCGCGGCTCACCGGTCGCGGGATCGACCAGGAGGAGCTCCTCCTCCACTCCGACGGTGCGCACGTGATGCCGCCTCTCTGCGGGCCGGTGTCACCGACCGACTGCCCCGGACAGCCGGCCGGACACCTGCCCGGCTCACGGGGCGTACGGCATCAGCCACACCGTCGCCAGCGGGGGCAGCGTGATCAGGATGCTCCCGTCCTCCGGCTTGACCGGGTCCGGGTTGGCCACGCCGCCGCCGCCGTACTCCTCGGCGTCGGTGTTGAGCACCTCCTGCCAGGCGACGGCCTCGTCACCGACGGCGAGCCCGTACGCGTGCCGCACGACCGGCGAGAAGTTCGACACCGCCAGCAGCGGCGTGCCGTCCGTGCCGTACCGCAGGAACGCGAAGACGTTGTCCTCGGCCGCGTCCACCGAGACCCACCGGAAACCGCCCGGGTCGGTGTCGCGCTGCCACAGGGCCGGAGTGCGCGCGTAGCGGGTGTTGAGCTCGCGGACCAGGTCCCGCACCCCGCGGTGGTCGCCCGCCGAGTGGTACCCCTCGTCCAGCAGCCACCACTCGGGCCCCTGCTTCTCCGACCACTCGGCGCCCTGCGCGAACTCCTGCCCCATGAACAGCAGCTGCTTGCCCGGGTGGGCCCACATGAAGCCCAGGTACGCGCGCACGTTCGCCCGCCGCTGCCACCAGTCGCCGGGCATCTTCGACACCAGCGCCTGCTTGCCGTGCACCACCTCGTCGTGGGAGATCGGCAGCACGTAGTTCTCGCTGTACGCGTACACCATCGAGAAGGTCATCTCGTGGTGGTGGTACTTGCGGTGCACCGGCTCGTGGGCGACGTACTCCAGCGAGTCGTGCATCCAGCCCATGTTCCACTTCAGGCCGAAGCCGAGCCCGCCGGTGTCGGTCGGCCGGGTCACCCCGCCCCACGCGGTCGACTCCTCGGCGATGGTCACCACGCCGGGGCAGCGCCGGTAGACGGTCGCGTTCATCTCCTGGAGGAAGGCCATGGCCGCCAGGTCCTCCCGGCCGCCGTACCGGTTGGGCTCCCACTGGCCGGAGTCGCGCGAGTAGTCCAGGTAGAGCATCGAGGCGACCGCGTCCACGCGCAGCCCGTCGATGTGGAACTCCTCGCACCAGTACACGGCGTTGGCCACCAGGAAGTTGCGCACCTCGGTGCGCGCGAAGTCGAAGGTGTACGTCCCCCAGTCCGGGTGGGTCGCCCGCCGGTCGTCCCCGGGCTCGTACAGCGGGTCGCCGT
The DNA here is from genome assembly GCF_044327745.1 of Streptomyces sp. NPDC018026. Taxonomy (NCBI): domain Bacteria; kingdom Bacillati; phylum Actinomycetota; class Actinomycetes; order Kitasatosporales; family Streptomycetaceae; genus Streptomyces; species Streptomyces sp. NPDC018026. The sequence goes on from NZ_JBIRFY010000003.1 coordinate 184,090, forward strand.
CGAAGCGGCCCAGAGCCCAGTCGTCCTTCGGGAAGTGCGCCGGCACCCAGTCCATGATCACGCCGATCCCGGCCCGGTGCAGCGCGTCGACCAGGAAGCGGAAGTCGTCCGGCGAGCCGAGGCGCGCGGTCGGCGCGTAGAAGCCGGTGACCTGGTAGCCCCAGGACGGCCCGTAGGGGTGCTCGGCGACCGGCATCAGCTCGACGTGGGTGAAGCCCAGGTCCTTGACGTAGGCGGGCAGCTCCTCGGCCAGCTCGCGGTAGGTCAGGCCCGGCCGCCAGGACGGCAGGTGCACCTCGTACACCGAGAACGGCGCCTCGTGCACGGGCGTGTCGGCGCGGGTCCGCATCCACCGGGCGTCGCCCCACTCGTAGCGCGAGGCGGTCACCACGGACGCGGTGTTCGGCGGCTCCTCGGCCGCGCGGGCCATCGGGTCGGCCTTCAGGAACCGGTGCCCGTACCGCGAGTGGATCTCGAACTTGTACCGGGTGCCCTCGCCGACGCCCGGCAGGAACAGCTCCCACACCCCGGACGAACCCAGCGAACGCATCGGGAACGCGGTGCCGTCCCAGTGCGTGAAGTCGGTGGCGACCCGCACCCCCTGGGCGTTCGGCGCCCACACCGTGAACCGGGTGCCGGTGACGCCCTCGTGGGTCATCGGCTCCGCGCCGAGCGCCTGCCACAGCTGCTCGTGCCGCCCCTCGGCGATCAGGTGCAGGTCCAGCTCGCCCAGGGCGGGCAGGAAGCGGTACGGGTCGTGCGTCTCCTGCGCCTCGCCCTGCTCGTAGGCCACCACCAGCGTGTACGCCGGCATCCCGGCGAGCGGCAGCACACCGGAGAACAGGCCGTCCCCCTCCGAGGCCAGGGCGTGGCGCTCGCCGTCCACGAGCACACCCACCTCGCGGGCGAAGGGGCGCAGCGCCCAAAAGGCGACGCCGCCGGGCACCGGGTGGGCGCCCAGCAGGGCGTGCGGGTCGTGGTGGGCGCCCGCCAGCAGGCGCCCCCGGTCGGTGGGGTCCAGGGGCGGCGCGGTCGCGCACGCACCGGGTGCGGGCGCGACGGGACCGGACGGCTCGGGGATCGAGGTGTCGCGGAGGGCCACGGGTCAGTCTCCTCTCACGGCGAGTCGTTCGATCGCCGCCATGGGTACGGGAAGCCAGTCGGGGCGGTGCCGGGCCTCGTACAGCACCTCATACACGGCACGGTCGGTCTCGTAGGCGCGCAGCAGGCCGTGCTTCTTACGGGGGTCCCACCCGGCGCGGGCGGCGTAGCCCGCGCAGAACGCCTCCCGGCAGCGGCGCGCCCACTCCGGGCGCCACGGCCGGCGCTGCCGGGCGGCGTAGTCGAAGGACCGCAGCATCCCCGCGATGTCCCGCACGGGGGAGTGGGCGCTGCGCCGCTCGGCCAGCGGACGCGAGGGCTCGCCCTCGAAGTCGATGACGAACCAGTCCCGGCCGGCCCGCAGCACCTGACCGAGGTGCAGGTCGCCGTGGATGCGCTGGGCGGGCGGCCCCCAGTCGCAGGTCGACAGCGCCGCGAAGGCCGCCCGCAGACCCGGGACGAAGGGCTGCAGCGCGGGCACGCAGTGCGCGGCCGCGGTGAGGCGCTCGGTCATCGCCGCCGCGGTGCGGCCGTTCTCGCCCGGGGCGCCGACCGGGAAGGCGGAGGCCAGCGCGAGGTGCACGTCGCCCATCGCCCGCCCCAGCTCGTGGGCCTGCACGGTGAACTCGTCCCCGGCGGCGAGCGCGTTCAGGGCGAGGGTCCAGCCGTCGGAGGCACCCGGCAGGAACGGCTGGAGCACGCCCAGCGTAGCCCCGTACGGATGGGTCGTGCGCATCCATGCCACCGGCGCGGGGACCCGCCCGCAGCCCTGCCGGGCCAGCGCGTCCGGCACCTCCAGGTCGGGGTTGACGCCGGGCTGGACGCGGCGGAACAGCTTCAGGATGAACTCGTCGCCGTAGATCAGCGAGGAGTTGGACTGCTCGGCGTCCAGCAGCCGCGGTGCGAGACCACCGGGCACCGGGCGCGCGGGGTCGGCCTCGAAGCGCAGGGGCCCCGCCTTCCCCGGGTGCCGGAGCCGTTCCAGGAGCAGCTGGGCGGTCCGGGGGTCGTGCAGCGCGTCGTAGACCGTCCGTCCGGCCAGCGGCCCGTCCTGCACCTGCCCGATGACGGCCCGGCCCAGCCGCGGTGCGGGCTGCTCGCGCACGCCGAGGAGCAGCTGGTAGCAGTCCCCGGCCGGGGGAGCACCGCCCGGGGAGGGCACGGAGCCCTGCCCGGTGTGCACCAGGAGGTGCAGGCAGCCCGGGAACAGCTCGGTCATCGACAGCAGGCCCAGCTCGGCCACGGGCCGGTCCTTGCCCGCGAACCAGCGCTGGCGCGGCAGCCACTGGCGCAGCAACTCGCCGAGCGACGCCATCGGCTCGGCGAGCTGCCTGCGTCTGGGGCGCAGGGGTGCGGTCTTCGGCATGGTGACGCGTCCTTTCCTCGGCCCACGCTCAAGCGCGGCGGCCGATGCGGGATGCGACTCGGGTGAGCCGGAACCAGTAGAAGCCGTGGCCCCCGAGGGTCAGCAGGTACGGCAGTTCACCGATGGCGGGGAAGCGGACCCCGCCGAACAGCTCGACCGGATGGCGTCCGGCGAACTCGCGCAGGTCCAGCTCGGTGGGCTGGGCGAACCGCGCGAAGTTGTTCACGCACAGCACCAGGTCGTCCTCGTACTCGCGCAGGAACGCCAGGACGGCCGGGTTCGACGAGGGCAGCTCGGTGTAGGTGCCCAGGCCGAAGGCGGGGTTCTGCTTGCGGATCTCGATCATGCGCCGGGTCCAGTGCAGCAGCGAGGAGGGCGAGGCCATGGACGCCTCGACGTTGGTGACCTGGTAGCCGTGGACCGGGTCCATGATCGCGGGCAGGTAGAGGCGCCCCGGGTCACAGGTCGAGAACCCGGCGTTGCGGTCCGGGGTCCACTGCATGGGGGTGCGCACGGCGTCGCGGTCGCCGAGCCAGATGTTGTCGCCCATGCCGATCTCGTCGCCGTAGTAGAGGATCGGGGATCCCGGGAGGGCGAGGAGCAGCGCGGTGAACAGCTCGATCTGGTCGCGGTCGTTGTCCAGCAGGGTGGCGAGCCTGCGGCGGATGCCGATGTTGGCGCGCATGCGCGGGTCCTTGGCGTACTCCGCGTACATGTAGTCGCGTTCCTCGTCGGTGACCATTTCCAGGGTCAGCTCGTCGTGGTTGCGCAGGAAGATCCCCCACTGGCAGCCGGACGGGATCGCGGGGGTCTTGGCGAGGATTTCGGAGACCGGGTAGCGGGACTCCCTTCTGACCGCCATGAAGATGCGGGGCATGACGGGGAAGTGGAAGGCCATGTGGCACTCGTCGCCGCCGGTCGCGTAGTCGCCGAAGTAGTCGACCACGTCCTCCGGCCACTGGTTGGCCTCGGCCAGCAGCACGGTGTCCGGGTACTGCGCGTCGATCTCGCGGCGCACCCGCTTGAGGAACGCGTGGGAGGCGGGCAGGTTCTCGCAGTTGGTGCCCTCCTCGGCGTACAGGTAGGGCACGGCGTCGAGACGGTAGCCGTCCACGCCCAGGTCCAGCCAGAACTTCAGGGCGGCGAGCATCTCCTCCTGCACGGCCGGGTTCTCGTAGTTGAGGTCCGGCTGGTGGGTGAAGAAGCGGTGCCAGTAGTACTGGCCGCGGACCGGGTCGTAGGTCCAGTTGGAGGCCTCGGTGTCGACGAAGATGATGCGGGCGTCGGCGTACTGGGTGTCGTCGTCGGCCCAGACGTAGTAGTCGCCGTACGGCCCGTCCGGGTTCTTGCGGGACTCCTGGAACCACGGGTGCTGGTCGCTGGTGTGGTTCATGACGAAGTCGATGATCACCCGGATGCCGCGCTGGTGGGCCGCGTCGATGAAGGCGACGAAGTCGGCCAGGTCGCCGAACTCGGGCAGGACGGCGGTGTAGTCGGAGACGTCGTAGCCGCCGTCGCGCAGCGGCGACTTGAAGAAGGGCGGGAGCCACAGGCAGTCCACGCCCAGCCATTGCAGGTAGTCCAGCTTGGCGGTCAGGCCCTTGAGGTCGCCGACGCCGTCGCCGTTGCTGTCCTGGAAGGAGCGGACGAGGACCTCGTAGAAGACGGCTCGTTTGAACCAGTCCGGGTGCCGGTCCCCCGCGGGGGTGTCCTCGAAGGTGTCAGGTACGGGCTCGTTGACGGTCATGAGGCTCCTGACCCTCCGTTCTGCGGCGCGGTGGCGGCGGACGGACGCCGGACGTGGAAGACGTGGGCGGGAGCCCGGCCGGGCTCCAGCCGCACGTAGTTCGCCCGGCCCCAGTGGTAGGTCCGGCCGGTGAGTTCGTCGTGGACCGGCACGGAGTCGTGCCGGTCCAGGCCGAGCTGGGGCATGTCGAGCGAGATCGTGGCCTCCTGGGTGCGATGCGGATCGAGGTTGGCGACCACCAGGACGACGTCGGATCCCTCGCGCTTGCTGTACGCGATGAGCGCGTCGTTGTCGGTGTGGTGGAAGCGGAGGTTCCTGAGCCGGTGCAGGGCCGGGTGCTGGCGCCGGATGGTGTTGAGGCGGGTGAGGAGGGGGGCGATGGTGGTGCCCTCGCGGGTGGCGGTGGCCCAGTCGCGGGGGGTGAGCTGGTACTTCTCGCTGTCGAGGTATTCCTCGCTGCCCTGGCGCAGGGGGGTGTTCTCGCAGAGTTCGTAGCCGCTGTAGATGCCCCAGGCGGGGGAGAGGGTGGCGGCGAGGACGGCGCGGACCTCGAAGGCGGGGCGGCCGCCGTGCTGGAGGTAGGCGTGCAGGATGTCGGGGGTGTTGGCGAAGAGGTTGGGCCGCATGTACGCCGCCGCGTCGCCGGACAGTTCGGTGAGGTATTCGGTGAGTTCCTGTTTGGTGTTGCGCCAGGTGAAGTAGGTGTAGGACTGCTGGAAGCCGGTCTGGGCGAGGGTGGCCATCATGGCGGGGCGGGTGAAGGCCTCGGCGAGGAAGATGACGTCGGGGTCGGTGGTGTTGATGTCGGCGATGACGCGTTCCCAGAAGGCGACGGGTTTGGTGTGGGGGTTGTCGACGCGGAAGATGCGCACGCCGTGGTCCATCCAGTGGCGCAGGATCCGGACGGTTTCGGTGTGGAGGCCGTCGGGGTCGGTGTCGAAGGCGATGGGGTAGATGTCCTGGTATTTCTTGGGCGGGTTCTCGGCGTGCGCGATGGTGCCGTCGGGGCGGTGGTGGAACCACTCGGGGTGTTTGTGGACCCAGGGGTGGTCGGGGGAGCACTGGAGGGCGAAGTCGAGGGCGACTTCGAGGCCGAGTGCGGTGGCCCGGGTGACGAAGTGGTCGAAGTCGTCGAGGGTGCCGAGGGCGGGGTGGACGGTGTCGTGGCCGCCTTCGGGGGAGCCGATGGCCCAGGGGACGCCGACGTCGTCTGCGGTGGCGGAGAGGGTGTTGTTGCGGCCTTTGCGGTGGGTGGTGCCGATGGGGTGGATCGGGGGGAGGTAGACGACGTCGAAGCCCATGGCGGCGATGGCGGGCAGGCGGCGGGCGGCGGTGCGGAAGGTGCCGTGGGGCTGGGCGGGGGTGCCTTCGGAGCGGGGGAAGAACTCGTACCAGGCGCCGTAGAGGGCGCGTTCGCGTTCGACGAGCAGGGGGAGGGGGTCGGAGGAGGTGACCAGGTCCCGCAGCGGGTGACGGGCCAGGACCGCGTCCACCTGCGGCGTCAACCCCGCCGCCAGGCGGGTGGCCACGGGCAGCGTGTCGTCGAGCAGGGCCGTGGCGGCGGCCAGCAGCACGTCCCGCCCGGAGTCCTTCGGCACTCCCGCCGCGGCCCGCCGGTACAGCTCCGCCCCCTCTTCGAGGACGAGACCGGCGTCGATGCCCGCCGGGATCTTGATCCGCGCGGCGTGCCGCCAGGTGGCGACCGGGTCGCTCCACGCCTCCACCCGGTAGGTCCAGTCGCCCGGCGCGTCCGGGGTGACGTCGGCGCCCCAGCGGTCGGTGCCCGGTGCCAGTTCCCGCATCGGCGTCCACGGGCCCGGCCGGCCCTCGGGGTCCTTGAGCACGACGTTGGCGGCCACCGCGTCGTGCCCCTCCCGGAACACGGTGGCGGTGACCCGGAACGTCTCTCCCGTCACCGCCTTCGCCGGACGCCTGCCGTACTCCACCACCGGCTGGACGTCCCGGACCGGGATACGTCCGATCCCCACGGTCGCGCTCATCCGCATCTCACCTCCGCCGTGCTCGTGGCCGGGCGCGGGCCCGGCCGGTTGGGTTGGGCCGATCGGGTCAGGCCGCGCCGGAGGGGGCCCGGTGCCCCGACGGGGCGAGCCGTTCCGGCTGTTCCTGCGCATGGGTGACCAGGTTCGTCCGCAGATACCGTTCGGCCGCGTCCGCGGCCTCGCGTGCGCACCGCTTCCCCATCAGCACGCAGAGGGTGTATCCGGAGTCCTCGAAGGTGGTCCGGACGGTGACGTCCGCGGGGGACGCCAGCATCGAGCGTTCCCAGGCGCGGTAATGCCGCAGCTGCCGGGCGACTTCGCTCTTCGCGGGGAGCAGCATGGCCGGTCACCTTCCGGACGGTCCGGTGGTACGGACGATCGGGTTCTGAACGTTCGGGATCTGGGCGATCGAGTTCTTCACACATGGTGCACGGGCGGTCACGCCCCGTCTTGTTGGATCTTCAACCGTTTTTGTCACCCGTTCCCGTCCCGAATCCGCCCCCGAGCTGCTCGTGTTGCACGAATGGACTACCGCTCCCACTCTGGAGTGACTCAGAAGCGATCAGCGCTCACGCTTCGTGATCGGGGAGCCCGTCCCCCAAGGGACGAGGAGGAGCGAGAGCCTTCGCGGTGAGGAGCCACGACGATGAAGACCGCAGTGCCCTGCTACTACCACCTCGACGTGGAAGTGAGCCCGGAACGGGTCGGACAGGTCAGGCGCATCCTGGCCGCTCACCTCCGGTTCTGGAACCTGGAGAACCTCGTCGAACCCGTCTGCTCGGGCGCCGAGATGCTGCTCCTGGCGATCGACGAGCACGCCAGCGACAAGAGCACGTCGATCGAGATGTGGTGGAACCACCAGCACCTCATCACGGCCGTGGGGGGCAACGACCAGGCGCTCCGTCCCGACCACGACCTGCGCACCTGCCTGCAGCACCTCGCCGCCAACAGCGACGGCTGGGGCTGCTGCGCCACCGACACCGGCGCCAAGGTCATCTGGTTCTCGCGCCGCGCCCGGGCCGGCGAACGCGTCCCGCTGGTGGCGACCGAGCCCGAGCCGATCACCCAGGAGGGGCTGGAAGTGCCGCGCGAGATCATGCCGGTGGCCCGGGTGGCCGGCTGGGCGCGTACGGGCAGCGGCGTCCTGGAGGAGGCCCGGTGACCCGCGCCAGGCCGAACTGGAAGGGGTCGCCCGTGTGGAGCGGGCACCCCTACCCCCTGGGGGCCGCGTACGACGGGCAGGGCACCAACTTCGCGCTGTTCAGCGAGGTCGCCGAGCGGGTCGACCTCGTGCTCGTCGACGACGACGGCCGCCACAGCACCGTCCCGCTGCCCGACGTCGACGGCTTCGTGTGGCACTGCTACCTGCCCGGCGTCGGCCCGGGGCAGCGCTACGGCTACCGGGTCCACGGTCCGTGGGCCCCGGCCGTCGGCCACCGCTGCAATCCGGCGAAGCTGCTCCTGGACCCCTATACGCGGGCCGTGGACGGGCTGGTGGACAACCACGCCTCCCTCTTCGAGCGGGCCAGGGGCAAGGCCGACCCGGGCGACAGCGCCGGGCACACCATGCTCGGCGTCGTCACCGACCCCTTCTTCGACTGGGGCGACGACCGCCCGCCCCGGCGCCCGTACTCGGAGAGCGTCATCTACGAGGCCCACGTCCGCGGCCTCAGCCGCACCCACCCCGGCGTGCCCGAGGAACTGCGCGGCACCTACGCGGGCCTGGCCCACCCGGCGGTCGTGGAACACCTGACCTCCCTCGGCGTGAGTGCCGTGGAGCTGATGCCGGTGCACCAGTTCGTGCACGACGGCGTGCTCCAGGACCGCGGCCTGTCCAACTACTGGGGCTACAACACCATCGGCTTCTTCGCGCCGCACAACGGCTACGCCGCCCTCGGCACCCGCGGCCAGCAGGTCAGCGAGTTCAAGTCGATGGTCAAGACCCTGCACGAGGCCGGCCTCGAAGTGATCCTCGACGTGGTCTACAACCACACCGCCGAGGGAAACGAGAAGGGCCCCACCCTCTCCTTCCGCGGCATCGACAACGCCTCGTACTACCGCCTGGTGGACGGCGACTGGCAGCACTACTACGACACCACCGGCACCGGCAACAGCCTGCTGATGCGTCACCCCTACGTGCTCCAGCTCATCATGGACTCGCTGCGGTACTGGGTCACCGAGATGCACGTCGACGGCTTCCGCTTCGACCTCGCGGCCACCCTGGCCCGGCAGTTCCACGAGGTGGACCGGCTGTCCGCGTTCTTCGACCTCATCCAGCAGGACCCGGTGATCAGCCGGGTCAAGCTGATCGCCGAGCCCTGGGACGTCGGCGAGGGCGGCTACCAGGTGGGCAACTTCCCGCAGCTGTGGTCGGAGTGGAACGGCAAGTACCGCGACGCCGTGCGGGACTTCTGGCGCGCCGAGGACCACTCGCTCGGCGAGTTCGCCTCCCGGCTCACCGGCTCCTCCGACCTGTACCAGCACAGCCGCCGCCGCCCCCGCGCCAGCGTCAACTTCGTCACCGCGCACGACGGCTTCACGCTGCGCGACCTCGTCTCGTACAACGACAAGCACAACGAGGCCAACGGCGAGGACAACCGGGACGGCGAGAGCCACAACCGGTCCTGGAACTGCGGCGTGGAGGGCGGCACCAAGGATCCGGCCGTCCGGGAGCTGCGCGGCCGCCAGCAGCGCAACTTCCTGGCCACCCTCCTGCTCTCCCAGGGCATCCCGATGCTCTGCCACGGCGACGAACTGGGCCGCACCCAGCGCGGCAACAACAACGCCTACTGCCAGGACAACGAGATCTCCTGGATCGACTGGCGGCTCGGCGGCGAGCAGCGCGCGCTGCTGGACTTCGCCCGGCGCCTGATCGCGCTGCGCGCCGACCACCCCGTACTGCGCCGGCGCCGCTTCTTCCACGGCGAGACCCTCACCCACGCAGACCAGCCACTGCCCGACCTGGTGTGGCTGCGGCCCGACGCGCGGGAGATGACCGACGGCGACTGGCAGCGCTCCGACGCGCACACCGTCGGCGTCTTCCTCAACGGCGACGCCATCGCCGAACCCGACCCGCGCGGCCGGCCCGTGGTCGACGACTCCTTCCTGCTGCTGCTCAACAGCCACTGGGAGCCCGCCGAGTTCCGGCTGCCCGGCGCCGGCTACGGCGAACGCTGGACGGCCCTGGTCGACACCGCCGACCCGGACGGCGTCCCCGACGAGGCCGAGCACAAGGCGGGCACCCGGCTGACCGTCGAGCAGCGCAGCCTCGTGCTGCTCTCCCGGCCCTCCCGCACCGGCCGGTGAGCCGGTGAACTCAGCTGCCGAGGCGGCGCGCGGTCACCGTGAACTGCGCGCCGTCGGCGTCCCGGAGCACCGCCTCGTCAGGGCTCAGCGAGAGCACGCTGCCGCCGTGCCGCTCCGCGACGCGGGCACAGGCCGTGACGTCCTCGACCGCGAAGTGGATCTGCCAGTGCGGCCGGACGGCCGGGTCGGGAGCGGCGCCCAGCGCTCCCGACTCGATGCGGGCCACCACCTCGCCCTCGTGGCGCAGGACCACCTCGTCGCCCTCGTACCGGACCTCGCAGCCGCCCTGCCCCGACGCCCACTCGAAGATCTCGCCGTAGAAGATCGCGGCGTCGAAGGCGTCGCGGGTGTGCAGCCGGATGAAGGCGGGACGCTTGGTGCGCCAGGCGTCCCAGTCGGAGAACAGCTCGCCCTCCCAGATCCCGAACGTCGCGCCGTCCCGGTCGGCGAGCAGGGCCGCCCGCCCCGGCGGCAGGGAGATCGGCCCGACCGCGGCGGTGCCGCCGCGCTCCTGCGCCCGGGACACGGCCTCGTCCGCACTGCGCACGGCGAAGTACGGCGTCCATGCCACCGCCATCTGCCACATCGCGGCGACGGCGGCGATCCCGGCCACCGGCACCCCGTCGGCCAGGGCGATCCGGAAGGGCTCGCCCAGCCGGACGGGCCGCCACCGCCAGCCCAGCACGGCGGAGTAGAACTCCTCGGTGGCCTCCAGATCACGGCTGGTGAGACTCACCCAGCACGGGGCCCCGTACACGGAGTGCGTGGACAGGAGGCTCTCCCCGCGGGTGGAGGAGGTCGTGTCGTGGTTCATGGCAGTCGCGTCCTGGTCTCGTCCACCGGCAGTCACCGGCTCCACACCAGTGTCCGGCCGGGAGTGCGGCGGGCGCCTGGCGAGTACCCCGCACATGGCGCCGAAACGGAGGCCCCGAGGTGACCGTGCCCCCCACCGGCGGGTGTCCGGACCCCGGCCCGGATTCCGACCAGGACCAGGTCTTCCGGCTGCAGGAGCAGGTGCGGCAGCTCAAGGAGGCGGTCGTCTCGCACGCCGTCGTCGACCAGGCCATCGGGGTGGTCATCGCCCTCGGCGGGGTGACGCCGGACGAGGGGTGGCTCGTCCTGAAGGAAGTTTCCCAGCATACGAACATCAAACTCCGCAATGTGGCGGAAGCGGTACTCATCTGGGGGCGCACCGGAGTGATACCGACGGAGATCCTGGCCGCCCTGGAGGACCGCCTGGGACGGTCCGGGCTCAGCGGGCCTCCGCCAGGATCTCCTCGCGTATCCGGTCGAAGCAGCCGGTGAGCAGCCGGGAGACGTGCATCTGCGAGATGCCGAGCTGCTGGGCGATGCGGCTCTGCGTCATCCCGCCGAAGAAGCGCAGGTAGAGGATGGTGCGCTCGCGCTCGGGCAGTGCCTCCAGACAGGGCCGGACGGCCACCCGGTCCACCACCGCGTCGAAGGCGGGATCGGGGCCGCCCAGCGCGTCGCCGAGGGCGTACCCGTCGGTGCCGGGCATCTCCGCCTCCAGCGACAGGGCCGAGAAGCACTCCAGGGCCTCCATGCCGGTGCGCACCTCCACGGTGGTCAGCTGCGCGTGCTCGGCGATCTCCTCGACGGTCGGGGCGCGCCCCGGCGTGGTCTGCGCCAGTTCCTTCGCCGATCTGCGGACCCGGTTGCGCAGGTCCTGGATCCGGCGCGGTACGTGCAGCGTCCACATGTGGTCGCGGAAGTGCCGTTTGATCTCGCCGGTCACGGTCGGCACCGCGTACGCCTCGAAGGCGTGGCCGCGCTCCGGGTCGTAGTGGTCGACGGCCTTGACCAGGCCGAGGGCCGCCACCTGATAGAGATCCTCCAGGTTCTCGCCGCGGCCCCGGAAGCGGACGGCGATCCGCTCCGCCATGGGCAGCCAGACCCGGATCAGATCGTCCCGCAGCGCCTTGCGCTCCGGTCCCTCGGGCAGCCCGGCGAGCCGTTCGAACGCCGCGGCCGTGTCGGGGGCGTCGTCGTGCGGGTGGGGCTGGGTTCTGCCGGCGACACGCATCACGCGCACCTCCCTCAGCAGGGGTGCTGGCAAGTCCTCGTATATATGGATACTGAGCGCGAATCCCCCGGACGGCCACTCGAACGGCTGCATGACGGTGACCGGTGCGGCCGCCCCGTCGCGGGACGTGATGTGCGGCACGCTCCCGGTGATCGCGCGGACCGGTGTCGGCGGATCGTCCCTGGGCAACGCTTGATCGCCGATCAAAAGGGACGAAGCCCCTGGCCACAGCGCATTCCGCTCATTTGACAGTGCGCTGAGCGTACGGATAGGAAGCAGCGTCGAGAGGTCGAGAGGGGCACCGTGTACGAGCCGAACGTGGTCGGGGACTGGCAGGAGTACGACGAGCACGCCGGCCTGCGGGTCCGCGTCCACGGTCTTGAGCCGGCCGAGCCGCCGCGGGGCCGCGACGACGCAGCCGAGGGGCTGACGTACTTCCGGGTCCGGGTGACCGTCGAGAACCGGGGCGGGCGGCAGCTCCTCATCCACCTGGAGGACGGCCAGATCGACGTGCGGATCGGCCCCGACGGGGAGAGCGCCTTCCTGGACTGGCGCAACTCCCAGTTCGTCGAGGGCTTCGACGTCTACCCGCTGCGCCGGGCCACCGCCGTGCTCTACGCGGCCGGGCCGGAGTCGAGCCTGAGCCAGGTCGACGTCCAGGTGCAGCTGAGGGTGGACGAGGAGTGGGCCGACCGCCGGCTGTGGAGCGGCGCCCCCGGGCTGCCCGACGGGGCCGGCGCCGCCCCGTGCGGCGGGGTGCGGGACGAGGGCCTCGTGCACCAGGTGAGCGCGTACCTGCGGGGCCAGTCGGAGGAGGGCACCGCCTGACCCGCCGGGCGGCCGCCCCTCAGTGCGCGATGCCGTCGATGATCTCCCGGGCGCCCTGCCGCAGCAGGGCCACCGCGACCGACGTGCCCAGGGTCGCCGGGTCGAGGCGGCCGGCCCACTCGTGCGCGTTCAGCCGGACCTTGCCGTCGGGGGTGAACACGCAGGCCCGCAGCGAGAGTTCACCGCTCCGGTCCACCTGCGCGTGCCCGGCGATCGGGCTGTTGCAGTGCCCCTGCAGGACGTGCAGGAACATGCGCTCCGCCGTGGCCTCCCGGTGCGTCGTCGGGTCGCCGAGCGCGCTGACCGCCTCGATCAGCGCACCGTCGCCCTCGCGGCACTGCAGGGCGAGGATGCCCGCGCCGATCGGCGGCATCATCGTCTCGGTGGAGAGGACCTCGCTGATCACGTCGGTCCGGCCGATGCGCTCCAGTCCGGAGACGGCGAGCAGCAGCGCGTCCGCCTCGCCCGCGGCCAGCTTCGCCAGCCGCCGGTTGGCGTTGCCGCGGAAGGGAACGCACCGCAGGTGCGGATGGGTGGCGGCCAGCTGGGCGACACGGCGCACGGAGGACGTGCCGACGCGCGTCCCGTCCGGCAGCTCGTCCAGCGTGCGCCCGTCCGGGTGGACGAGCGCGTCCCGCACGTCGTCCCGCTTCAGGAACGCGGCGAAGACCGTACCGGCGGGCAGCGGCCGGTCGGCGGGCACGTCCTTGACGCAGTGCACCGCGAGATCGGCCTCGCCCGACAGCAGGGCGGCGTCGACCTCCTTGGTGAACGCGCCCTTGCCCTCGACCTGGGACAGGTCCCCGAGCCACTTGTCGCCGGTGGTCCGCACCGGTACGACCTCGGTGCGGACCCCGGGGCGGAGGGCGGTCAACTCGGCCCGGACGCGCTCGACCTGAGCCAGTGCCATGGGGGAGTCGCGGGAGACGATGCGGATGAGTTCGGGGGCGGACATGCGGACACGATAGTGCTCCGCAGGAGCCCGGGCCGACCGCTTCGCCCGACCGGCCCACGGCCCGCCCCCCGCAGGGTCAGGCGTTCGGGTCGAAGGGGATGCCGGCCGGCTTGGCGGCGGCCAGGTGGGAGGCGAAGCTGCCGTCCTTGAGGCCGAAGTTGGCGCTGCCGAAGTCGTAGCCGCTCAGTGTCTCGCGCAGGCCCGCCGGATAGCCGTTCCAGCCCACCAGGGCCGGGTACTGCCAGGCGCCCTCGTGGTTCTCCGGGGGCTCGTCGCCCGAGGTCGCCAGGCGGAAGCAGTGGGTGCTGATGCCGTCCTTGTGATAGACGATCTTCGGGTGGGTGCCGTCGAAGCGGACGGCGGAGCGCTCGTGCACGCTGAACGAGCCGTGGTTGGAGGTCGACACGTACTGCACGGCGTCGTCCTTCACCCACACCACCACGTGCTCCCAGTCGTGCCGGTGGCCGCCGAGGCTCGTCCCGGGCAGGGCCTGGTCCTTCTCGAAGTAGAGGCCGTACATGTAGGCGCACCAGTCGCCGTCGCACTTGGCACGCGCGTAGCCGTTGGTGTTGTCCAGGTCGGAGGCGTCCCGGCAGTTGCCGTTGAGTGCGCCGGTCGGGTTCAGTCCGCCGTTGACGGCTCCGTCGGCACCGATGGCCGGTGTGGGATAGCAGCCGTCGGTGTCGTAGTCGTAGGCGGGCTGGTACATCCGCTCCAGGCTGTCGGCGTTGCCGGGCAGCCCCGGCGGCGGGGCGGCGAAGGCGGTGGCGGGAAAGGCGACGACGAGGGCGAGGGCACCGAGCGGTACGGTGAGCCATCTCCGGCGGGGCGTCGTGGCGGTACGCGGGGACATCGCGTCCTCCTCGGGCTGGCGCAGCCCAACGGCTGTGGGGGGAAGGGGAGTTCAGGGTCCCCTCTTTTTCCTCCCGCGCCAAGGGTGCACAGGCGTCCCCGCGGTGAAGGGCAGCCCAACACCTGACCCGGAGTCACCCGCTCACACCAGGTCGTCCGGAAGATCCGCGGCGGACTCCTCGGGTGCCAGGTCCGGGCGGAGCCTGAGCCAGGACGGCTGGCGCAGCATGCCCTCCCGGGTGCGGGTGCTGTAGCGGACCTCGCCGACCAGCCGGGGCACGACCCAGCGCGCCCCGGGCACCCGCGGCACCGGGGCGAAGGGGCAGACGTCGCTCGCGGCGGCCGCCAGCAGCGCTGCCAGCTCGGTGCGCTCGCCCGCGCTCCAGCCGGTGCCGACCCCGCCGACGTAGCGCAGCCGGCCCGCGGCGCGCTGGCCGACCAGGACGGCGCCGGGGAGGCCGCCGAGCCGCCCCTTGCCGGGCAGCCAGCCCCCGACCACGACGTCCTCGCTGCGCATGTTGCGGATCTTGATCCAGGCCCGGGAGCGGACCCCGGGCTCGTACACCGAGTCCAGCCGCTTGCACACCAGCCCCTCCAGGCCGTGCTCGCGGGTGGCCCGCAGGGCCTGGGCGCCGTGCCCGACCAGCGCGGCCGGGGTCGACCACGACGGCCCGTTCAGCCCGAGGTCCGTCAGCCGCTCGCGGCGGCCGGTGTAGGGCAGGCGCAGCAGGGAGCGGCCCGCCAGGTGCAGGGCGTCGAACAGCACCAGGTGGACGGGGACCTTCGCCGCCCGGTGCGCCGCCCGGGCCGGGGTGTGCGCGAGGCCCATCCGGGACTGGAGCAACTGGAAGTCGGCACGGCCCTGTTCGTCCAGGGCCAGCACCTCCCCGTCCAGTACGGCGGGGGTCCCGCCGAGCGCGGTGGCGAGCGGGGCCAGTTCCGGATAGGCGGCGGTGATGTCCTGGCCGGAGCGGGCCCGCAGCAGGACGCTCCCGTCGCCGGGCAGGTAGACCACCACGCGCTGCCCGTCCTGCTTGGTCTCGTAGGCCCAGCGCGCGTCCTGCCCGGCGGGCGGCAGGGTGCCGGGGGTGGCGAGCATCGGAGGGATCGGCGGCAGCTCCACGGGTCAGTACTCGACCCGCCGGGGCGCCGTCACGCGCGTTGCCCGCCAGGTTCGCCTGAACGGCGCCGGTCCCGGGCGGGACCGGCGCCGGCCTCGTCAGCGGACGGTGGCGGGCTCCGACGCGACACCGTCGGCCGGAGCCGGGCCCGCCGGGGTGCCGGCCGGGCGGTGCCGGGGAATGAAGGACGCGAGGGCGGTGGCCAGCAGGGCCGCGCCCGCGCCGATGGCCATGACCACCTTGAACGCGTTCTCGGACGGCAGGGCGAAGCCGCCGAGGTCGATGGTCAGCTGGGCCAGGATCACACCGGCGATGGCACTGGCGACCGACGTGCCCAGGGACCGCATCAGGGTGTTGAGGCTGTTCGCGGCGGCCGTCTCGCTCGGCGGCACCGCGCCCATGATCAGCGACGGCATGGCGCCGTAGGCGAAACCGATGCCGGCGCTGATGACGCAGGAGACCAGGACCAGGTGCCAGACCTCGGCCATCAGCACGATGTTCAGGCCGTAGCCGGCCGCCACGATCAGGGCGCCGATCATCAGCGTCACCTTCGGGCCCCTGGACTTGGAGACCTTCGCGGAGACCGGGGCGAACGCCATCATCACCAGGCCGGACGGCGCCATCACCAGACCCGTGGTCAGCAGCGAGCGGCCGAGGCCGTAACCGGTGGCCTCGGGCAACTGCAGCAGCTGCGGAAGGACGAGGGACATCGCGAACATCGAGAAGCCGATGGCGACGGACGCCAGGTTGGTGAAGAGCACCTGGCGGCGGGCGGTGGTGCGCAGGTCCACCAGGGGCTCCGGGGTGTGCAGCTCCCACCAGCCCCAGACCAGCAGGATCACCACGGCCGCGGCGAACAGGCCGAGGGTGGTGCCCGAGGTCCAGCCCCAGTCGCCGCCCTTGGAGATGGCCAGCAGCAGGCTCGCGAGGCCGGCGGCCATGCCGACGCCGCCGGGCAGGTCGAAGCGGCCGCCGGTGCGCACCGCCGACTCGGGCACCAACGTCAGCACCAGCACCAGGGACACCACGCCGAGCGCGCCGGAGAGCCAGAACAGCATGTGCCAGTCGAGCTTGTCCGCGATCAGCGCGGCGGCGGGCAGGCCCAGCGCACCGCCGACGCCGAGCGAGGCGCTCATCACCGCGGTGGCACCGGCCAGCCGCTCGACGGGCAGTTCGTCGCGCATGATGCTGATGCCGAGCGGGATCACGGCGGCCGACAGGCCCTGCAGGGCGCGGCCGGCGACCATCGGCACCAGCGCGTCGCTCAGCGCGCAGACCGCGGAACCGGCGACCAGCAGCACCAGGCTGAGCAGCAGCATCCGCCGCTTGCCGAACATGTCGCCGAGCCGGCCGACGACCGGGGTGGCCACCGCGGAGGCGAGCAGCGTGGCGGTCACCGCCCAGGCCGCGTCCGAGGCCGACGCGTCCAGGAGCTTCGGCAGCTCCGGGATGATCGGGATGACCAGGGTCTGCATCAGCGCGACGACGATCCCGGCCAGGGCCAGTACCGCCACCACGGCGTTCGGCCGTGGTGAGGCGGGGGAAGCGGGCATGGAAGAGCCTTTCGGGCGGCGAGTCTTGCGACGGGTGGGAGAAACGAAACCGGAACGCGAACCTTTAAGTCAGTCGCTTGAAGTATCCTACGGGGTGTGCGGAGCGGACGCCCGTCCGGGCCGGTCGGCGGTGTCCCGCCGCCGCGCCGTAGGCTTTCGTGAGAACCCGCCGCACGTCGGCGGACCTGCGACGACTTGAGGGACTGGTCGTCGCGGGCGGTGCGGAGAGAGTCCCGGCGCGGTGGTGATCATGGCGGGCAGGGCGGTCCGGACGGAACAGGTCAGCGCGACCCGGCAGCTGATCCTGACCACCGCCGAGCGGCTGTTCGCCGAGCACGGGGTGTACGCGGTCTCCAACCGCCAGGTCAGCGAGGCCGCCGGGCAGGGCAACAACGCCGCGGTCGGCTACCACTTCGGCACCAAGACGGACCTCGTCCGGGCCATCGCACAGCGCCACTCGGAGCGGGTCGAGGAGCTGCGCGCCCGGCAGCTCGCCGCCCTCGGCGACTCGCCGGACCTGCGCGACTGGGTGGACTGCCTGGTCCGTCCGCAGTTCGACCACCTGGCGGCGCTGGGCAGCCCCACCTGGTACGCGCGGTTCTGCGCCCAGGTCATGACCGACCCGGCGCTGCGGCAGATCATGACCGAGGAGTCCCGGGCCTCCGTCTCCCTGCGGGCGATCATCGTGGGGCGCAACCGCTGCATGCCCGCGCTGCCGGACGAGGTCCGCGCGGAGCGGGGCGACATGGCCCGTCACCTCATCGTGCACACCGCGGAGGAGCGCGAGCGGGCCCTGGCCGAGAACCGCCCGACCCCGCGCGCCAGCTGGCAGGACGCGGCCGACGGCCTCGTCGACGCGATCGTGGGCATGTGGCTGGCGCCCGTCACGCCCAGGGGCGGGCCGACCCGGGGTTCGCGGCCGTGAGGGGCGGGCGGTGGGCCGGTCGTCGGTCGAAAGCTCACCGCACGTCTGCGTCGCTCACCGCACGTCGGCGTCGCGTGCCGTCCGTGAGCCGACGGCGGGCGGCGCCGGGAGCGGGGCCGGTTCGCGCAGGCCGCACAGGAGCAGCCTGCCCACGGCGGGCAGCGCGACCAGCGGCAGCAGGGCCGCCCGCAGCGAGGACGCGTCGGCCAGTGCGCCCAGCGCCGGGGCGGCGAGCCCGCCGACGCTCACCGCCAGCCCCAGCGTCACCCCGCTCGCCGTCCCCACCCGGCGCGGCAGGTAGTCCTGGCCCAGCGTGATGTGCAGGGAGAACGGCACGTACAGCCCCGCCGACGTCAGGGCGACGAACAGGTACACCGCGGGACCGGGCACGAGGACGACCCCGGCCACCGCGAGGACCGTCAGGACGTACGACCGCCGCACCACCTTCAGCCGCCCGTACCGGTCCGCGAGCCGGCCCCCGGCGACGGTGCCCACCGCGCCGCCCAGATAGAGCACGAACAGCGCCACCGTCCCCGCCGCGCTGCCGCCGCCCACCCGTTCCCGCACGTACAGCGCAACGAACGTGCTCAGGCCGACGAAGACGACGGAACGGCACACGACGGCGCCGGTGAGCCGCAGGAAGGACGCCCAGTCGTCGGTCCCCGCCGCCACCGCCGTACGGCCGCCCGCCGCACGCGCGGGCCCGGCCGAACGCACCGCCGTCCCGCACAGCACGGCCCCCGCCACCGCGGGCAGCGCCAGCAGCCAGGAGGCGCCGAGACCGCCGCCCCCGACGACGGCCCACACCAGCGGCGGCGCCAGCGCGAAGCCGACGTTGCCGCCCAGGGAGAACCACCCCATCGCCGTATGGCTGCCCCGTGCGGCCGCCCGCGCCGCCCGCGCCGCCTCCGGGTGGTAGGCGGCGATCCCCACACCGCCCGCAGCGACCGCCGCGAGGGTGAGCGGGTAGGAGTCGGTGACGCCCCCGAGGGCGACGCCCGCCCCGGCGGTCAGCGTGCTCAACGGCAGCAGCCACGGCAGCGCCCACCGGTCGGTGAGCGCCCCGAACAGCGGCTGCACCAGCGACGACAGCAACGAGGCGGCGAGGACGACGCCCGAGGCGGCGGCGTAGCCGTACGCCCGCTCGGCGACGAAGTACGGCACCAGGGCGGCCACGGTGCCCTGGTAGACGTCGACGCAGGCGTGGCCGAAGGACAGCAGGACGAGGGGCCGGGCGCGAATGGGGGTCACCCGTCGATCGTCACGCGCACCGGGCCTGGCCCGCTTTCGATAACCTGCCGAACTATGCCGGACATCCGCCACACCCCGGTCGCCCCGACCCGCGCCCAGCGGCTGGACGCCGGGCAGCGGATCGACGCCCACCGGCACGACGAGCACCAGATCGTCCACGCCGGGTCCGGGGTCGTGGCCGTCACCACCGAGTCCGGCACCTGGTTCGCGCCGGGCACACGTGCCATCTGGATCCCGGCCGGCACCGTGCACTCCCACCGCGCCCACGGCCGCCTCGACCTGCACCTGGTCGGCCTGCCCGCCGACGCCAACCCGCTCGGCCTGGACAGCCCGGCCGTCCTCGCCGTCGGCCCGCTGCTGCGCGAGCTGATCGTCGCCTACACCCTCGACCCCCGGGACACGAGCCCGGAACGCGGCCGCCTCCTGGCCGTGCTGTGCGACCAGTTGCGCGCCTCGCCGCAGCAGCCGCTGCGCCTGCCCACCCCCAGGGACCCCCGGCTGGCCGAGGTCTGCGCGCTGGTCCACGCCGACCCCGCGGACACCCGCACCCTCGCCGCCCTCGGCGCCGCCACCGGCACCGCGGAACGCACCCTCAGCCGGCTCTTCCGCCGCGAGTTCGGCATGACCTTCCCCCAGTGGCGCACCCAGTCCCGCCTCTACCACGCCCTGCGCATGCTCGCCGACGACCTGCCCGTCACCACCGTCGCCCACCGCTGCGGCTGGTCCTCCGCCAGCGCGTTCATCGAGGTCTTCCGGCGTGCCTTCGGCTGCACGCCCGGCACCCACAACCGCCGGGCGGGAACCGTTCACCCGCCGGTTCTTACCGTCGAGTAATATCGCGCGGCAGGCCCCCATGAGGAGGAACCGTGTCACGGTCCGAACGCTCACCCCTGCTGCTCGCCGGCCTGCTGGCCGCCGCGGGCGCCGCCCATTTCGCCCAGCCCCGCTCCTTCGACGCCACCGTCCCGCGCTCCCTGCCGGGCACCCCCCGGGCCTGGACGTACGCCAGCGGCGCCGCCGAACTCGCGCTGGCCGCCGGACTCGCCGTGCCGCGCACCCGCAGGGCCGCCGCGCTGAGTGCCGCGGCCTTCTTCGTCGGGGTGTTCCCCGCCAACGTCAAGATGGCCTGGGACTGGCGGCACCGCCCCGCCCCGCAGCGGGCCACCGCCCTCGGACGGCTGCCCGTGCAGGTGCCGCTCGTGCTGTGGGCCCGCGCCGTCGCGCAGAGCAGCGGGAGCCGGTCATGAGCGCGCTGCCCGCCGTCGGCGACACCGTCGAGGACTTCACGCTGCCGGACGAGACCGGCACCCCCCGCCGCCTGTCCGAACTGCTCGCCGACGGCCCGGTCGTCCTCTTCTTCTACCCCGCCGCCCTGACCACCGGCTGCACCGCGGAGGCCTGCCACTTCCGCGACCCAGGGGGTGTCGTTCGGACCCTGCCGGGGGCGCGGGGTCTGGCACGCACTCCCCCACTGCCTTAAGGGCGTGGGAGGTACCCCCAGCGGCGTTGTCGTCGGTTGCCAGGGCTCCGCCCTGTCGCCCTCCTCCGCCTTGCAGCTGCACGCACCAGACCCCGCTCGGGTCGGCCACAAGGCACCCTTGCCTGGAGCCGGCCTGATCCGAACGGCACCCCCTGCCCGCCGAGTTCGCCGCGGTCGGCGCCCGGCCCGTCGGCGTCAGCGGCGACCCCGTCGAACGCCAGCAGGAGTTCGCCGGGCGCCACACGCTGGGCATGCCGCTGCTGTCCGACACCGACGGCGCGGTCCGCGAGCGGTTCGGGGTGAAGCGGGGCTTCAGCCTGGCTCCCACCAAGCGGGTCACCTTCGTCGTCGGGCAGGACCGCACCCTGCTGGAGGTCGTACGCAGCGAGATCAGGATGAACACGCACGCCGACCGCGCCCTCGCCGCGCTCCGCGCTCACCGACCGTGACCGGACCCCTCGCGCTCCGCCCCGGTTGATACCGCATCGTCCTGGGATGATCCTGGACGACATGGAGGATTCCTCCGCCGCGATGACCGTCGACGCCCGCGGACTGGTGACGGGCTGGAGCGACGGCGCGCGGCGGCTCACCGGACACGCGGCCGAGGAGGTCGTGGGACGCCCCGCGCGGAACCTGCTCGCGCGGGGCGCTTTCACCCGCCCCCGCCCCCTGTCCCGCACCGACCCGGCCGGCACCGCCCTGTCCGGCACCGTCGTGGTCCGCCACCGGGACGGCCACCCGGTGAGCCTCGGGCTGCGGATCCACCCCCTGCGGGGCGCCGACGGCGCTCCCGGCGGCTACCTGGCGACCGCCGACGCGCCCGGCGGCCCGGCGCCCGCCCTGATCGGCGACGCCGTACGGCAGGCCTCCCTGTCCATGTCCGTCCTCGACCCCGAGCTGCGCTTCGTGCACGTCAACGACACCGCGTGCCGGATGATGGGCAGGCCCGCGGAGGAACTGCTCGGCCGCAGCCTGTCCGACACGCTGGCCGATTTCGAGGGCGACCCCCGGAGCTTCCTGCACCACCTGCGGGTGGCGGCCGACCGGGGTCGGCCCGTCCAGTACGAGAGCTACGGCCCCGCGCCCGCCGGGAGCTGCCTGCACGCCTGGACCGTGGAGATCTGGCCGGTCCACGACGCCTTCGGCAAGCTCACCGCCGTCGCCATGGCGGCGCTGGAGAGCACCGAACAGCACCGGGCCCGGGAGCGGCTGGCCCTGCTGAACGCGGCCGGGGCGGTCGGCAGCACCCTCGACGTCGTCCGCACCGCCGAGGAACTGGTCGGGCTCCTCGTACCCCGGTTCGCCGCCTTCGCCAGCGTCGACCTGCTCGACTGGGTGCTCGGCAGCGACGAGCCGCACGCCGCGCCGCCCGGGACCGACGGACTGCGCCGGGTGGCCCACGCCTCCGCCACCGAGGGCTTCCCCACCCCCGCCGTGCACCTCGGCGGGCAGGAGATCCACCCGTCCGACAGCCCGCCCGCCCGGGCGGTCCGGGAGAGCCGCGTTGTCCTCAGCGGCCCCGGCGACCCGGACTTCGACCGGTGGATGCGGACCCGCGAGGCCGAGGCCCCGCACAACCGACCTTTCCGCGAAGTCGTCTGCTCGACCCTGTCCGTCCCGCTGCGCGCCCGCGGCACCACCCTGGGCGTCGCGCTGGCCGCCCGGACCACGCCCCGGGAGCCGTACGCCACGGAGGACGCCGTACTGGCCGAGGAACTGGTCTCCCGGGCCGCCGTCTCCATGGACAACGCCCGCCGCTTCGCGCGCGAGCGCTCCACGGCCCTGGCGATCCAGCACAGCCTGCTCCCCAGGGACCTGCCCGGTCAGGCCGCGGTCGAGGTGGCCCACCGCTACCTCCCCTCCGCGTCCGCGGCGGGCATCGGCGGCGACTGGTTCGACGTCATCCCGCTCTCCGGCACCCGCGTCGGCCTCGTCGTCGGCGACGTCGTGGGCCACGGCATCCCGTCCACGGCGACCATGGGCCGCCTGTGCACGGCCGTCCGCACCCTCGCCGACGTCGATCTGCCCCCCGACGAGCTCCTCACCCACCTCGACGACCTCGTCACCCACCTCGCGGCCGGCGGCGCGGACGACGGCGGCGACACGGAGGTCGCCGAACTGGGCGCCACCTGCCTGTACGCCGTGTACGACCCCGTCTCCCGCCGGCTGGCCCTGGCCGCCGCCGGTCACCCCGCCCCCGCCCTCCTCCTCCCCGACGGCACCACCCGGCTCGTCGACGTGACCGCCGGGCCGCCGCTCGGCGTCGGCGGACTGCCCTTCGAGGCGACGGAGCTGGAGCTGCCGGAGGGCTCGGTCGTCGCCCTCTACACCGACGGACTCGTCGAGGACCGGGACCGCGACGTCGACCACGCCACCGCGGAACTGTGCCGGGCGCTGACCGCGCCCGCGACCTCCCTCGACGCGCTGTGCGACGGCGTCCTCAAGGCCGTGCTGCCCGAGGAGCCCGGCGACGACGTCGCGCTGCTGCTGGCCCGCACCCGGGCGCTGGACGAGGACCGGGTGCGTACCTGGGACGTCCCCCCGGACCCCGCCGGAGTGGCGGCCACCCGGCGGTCCGTCGGCGAACAGCTGACGGCCTGGGGACTGGACGACACGGCCTTCGTCACCGAACTCGTGGTCAGCGAGCTGGTCACCAACGCGATCCGGTACGGCGAGCCGCCCATCCAGTTGCGCCTCATCCGCCACACCGCCCTCATCTGCGAGGTCTCCGACGCCAGCTCCACCTCGCCCCACCTGCGCCGCGCCCACGCCTTCGACGAGGGCGGCCGGGGCCTGCTCCTGGTCGCCCAGCTCACCCAGCGCTGGGGCAGCCGCCAGACGGACACCGGCAAGACCATCTGGGCCGAGCAGCCCCTGCCCCCCGAGTGAACCGGCCGCGCGGCCCCTGCTCCGGCCCGCCCCTGCCCCTCGCCCACTCCTCGCCCGCCTACTCCTCGCCGCCCTCCGCGGCCACCCGCGCCAGCGTGCGGCCGGTGCGCGCGGAGCGGGCCCGCCTGGGGTCGGGGGTGCCGTGTCCGCGCCCGGCGCCGGCCGTCTTCACCAGCAGCCACGCCGCGTCCGCACCGGCGCCGCCGTCCGGGCCGCCGCGGAACCGGGTCAGCGCGTACTCGCCGCGCAGCTTCGCGCCGTGCAGCCGGAACCGGGCGTGCCCGTGCGCGAGCGACTCGGCGAAGTCGACCGGCCGTCCCCGCCGGTCGTGGCTCAGCGGCTCGTAGGTGCCGTGGTCCCACACGATGACCGTGCCGCCCCCGTACTCACCCGCCGGGATCACGCCCTCGAACTCCTCGTACTCCAGCGGATGGTCCTCCGTCGGCACCGCGAGCCGCTTGTCGCTCGGGTCCGCCGACGGCCCCTTCGGCACGGACCAGGACTTCAGCACGTCGGCCACCTGAAGACGGAAGTCGAAGTGCAGGGTGCTCGCGTCGTGGATCTGCACGACGAAGTGCGGTGGCCCGTCCCCACCCGGGGATCCGCCCTCGCCGGGCGCCCTCGGCCCCGCGGGCTCCCCGGTCCGGCCGAAGTCCCGTTTGCCGTGGTAGTCCCGCAGCCCGTCGTCGTCCTCGCCGTCCACCTGCCGCTCCTTCCCCAGAGACCTCGATCCTCGCCGACCCGGACCGGGTACCCCGCTCAGAACTCCTCGTGCACCTCCGGGTCGCCGCCGATCCGCCGGTGCACGCGGTCCGCCACCGCGCGCATCTGCTCGGCGTCCAGTTCGAAGCCGAAGACGTCCAGGTTCGCCCGCTGCCGCTCCGGGTCGGCGGACTTCGGGATCGGCACCGCGCCCAGCTGGGTGTGCCAGCGCAGGACGGCCCGGGCGGGCGTCACACCGTGCGCCTCGGCGACCGCGGCGACGGCGGGGTCGTCCAGCAGGTCGCTGCCCCGGCCCAGCGGGCTCCAGCTCTCGGTGCGGATGCCCTTGCGCTCGTGGTAGGCGCGCAGCTCGTCCTGCGGGAGGAGGGGGTGCAGCTCGATCTGGTTGACGGACGGCAGGACGCCCGTCTCCTTCTCCAGCCGCTCGATGTGCTCCGCCGTGAAGTTGGAGACGCCCACCGACCGCACGAGGCCGTCCTCGCGCAGCTTGACCATGGCCTTCCAGGAGTCGACGTACTTGTCCACGCGCGGCAGCGGCCAGTGGATCAGGTACAGGTCGACGTACTCCAGACCGAGACGGGCGCGGGACTCCTCGAAGGAGGCGAGCGTCTCCTCGTAGCCGTGGTGCCGGCCGGGCAGCTTGGTCGTCACGACGATCTCCTCGCGGGGGAGACCGGCGGAGGCGACCCCGCGGCCGACGCCGGTCTCGTTGCGGTAGTTCGTCGCCGTGTCGATCAGGCGGTAGCCCGTCTCCAGGGCCGTGCGGACCGCCCGTTCGGCCTCCTCGTCCTTCATCGGCCAGGTGCCCAGGCCCAGGGCGGGGAGGCTGGTGCCGTCGTTGAGCGTGTACGCGGGAATGCTGATCACCGTGGGACCTTCCCTCGACTGTGCGCGGCGGTGTGCCGCCCGTCCAGCCTCGCCCAGGCAACGTCCGGTGATCAACCGGACGGCGCGGCGGAGGGTCTGCCACGATCTCCGCATGACGACGGACAGCGCGAAGGACAGTGCGAAGGGCAGCGCGAGGGACAGCGCGAGGGACACGGCAACGGACGGGACGACGGGAATCGAGGTGGAACCGGTCGCCGGACACATCGGCGCCGAGATCCGCGGCGTCGACCTCGCGGCGGGTCTCGACCCCGCACAGGTCGCGGCGGTGCGGTCGGCGGTACTGCGCTGGAAGGTGGTGTTCTTCCGCGACCAGCACCTCGACCACGCCGGGCACGTCGCGTTCGCCCGTCTCTTCGGCGAGCCGGTCGTCCTGCCCCGGCGCGGCAAGGCGTCGCCGGCCGGCTTCCCGGAGATCGAGACGACCGCCGACCGGCTGGAGCTGGGCGGGCGCTTCGGGATGGAGCACGACGAGTGGCTGCGGCGCCGGCGCCACACACTGCTGCGCGGCTGGCACTGCGACCACGGGGCCCGCGTCGACCCGCCGGCCGCGACCATCCTGCGCGCCGAGACGGTGCCCCCCTACGGCGGCGACACCACCTGGGCGAACCTCGCCGCCGCCTACGCCGGACTGTCCGCCCCGCTGCGCGCCTTCGTCGACACCCTGCGCGCCGAACACCGCCTCGGCGTCGGCTACCAGCCACGGCCCGGCGACGACGCCTACGTCCGGCACCTCCTGGACCACCAGACCGCGACGGTGCACCCGCTGGTCCGGGTCCACCCGGAGACGGGGGAGCGGGTGCTGTTCGTCAACGGCTACTACGTCGAGCAGATCGCCGGGCTCTCCCGCCCCGAGAGCGCGGCGATCCTGGACCTCCTCCTGGAGCAGGCCACCCGCCCCGAGTACACGGTCCGCCTGCGCTGGGAACCCGGCAGCGTCGCCTTCTGGGACAACCGGGCCACCGTCCACCTCGCCCCCGGCGACCACGCCCACCTCGACCACCCCCGGACCATGCACCGGGTGATGCTCACCGGCGACGTACCGGTGGGCGTCGACGGCACCCCGTCGGAGCCGGTCGTCGGCAGCGAGGCGGGCCGCTGGTGAGACGGCTGCGGCCCCCCGGCGAGGCGGGCCGCGCGCCGGTCACCCGAGCGGGATCGTCACCTCGTCCTCGACCGGCGGATCCACCTCCTGCGCCCGGTTGCCCGTGGCCGCGTAGCAGCGCAGCCTGACCGCCTCCGGCGTCACGTCCAGGCGCAGGAAGCACTTGAAGAAGGGCGGGCTGTACGTCGCCGACCCCGGCGAGAACACCGACGTGTAGATCTTGCGCACGGGCAGCCGGAACCGCTTGCGGCGCTCGGGCCGCCGCGCGGTGCCGAGCAGTCCGGCCACGATCCGGGTGCGCCGGGTGACCCGGGCGCCCTCACCCGGGGCGCGGCCGGTGCGGATGCCGAGGCGTTCGGCGATCACGGCCGTCGCCTCGGCCTCCGTGAGGGTGAACAGGCGCCGCAGCCGCAGCCGGCGGCCGTACAGCGCGCTGTAGAAGGCCAGCGAGTCGCCGCGCAGCGGATAGGAGCGGAAGTCGTCCTCGGTGACCCCGGCCACCGAGACGCGCGGGATGGTGTGGGTGGCGTGCATGAACGCACCCCCGCCGCCCGCCACGACGTACTGCACCGTGCGGCCGTCCACGTCGACCGGGTAGCGCTGGTAGTTGTGGATGTCGCCGCCGATCGCCGCGACGTAGTGGTGGGTCGGGTCGCGCACGATGTCGTCGACCGTACCGCCGCCCTCGATCTCGCACGGGTGGTGCTCGCCGTCCACGTACAGGGGCGAACCGGTGACGAGGATCTTCGGCCGGTCGCCCGCCGACACCTCGCGCAGCCAGGCGCCCTGCTCGGCGTCGAGGGTGCCCAGCAGTCCGGTGTCGATGCCGACGATCCGGACCGGACCGGCGTCGACGGCCCAGTACGGCCCCGGCTGGGCGGCCTGCTGGGAGGGATCCGGGCGCAGCTCGCGCGCCTCGGCCAGGCGGGCACCGTCGTCCGGACGCGGCCGGTGCCACAGCAGGGACCGCAGCCACGCGCGGGTGAACCGGCGCGGCGCGGCTTCCGGCGCCAGCGGCGGGGCGTCGTCGCAGAAGACCCGCATGAAGCCGCCCAGGTCCTCGTACCAGTCGTGGTTGCCCGGTATCGCGTATATGGGCGCCCGGTAGTCGCGGTAGGGGCGGAAGAACTTCGTGCCGTAGTCGTCGGCACTGCCCACCGGGTAGATCACGTCGCTCGCGAGGACCGCGAACCGGGTGTCCCGGCCGGCCTCCAACAGGCCGGGCACGACGGCGTACTGGGGATCGTCGCCCTCGCCCGTGTCACCGATGACCAGGAAGGAGAACCGGTCGGGGTCGTCCCGGCGGATCACCTTGTCGGCCGGTGCGCCGGCCCCCGCCCGCTGCGCCACCCAGCGGGAGCGGGTCCGGCCCGTGGGGTCCCCGAACCAGGAGGCCAGCACGCCGTTGCGGGCGGCCCACAGCGTTCTAGGGCTCAGCCAGGACAGCTTCTCGGTGCGCCCCGGCATGAGGGCTCGGTAGGCGCCGGGCTCGGCGGAGCCCCAGCCGGCGCCTTCGGCTGAATCGCGTGAGGAGTTGGACACCCGGGCACGGTAACAACGCCCGCGCCCGGGGCCGGACGGCGGGAGGTGCGCCAACTCCCGCCCAGGACGGGCCGTTTCGGGGCGTCCGAGTCAGAACGTCCGCTTCAGGAGGTCGAGCAGGGCCGCCCAGTGCCGCTCGGTCGCCTCCGGGTCGTAGGCCGCGGTGTCGGCCTGCGTGTAGCCGTGGTGGGCGCCGGCGTAGACCTCGCAGCGGTGCCGGACACCGGCCGCCGTCAGGGCCGCCGCCAGGCGCTCCTGCTGCTCGGCGTCCATACCCGGATCCTGGTCCGCGTGGGCGAAGTACGCCTCGGCGGTGATGTCCCCGGCCACCAGGTGCGGGCTGTGCGGCCCGTCCGTCGCCAGGTTGCCGCCGTGGAACCCGGCGACCGCGGCGACCCGGTCCGGATACGTCCCCGCCGTGCGCAGGGCGAGCCCGGCGCCCATGCAGTAGCCGACGACCGCGACCGGACCGTCGGCCGCCTCCGGACGGCCGGCCAGCAGGCGCAGGTAGGCGCCGGCGTCCCGCATCGCCAGGTCCGGGGTCAGCGACCGCATGATCGGACGGAGCCGTTCGAAGATCTCCGGCCGCGCCCGCGGGTCGATGAATTCGGGCAGTTCCACGACGGGGGTGCGGCCACTGCGGTGGAAGACGTTCGGCACCAGGACGGTGTACCCGGCACCGGCCAGCCGGTCGGCCATCGACCGCAGGCTCGGACGCAGCCCGAAGGCGTCCATGTACAGCAGGACCGCGGGATGCGGTCCCCCGTCGGCCGGACGGGTCAGGTAGGCGTCGGCGGTGCCGTCGCCGGTGGGGATGTCGACGGCGGTTCCCGCGGTGGCGGTCATGGTGCGGCCTGCCTCTCTCTGTTCGTGCGGTCGGGGCTGTCCGTGCGGTCGGGACTGTCCGTGCGGTCGGGCGGCGGACGCTTCGCTACTCGAACCGGGTCGTGTCGCCCGCGCCGTACCGCACGATCTCCGCCTCGCCGCCGGAGAAGTCGACGACCGTGGTGGGCTCGGTGCCGCAGTCCCCGGAGTCGACGACCGCGTCCAGCACGTGGTCGAGCCGGTCCTTGATCTCCCAGCCCTGCGTCATCGGCTCCTCCTCGTCGGGCAGCAGCAGCGTGCTGGACAGCAGCGGTTCACCGAGCTCGGCCAGCAGGGCCTGGGTGACCACGTGGTCGGGGATGCGCACGCCCACGGTCTTCTTCTTCGGGTGCTGGAGCGCGCGCGGCACCTCCCTCGTCGCGGGCAGGATGAAGGTGTAGCTGCCCGGCGTCGAGGCCTTGATCGCCCGGAACACGTCGTTGTCGATCTGCACGAACTGCCCGAGCTGCGCGAAGTCCTGGCAGACGAGGGTGAAGTGGTGCCGGTTGTCCAGGTGCCGGATCGACCGGATGCGGTCGATCCCGTCGCGGCTGCCCAGTCGGCAGCCCAGCGCGTAGCAGGAGTCCGTCGGATACGCGATCAGCGCGCCGGAGCGGACGCTGTCGGCGACCTGGGCGATGCTGCGCGGCTGGGGGTTGTCGGGGTGCACGTCGAAGTACTTCGCCATTCACCGAGCTTATGCCCGCTCGCCCGCCCCGCCCGACAGGCCCGGCACGGCCCCGCCGCCGACGCCGGAGGGGGCCCGTACGCCAAGGCATGAGGTAACGTCCCCGACCTGGGCCGGGGACGAGGCGAGACGAGGAGAAGGCCGACGTGGCGGGCCGAGAGGACGGCGGACGGCAGCGGATGTCCGGGGCCGGTGAGTACGCGCAATGGGCGCAGGAACTGCTCGAGCACCTGCGGCCGGCCGGCCGCGACCTGAACCGGGTCGTGGCGTGGCTCGCGGGCATCGCCCGGGCGACCGTCGCGCTGCAGGACGACACCGGCCGGCTGCTGGCCGGCACCCGGGTCCCGCTGGACGACGTTCTGGTCGCCGACGTCACCTCCGGCCGGATCGCGTCCGCCGCACTGGAGGACCGGGGCCGCCATCTGCGGCTGGTGCGTGTGGAGCGGTCCCGTCCGGCACCGGCCGCCGTCCTCGCGGTCGCCCGCGAGGAGCCCTTCGACCGGCACGTCTCCGACATCGTCACGCACGCCGCCCAGGTGCTGGAGCTGCTGCTGGCCGGCCACGAGTCGACCGCGGCCGGACACCGGCTGCGGCGGGCCACCTCCGACCTGCGCCTGGCCATCCTGCAACTGCTGATGGTGGAGGACACCGTCTCCGCCCGCCGGGTGGCCGCCGGACTCTGGCCCGGCCTCCTCGACACCGACACGGCCTGCGTGTACGTCGTGGAGAGCAGCCCCGCCGAGCGGGACCGCCTCGCCGAGGAGTGCCTGTCGGCGACGGGGGAGCGGGCGCTGGTCGTGCGGTGCCCGGCGGTCGACGGACACGTCATCGTGCTCGCCCCCCGCGACACGGCCGGGCAGGAACTGCGCACGCTCGTCGGCCGCCGCCACGGCGTGTTCGTCGGCGGCAGCGCCCGGCAGGGCCTCGCCCGCACCGCGGCCGCCTACGGCCAGGCCGTCAGCGCCCTGGCCGTGGCCCGGTTCCGCCCGGAGAAGGCGGCCCTGTACGCCGAGCGGACCCGCCCCGAGCGGCTGATGGACCCGGCGGCGCTGCACGACTGGACGGCGGACGTGCTGAGCCCGCTGGACAGCCTGGCCCACCACACCCGCGCCGAACTGATCGCCACCACGCGGCTCGGCCTGGAGTTCACCGCCGTCAACACGGCGAAGGTCCTCGGCGTCAGCCGCAACACGGTCCGCGCCCGCATGGACCGGGTCGAGTCGCTGCTGCGCACGGACTTCGCCGACCTGACCGTCCGGGCCGCCGTCCACCTGGCCCTGAACGCCCAGGTGGGCCTCGCCGAACCCCCGCCGGGCGCCGGCGCCCGGGCAGGCGCCGCCCGGCTCACCGACCTGCTGTCCGGGCCCGCGCTGCGCACCTGGGCCGCCGACCTGCTCGGCCGCCTCGACCCCGACGGCCGGGACCTGCGGCGCACCCTGCGCACCTGGATCGGCGCGGGCGGCAACGCCGAGCGTGCCGCCCAGCAGCTCGGCATGCACGCGCAGACCGTCCGCGAGCACGTCCGCAGCGCCGAGCCCGTCCTCGAACGCCAGCTGCTCGCGGCGGGCAGCGACCTGTACGAGGTCGTGCTGGCCCACCTGGCGGCCGGTGACCTCGGCCAGCCGCTCCTGCACGGGACGAAACCGGGTCATCCGGACTCACCTGTGCACGAGTGAGTGCTCCGGGCCCGGCAGCGGGCACCGGCACGATTCACAACGGCGGACCCGTCCACGTAGGTTCGACGGTACGGGGGCACGACCGGAACGGGGGACCGGTCGCGCCCCCCTCGGCCGCCCCGGCGGTCCATGCCGGGGCCGCGGGGTCCGGCCCGGTCAGCCGTGGGGCAGGATCACCGCGCGGCCGTTGACCCTGCCCTCGTGCAGCCGCTCGTAGGCGAGCGGGGCGTCGTCCAGGGAGTACGTCTCGGTGTGCACCGACACGGCACCGGAGCGGGCCAGGTCCAGCACCTCGATCAGCTCGCCGCGGCTGCCCCAGTAGGGGGCGCTGACCGACACCTCGAACGGCAGCATGCCGAAGCCGACGGGCAGCGATCCGCCGCCGATGCCGACCAGGGTGACATCGCCCTCGACGGCCGCGACGGCACCGGCGGTCTGCACGGTGGGCGCCGCGCCGACGAAGTCGAACACGGCCTCGGCGCCGAGACCGCCGGTGATCTCGCGCACCGCGTCCGCGGCCTTCGCGTCCGAGAGCACCGCTTCGTGTGCGCCCACCGCACGGGCGAGACGAAGCTTCTCCTCGCTGACGTCCAGGGCGACCACCCGGGCGGACGTCAGGGCGCGCAGCAGCTGGATGGCGACGTGGCCGAGACCGCCCGTGCCGATGACCACCGCGGTCGAGCCGGGGACCAGCTTGGGCAGCGACCGCTTGATCGCGTGGTACGGCGTCAGCCCGGCGTCGGTCAGCGGCACCGCCGCCACCGGGTCGAGCCCGGCCAGCGGGACCAGGTGCCGGGGGTCGTCGATCAGCAGGTACTCCGCCATCGAACCCGGACGGCCGAGCCCCGGCGGACGGATGCCCAGCTCGTCGGCGCGCAGGCAGTAGTTCTCCTTGCCCTCCGCGCACTTGGCGCAGGTGCCGCAGCCCCAGGGCCCGTACACGGCGACCGCGTCGCCCTCGGCGAGCCCCGTCACCCCGGCGCCGAGCGCGGCCACGGTGCCGACGCCCTCGTGGCCGAGGGTGAGCGGCAGCTCGTACGGGAAGCCCTCGGCGGGCCAGCCCATCACCGCGATGTCGGAGTGGCAGACGCCGGCCGCGGTCACCTTCAGCAGCACCTGGCCGGGGCCCGGTTCCGGGTCCGGGACGGTGACGACCTCGGGCGGGGCCCCGATGGTGCGGTACTGCAGTGCCTTCATGATCGAACTCCTTTGTTCTCCCCCCTCGGGCGGTGGGCGCCGGTCAGACGGCGGTGTAGGCGCCGTCGACCAGGTGATAGCTGCCCGCGACGAAGGACGCGCGGTCGGACAGCAGGAAGGCGATCAGCTCCGCGACCTCCTCGGCGCGCCCGAGGCGGCCGGCCGGGTGCAGGGCGACCAGGCCGTCGTAGGCGGCCTCGTCCATGGTCTTCAGCAGCGGGGTGTCGATGAAGCCCGGACCGACCGCGTTGATCCGGACGCCCCGGGCGGCGTACTCGGCGGCGGCCGCCTTCGTCAGCCCGACCACGCCGTGCTTGGCGGCCACGTAGGCGGGGGAACCGGCGAAACCCACCGAGCCGAGGATGGAGGCGACGTTCACGATGGAGCCGCCCTTGCCGGCCGCCTCGATGGCGGGCAGTTCGTAGCGCATCGAGTAGAAGACGCCGTCGAGGTTGGTGCGCACGACGCGCTGGTAGGCCGCCACGTCGTACTCACCGGTCGGGGCGCTGGGGCCGCCGATGCCGGCGTTGTTGACGGCGAGGTCCAGCGAGCCGAAGGTGTCGACGGCGAAGCCGACGGCCGCCTCGACGGACTCCGGACGGGTGACGTCCAGCTCGACCGCGGCGGCCTCGACGCCCTCGGCCCTCAGCTCGGCGGCGGCCTTCTCGGCGCCCTCGGAGTTGTAGTCGGCGACGACGACCCGGGCGCCGCCGGCGCCGAGCCGGCGGGCGGTGGACAGGCCGATGCCGGAGGCGGCGCCGGTGACGAGGGCGGTCCGGCCGCCGAACTCGGTCGCGTGGCCGGGGGTGGGTGCGGTGGGTGCGGTGGCGGGGGTGGTGCCTGTGGTGCTGCCGGTGGTGCCGGTGGTGCTCATGATGCTGTTCTCACTCTTCGGTGGTGCTTTCGGGGGTCGCGGCCGCGGCCTCCGAGGTCAGGGCGTCGTAGGCCTGCTCCACGAGGGCGGCGAGGTCTGCGGCTGCCGAGTCCCCCTCGTCGCCGCGCGCCCACAGGCGCAGGGCGGCGATCAGGACCCCGGCGGCGGCGTCGACGACGGCGGCCGGGCGCACGTCCCGGACGTCGTCGCTGCCGAGCCGGGCGGCGACGATGCGGATCGACTCCTCCTGGGCGTCGACCCGGATGCGCTGGTAGGCGGCGAACAACTCGGGCTCGGTGTCGGCCAGGGCCAGCAGGCGGCGCATCCGGGGACGCACGTGCCAGGCCGGTTCCTGCCGGTCGGTCAGCCACTCCCGTACGGCCCTGCGATAGGCCAGCAGGGGCGGCTCCCCGGCGGGGCGGGACCGCAGCAGCGCGTTGATCCGGTCGCCGTCCCGGCGGACGAAGTCGAGCGCCGCGTCCTCCTTGCCGGCGAAGTGCCGGCTGAACGTGCGGCGCGTGACGTCCGCGCGCTCGGCGATCGCCTCCACCGTGGTCGCCGCCGACCCGCGCTCCAGGATCAGGTCGCGGGCGGCGGTGGCCAGCGCGTCGCGGGTCTGCCGCGCCTTGCGCTGCCGCCGGTCCTCGGTGGCGGGGGAGGGCTTCGTTGCCGTCATGCTTTCGAGCGTACACCTGAAAATGTCCCATTGGGACATGTGACCCGTTGGGACATTATTGCTCGGGCGCTGCCCGGGTACTGCTCGGTACTGCCCGGGACGCGGCTGCCGCCGACCCGGTGAAAAGCGCCCGGTGTGCCGATCGAAGAGCCCCGGCGCGGGGGAGCAGTGGGACTATGACCAGTTCAGCGTTTCATCGCACCATCGTTCTGCCCGCCCCCGTGTGCCGGCAGGCCGCGCAACACCTCGAGCAGGCGGTGCACAAGGCCATCGACGGTGCCGCCACACCGTGGCGCGCCTTCCGCGGCGCGGACGGCGACGACTTCGCCTTCTCCGTCCCGGTCGTCGAGCAGGCCGCGGGCTGCCTGCTGGTACTGGCCGCCGAGAGCGCCCAGAGCCTGCGGCCCTCCGCGCTGCGCGCCCTGATCTCCGTCGCGCTGCACCTGCGGGACGCCGCCGAAGCGGTCCGGCGCCCCGCGGTCCCCAGCCCGGCGTGGTGAGCGCGGGCCGGGCGCGGGCACGTGGGGACGCCGGGGACGTGGAAAACGGCGTGCCCCGGGCCTGAGCGTGTGTTTGGGTCGGCGGCATGGAGATCACCCGCTTCCTCGACTGCCTCGCGACCGACCACGACCGGCTGCGGCGCGTCGTCGAGACCGACCCCGACGCCCCGGTGCCCACCTGTCCCGGCTGGACCGTCGCCGATCTGACCCGACACGTCGGCGAGGTCTACCTGCACAAGGCCGCCGCCATGCGCGACGGGGCCGAGCCCGAGCCCTGGCCGCCCAAGGAGTTCGCCGACGAGGCACCGACGGCGCTGCTCGACCGGGGCTACACCGCGCTGCGCGCCGAGTTCACCGCCCGCGCCCCCGAGGACCCGGCCGGCACCTGGTACGGGCCCGACCAGAGCGTCGGCTTCTGGATCCGGCGGATGGCGCAGGAGGCCGTCGTCCACCGCATCGACGCCGAACTCGCCACCGGGGCGCCCGTCACCGCCGTACCGGACGACCTCGCCGTGGACGGGGTCGACGAACTGCTGAAGGTCTTCGCCGCGTACTCGGTGGCGGAGTGGGGCGACTACTTCACCGAGATCCTGGACGGCTCGCCGGGGCGCACGTTCCTGGTGCGGGCCGGTGACGACGCCGCATGGCGGGTGCGGACCGGACCGGGCGAGTTCACCGTCACGGACGGCGCGGGCGACGGCCCGGCCGACGTGACGCTGAGCGGCTCCCCCGAGAGCGTGCTGCGGTCGCTGTGGAACCGGACGGGAGCGGACGGGGACCGCGGTGTGACCGTCGAGGGCGATCCCGCGGCCCTGACGGAACTGAGGCGCTGCCTCGTCGTGGCGACCCAGTGAGCGGACGCCCGGCACGCGGCGGCGCCCCGGGCGTCAGGCGCCGATG
Source organism: Streptomyces sp. NPDC018026 (assembly GCF_044327745.1). Taxonomy (NCBI): domain Bacteria; kingdom Bacillati; phylum Actinomycetota; class Actinomycetes; order Kitasatosporales; family Streptomycetaceae; genus Streptomyces; species Streptomyces sp. NPDC018026. The sequence continues at coordinate 219,138 of NZ_JBIRFY010000003.1, forward strand.
AGGCGCACCGCCCCCCACAGGGCCACCGTCGACGCGGCGACCGTGGCCGGGACGGTGAGCAGCCCCAGCACGGTGAACCGGCCCAGCTCCACCTCGATGCCGTGCCGGTGCAGGATGCGCCGCCACAGCAGGGTCGCCAGCGAACCGACGTAGGTCAGATTGGGGCCCAGGTTCACCCCGATCAGCACGGCGAGGACCTGGGCCGGACCGGCGGGCGCGGCCAGCGGCAGCAGGGCGAGTACGGCGGGCAGGTTGTTGACGACGTTGGCCAGCACCGCGGCGACCGCCGCCACCCCGAGCAGCGCCGGCAGCGAGTCCCCGTCCGGCAGCAGCCGCCCGAGCCCGGTCGCCGGCCCGCCCGCCACCACCCCCTGCACCACGATGCCGAGGGCCAGGACGAACAGGCAGAACAGCGGCGCGGCGGCGCCCACCATCTCCCGGGGCGTGACATGGCGCCGGGCCAGCGCCCGCACCCCGAGCACCAGCACACCGCCGAGCGCCGCCCAGGCGGGCTCCACCCCGGCCGGCGAGGCCACCGCGAACCCGGCCAGGGTCAGCGCCACGACGACCACGGTGAAACGCGGTACGGCGGGCGCGGGCGGCGCCGTCGCCGTGCCCGGCCCGTCACCGGGGGCGCCGCCCGGCGTCTTCGCGGCCCCCGGGCGGGCGGGTCCGGAAGCGACGCGCGCGGGACCGACGCGCGCGGGGGCCGCGTACACCGGCTCGGCCAGGTCCGCGCGGAAGAAGCGGCGGAACACCGCGTACTCGACGGCGATCGCGGCCAGCCAGGGCAGCACCATCAGCGCGGCGAACCTGGTGAAGGTCAGCCCACTGGCCGTGAACGCCAGCAGGTTGGTCAGGTTGGAGACCGGCAGGAGCAGCGAGGCGGAGTTCGCCAGGTGCGCCGTCGCGTAGACGTGCGGACGGGCCCGCGCACCGGCCCGGGACGCCGTGGCGAGCACCACCGGGGTCAGCAGGACCGCGGTGGCGTCCAGACTGAGCACGGCCGTCACCGCGCAGGCCACGGCGAACACCCCGGTCAGCAGCCGCCGCGGACTGCCGCCGCACCTGCGGGCCACGGCCGCGCCGACGGCCTCGAACAGGCCCTCCTTGGCGCACAGGTACGCCAGCATCAGCACGAGTGCGAGGAAGGCGACGACCGGCAGCAGCGTACGGGTCTGCTCCCACGCCCGGTGCGGGGAGACCGTGCCGAGCGCCACGACCAGCACGGCGGCCGGCACGGCGGCCACCGCCTCCGGCAGTCCGCGGGGGCGCAGCACGGCGAAGGCCAGGACGCCCAGCAGCAGGACGACGGGCACGGCCTCGGAGAGGACGGTGGTACTCAGGACTGCTCCTCCACACCGGTGGGCCGGCGGGATTTGGCTGACCGGCGAACGCGCTCCAGGATCGCATCCCCCGGGCGGGCACGGTCCGTATGACATGGCGTGGCCGAGGCCACGCCCCGGGCGGGAGCCGGACCAGGTTCCCCGCGGTGCGCCGCGGGCTACCGAGGCGACAGACGGGAGACCTGCTCCCCGCACCCGCGGGGACTTCCTCGCCCGACGCCGCACTCGGGCGGCGGCCCCAGGCTCACTGATCTGCTCGCCGGCACTGGGCCGGTGGGTGCTGGTCTTCCGGTACAACGAAAAGGCCTCGGCGACCAAGAACGTGCGCGCACTCGCCCACCTCATGGATCTCGGGGACGGCGCCATCGCCGTGAACCTGGCGAAGAAGACCCTCCTCGACGACGCCGGCGGCGCCGTCTCCGTCGAGCAACTGCAGCAGGCCCTGGCCAGGCTGCGGGGCGAGTGAACAACTCATCGGCGTGCGGTTCTCGAAGCAGAGCGTGTGCCTGCGCCACTGGCGGTCCTCCCTGGACTCGATACCGCCCGACTCCAGGGAAGCGATGAAGAAGGCCCCGGTAACCACCACGAACCATGGGACTGCCGCGTGATCAGGCGACAGCGGGGTTTCGTGCTGGGCCAGGTCTGAATCGTGACCGATTGGGCGGCCGCCGAGAGAACCCCCTCCTCTTGCGGTTGGCGGCCTGGCCGGCCTGGTCGGCCTTCTCCGGGACGACGCCTTGGATGCCGCGTCGCCGCAGGTAGGCCGTCAGACCCCGAGCCTGGCCCGGACACCGCCCGCCCTTGCCGCGGGGCCGGCCGCGGCCCGGACCGAGCGGTGCACCAGGTGGGCGTCGTGTCGCAGGTCATGGGCGGCGTGCCGGCCGCGCCACAGCAGCGAGGGGGCGCCGCCCGTGTCGTCGGCCGCGATCAGCAGCCCGCCCATCATGGACAGGTTCTTGAGGAAGTGGATGCGCTGCTGGGCGCGGTCGGACGGGTCCTCCGCCTCCCAGTACCGGTGCGCCGCCAGCGTGGTGGGGACCAGCGTCACGGCGAGGGCCAGCGCGGCCAGCCGCGGGCAGCGGCCGAGCCCGAGCATGATCCCGCCCACCACGTGCACGGCGGCGTTGATCCGTACGAGTTGCTCGGTGCTGTCCGGCAGCACCGGCACGCGGTCGGCCACCGGCCGCACGACCGGCTCGGCCGCCGGCGCCACGTCCTGGGGCCTGCGCAGAGACTGCAGGCCGCCCGCGACGAACATCGAGGCGAGCATCGGCCGGCCGGCCAGACGCAGAAGACTCATGACGCTGTCTCGCTCTCTTGGAGGGGGTACCGACGGGAACACCAGCGGGGTGGTGCCCCACTGGGATCATCAGGTGCCACGGCCTGCCACCGCCATTCGGCACCCGGTGGCGCACCGGCGGTGCCGGGCACCGCGCCGGGCGGGCAAGACGCAGCTCAGAGGCTGGTGAGGAGCTGCGGCGCCAGATTTTTGACCATGGTGTTGGTCCAGCGCATCTGGCGCAGTGTCTGCGGGTGGCACGAGGAGGCGACCGCCAGCAGGCCGTTGTCCTTCGACGCCTGGGCGGCCTGGGCCAGCATCTCCCAGTGCAGCGAGTTCTCCGCCGCGCGGACATGCAGTTCCCGCAGGTCGCGCAGGAGGAGCAGACCCGGCTCCGGCCGGTGCGCGACCGCCTCGGACGCCTTCTTCCGCAGGGTCGAGAAGACGCCGTCCGCGGGGTGGTCCGGCGGCTCGCCCAGCTTCACGCCGCGCTCCGCCGCGGTCTGGGCGAGCCGCCGCATGTGCTCGCGGGACCAGCCGGCGAGGTCGGTGGCGACATGGTGGACCTCGTGCTCGGTGCGGTGCCGCTCGGCGACGGTCACCAGGTCGTGGGCCAGATGCCGTTCGCCGCGGTGCAGCGTGCGCAGGGTCAGGTCGATGCCGTTCACTGGGCGCCTTCCTCGTGGCCGTGCGGGAACCCGGTCGCTTCCTGCTCCGTCGTGCGCGCCGCCGGTCCGCCCGAGGTGGGCGGGGCGGCTCCCGCGGCGACCGGTGCGGACGCGGTGGTGGTCGGCGCCGGGGAGGCCCGGCCGTCCCCGCGCTCCACGAGGGTGAGCGCGGCCGTGGCCGTCTTGAACAGCGGCTGCTTGGAGGCTGGGTCCCAGTCGGTGACCGTGGTCTCGTTCGCGGCCCGCCCGGGGGTGTCCGGGCCCGGCCCCGACCCGCCCGCGGTGTCCCAGTAGCCGTAGTGGAACGGCACGAACAGCAGCCCGGTCCGGATGCCGGTCACCCGCAGCCGCCCGCGCAGGGAGCCGTGCCTGCCGGTGACCTCGACCAGGTCGCCCTCGCCGAGGCCGAGCCGCTCCGCGTCCCCGGCGGAGACCTCCACCCACACGTCGGGGGCGGCATCGTTGAGCTGGGGCGCGCGTCCCGTCTTCGTCCGGGTGTGGAAGTGGTAGAGCGTCCGTCCCGTCGTCAGCTGGAACGGGTACTCCTCGTCCGGCTCCTCGTGCGGCGGCAGGTAGGCGGCGGCCTTGAGCATCGCCCTGCCGTCGGGGTTGAGGGAGCGGTACTCCACGACCTCCTGCGCGGCCCCCGTCTCCAGGTCCTTGCCGTAGCTCTCGCACCGGTCGGCACCGGCCCAGCTGATGCCGTCCGTGTAGAGCCGTGCCGTCCCCTCGGGGGCCCGGTCGTCGCAGGGCCACTGGATGCCGCTGGTGTCGCGGAGCTTGGCGTAGGACAGCCCGCTGTAGTCGCAGGGGCGGCCCGCGCTGCACCGCTTCCACGCCTCGAACGCCGGCTCGGGGCCGTCCCAGGTGATCAGCGGTCCGCCGTCCTTGTCCCGGAAGTCCATGCGCCGCGCGTAGTCCAGGAAGATGTCCAGATCGGGCCTGGCCTCACCGGGCGGCTCCACCGCCTTGCAGGACAGGTGCACCGTGCGGTCCGCGTTGGTGAGCGCGCCGGTCTTCTCGCCCCAGGTCGCGGCGGGCAGCACCACGTCGGCCAGCTGTGCGGTCTCCGTCAGGTACAGGTCCTGTACGACCGTGAACAGCCGCTCCTGCGACAGGATCGAGCGCATGCGCGGCAGTTCGGGCATCGAGACGGCGGGATTGGTTCCGCTGATCCACAGCATCCGCAGCGAGCCCTGCTCGGCGTACCGGAAGATCTGCATCGCGTGGGTCGGCGGCGCGAAGTGCGGGATGGCCTCCGGCTCGACGTTCCACACTCGGGCCAGGTCGGCCACGTGGGCGTCGTTCTGCCAGTTGCGGAAGCCCGGCAGGTCGCCGTTGGCCCCGCACTCGCGGGTGTTCTGGGCGGTGGGCTGGCCGTTCATCTGGAGGAGCCCGGCACCGGGCCGGCCCAGCATCCCGCGGATCAGGTGCAGGTTGTTGACCTGGACGGCGGCGGCGGTCGCCTGGTGGGACTGGTAGACACCCTGGAGGACCGTGGAGACCAACGCTTCGGCGGTGCCGACGAGTTCGGCCGCCTCCTCGATCCGGGCGGCGGGCACGTCGCAGATCTCCGCCGCCCACTTGGGCGTGCAGTCGGCGACCCGGGCGGCCAGTTCCCCGAAGCCGACGGTGTGCGCGTCGATGAAGTCCCGGTCGATCCGCTCGTGCCGGATCGTCTCGTGCAGCAGCGCGTTGAGCAGGGCGACGTTGGTGCCGCTGCGGGGCGCGAGGTGTACGGCGGCGTGATCGGCGACGCGGGTGGGGCGCGGGTCCACGCACAGCAGACGCGGCGGGTCGGCACCCTCCAGGCGGTCGAGGAGCCGCATCCACTGCACGGGCTGGGTCTCGGCGATGTTGTGGCCGAACAGCGCGACCACGTCGGCGTGGTCGAAGTCGTCGTAGCTGCCGGGCTGCCCGTCACAGCCGAAGGTCTCCTTCAGCGCCTCCGCGGCGGTGGCGGTGCACAGCCGGGTGTTGCCGTCGAGGTGGTTGGTGCCGATGCCGGCCCGGGCCAGGACCGCGAGCGTGTAGTACTCCTCCAGGAACAGCTGACCGCTCGTGTAGAAGCCGATCGAGCCCGGCCCGCGCGAGTCCAGCAGTTCGCGCGAGCGGGCGGCCACCAGGTCCATCGCCGTGTCCCAGTCCGTCTCCACCAGCTCCCCGCCGCGCCGCACCAGCGGCCGGGTCAGCCGGTCACGGGAGGCGTTGGCCTGCCAGCCGAACAGGTCCTTCGGACCGAGCCGCCCCCGGTTGACCCGGTCCACGTCCCGGCCGCGCACGCCCACCATGCGGCCGTCGGCCACCGCGATGTCCATGGCGTCGCCGTCCGAGTGCAGGATCGACGCGGACTGCACCCACCGCTGCACCGCCCCGGGCTCCACCCCTTCGGCGAGGAACGTGTCCACCCGGGCCGGCCAGGTCTCGTGCCGACCGTAGGGCACCCGTGCGCCCCACGGCCGCGCGATCCGGTCCGTCGCGTCCTCCATCGCCTGCCTCCCGCCCACGCCCGTCACACTGCCGGCCGCCGGGTACCCGGGCGCCACCGATCGAAGCGAGCCACTTGTGGGAGCGCTCCCAAGCGGGCAGGATGCCGAGGTGACAGCGACTGCCTCGGTACGCCCCTACCGCCCCGCCGACGCCCCGGCCCTCGACGACATCTGCATCCGGACCGCGCACAACGGCCGGGACAGCCGGCCCGTGTACGCGGACCCCGCCGTCCTGCCGGCCATCTTCGCCGCGCCCTACGTCCACCTGGACCCGGGCCTGGCCTTCGTGCTGGACGACGGGCGGGGCCGCGCGGTCGGCTACGTCCTCGGCACGGCGGACACCGCGCGCTTCGCCGCCGACTTCCGGGCGAAGTGGCTGCCGAGGGTCGCCGACCGGTATCCGGCCCCGCAGGGCCCGCCCGGCACCCGGACCCCGGACGAGGTCATGGCCGGGCTGCTGCACGACCCGGAGCGCATGGTCGTCCCGGAGCTGGCGGCCTACCCCGCCCATCTGCACATCGACCTGCTGCCCGACTGGCAGGGCCAGGGCCACGGCCGGACCCTGATGCGGACGTTGTGGCGGGCCCTGCGCGAACGCGGCGTCCCCGCCGTCCACCTGGTCATGGCGACGGCCAACACCCCGGCCAGGGCCTTCTACGACCGCCTGGGCTTCCACGAGATCACGGCGTCCGGGCTCGACCCCGCGGACGTCACCTGCCTGGGACGCACGACGCGGGACGCCGAACCGAGCTGACGGCCGGTCAGGCAGTCAGGCAGCCTCCAGCCGATAGACGTTGAAGGCCCGGCGGATGACGGGCTGCGCCACATTGCGCACCCGGACTCCGCCCGCCGTCATCCCGTGCTCCGTGCCCAGGTGGGCGTGTCCGTGGACGGCCAGGTCGGCGCCGGCCGTGTCGATCGCCTCCGCCAGGAGGTAGCTGCCGAGGAACGGATGGATCTCCGGCGGCTCCCCGGCGAGCGTGTCGGCGACGGGGGAGAAGTGGGTCAGCGCCACCCGCGCCGCGCAGTCCTCCTCGTCCAGCCGCTTCAGCGCGGCGTGCAGGCTGTCCGCCGAACGGCGGGTGGTCCGCACGAACTCCTTCATCACCGGCTCACCGAACTCACCGGCGCTGCGCCCCACGAACCCGCCGCCGAACCCCTTGGTCCCGGCGATCCCCACCCGGCCCCCGGCGCACTCCACGACGGTCGCCCCGCCCTCCAGCACGGTCACCCCGGCGTCCCGGAGGATCGCGGTGACCTCCTCGGGACGTTCGTCGTGGTGGTCGTGGTTGCCGAGGACCGCGACCACCGGCACCGGCAGACCGCGCACCTCCCGGGCGACCACCCGTGCCTCCTGAGAGGTGCCGTGCCGGGTAAGGTCCCCGGCGAGCAGCAGCAGGTCGGCGCAGTCGGGCAGGGTCTCGAACGCCGGCCGCAGCAGCCCTTCGCTGTCGGGTCCCATGTGGATGTCCCCGACGGCGGCGACCCGGATGGTCACAGCTCCTCCGCGTGGTCGGGGCGGGTGGCCTCGGCCACCACGACGTCGGCGTGCACGGTCAGCCCGGCCAGCTCCTGACGGGCCAGGCGCAGCACGGTCTCGCGGCACTGCGCCGAGGGCACCGTCCCGGTGAGCGCGACCGCCCCGGCCCGCACCTCGGCACGGACACCGAGTTCACCCAGTTCCTCCGCGGCGAGCCGGTCCTGCAGGTGCGCCACACGGTATTCGACGTTCTGGCCGCCGGAGTCGCTCATCGCGGACCCTCCTTCGAGGCCGTGGCCGGGGGACCGGCCGGAGGGATGATCTCCAGCCGTTCCAGGATGAAGAAGAACGCGGCGGGCATCGGATCGTCACCGCAGTCGCGGCGCAGCGCCGCCCAGTCGATCTTCTCGCGCAGGGTGCGGGCGATCGGCAGTACCGCACCGAAGTCGCAGTGGTGCTCCGAGAAGGCGGCCAGCAGACCGCGCAGCAGGTCGGTCGGCGACAGGACCGGCATCAGGACCGAGTCGACCGACAGGTCCCGGGCCCGGTCCAGCAGAGCCGTCGTGACCGGCTCGTGCGCCAGCTCGAAGATCAGGTCGACCTGCTGCCCGAGGCAGTCCGCCTTGAGCAGCCAGTCCTCGGGCGGCGTGTACACCGTCAGCCCCGCCTCCCGCAGCGTCGCGGCGACGGCGTCCGCGTCCTGCGGCCGGATGCAGAAGTCGACGTCGTGCTGGAGGTTCTGGGTGCCGCCGTGCGCGTACACGGCGACGCTGCCGGCCAGCGCGAACGGGTGCTCCGCCTTCTTCAGGGTCGAGCCCACCTGCTTGGCGGCCTGGAGGATCGCCTGGTTGCGGTCGAGCGGGAGATCCTCGCGAGGTGCCTCGCGGCGGGGGACGGGGCCACGGTCCCCGTCGGCCGGGCGCAGCTCGGAGACGCCGGCCCGTCGGCCGCTCGCGTGATCGTCGGCGGGCTGCCTCATCGCTGTCCCCTTCCCGGGCTGTCGCCGTCGGCGGAACGGACCGGACCGGCCCTCCCCTTCTCGCCGGGCGGGTACCCGGCGCCGTACCGCCGACACCGCGGCACGTGCCGGTGTGAGGCGCGCAGGTATCGCGGGCACTCGGCCGGCATGAGCGACGAGCGGATGCGACAGCGGACCGACTCCGCCGGCCGCCGGACCGTGGAACGGCTGGTGGCGGCCTGGCTGGCCGAGACCGAGCGGCACGATCACGAGGCCGCCGGGGAGGCCCGGGACGGATGGGAACGGGACGCGCTGTCCGACCGGTCCGCCCAGGACCTGGCCACCTGGGTCACCGCCAGGGTCACGGACACCGGCTTCACCGAGGACGAGGGCCCCTATGTGGCGGGCCCCGTGCGGATCACCCCGGCGGACAAGGACACCGTGCACGCCTGGCTGCGCGCCCGCGGGCACGCCGTGTGAGGCGGACACCGGTGCCGCCTCACGAAGGCGGCCGCCACTCGGACATCAGCAGCCTCGCGTCGTCCCGCAGCCGCCCCTCCTGCATCGCCAGGATCGAGTGCATCAGACGGCGCAAGGACTCGGTACGCCCACCCCGCCGCCGAGAGTCCGCCGCGGCGGGGACGAGTGCCCAGCAGTCTGGCACCGCCCGGCCCGCGCCGCCCGTCGGACCGAAGCGCCCCGCGCGAGCGCTTCGGCCCCGGCAGAAGGGGCACGCGTCCCCTCGTACGATCCCGAGCGCCGAGGAGTGGTGCCGCATGACCGAGTACGAGCGTTCCCGCACCATGCCCGCCCAGCCGGAGCAGGTCTTCGACCAGGCCGCGAACGTCGGACAGCTGGAGACCTGGCTGCCCCGGGACCTGCACGTGGAGCCGGAGGAACCACCCGCCGTCACCGTGCACGAGGACCGCACCGACCACGACACCTCGGCGCTGCTGAGCGCCCGGCCCGAGCAGATGCGGCTGGAGTGGGGCACCCGTGAGCAGGGCAGCTACGCCGGCTGGCTCCAGGTCGCCGGACTCGACAGCGGGGCCAGCGAGGTCACGGTGCACCTGTCGTTCTTCGACGACAGCCACGACCCGGGGCAGCGGACGGTGGCCGAGGCCCTCGACGGCAGCCTGCGGCGGCTGGAGGAACAGGTGAGGCTGCGCACCGACAACGCGGCCGGCTGAGGAAAACCCCGGGACCGGCCCCGGGTGTCCGTCCCGGCGGGTGGGATCCCGCCGCGCCGCATCCGCGCCCGCCTCCGCAGCGGCATCCTCGTCACCGGCGCGCACGCGCTCTGACCGGGCGTCAGGTCACCCGTCGACGTCGCGTCATGCCACCACTCGTGCAGGGCCGGTTGGCTGATCGTTTGCAGTCCTGCGGGTGCGCGTCCGACCCGGGCGGCCGAAGCGGCCGTCACCCGAATGGCCCCCGAGCGGTACTGGTCACGGCCGAACCGGTGTCTCCTGGAGAGTGTCAGCGGCGTCCAGGCTGGGAGGCCGATCATGTACGAAATGTGCGTGGGCCCGGAGAAGGCGGGCGGAGCGTTGGTGTGGCACGTACTGTCCAAACAGGCCGCGGCCACACTCTGCGGACAGCAGCTCCGCGAACGTATCGAGGCATCCGACGGTGAACGGGCGCGTCACTGCCCGGACTGCATGGCTTCGTTCGAGAAGTTGATGGCAACCACACCGTGCTGACGGACCGTCCGCAAGCCGTCCGCCCCGTCGCATCCCGCGGCGGGGCGGACGGCGTTCTCGGGCGCGGTCCCTGACCATCACTCGGTTGGTGCAGTGTCGTGGCGGAGAGCCGGGGAATTCGCCGGTCATGCCCCGGCGCGCGTCGTCCTCCCGTGCCCGGGGCCGCGGGACGCGCCGCGGCCGGGATCCCCGAATCGGCCGCGGCGCATCCTGCTCCGGCCGCCGAGCGGCTCCCCCGCCGGGGCGATGGGTGTCGGCCGCCGGACCATTTGGGTGTCGTCCCCGATGGCCGTGCCCGGGCCCGGCGTGTGACCGTGTACCGACGCTGCGCCCGGGGGCTTTCCGAGGCCGGGGCCGGGGCTGGGCGCGGGCAGGTCCGTCCCGCCCGTTCACGGGCGTCGCCGGTTGGCCGTCCGTTCCGGGTGCGCCGTGCGCCCCCTGGTGCCGGGGCGGTGTCCGGGGCACCGGCGCCCCGGGCCGACGCACTCGACCGTCTGCTGCCCGCCTGCCCGCCTGCCCGCCTGCCCGCCTGCCCGCCTGCTCGCTTGTCCGCCTGTCCGACGGCGCATCCCCGAAGAAGGAGAACCCGCATCAATCCCCGTCAAGTGAAGCCCTCCCGAACCTCCGCGCGGTCGAGGGCGGTGACCCGTGGGACACGCTGACACCCTGCTCGCCATGGGCGGCGCCTTCGTCGCCGCCGCGTTCCTCGCCCGCCTCGGCGGGAGGATCGGACTTCCGACGATCCCTCTGTTCATGCTCGCCGGCATCCTGCTCGGCCCTCATACCCCGGGCTTCGTCCTGGTGGAGGACGCGCACGACTTCGAGATGCTCTCCGCACTCGGACTGGTACTGCTCCTCTTCTACCTCGGGCTGGAGTTCCACCTCGACGACCTCAAGAGCGGCGGCAAACGGCTGCTCACCGCCGGGGGCATCTACCTGCTCCTGAACGTGGGTGCCGGACTCGGCTTCGGATTCGTCCTCGGCTGGGGCGTGCGGGAGGCGTTGGTGCTGGCGGGGGTGCTCGGCATCTCCTCCTCCGCGATCGTCACCAAGATCCTCATCGACCTGGGCCGGATCGGCCGCCCGGAGACCCGCCTGATCCTCGGTGTCATCGTCGTCGAGGACATCTTCCTCGCGCTGTACCTGGCCGCCCTGCAGCCGGTGATCTCCGGCGCGCACGGCGTCGCCGACACGGCCCTCCAGGCGGGCAAGGCCTTCGGCTTCCTGCTGGTACTGGCCGCCGCGGCCCGCTACGGCACCCGGCTCGTGGGGCGACTGATCCACACGCGGGACAACGAACTGCTCGTCATCAGCTTCCTCGGTGCCGCGGTGCTCGTCGCCGGTATCTCCGAAATCCTGGGCGTCGCCGACGCCATCGGCGCCTTCATGGTCGGTCTGATCCTCGCCGGCACCCCCTCGGGGCCGCGGATCCGCGAACTGGTGCACCCGCTGCGCGACGCCTTCGCGGCCATCTTCTTCTTCGCCTTCGGGCTCGCCATCGACCCCGGCGACCTCGCCTCCGTCGCCGGTCCGGTGGCCGCGGCGGCGGCCCTGACCGTCGTCATGAACATCGTCGCCGGGCTGTGCGTCGCCCGGGTCTACCACTACGGTTCCGAACCGGCCGCGGAGATCGCCACCACCCTCGTCGCCCGCGGGGAGTTCGCGCTGATCCTGGCCGCCATGGCCGCGGGTGCCGGACTCGACGCCCGGCTCGCTCCCTTCATCGCGGGATACGTGCTCGTCCTCGCCGTGCTCGGCCCCATCGTCGCCGGACGCGCCCACGTCCTCGCCGCCGCGCTGCGAGCCGTCGGCGGACTCCTGCCGGGGACCAGGACACCGGTCGCGGCGGCGGGCGGCGGGACCGGTGCGGGGACCGAAAGCGACGGCCGCCCGGAGCGGGGCCCGGTGCCGGTGCCGGCCCAGGCCTCGCCCTCGTTCGGGTCGTCGTCCGCCTCGGAGCACACCGAGGCGGAGCACTAGCCGGGCACGCGAACGGCCGCGCGAACGGCCGCGCAACGAGGCCCGTCGGCGTGGCCCGTCGGCGTGGCCGGTCGTCGCCCCGGGCGGCACGGCGGTCCGGCTCCCGGTGGGACAATCTGCCCACAGGGTCGTTGTCCGACGCCGTGGTCGGACGCGTCCGGGACCGGAAGGAGCCGTCAGCATGATCGAGTGGGTGCCCCTGGGCAGCGGTGCCAGACCCGTTCCCAGGCCGGTCGCGGCTCCGCTGGTGTGGGCCGGTGCGTTCGGCGGCGCCCTTCTCCTGGTCGGGCTGCTCAACGGCATCGTGGGCGCGGGGCGTCCGGGACTCGCCCTGGTCGCGCTCTCCCTGCTGGCGGCCGTGCTCGGCCTCTGCGCCCGGTTCACGGCCGCACCGGGGACGGCCGTGCTGTGCTGGCTGTCCCTCAACGGCTTCGCCATACCACCGGCCGGCACGCTCACCTGGGCCGGCCGGCGGGACGCGCTCTGGCTGGCCTGTCTGCTCGGCGCGGCCCTCGTCGGCACGGCGCTGGCCCGTCTGGTCCACGCGCGGGCCGCCTACCGTCGGCTGACCACGGCGACGGGCCTGGACGTGCCGGAGCCCGGGACCGGACCCGGCGACGTCTGAGCCCACCGGCACGCGGGGGACCGCGAAACCGCGGACACGGAGGGCCGGAGAGGGACGGACCGCGGACACCGGCGGCCGGGAAGGACGGACCGCGGACACCGGCGGCCGGGGAGGGACGGACCGCGGACACCGGTCCGTCCCTCCCCACCGCCGTCCGGTCAGGCCGTGTGCAGGGTCAGGCCGTAGCGGTTCAGGATCTCGTTGACCGGCTGGAACCAGGTCTCCCCGCCGCTGGAGCAGTTGCCCCAGCCGCCCGAGGTGACGCCCTGCGCCTGGTCACCGCTGATGAAGGAGCCGCCGGAGTCGCCGCCCTCGGCGCACACGCTGGTCTTGGTCAGCTGGTGCACCACCGAGCCGTCGCTGTAGTTGACCGTCTCGTTGTGGGCCAGCACCGTGCCGCAGTGCCAGTGCGTGGTCGAACCGGAGCGGCAGATCGAGGAACCGACGGGCGCCACGTTCGAGCCGCGCACGAGCTGGTCGGAGACGGTGCCCCAGCCGAGCACGACCGGTACTGTCCACCAGCCGCTGCCCACGCTGACCCACGCGTAGTCGTTGTCGGGGAAGGACGAGCCCTGGAAGGTGCCGATGTACGAGCGGTCCCAGCCGCTGACCCCGGCGCCGGCCCGGCCGCAGTGCCCGGCGGTGACGAACCCGCCGTGCACCGAGAAGCCGATGGAGCAACGGACGTTGCCGGTGTAGTAGGGGTCACCGCCGACGGTGCCCGCCGCGAAGGTCTGCGGTGCCGACGGCACCGTCCGCACCGTGACCGGAGCGGTCTCGCGGGCCTGCTTCAGGAAGCTCTGGACATCGTTGTCAGCGCGTTCACCCGCGACCACGTCCACGACGACCTTGTTGGTGGCCCGGTCGGCGCGCCAGCTGCTCACTCCGGCCGGTGCGTCGAGTCGGTCGACGCGTGCCTTGGCCGCGTCGAGCTGCTGTGCGCTGTGCTCCACGGTGCGGACCTGCGCCCCGGTGGCGCGGACCGCCCGCAGGGTCGAGGGTGCCGCGTCCGGGGTGACGGCCACCGTCAGCCGTCCGGCGTCCGCGTCGAACCAGGAACCGCCGAAGGCCTTTCCGGCCGCCCGGCGTGCCGCGGGCTCGATGCCGGTGGCCTCGCGTTCGGCCGCGAGCCGGTCCTCGGCCTCGGCCCGGGTGAGGCCGAAGTCCCGCTGCATGGCGTCCAGCAGACCGGCGGAGGCCGGCTGCTCGGCGGAGGAAGAGGGGGAGTGGGTGGTGGGGGCGTCGGCCGCCGAGGCCGGCAGGGTGCCGACCGCGGTGAGGCTGCCGAGCACGAGGAGTCCGGCCAGGCCGAGGTGCCTGAGTCTGCTGCGTCTCACGGGAGTTGCCCTTCGTCGTTCCAGCAAGGTGGGGGTGGAACAGATGACATGGAACAACCGCGGTTTGAGAGCGCTCTCATCGGGTCGCTTCGAGCTTAGCCAGCCCTTGTCATCAGGTCCATGCCAATGCACTGCCTTTCCGGGCCGGCCGGTTCGGCGCCGCGGCGACCCGTTCCCTCCGGTTGGCCGGGCGCCCTCCGGTTGGCCGGGCGCCGACGGGGCACTCAGTGCTGCGTCCTCGCGACGACGGCCGCACGGCGGCCACTGGAGACGTGGGAGGTACGCGTGGCGGTTCGGCACAGGCTCATCCAGGCGACCCCGGACGCGGTCTGGGACGTCCTCGCGGACGGCGACCTGTACGTGGAATGGGTCGTGGGACCCTCCGAGGTCACCCCCGGGGCCGGACAGTGGCCGCGGGTCGGCGCCACGATCGCGTACGAGGTGCGGCTCGGGCCGCTGCGGCTGCACAACGAGTCGGTGGTCAGACGCTGCGTGCCGGGCTCCGAGCTGGAACTGGAGGCGAAGGCGGGCAGACTCGGCACCGCCCGGATCGCCGTCGAGCTGCGCCCCTGGGGCGAGCAGTGCCTGGTGATCGTGGACGAACACCCCCTGCGCGGCCCCGGCGGCCTGCTGCACAACGTCGGCGTCGAGGCGCTGATCCAGGTGCGGCACCGGGCCATGCTCGCCAGGCTCGCGACACTGTGCGAGTCCGCGGCCGGAGAGCGGTGCCGTCCCGACCCCCCGGCCGCGACGGGGTCCGTGGAGTACCGGCCGGGAACCGGCCGTGCCTGACGCCGTCGTGGTCGGGGCCGGACCCAACGGGCTGGTGGCGGCGAACCTGCTGGCCGACGCCGGCTGGAGCGTGACGGTCCTGGAAGAGCAGCCCGAGCCGGGCGGCGCGGTGCGGCACGACGGCGAGGTCGCCCCCGGCTTCGTCAACGACCTGTTCAGCTCCTTCTACCCGCTCGCCGCCGCCTCCCCGGTCCTCGGCGGACTGCGGCTGGAGGAGCACGGGCTGCGCTGGGCCCACGCGCCCCACGTACTGGCCCACCCCCTGACCGACGGAACCTGCGCCGTCCTCGACCGCGACGTCGCGACCACCGCCGCCTCCCTCGACGCCTTCGCCCTCGGGGACGGCGCCGCCTGGGAGCGGCTGCACGCCGTGTGGGACCGCTACCGGGCCGACATCCTGGACGCCCTGTTCACCCCCTTCCCGCCGGTGCGGGCCGCCGCCCGGCTGGCCCTGCGGCTGCGCGGTGCGGGCGGACTCAGGCTCGCCCGCACCCTGGTGCTGCCGGTGCGCCGCATGGGCGAGGAGGAGTTCCGGGGCGAGGGCGGCAAACTGCTGCTGGCGGGCAACGCCCTGCACGCCGATCTCGCGCCCGAGGCGGCCGGCAGCGGCGGCTTCGGCTGGCTGATGTCGATGCTCGGCCAGACCTACGGCTTCCCCGTGCCGGTCGGCGGCGCCGGCGCCCTCACCGAGGCCCTGGTCCGCCGGCTGCGCGCCCGGGGCGGCACGCTGCACTGCGGTCGGCGCGTCGAACGGGTCCTGGTCCGCGACCGGCGCGCCGTCGGCGTGCGCACCGCCGACGGGGAGACGGTCACCGCCCGCCGCGCCGTCCTCGCGGACGTCTCCGTGCCCGCGCTCTTCGGCGGGCTGGTCGCCCCGGCGGACCTGCCGGACCAGGTCCGCACCGACCTGCGGCGCTTCCAGTGGGACTTCGCCACCTTCAAGGTGGACTGGGCGCTGGACGGTCCCGTGCCCTGGCGGTGCGAGGCGGCGGCGCGGGCCGGCACCGTGCACCTGTCCGACGGCCTCGACGAACTGACCCGGTTCGCCGCCCAGATCGCCATGCGGCAGGTCCCCGACCGTCCCTTCTCGCTGTTCGGCCAGATGACCACCACGGACCCGACCCGCTCACCGCGCGGCACGGAGTCCGCCTGGGCCTACACCCACGTCCCGCACGACATCCGCGCCGACGCGGGCGAGGAGGGCATCACCGGCACCTGGGACACCGGGGAGCGGGAACTGATGGCCGACCGGGTCGAACGCCAGGTGGAACGCTTCGCGCCCGGCTTCCGGGCGCTGGTACGGGCCCGCCGCGTGCTCGCCCCGCCGGCGCTCCAGGCCATGGACGCCAACCTGGAGGGCGGCGCCATCAACGGCGGCACCACCGCCATGCACCAGCAACTCGTCTTCCGGCCGGTGCCCGGCACCGGGCGGCCCGAGACCCCGGTGGCCGGTCTCTTCCTCGCCTCCGCGGGCGCCCACCCCGGGGGCGGGGTGCACGGCGCGCCCGGCGCCAACGCCGCGCGCGCCGCACTGCGCCAGCACCGGTTCGCGGGGCTCGCCCGGCTCCAGCGGGCCCTGACCCGGCGGGACCGGGCGGGTGACCGGCACTGACCGTCGCGACCGTACGCCAAGCACCCGAGGAAAGGGCCGACCGGTGACAGACAGTCCCCTGCAGAACCGCACCGTCGTGGTGACCGGCGCCGCGCGCGGACTCGGCGCCGCCCTGGCCCGCGCCTGCGCACTGCGCGGCGCCCGGATCGCGCTGCTCGGTCTCGAGAAGCCCCGGCTGGACGCCCTCGCGGCGGACCTGCCGACCCCGGCGCTCGCCGTCGAGGCCGACGTCACCGACCCCGCCGCGCTGGCCGACGCGGCCGGGGAGACGCGCCGGAGCCTGGGGAAGCCGTCGGTCGTGGTGGCGAACGCCGGGGTCGCGCACGGCGGGCCCTTCGCCACGTCGGACCCCGCCGAGTGGCGCCGCGTCGTCGACGTGAACCTGACCGGCAGCGCCCACACGGCCCGCGCCTTCCTGCCGGACCTGCTCGACACCGCGGGCTACCACCTCCAGATCGCCTCGCTGGCCTCGCTGGGTGCCGCGCCCATGATGAGCGCCTACTGCGCCTCCAAGGCGGGCGTGGAGGCCTTCGCCCACTCGCTGCGCGCCGAGGTGGCCCACCGCGGCGTCGCCGTGGGCATCGCCTACCTCAACTGGATCGACACCGACATGATCCGCGACGCCGACCGCCACCCGGTCCTGCGCGAACTGCGCGCCCACATGCCGCCCCCGGCCCGCCGCACCCTCCCGGCGGAGGACGTCGCCGCCCGGCTGGTCCGCGCGCTGGAGCGCCGCCGCAGCGCCGTGTACGTGCCGGGCCGGCTGCGCCTGGTGCAGCTGGGACGCGCGGCACTGCCGCCCGCGGTGGCCCGGCTGTCCCGCCGTGAACTGCCCCGCCTGGAGGCCGAGGACGCACTGGGACCCACCGGTCCGCTCGGCGCGGGCGGCCGGGCCGGCCACGCGGCCGGGACGCGTACGTAGCCACCGGTGCCGGGCGCGACGCCCGGGTCGGCGCGTCCCGAACCGGGAGCGCGGGGAGCCGGGAAGTGGTGACGCCCGGTCCGGTTAGGGACGGTCCTCGTCGCGGATTGGTCCCCGACGGCGCACGCGAAGTGGACCCCGTGACAGGCCGCCGCGCTCTCTAGCGTCGTGGCCATGAACGCCACCACCACGCGCGGGTCCCTGCTCGCCGCGCTCGCATGCGTCCTCGTCGGAGGGTCCTTCACCGCCAACAGCCTGCTCGGCGACTACCCGTACGCCGGCGGTCAGTTCCTGCGCTACGGCCTGGCCTTCCTGCTGCTCGTCCCGCTGGCCGGGCCCGGCGCGGCGGCCCGGCTGCGCGCCCTCGGCACCGCCCGGTGGCTGCGCCTGGCGCTGCTGGCGGCCGTGGGCATGGTCGGCTTCAACCTGGCCGTACTCGCCGCGGAACGCACGGCCGAGCCCGCGGTGCCAGGCGTCTTCGTGGGCTGCGCGCCCGTGGTCGTCGCAGTCCTGGTCCCCCTCCTGGAGGGGCGCCGTCCGCAACGGATCGTCCTGTACGGGGCGTTGTTCGTGGCCGTGGGCGCCTTCACGGTCCAGGGCTGGGGGCGCACCGACGGCGCGGGCATCGCCTTCTCCGTGTGCGCCCTGGTCGGCGAGGTCGGCTTCGCGGTGCTGGCGGTGCCCGTACTGCGGCCGCTGGGCCCGCGGCTGCTTTCCACCGTGGTGTGCGGTGTCGCGGCGGCCGAGTCGGCGCTGGCCGGTGTCCTGGCCGACGGGACCGGGTGGCTGCGCCGGCCCGACGCGGTGGAGGCGGGCGCGCTGCTGTGGCAGGCGGTGGTGGTCACCGTCGTCGGGTTCGTGTGCTGGTACATGGGCATGCAGCGGATCGGCGCCGAGCGCGCCACCCTGTTCTCCGGGCTGATCCCGGTCGCCGCCGCGTGCACGGCACCGCTCGTCGGCACCGGCTCCTACGGCGCCGCCCAGGCCGTGGGCAGCGCCCTGGTCTTCGCCGGGGTCGCCGTGGGCTCGGGCGCGGCACTCCCGTTCGCGCGCGGACGACGGCCCGCGGCGCGGCGTCAGACGGCGCCCGAGCGGTCCTTGGAGAAGCTGTAGAGGTCCTTCGAGGTCGTGATGAGTTCGCGCTGCTCGTGCCGGGAGCCGACCATGGGCTGCGAACCGCGCAGCGGCACCTGGGCGCTCTCCGGCAGGAACCTCACGGTCACCAGGCCGACGGCGCCCGCGGCCATCAGGTAGTAGGCGGGCATCAGTTCGTCGCCGGTGATGCTGACCAGCGCCTCGGCGACCAGCGGTGTGGTGCCGCCGAAGGCCGCGACGGCGAAGTTGAAGCCGATGGCCATGGCGGCGTAGCGCACGGCGGTCGGGAACAGCGCCGGCAGGGTGGCGGCGCTCGGCGCGGCGAAGCAGGCCAGCAGGGTGGACAGCAGCAGGACCCCGGCCACCGGCGCCCAGACGCCGTCCGCCTTCAGCAGCAGGAAGGCCGGGACGGCGAGGACGATCATCGCCGCCGCGCCGGTGGCGTAGAGCGGGCGGCGGCCGACGTGGTCGCTGAGCCGGCCCAGGAAGGTGATCAGCAGCACGATCCACACCATGCCGATCAGCACCAGCACGTCCGCGAAGCCGCTGGAGCGGTCCAGGGTCTCCGTCTGGTACGTCGGCAGATAGCCGGTCACCATGTAGTTGGTGACGTTGTAGAGCAGCACCAGGCCCATGCACACCAGCAGCGGGCGCCAGTGCTCTCGCACGATGGTCTTGAACTCGCTGCCCGCCGACTCCTGTGCCAGGCCCTTCTCGTGCTCGTCGAGCTGCTGCTGGAAGGCGGGCGACTCCTCCAGCTTGAGCCGCATGTACAGGCCGATGACGCCGAGCGGTCCGGCGATCAGGAACGGCAGCCGCCAGCCCCAGTGCAGCATCTGGGCGTCGGTCAGTGCCAGGTTCAGGACGGTGACCAGCGCCGAACCGAGGGCGTAGCCGACGAAGGTGCCGAAGTCGAGCCAGCTGGAGAGGAAGCCGCGCCGCCGGTCGGGTGAGTACTCGGCGACGAAGGTGGTGGCGCCGCCGTACTCGCCGCCCGTGGAGAAGCCCTGGACCATCCGGGCGAGCAGCAGCAGGGCCGGGGCGGCGATGCCGATGGTGGCGTAGCTGGGGATCAGGCCGATGGAGAAGGTGCCGAGAGCCATCATGATCATGGTGGTGGCGAGCACCTTCTGCCGTCCGATGCGGTCCCCGAGCGGCCCGAAGACCAGACCGCCGAGCGGGCGTACGACGAAGGCCGCGGCGAAGGTGGCGAAGGAGGAGATGACCTGGGCGGCCGGGGAGGCGCCGGGGAAGAACACCTTCCCGATGGTGGCGGCCAGATAGCTGTAGACGCCGAAGTCGAACCACTCCATGCAGTTGCCGAGCGCCGAGGCCCCGACCGCGCGCTTGAGCAGCGGTGCCTCGACGACCTGGACGTCCTCCTCGCGGAAGGCCCGCCCGGTGCGGCGCAGCCGGCGGGTCAGCTCCTCGCGCACCTGCCGCGGCAGGTGCGTGATCGTGCCCGGCATCCTCGCCCCGTCCGGGGGATCCGACCCGCCGTCGGGCTTCGCCTCCACCACGCCGTCGCCTCTCCGTCGCTCCGCCACGATTCGCCTGAGCGAATTCTGTGCAGGAATCCGGGGTCGGCGCATGCCGGGGGCAGGGCTCAGGGCTGTACGGGCATGCTCCAGCAGTTGGAGCCGGCGGGCTCGCCGGAGAGCCGGTCGGTGAGCCAGGCGATGGCGTTGCCCTGGTCGGCGAGCAACGGTGCGAAGTGGTTGAGCAGGCCGCTGCCCACGCCCGGGAGCAGTACGGGCACGTAGGTTGTCTTTCCGCCCTTGCCGCACCAGTCGACGGCCAGTTGGCGGGCCTGGCCGTGGGGGACCAGGTCGTCGCCGACGCCCGTGGCCACGCGGACCGGGCTGCCGGGCCGGATCGAGCCGATGCGCTGCTCGGCGAGGAAGCTCTGCAGCGCGGGTTCGGCGCGGATGACGTCGCTGATGGACTGACCGGTCTTGGTCCAGTCCGTGCTGCTGTCGCCGCCGTAGCCGAAGAGCGCGTCGCCCACGCACATGGTGGACAGGTCCGTCAGCGCCTCCTGCCCCGCCTCGTTGATGTACCGGTCGGCGATGGGCCGCAGGGCGGGCTCGCTCTGCAGGAAGCCGTTGAGCGACCAGCCCAGGGCGCCCGCGAGGTCGCTGCCGTCTATCGCCTTGGTCACCTCGGTGAGGTCGGCCGGCGGGGCCCCGGCATAGGTGCCGGCCAGCTGGACGTCCGGGGCGTAGGAGGGCTGCAGCTCGGCCGCGGCCGCCGTGGCACCGCCGCCCTGGCTGTACCCGAACAGACCCACCCGGGACTCGGAGGTGACGGACGCCGAGTCCAGGGAGCGCGCGGCGCGTACGGCGTCCAGCACGGCGTGGGCCCCGTCGACGCGGTTGACGTAGGTGTGCAGCCGGTCGGTGGTGCCGAGGCCGACGTAGTCGGTGACGACGACGGCGACGCCGCGCAGCAGCAGCCGGTAGACCGAGAGGTCCTCGTAACCGACGGAGACCGTCTGGCCGTTGAGCCGCAGCGGGTGCTCCAGGGCCATCGAGGCGGCGCACTGGTCGCCCTGCCCCATGGTGCCGGGCGCGACAGCGACCAGGGGGCGGGGGCCGTCGCCGCGCCACTTCGCGGCCGGTTCGATGTAGGCGCCGGTCACGGCGACGGCTTCGCCGTTCGCGTCGGTGGACTTGTACATCAGCCGGGTCGCCCGGCCGGGCAGGGGGCCGTCGATGCCCGGCAGGCTGAGCGCCAGGGGGAGCGGCTCGCTGCGGATCAGCGCGCCGTCGGCGCCGGGGAGTTCGGACGGCGGGGTGTAGAAGGCGGGGATCTCGACGCCGCGGGAGGTCGTGGTCGTCGAGTCGCCGGCCGGGCCGTCGGCCGCGGCGGCCGGGACGGCCTGGGCGCCGAGGGCGAGCGCGGCGGTGATCGCCGCGGCGAGCATGCGGGGACGTGGGGGCATGGCGAACCTCCTGGGGAAGGGCCGGATCCGGTCGTCCGCGGTCCCGTGGGGTCAGGGCCGTGGTCGCGCTGCTCCTGTGGGGTTACGGGACCGTAACCGGACAGGCGTTACCGTGGGTAGCACCTGACTCATTACGGTTCAGTAACTTGACGTCGCGTCTAACAAGAGCCGGGCCAGGCAGCCCGAACGGCCGGCCGGAGTACCAGCGCCGCGATGTTCCAGGCGTCGTCCACTCCCCGGTGGTGCCGCCCCTCCAGGGGCAGCCCGGCGATCTCCAGGGCCCGCGCCATGCCGGGCCGCCGGCGCAGCCCGTACGCCTCGGTGAAGACCGCCTTGGCGTTGGTGTGCGCACGCTCGGCCGGCCGGCCGAAGGGGTAGGGCACGCCGTCGGCCGCGCACTGGCGGAGGAACTGCTTGCGGTCGTAGTCGCCCCAGCTCGCCCAGGGCCGCACACCCGCGCCGTGCTCGCGCACCAGCGTCGCGCAGGCCTCGGCGAAACCCGCGCCCCGGTCGACCTCGGCCTGGGTGAGGCCGGTCAGCTCCGTGCAGAAGGCACTGACGCGGGAGCGGGCGGGCCGCACCAGGATCCGGTGCCGGGCCACCCGCTCCCGGGCGCCGAGGTCGACCACGGCGAGCCCGATCTCGACGATCTCGCTCACCTCGCCGGGCGGCGGCTGCCCGTCCCAGCAGGTGGCCTCGAGGTCGATGACGTTCAGCAGGCCCGCGTGGCCCCCGTCCGCGGCGCGCCGGTCCATGCCGGCACCGTACTCGGGCACCCGGCCCGCCGGCACCCGGATTTCCCCCGCCGGACAGGCCCTAGCGACGGCTCCGTACCAGCAGGTACAGGAAGTACGGCGTCCCGATCACCGCCGTCATGAGCCCGGCGCCGAGCTGGGCCGGGGCGATGACCGTGCGGCCGAGGAGGTCGGCGGCGCAGACCAGCGTGGCGCCGAGGAGGATCGCGACCGGTACGACCCGCACGTGCCGACGGCCCACCAGGGCGCGGGCCGCGTGCGGCGCCACCAGCCCGACGAACCCGATGGTGCCCGCGCAGGCCACCGCGGTCGCGCTGAGGACGACGCTCAGCACCAGGAAGCCGAGCCGCCCGGGTGCCAGCCGCAGGCCGAGCAGCCGCGGGGTGTCCTCGTCCAGCGAGATCAGGTCCAGCTCGGTGCGCCGGGCGACCGCGACACCGATGCCGACCAGCAGCGCCAGCGCGACCGGCACGACGTCCGGCATGGTCCGCCCGTAGGTCGAACCCGACAGCCAGGTCAGCGCCTTGTTGGCGTTGAACGGGTCGGTGAGCACGATCAGCAGGCTGATCAGCGCCGCCGTCCCGGAGGCCACGCCGATGCCGACGAGGACCAGCCGGTTCTGCCGGAAACCGCCCCGCGCGGCGAGCCCGAAGACGAGGACCGCGGTGACCGCGGACCCCGCGAACGCGGCTCCCGCCACGCCCCAGGTCCCGGCGGCCGGCACGGTGGTCACCAGGATCACCGCACCCAGGGCGCCGCCGCCCGTCACGCCGAGGACGTTCGGTTCGGCCAGCGGGTTGCGGGTGACGGCCTGCACGAGCGTGCCGGCCAGCGCGAGCGCCGCGCCCGCGCCCAGCGCGGCGAGCACCCGCGGCACCCGCGTGTCCAGCACGAAGGAGACGGTCCGGCCGGCCCGGCCCTGGGCCCAGTTGACGACGTCGCCGAGCAGCAGTTTGCTGTCGCCCACCAGCACGGCCGCGATCACGAGACCGACCAGGAGCACGACCAGGACGGCGACCGTGGCCAGGAACACCGCCCGGCTCGGGATCCGCAGCCGGTCTGGCGCCCCGGCCCCGGCGGTGTCGCGCACCCGCAGCGCCATGGCGACCAGGAACACGGCGCCGACCAGGCTCGTGACGACGCCCGTGGGCACGGACACCGAGCGTGCGTCCGAGATCAACGCCCGCAGCAGCACGTCCGAACCGAGCACCAGGGCCGCGCCGGTGAGCGCGGCCGCGGGCATGGCCGTACGGGAGCGGGCGAAGCCGCGGAAGCGGCGGGCGAGCGGGCGCACCAGGGCGGGTGCGCACAGGCCGACGAAACCGATCGGTCCGGCGAGCGTGACCGCGGCGGCGGAGAGCAGCGCCGCGAGCACGACGACCGTGACCCGGGTCGCCCGCACCGGGACGCCGAGACCGCGCGCCGCGTCGTCGCCGAGGGCCAGCGCGTCCACCCGGCGGGCCGTCAGCAGCAGGCCGGCCACGCCGACCAGGGCGATCGGCAGCATCTGCAGGACGCCGTCGAAGCCGTTCTGGGCGATGCTGCCCTGGTTCCACTCGTACAGGCCCTTGGTCTGCTCCGGGAAGAGCAGCAGGAGTGCCTGCGTCATGGAGTGCAGCCCCAGCATCAGCGCGGTGCCGGCCAGCACGAGCCGGACGGTGCCCGTGCCGAGGCCGGAGAGTCCGAGCACGACTGCCGCCGCCGCCAGGCCGCCCACGAAGGCGATGCCGGACGAGGCGAGCATCGGCAGCGAGACGCCGGTGGCACCGGCCAGCCCGAGCGCCAGATAGGAACCCGCGTTCACCGCGAGGGTGTCGGGCGAGGCCAGCACGTTGCGGCTGACCGCCTGGAGCACCGCGCCGGCCATGCCCAGCAGGGCGCCGACCAGGAGCCCCGCGGTCATCCGGGGCAGCCGGGAGGCGACGACGACGGACGCGTCGTCGGGGTCCGCCCGGCCGGTCAGGGCCTTGAAGACCTCGGAGGGTCCGACGGCGGCGGTGCCCTGGGTGATGTCGACGACGGCGAGGACGGCGACCAGCAGGACGATTCCGGCCGTCACCGCGGCCGCGCCCGACCGGGACGACGGGACCGTCGACGGACGGGCCGCGGTGGGCTCGGTGGCGGGTTCGGTCGTGGTGACGGCCATGGCCTCGCTACTTCGTCAGCGCGCCGACGACGGCGTCGATGTACGCCTCCATCGACCCGGGACCGCCGAACATCCAGATGCCGTCGTCGAGGCGGTGCACGTCCCCGGCCTTCACGAACGGCAGGGACTTCCACACCGGGTTCTTGGCCAGCTCACCGGTGAAGGGGGTGGCGCTCGGGTCGTCGTCGTTGCCGATGTAGGCGAACTGGGTGTCCTCGGGGAGCTTGGTCAGGCCCTCGACGTCGGTGGCGCCGAGACCGTAGGCCTCGTCGCCCTTGACCGTCCAGGCGTTCTTCAGACCGACGGCCTCGTTGACCTCACCGATGAGCGAGGTGGCGGTGTAGGGGCGGATCGAGACCTGGTTGGAGGCGACGTAACCGTCCGCGAAGGCGATGTCCTTGCCGGCCATCCCGGCGTCGGCCAGGGCCTTCTTGCCCTCGGCGACCTTGGCCTCGAAGCCCTCGCGCAGCGACTTCGCCCTGTCCGTGGTGCCGGTGGCCTTGGCGATGAGGTCGACGTTGTCCAGCATCCGGTCGATCTGGCCGGTGCCGTCGGCGGACGTCACCTCGATCACCGGTGCGACCTCGCGCAGCTGCTTCACCGCGGCGGGGGTGAGGTCCGTGGTGGCGACGATGAGGTCCGGGGCGAGGGAGGCGACGGTGTCCATGCTCGGCTCGCCGCGGGTGCCGATGTCCTTGGGCTCGTTCTTGAGCGGAACGGCGCTGTCCCAGGTCTTGTAGCCCTTGACGTCCGCGACGCCGACCGGGTCCACCCCGAGCGAGACGAGGCTCTCGACGACGTTCCACTCGGTGGCGACGACCTTGGTGGCCGGCCTGTCGAGCTTCACCTCGGTGCCCTTGCCGTCCTTGAGCGTGATCGCCTCGGAGGCCTTCTTCTCCGTCTTGTCGGCGGCGGGTTCGGTGGTGCCGCAGGCGGCCAGGGTGAGCGCCGCGGCGGTGGTGGCGGCCGCGGTGAGCAGGAGGCGTCTCATGAGGTGGTGCCGAGCCTTTCGGGAGTTCGTGTGCGGGGGGTGCGTATGTGGTGGCGGCCGATCGGGCGGGTGCGCAGCCGGCCGGTCAGGGGGTCGGTGTCGACGTCGATCCGGATGCCGTAGACGGCGGTGAGCCG
Source organism: Streptomyces sp. NPDC018026 (assembly GCF_044327745.1). Classification (NCBI taxonomy): domain Bacteria; kingdom Bacillati; phylum Actinomycetota; class Actinomycetes; order Kitasatosporales; family Streptomycetaceae; genus Streptomyces; species Streptomyces sp. NPDC018026. The sequence continues at coordinate 244,397 of NZ_JBIRFY010000003.1, forward strand.
CTCCGGCGTCAGCACGTCCTCGGGCGGTCCGTCGGCGACGATCCGGCCCGCTTCGAGGAGCGTGATCCGGTCGGCGACGGCCGCCGCCTGGTCGAGGTCGTGCAGGACGACACCGACGGCGATGCCGTGCTCGTCCGCCAGGTCGCGGACGAGGTCGAGGAGTTCGACCTGGTAGCGCAGGTCCAGGTAGGTCGTGGGTTCGTCCAGGAGCAGTACGCCGGTCTCCTGGGCGAGACAGCTGGCGAGCCACACCCGCTGCAACTGCCCGCCGGAGAGGTGGTCCGCGCCGCGGTCGGCGAGGCCGTCGACGCCGGTGAGCGCGAGCGCCCGCTCGACGGCGGCGGGGCCGTCCGGATCGGGCCGTCCCCAGCGGCCCCGGTACGGGTAGCGGCCGAACTCGACGACGTCCCGCACGGTCAGCCCGCCGGGCGTCGGACGTCCCTGCGTCAGCAGGGCGACGTACCGCGAGAACTCACGGGACGTCAGCGCCAGCCCGTCGGTGGCGCCGTCCAGGCTGAGCGTGGCACTGCGGGCCCGCTGCAGCCGGGCCACGGTCCGCAGCAGCGTCGACTTCCCACTGCCGTTCGGACCCACCAGAACGGTCACTTCGCCGGGCCTGAGCCTGACCCCCGCGTCGTGCACGACATCGACACCGTCGTACGCGACGGTCACGCCCGTGGCCGACAGCTCGTGTCCGCGCAGGCGCGGGGTACCGGCTGCGTCTTCACCTGATCTCACGCAGTGAAGGTTAGCCTAACCTAAAAAGCGCTGGTAGAGGCGGGGGTCACACAGGCTCCGCGGACGCTGCCCCGTCGCTCGCCGCGGGGCGGACCGAAGGGCTCAACTCGCCTGCGCGGAACCGGATTTCCACAGTCCCGCCCGGTTCAGGGACATCGGGCAGTGGAGGTAGATCTCGTCGATCTCCAGGAGCAGGGCGAGGTCCGGACGCCGTCCGTCGCGGGCCATCGCGTCGAAGAAGGGCGCGTCGGTGAGGATGCGCGCCCGGCCGTTGACCCGGAGCACCTCCTTGCCGCCGGGGATCAGGTAGAGCAGGCCGGCGTGCGGATTGTCGAGGACGTTGTGGAAGCTGTCCCCGCGCCGGTTGCCCGCCCGGTCCGGCAGGGCGAGGGTGCGGGAGTCCAGGACGTGGGTGAAGCCGGCTGCGTCGCCGCGCGGCGACACGTCGCAGTTGCCTCCCGCGTCGGAGGTCGCCAGGAGGCAGAAGGGGGAGCGGGCCAGGATGTCCCGGTCGTCGTCCGTGAGCCGGTCGTGCACCTTGTCGATGACGATGGGCCAGGGTTCGCCCAGCAGCTCACGCAGTTGAGCGCGCGAGCCGAGTTCGACCCAGCCCTCTTCGGCGGCGGCGGCGTCCGGCCGTTCTCCGGTCGTGTCGATCGCGTGCGGCAAGGCCGGCTCCCAAGTGTGCTCGCGGAACCGCCGGAAGCGTTGCCTCCGACGGTTGTTGCACACGCAACATTATCGGGGGCCGCACTCGTCATCTTCACCGCCACCAACCGTCAGGCGATGCGCGCCACGCCCGCGTAGATGCCGCTCTCCTCCGGCGCGGACGGCTCCAGGCCCTCGCCGTACCACTCGGTGGCCGTGACCAGGCCCGGCGGCACCAGTTCCAGACCGTCGAAGAAGCGGGCGACCTCCGCCCGGGTACGGAAGCCGAGACGGATGCCGCCCTTGGCGTACTGGGCGATCACCTGCTCCGCCAGCTCGGGGAAGAGGTCGAGCGCGGCGTGCGAGAGCACCAGGTGACTGCCCGCGGGGAGTGTCTCGACCAGACCCCGGACGATTCCGTGGGCGTCCTGGTCGTCGGGGACGAAGTGCATCAGGGCGATCAGCGACAGTGCGATCGGCCGGTCGAAGTCCAGGATGCCGCGGGCGTGCCGCACGATCTCCTCGGGCTCGCGGACATCGGCCTGGATGTAGTCCGTGGCCCCCTCGGGGCTGCTGACCAGCAGGGCCTCCGCGTGCCGCAGCACGATCGGGTCGTTGTCGGCGTAGACGACCCGGGCCTTCGGCACCGTCCGCTGGACGATCTGGTGCAGGTTCGGCTCGGTCGGGATGCCCGTGCCGATGTCCAGGAACTGGTCGATGCCCCGCGCGGCGAGGTGCGCCACCGCGCGGTTCATGAACGCGCGGTTCTGCCGCGCCGCGTCCCGCGCCTCGGGCGGCAGGGTCTCGCCCACCGCCTCGTCGACCGGGTAGTTGTCCTTGCCGCCCAGCAGCCAGTCGTAGACCCGCGCGGGGTGGGCCCGGCCGGTGTCGATGTGGGGAGGCTGGGTGTGGTCGGTGGTCATGGCAGGCTCCGTGGTCCGGGGGTGACGCTCGCCGCGGTTTTCGATCATCGTACTGCGGTGCCGCCGTGCCATGTGCCCGACGGGCGCCGGAAGTTGCCGAGCCCCGGGGGCTCACCCCGGCCCCGGCCCGGCCTCCAGGGTGCGGGGCGGACGGTAGCTCCACTCGCGGTCGGCGTCGGTGATCTCGCGCAGCACCCGCGCCGGGGTCCCGGCGACGACCGTCATCGGCGGCACGTGTGCCGTCACCACACTGCCCGCGCCGACCACCGATCCCCGGCCGACGGTCACCCCCGGCATGATCAGCGCGCCGGCCCCGATCCACACGTCGTCCTCGATGCGCACCGGCGCCGAGAACTGGGTGCCGTCCCTGCGCAGGTCCGGGTGGACGGGGTGCCCGGTGGTGCTGACCGTCACGTGCGGGGCGAACATCACCCGGTCGCCGACGAAGACCTCGACGTCGTCGACGAGGGTGAGGCCGAAGTTGGCGTACACGTCGTCGCCCAGGTGCACCCGGTTGCCGTAGGCCACGTGCAGCGGCGGTTCGATCCACACCCCGGTGCCGAGCGCGGCGAGCATCTCCTTCAGGAGCGCCCGGCGGCCCTCCTCGTCCTGTGCGCCGGTGCGGTTGTAGGCGTCGGCCAGCTCCTTGCCGCGCAGCCGCTCCGCCGCCAGGGCCTGAAGCCCCGGGGCGCCGTCCGAGTACAGCTCACGGGCCGCCATCCTGCGGCGGACCTCGCGTTCCCGGGGGTCGGTGGTCATGCGGTCTCCTCGCGTCCGTAGGGGGTGGGCCGGGGAAGGGTTCAGCCGGCGGACACGTCCGTCAGCGTCCAGCGCTGGTTGGCACCGGAGTTGGGCGGCCAGGTCGTGACGGCGGCACCGTCGTGGGTGGCCTGGCCGCCCACTTCGAGCAGGCGTCCGGTGGCCGCGTTGACCAGGGTCCAGGTGCCGTCGCCGGTGCTCGAGGCGAGCCACTCGGCGGCCCGGTGCCGCCTGCCCGTGTCGGGCTCGGCCACCGGGACGTCGTCGCGCACGGCGAGGCGCGTGCCGTCCTCGGGCCGGGTGAAGACGTAGCGGTCGCGGACGCCGCCGTCGTGGCGCACCGCGCTCAGCCGCCACTGCCGGGCGCTCGCGTCGGCCCCGGTGCCGAGGACCAGGTTCGTGCCGTCCGCGGCCACCGTGACGGCCTTGCCGCTCTGTACGCCGGTCAGCGTGTAGGTGTGCCCCTTGCGCAGCCCGGCGGCGTCCTTCGCGACCCCCGAGACGCCCTCGATCGCGAACGAGGTGACGGACCGGGCGGGCACGGTGAAGGTGGCGGTGCGGTCGCTCACCCTGATCGGGGACCGCTTCTCCAGCTTGCCGTCGGCGCTGGTCACGACCGGGGTCACGGTGGCCCGGCGGCTCACGTCGCGGAACTTGGACAGGTCGAGGGTGACCGTGCGGGCCTCGGTGGTGCGGTTGACGTGGACGAGCGAGGCGCCCTTGCCGTCGCGGGTGACGGCGGCGGCGCTGGAGGTGTCGTCGGTCTGGATCAGCCGGTCGCCGGGCTTGATGAAGTGGGTGAAGTTGCGGGCGGTGTCGAACTTGGTGTTGGTCCGGATCGGGCAGGTCTTCAGGGTGTCCCGGGCCGTGCAGTCGAACGGGAGCTGGATGCTGCCCCAGTTGCCGCCCTTCGCGGACTCACCGCCGGGCTTCATGTTGTCGTAGTCCTCGACGGGCTGCCAGAACACCCAGGCGCGGGGCTCCAGTTCCCGCAGGTCGTCGACGATCTGCTGGGCGAGGCCGAGGCCGGGCCGCATGTCCTGGAAGTCCTGGCCGTCGCCCCAGTCGCCGCCCACCTCGCTCATCCACAGGGGTTTGTCCGCGGCCTTGGCGAGGTCCCGCACGGTGGTGCGCTGCCCGGTGCCGTAGGTGTGGACGTTCATCTGCCCGACGAGGGCGCGGTCGGCCGCGGAGTAGGCGCTCCAGTTCTTCGCGAAGGTGCCCGGGTTGGTCTCGTCCATCGCCGAGATGTCCGCCCCGACCTTCGCCTTCTTCAGCGCGGGCGCGAGGGCCCGGAGCACCTCGCGCTGCAGCTCGGGACCCATGTGGGCGCCCTCCTGCCGGCCGCCGACGGGTTCGCCGTCCGCGCCGGGCCGGGTGCCCCAGTACGGGGTGTTGGGCTCGTTGAAGGGGTCCACGGTGTCGACCTCGATGCCCTCGGCCTTCTCCAGCCGCCGGGTCGCCCCCGCGACATAGGCGGCGAAGTCGTCGACCGACCCGGACCCCAGCTGGTCGGCGGAGGAGTCGAAGCCGCCGGAGACGTAACCGCTGACGGTCATGAACCAGGGCGGGGAGTTGCTGAACGTCTCCCAGTGGTCGATGTCGTCCTTGATCCGCTCGACCCACCAGCGCTGGGTGGCGTCGGCGTCCTCGTTCCAGTCGGCCGGGTCGTCGGCGCTCCACCAGTCGGTGTCCTCGCGCGTGGTGCCCTCGGGCGCCCGCCACCAGCCCTCGACCGCCCCGCCGGGCCGCAGGTAGTCCTTGACGTCCGGCGCGTTGCCGCCGCCGATGTTGTAGCGGGCGATGTTGAGACCGAGTCCGTCGTCGCCGAACAGCAGGCGGGCCAGCTTCTCGCGGATCTCGGGCGGGTAGTCGCCGGTGGCGTTGGCGAACCAGACCAGGCTGGTGCCCCAGCCCTCGAACTCCTCCTGCTGGTACGAGGGATCCGGCCGCACCGTGACGGAGGCGGGGGCGGAGGCGGAGGCGGGGGCGGCGGCCGGTTCGGCCTGTGCGGGGACGCCGAGCAGGGCGGCCCCGGTGGTCAGAGCGGTCAGCACCGCGGTGCCGAGGAGGCGTCTGCTGCGGGTACGGCGTGCCATCGTGTGCTCCCAACGGAAAGGTGTGGTCGCTGCGGTGGCCCCAGCCGCCCGGTTCGGGGCAGCGGGGGGCGGCCCCGGAGCGGGCCGTGCCCGCTCCGGGGAGCATGGGGTGCGGGGCGGGCGCCTAGGAGGCGGGCGTGCGCAGGACGGCGACCCCTCGGCCCGCCAGGACGACGGCGCCCTCGTCCCCGGTGTCGCCCACCAGGACGTCTCCGGTGAGCCCGGGGACGGTCACCGTCTCGTCGGTCCGGTTGACCAGGAACAGGAACCGTCCCCCGGCGCCCCGGCGCACGGTGGCCTCGACCCGTCCCCGCACCGAGGCGGGCAGCTCGCTCGTCACCCCGGCCGGCTCCAGCAGCCTCGGCAGCAGCGCGGCGAGCCCCTCGGCGCCGAGCCGGGTGGAGACGTAGGCGGCCGAGCCGCCGCCCGCCGGTCGCCGGGTGACGGCGGGGCGGCCCGCCTGGGTGCCGGTGCGGTAGTGCGCCAGGACCTCGGTCTCCGGCGCGGTCACGGTGATCCGGTCGGTCCACAGGCTCCCGCTGCCCGCGCCGTCCAGCTCCACGCTCTGCCCGGCGGGCAGCGGCCCGAACTCCTCGACCCGGATGCCGAGCAGGTCACGCAGCGCGCCCGGGTAGCCGCCCAGCCAGACGTGGTCGTTCTCGTCCACGATGCCCGAGAAGTACGTGGTGACCAGGTGCCCGCCCTGCTCGGCGTAGCGCGTGAGGTCCTTGGCCAGCTCGGCCGGGACCAGGTGCAGCACCGGCGCGATCAGCACCCGGTGGCGGCCGAGGTCGGCGCCGGTGGTGACGACGTCGGCGCGGATGCCCAGGGAGAGCAGCGCCGAGTACCAGTCGAGCGCCTCCTGGTGGTAGTCGAGCAGCGAGGTGGGGTGCGAGTCCTGCTCGCTGGCCCAGCGGGACTCCCAGTCGAAGAGGATGCCGACCTCGGCGGGCTCCCGCTCGCTCCCGGCGACCGGCGCGAGCGTCTTCAGGGTGTCGCCGAGCGCGGTGACCGCGCGGAACAGGTCGCTGTCCGCACCGGCGTGCGGGACCATCGCCGAGTGGTACTTCTCGGCGCCGGCCGCGGACTGGCGCCACTGGAAGAAGCACACCGCGTCGGCGCCGTGCGCCACGTGCGTCAGCGAGTCCCGGGCCATCTCGCCCGGCCGCTTGGCCAGGTTGACGGGCTGCCAGTTCACCGCGCCGGTGGAGTGCTCCATCAGGAACCACGGGCGGCCGCCCGCGATGCCGCTGGTGAGGTTCGCCGAGAACGACAGCTCGTCGCGGGCCTGGGGGTGCGGGACCACGTAGTGGTCGTTGGCGACGAAGTCGACCTCGCCGGCCCAGTCCGCGTAGTTCATGCCCTTGGTGCCGGGCATCACCATGAAGTTGGTGGTGACCGGGACGTCCGGGGTCAGCTCCCGCAGCAGGTCCCGCTCCGCGCGCAGGTGGTCCTTGAGCGCGTCCGAGGAGAAGCGCTTGAAGTCCAGTTGCTGGGTCGGGTTCGGGTGCGAGGCGGCGAGCCGGGGCGGCAGGATCTCCGCCCAGTCGCCGTAGCGCTGCGACCAGAACGCCGTGCCCCAGGCGTGGTTGAGGGCGTCCGTGGTGCCGTACCGCGCGCGCAGCCAGTCCCGGAAGGCGCGGGCGGCGTCGTCGGAGTAGTCGTAGACGTTGTGGCAGCCCAGCTCGTTGTTGACGTGCCAGGCGACCAGCGCCGGGTGTCCGGCGTAGCGGGTCGCCAGCTTCCGCACCAGGCGCAGGGCGTGCTCGCGGAAGACGGGCGAGGTCGGGCGCCAGTGCTGGCGCGCTCCCGGCCACAGCGTCTCGCCCCGGTCGGTGACCGGGAGGATCTCGGGGTGCGCCGTGGTCAGCCAGGGCGGCGGGGACGCGGTGGCGGTAGCCAGGTCGACGCCGACCCCGTGCTCGTGCAGCAGGTCCATCACCTCGTCGAGCCAGGCGAAGTCCCAGGTGTCAGGACCCGGCTGGATGCGGGCCCAGGAGAAGATGCCGAGCGACACGATGGTGACCCCGGCCTCCCGCATCAGCCGTACGTCCTCCTCCCACACCTCCCGGGGCCACTGCTCGGGGTTGTAGTCGGCGCCGTAGCCGAGACGCGGGGCGGGCGCACCGTCCGCCCCGCGGTGCGGGCGGGAGTGGAGGGTGGAGATCATGGCGGTCCTTCCGGTGGGGGCGTGCGCTACTTCTCGACGGTGAAGCCCTGCTCCTCGCCGTACTTGACCGAGGCCTCCTGCCAGGACTTGAGGCCCTCGGCGAGCGTGGTGCCGGAGACGTAGGCCTTGCCGACGGTGTCGTTGAAGACGGAGTTCGCGTAGACCTGGTAGGGCAGGTACGACCAGTCGTCGGGGACGTTCGCGGCCGACTCGGCGAAGATCTTGTTGGCCTTCTGGCCGCCGAAGTACGGGAACGCGGTGTCCTGGAACTTGGTGGACTGGAGGTCGGCGGTGGTCGCCGGGAAGGCGCCGTTCTTGAGCCGGGTCTGCACGCCGTCACCCGCGTTCGCGTACTCGACGAAGGCGTACGCCAGGGCCTCGTTCTTGCCGAGTTCCGGGAGTGCGAGCGCGCTGCCGCCGTTCTCGGCGCTGACCTTGTCGCCCGCCTTCCACTGGGGCATCGGGGCGACGCGCCAGTCGCCGGAGGCGGACTTCGCGCCGGACTCCAGGTTGGCGGGCATCCAGGCGCCGGTCGCCAGCGTCGCGATGCTGCCGTCGCCGAGGCCCTTGTACCACTCGTCGGTCCAGGCGGGGACGGAGGCGAGCAGCTTCTCGTCGATCAGCTGCTGCCAGGTGTCGGTGAACGTCTTGGCACCCTGGTCGGAGAAGTCGATCCCCACCTTGGTGCCGTCGACCGTGTAGGGGCGCGAACCGGCCTGCCAGAGCATGCTGGTGGCGAACCCGGCGTCGCCGTTGTCCGCCGTGATGTACGCCTTCGGATCGGCCTTGTGCAGGTCGCGGGCGGCGTCCACGTACTCGGCCCAGGTGGTGGGCACCTTGATGTCGTACTTGTCGAAGACCTTCTTGTTGTAGAACAGCGCCATCGGCCCGGAGTCCATCGGCAGCGCGTAGACGCCGTCCGAACCGGCCTTCACCCCGTTCCACGGACCGGGGGAGAACTGGGCGGAGAGCTTGTCGGCGCCGAAGGACTTGAGGTCGGTGAGCTGCTTGGTCAGGGCGTACTGACCCATGGCGTAGTACTCGATCTGCGCGACGTCCGGGACGCCCTTCTTCGCCGAGATGGCGTTCTGCAGCGCCGTGTACTGGTCCTTGTTGGTCCCCGCGTTGACCAGGTCGACCTCGACGCCCGGGTGTTCCTTCTCGAAGTCCGTGGCCACCTGCTTGAGCGTGGGCTCCCAGGCCCACACCGTGATGGTGCCGCCCTCCTTGAGGGCCGCCTGTATGTCCGCCTCGGAGACGGCCTTCCGGCTCGACCCCCCGTCGTCGGAGTCGCCGCAGGCACTCGCCCCCAGGGCGAGGGCGCAGACGAGGACCGTGCCGCGCAGGAGGCGGCGCGAGTGCTTGGTCAGGTGTGTGGGCATGGGTGTGCTTCCACTTCTTCGTGGCCGGAACCGGCACCGTTGAGGGTTGGCGGGGTTGCTGGTCGGGGGAGGGCAGGGGAAGGCGGGACGGGGGAGGGCTATTCCTTGACGCTTCCCGCGGCGAGGCCGGACTGCCAGTACTTCTGGAGCAGCAGGAACGCGGCGATCAGCGGCAGGATGGTGATGAGCGAGCCGGTGACGACGAGGTTGAAGACGGCCTCGCCGCCCGCGGTCGCGGCCTGCTGGTTCCAGCTGTTGAGCCCCAGGGTCAGCGGGTACCAGTCGGGGTCCTTGAGCATGACCAGCGGCAGGAAGTAGTTGTTCCAGGTCGCGACCATGGTGAACAGCAGGACGGTGACGATGCCGGGCGCCAGCAGCGGCAGCGCGACCCGGAAGAAGGTGCGCACCTCGCCCGCCCCGTCGATGCGGGCGGCCTCCATCAGCTCGGTCGGGATGGCCTCGGTCGCGAACACCCACATCAGATAGAGGCCGAACGGCGAGATCAGGGACGGGACGATCACCGCCCAGGGGGTGTTGGTGAGGCCCATCTTGCTGAACATCAGGAAGGTCGGCACCGCCAGCGCCGTCCCCGGCACGGCCACCGCGCCGATGACGACGGCGAAGACGGACCGCCGGCCGGGGAAGTCGAACTTGGCGAGCGCGTAGCCGCCGAGCACGGCGAGGAAGGTGGCGCCGCCCGCGCCCAGCCCCACGTACAGCAGGGTGTTGAGCAGCCAGCGGGTGAAGACGCCGTCGTCGTAGGTGAACGTCTCGGTGATGTTGTCCCACAGCGCGAAGTCGCCGTCGAACCAGAGACCGGCGGAACGGGACAGCCCCTCCTGCGTCTTGGTGGCGCTGACGGCCAGCCAGACCAGCGGAACCAGGCTGTACAGCAGGACGAGCGAGGTGAGCACGGTCAGCAGCACGCTGCGCCGGGGCCGGTCGGCGGAGTGCCGGCGCCGGGGCGTACGCAGCCGCGGGGCGGAGCGGGAGGTACCGGACGGCGTGGGCGCGGAACGGTCCGAGGCGGTGGCGACGGGGCTGGTCATCGCTGCTTCACACTCCCTTGCGCATGCCGCGCAGCTGCACGGCGTAGGCGACGACCATGGTGATCAGTCCCATGACGATGGCGACCGTCGCGGAGTAGTTGTGCTGCTGACCGTTGAAGGACAGCGCGTACGTGTAGTAGTTCGGCGTGTAGTCGGTGGTGATCGCGTTGCGCGCCAGGGGCTGCAGGATGCTGGGCTCGTTGAAGAGCTGGAAGCTGCCGATGATCGAGAAGATCGTGGCGATCACCAGGGCCCCACGGATGGCCGGGAGCTTGATGGCGGTGATCACGCGGATCTGCCCGGCGCCGTCGATCTGGGCCGCCTCGTACAGCGAGTGCGGCACGACGCGCAGTGCCGAGTAGAAGATCAGCATGTTGTAGCCGACGAACTCCCAGGTCACGATGTTGCCGATGGAGGCAAGCACCAGGTCGGGGGAGAGCGGGTCGGGCAGCGAGACACCCAGCGCGCCGTTGATGTCACCGACCAGCCCGAAGCGGGTGCCGTACATGAAGCCCCACATCAGGGTGGCCACCACGGCGGGCACGGCGTACGGCAGGAAGATGGAGATGCGGAAGAAGTCCCGGCCGTAGAGGCGGCCGCTGTCCAGCGCGAGGGCCACCAGGAGCGCGATGCCGAGCATGATCGGCACCTGTACGGCGAGGAAGAGCGAGACCCGGCCGAGTGAGGCCCAGAACCGGTCGTCCTGCAGCGCCTCGGTGTAGTTGTCGAGGCCGACGAAGGTGGTCCCGCCGATCAGCTGGTCGCGGAAGAGACTGAGGTAGACCGAGTACGCGATGGGCGCGAGGAACACCAGGGCGAAGACGGCCACGAAGGGGCCGAGGAAGCCCCACCCGGTCCAGGAGCGGCGGTCCCGCCTCACCGGGGGCGGGGCCGGCCGCGGCTCGGCGGTGGCCGGCGGTTGCAGCGTCGTCATGTCGTTCCTCGCTCGTCCACGTCCTGGAGCTTCGCCTGATGTTTACGTAAACATGGCGCACCGCGAAAGGGCGACGAGCTGTTATGTTTACGTAAACATCTGATGGCGGCATGTCTACACTGCCCCGATGACGACGGTCAAGGGTCCTCGCGCACCCGGACCCGACAGCGACAGAGAGGCGGCTGACGGCGAGTGAGCACGGCTGAGGAAGTCCCGACGAGCACACCCGCGCCACCCCGGCGCGGCCGGGACCGCACGGCCTCCATGGCGGACGTGGCCCGGCTGGCCGGAGTCTCCTCGCAGACCGTCTCCCGCGTCTCCAACGGCTACGCGGGCGTGACCGAGGAGACCCGGCAGCAGGTGCTGGCGGCCATGAAGGAGCTTGGCTACCGGCCCAACAGCGCGGCCCGGGCCCTCAAGCGCGGCGAGTTCCGCACCATCGGGGTCATCACCTTCACGCTGGCCACCACGGGCAACGTGCGCACCCTGGAGGCCATCGCGACCTCCGCGGCGAGCGAGGGGTACGCGGTGACGCTGCTGCCGGTCGCCGTCCCCACCCAGGACGAGGTGCGCGGCGCGTTCTCGCGGCTGGAGGAGCTGGCCGTCGACGCGGTCATCGTCATCATGGAGGTCCACCTCCTGGACGCGGCCTCCCTCAAACTGCCGCCGCACGTCCAGGTCGTCGTGGTCGACTCCGACGCGGGCGACACCTACACGGTCGTCGACACCGACCAGGCCGGCGGCAGCCGCGCCGCCGTGCGCCACCTGCTGGACCTCGGGCACGACACGGTGTGGCACCTGGGCGGCCCCGAGGGCTCCTTCGCCGCCCAGCGCCGCACCGACGCCTGGCGGCGCACGCTCACCGAGGCGGGCCGCACCCTGCCGCCGCTCGTCCGGGGCGACTGGTCGGCGGAGTCCGGCTACCGGGCCGGCCTGGAACTCGCCGCCCGCGAGGACTGCACCGCCGTCTTCGCGGCCAACGACCAGATGGCCCTCGGCCTGCTGCGCGCCCTGCACGAACGCGGCCGGCGGGTGCCCGAGGACGTCAGCGTCATCGGCTTCGACGACATCGCCGAGGCCGGTTCCTTCCTGCCCCCGCTGACCACCGTCCACCAGGACTTCGCCGAGGTCGGGCGGCTGTGCGTACAGGCCGTGCTGCGCAAGATGCGCGCGGCGGGCCCGGAACAGGGCACGACGCTGGTGCCGACCCGGCTGGTGACCCGGGCGAGCACGGCGCCGCCGCCCGCGCGGGGGAGGGGACCCGAGAGCGGCCGCGAGGGGGCCCGGGGGCCGGTTTAGGAGCGACCGCGACGGTAACCCCACACACCGACCGCCGTCCCCGCACGCCTGGGAGAGCCCCATGACCCAAGTCGCCGACTATGTGCTCCAGCGCCTGTCCGAGTGGGGCGTCCAGCGGGTGTACGGCTATCCGGGCGACGGCATCAACGGTCTGCTCGGCGCGTTCGACCGGGCCGGCGGCGACCCGGAGTTCATCCAGGCCAGGCACGAGGAGATGGCGGCGTTCATGGCCTGCGGTCACGCCAAGTTCACCGGCGAGGTGGGCTGTTGCGTCGCCACGTCGGGACCGGGCGCCGTGCATCTCCTCAACGGCCTGTACGACGCGAAGCTCGACCACCAGCCCGTGGTGGCGGTGGTGGGCCAGCAGAAGCGGCTGTCGCTCGGCACCCACTACCAGCAGGAGATCGCCCTCGACCGGCTCTTCGCGGACGTCTCCGAGTACTGCCAGATGGTCGTGCACCCGGGCCAGGCCCGGCACGTCGTCGACCGGGCCTTCAAGACCGCGCTGACCACCCGGGGCGTCGCCACCGTCATCATCCCGAACGACATCCAGGAGGAGGAGGCCCAGCCCTCCCCGCCCAGGGAGCACGGGTCCGTCTTCTCCAGCGTCGGCTGGAGCAGGCCCCGCGTGCTGCCCGACCTCGACGAGCTGCGCAAGGCCGCCGACGTGCTCAACGCGGGCAACAAGGTCGCCATGCTCGTCGGCCAGGGCGCGGCGAACGCGGAGGCCGAGGTGAAGGAGGTCGCCGAACTGCTCGGCGCCGGAGTCGCCAAGGCACTGCTCGGCCGCCAGGTCCTGCCCGACGACCTGCCCTACGTCACCGGCCCCATCGGCCTGCTGGGCAGCAAGGCCAGCGACAACATGATCCAGGGCTGCGACACCCTGCTCATGGTCGGCAGCAGCTTCCCGTACTCGGAGTGGCTGCCCGAGGAGGGGCAGGCCCGGGGTGTGGAGATCGACATCGACGGCCGCCTGATCGGCATCCGCTACCCCATGGACGCCCACCTCGTCGGCGACTCCAGGGAGACCCTGCGCGCCCTGATCCCGATGCTCCAGCGCAAGCAGGACCGCGGCTGGCGGGAGAAGATCGAGAAGGACGTCCGGGAGTGGCACGACCTGTGCGACCGCTGGGCCGGCGAGCACTTCGGCAAGACCATCAACCCCCAGGCCGTCGCCGCCGAACTCTCCCCGCGGCTGCCGGACGACGTCATCCTGACCGCCGACTCCGGCTCGGGCACCAACTGGTGGGCCCGCCACCTCCTGCTCCGCGACGGCATGCAGGCCTCGCTCTCCGGCACCCTGGCCACGATGGGCCCGGGGACGCCGTACGCCATCGCGGCGCGGTTCGCGTACCCCGAGCGTCCGGTGATCGCCTTCATCGGGGACGGCGCGTTCCAGATGAACGGCATGAACGAGATGATCACCGTCAAGCGCTATCTGGACCGCCTGTCCGGGTCGGCGCCGCTCGTCTTCTGCGTGTTCAACAACCAGGACCTCAACCAGGTCACCTGGGAGCAGCGCGCCATGGCCGGCGACCCCAAGTACCCGGGCTCCCAGGACATCCCCGACGTCCCCTACGCCGCCTACGCCGAACTCCTCGGCCTCAAGGGCATCGTCTGCGCCGACCCCAGGAAGGTCGGCTCCGCCTGGGACGAGGCGCTCGCCGCCGACCGGCCGGTGGTCCTGGAGTTCAAGGTCGACGCCGAGATCGCGCCGATCCCGCCGCACATCATGAAGGACCAGGGCAAGAAGGCCATCAAGGCGGCGCTGCACGACCCGGAGCTGACCGGGATCGCCACCAAGGGCGTTAGGCAGAAGCTCACCGAGTACGCCGGGCACCTCCCCGGCCGGGGCCGGAAGTGAGCGGCGCCCGGCACCTGGGGACGAACGGCACCGGGGTCGTCGTCGTCACCGGCGCGACCGGCGGCGTCGGCCGGGCCACCGTCCGGGCCTTCGGCGCCCGCGGGGCCGCGGTGGCCCTGCTCGCACGCGGCGAGTACGCCCTCCGGCGGGCGGCCGAGGAGGTCGAGGAGGCAGGCGGGCGCGCGCTGCCGCTGGTCGTGGACGTCGCCGACGCGGCGGCCGTGGACGCGGCGGCCGGCCGGGTCGAGGAGGAACTCGGCCCGATCGACGTATGGGTGAACGCCGCGTTCTCGACCGTCTTCGCGCCCGTCCCGGAGATCCGGCCCGAGGAGCTGAGGCGGGCCACCGAGGTCACCTACTTCGGCTTCGTCCACGGCACCCAGGCCGCCCTGCGGCGCATGACGCCGCGCGACCGCGGCACCATCGTCCAGGTCGGCTCGGCCCTGGCCGAACGCGGCGTCCCGCTCCAGGCCGTCTACTGCGGGGCCAAGCACGCCATCCAGGGGTTCACCGAGTCGCTGCGCTGCGAGCTGCTGCACGACCGCAGCGGGGTGCGGGTGACCATGGTGCAGATGCCCGGGCTCAACACGCCCCAGTTCAGCTGGGTCCTCACCCGGCTGCCCCGCCATCCGCGCCCGGTGGCCCCCGTCTACCAGCCCGAGGTCGCCGCCCGGGCCGTGCTGTACGCCGCCGACCACCCCGAGCGGCGCATGTACTGGGTCGGCGGCTCCACCGTCGCCACCCTGCTGGGCCAGAAACTCGCCCCCGGGCTCCTCGACCGCTACCTGGCCCGCACCGGCTACGACGGGCAGCAGACGGACGAGCCCGTCGACCCGTCGCGGCCGGTCAACCTCTGGAAGCCGCCGGACGACACCGCACCGGACGACCACGGCGCACACGGCGTCTTCGACGACGAGGCCCATCCGCGCAGCGTCCAGTTCTGGATCTCCCGCCACCGCCGGCCGCTGGCCCTGGCCACGGCCGCGACGGTGGCGGGGGCGGCGGCCGCGGCGCTGGCCGGGAGCCTGCGCCGACGCGCCTGTTGACCGTCACTCCGTCACTCCGTCCGTCCGTCAGTCCGGCGGTCTCCGGTCGATGTTCCGCGCCCACCAGTGGTGCTCGCAGAACCAGTGTCCGACCATCGCGCCGCCGAAGACGACGAACCCGACCCCGATCAGCCAGGACTCCACCACCAGCACGATGCCCACCGCGCCGTAACTGAACGCGTTGTCGAGGATCAGCGGCGTGAAGAAGAGATACGAGAAGCCGCGCAGGCCGATCAGCCCCACCATCGTGGCGAACGCCCCCGGCAGCAGGTCGCGCCAGCGGACCTGGCCGCCCAGCAGGAAGTGCTGGCCCCACCAGAAGAACAGCATGCCGCTGGCGGTCGACAGCGCGATCCGCGCCGTACCGTGCAGCGCGGTCCGCGTCTGCACCTCCTGGTAGAGGTAGGCGGTCAGCAGGACCACCCAGGTCATCTGGCGCCAGATGCGGTGCCACGGACCGGCGGGCAGTTCCCAGATGCGCTCGTAGCCGTTCTGGACGCTCGCCGCGAAGGACACGCCGAACACGCCGAGCAGGATTCCGCCCCACACGCTCGTCGTGCCGACGACCTTGGTCGGCGGACTGATGATGTCGGTCAGCACCTTGGCCGACCGCCCGGACAGCCCCATGCCGTCGGCCAGCCACGAGGCGAAGCCCCCGCGCCCCAGCGGGTCGGCCGCCGCCACCACGATCAGCAGCGGCGCCAGCGTGACCAGGGCGAGGGTGGCGAAGCCCATGGCCCTGTGCATCAGCTCCAGGTCCCGGCCGCGCCGGACCAGGGCGGACGCGGCCAGCCAGTCCCACACACGGTGGAACGGCCGCCACAACCGGTTCACGGGTGCTCCTCGGGCGTCCTTTCGATGGCTCGCGACGGGAGACTGAGTGACCCGGCCCGCGCCCCGACAAACGTCGGTTGACCCGGACGGCCCGCGCATGGACCGGACGGCGGGGGGAACCGGCCCGGGTACGCGAAGGCGAGGAGTGCGCGATGAAGTCGCCGACCGGCCCGGACACACCGGCACTGGACGAGTGCGTGGTCGACGCGGTCGACGTACACGCCTTCGAGGTCCCCACCGACGGCCCCGGGGGCCGCGAGCAGGACGGCACCCTGGAGTGGGACGCCACGACCCTGGTCCTGGTGCGCGTGCACGCCGGCGGCCGCACCGGCCTCGGTTACACCTACGGGGACGTGTCGGTGGCGTCCTTCGCGCACTCCGTGCTCGCGCCCGTCGTCAAGGGCCGGCCGGTCTCCTCGCCGCCCGCGCTGTGGGAGCGGATGGGGGCGCGGATGCGCAACGCCGGCCGTCCCGGCGCCGGGGCGATGGCCCTGTCCGCCGTCGACGTGGCGCTGTGGGACCTCAAGGCACGGCTGCTGGGTCTGCCGCTGGTCCACCTGCTGCCGGCCCACCACGACCGGGTGCCCGTCTACGGCAGCGGCGGCTTCACCAACTATCCCCTGGACCGACTCACCGACCAGCTCGCCGGATGGGTCCGCCAGGGCATCGGGCGCGTCAAGCTGAAGACCTCGCGGGACCCGGCGGCCGACCCGCGGCGCCTGACCGCCGTACGCCGGGCGGTGGGCGACGGGACCGAGCTGTTCACCGACGCCAACGGGGCGCTCGGCCGCAAGGAGGCCCTGTACTGGGCGCACCGCTTCCACGACGCGTGGGACGTGCGCTGGTTCGAGGAGCCGGTCGCCTCCGCCGACCTGGAGGGGCTGCGGATGCTGCGCGAGCGGGGCCCGGCGAGGCTGGAGATCACCGCGGGGGAGTACGCCTTCACCGCGCAGGACTTCGCCAACCTCACCGAGGGACCGGCCGTCGACTGCCTCCAGGCCGACGTCACCCGGTGCGGCGGCGTCACCGGTGTGCTGGAGGTCGCGGGGCTCTCCGCCGCCCGGCACCTCGACCTGTCCGCGCACTGCGCGCCCGCGGTGTCCGCCCACGCCTTCTGCGCCGTGCGCCGGCTGCGGCACCTGGAGTACTTCCACGACCACGTGCGCGTCGAGCGGCTGCTGTTCGACGGCGTCCCGTCGCCCGAGGGCGGGGCCCTGCGCCCCGACACCTCGCGGCCCGGCCTCGGCCTGGAGGTGAGGTGGGCCGACGCGGAGCCCTACCGGGTGCACGGAGTCCGGCCGCCGCGCTGACCCCGCGGACCGCCCACGTCAGGGGTCGCTGCGCTGCTGGGCCTCCCGCATGCGCTCGTTGTGCCAGGCGACGGCCGCCCGGATCTGGGGCTCCTGGAGGCCCGTCCGGCAGCCGAGCTGGTCCATGGAGAGGGCCGGCGGGCCGGTGGTCAGGGCCCGGGTCAGCTTGGCCGCCCACAGCTCCTCGTCCACGAAGGGCCGGTGCGCGTACCCGTCCTTGATCACGTCGAAGTGGTCGTCCGAGCACGCGGTGATGAGCCGCAGCCCGTCGAACCACTCGTTGGTGGCGTGCACCGCGGAGGAGTCCGGCACGTAGCCCGTCACCGACTCGTCCTCGGGGAAGACCCTGGCGCACAGGTCGCACAGCTCCATGGGGACCGGCCTGGCGGCCCGGCGGTCCTTCCTGCCCTTGCGCTTCCACATGGCGACTCCCGGGGATCGGTGTCCGGAATGCCGGAGTTACCCGCGGGGCGGGATGCAAACGCCCCGCGGGTGAGGGACCGGGCCGCGGCCGGGCGGGGTCAGGCCAGCCTGACCGGGAGTTCGAACAGGTCGTTCTGCGTGACCACCGGCTTGTTGCGCAGCTCCGTGGCCACGACCGCCAGGTCCAGGTGCGGGAAGCGGGCGTACAGGGCCGGGAGCGCCACGCCCGCCTCCATCCGGGACAGGGCCGCACCGGGGCACACGTGCGGGCCGTGGCCGAAGGAGATGTGCCGGTTCTCGGACGTGCGGGTGATGTCGAACCGGTCCGCCGTCGGACCGTGGGCCCGCTCGTCGCGGCCCAGCGCGCCGTACGAGACGATGAGCGCGTCCCCGGCGGGTATCACCCGGTCACCGACCGGGACGTCCTCGGCCGCGAACCGGATCAGGACGTGCGAGGTCGGCGTCGAGAAGCGCAGTGTCTCCTCGATCACCGCGGACCACTCAGCCTTGCCGGAGAGCACCAGGTCCCGCTGGTCGGGATGGGCGGACAGGTTGACGACGGCGTTGACGATCAGCGAGATCGTCGTCTCGTGCCCCGCGGCCACCATCAGCTGAAGCGTGGAGACGATCTCCGCGTCGGTGAGGCGGTCGCCGTCCTCGGACGCCTGGATCAGCGCGCTCGTCAAGTCGTCCCCGGGGTCCGCGCGCTTCGCGGCGACCGTGTCGGCCATGATCGAGGCCAGCTCGGTGAGCGTCGCCACGACCTCCTCGGGCGGGGTCTGCGTCGAGAAGAACTTCTCGAACAGCACCTTCAGACGCGGCAGCCGCGCCTCCTCGATGCCCATCAGGTCGGCGATGACGTACATCGGCAGCGGATAGGCGAAGGCCGCCTTGAGATCCACGACGCCGCCGTCCGCGGGCAGCTCGTCGAGCAGGCGGTCGGTCAGCTCGGTGATCCGCTCCCGCATGTGCTCCACCCGGCGCACCGTGAGCGCCTGCGCCACCAGGGTGCGCAGCCGGCGGTGCTCGGCGCCGTCCACCGTGAGCATCGAGCGGCCCGGGTTGGCCAGCCCGATCAGCGGCCAGTCGGCGGGGATCTCGCCGCGCCGCCAGGCGCCCCACACGTTGATGTCCTTGACCAGCCGCGGGTCCGTGAGCAGGGCCTTGGCCTCCGCGTGGTGCGTGACCGCCCACACGGGCACGCCGCCCGGCAGCTCCACGGCGGCGAGCGGTCCGGCCGCACGCAGCCGCGCGCTCTCGCCGTCCAGGTCGGTGACGAACGGGTCCAGCGGGATCCGGGCTTCTTCGGTGCCGGTCGTCATGCTGACGTGCCTCCCAGGGCAGTGGTCGGGGTGAACCGCACGGGCAACTCGGTCAGCCCCCGCAGCCAGGGCGAGGGGCGACGGGTGAGGGACCCGGCGGGCACCGCCAGGTCGATGTCCGGCAGCCGGTCGAGCACGACCTCGATGCCGGTGCGCGCGATCACCTCGGCGACCTCCTGCGCGGGGAACGGGCAGCGGTGCTCGCCGTGGCCGAAGGAGAAGTGCGCGTTGTTGCCGCCGGTGAGCGCGGAGCCGTCGGTGCGGACCTGCGGGTCGGAGTTGGCGCCCTGCAGCCCGAGCAGCACCAGGTCGCCGGCCCGGATGCGGCGCCCGCCGAGCTGGGTGTCCCGGGCGGCCCAGCGACCGGCCACGTTCTGCGTGGGCGTGTCCTCCCACAGCACCTCGTTCATGGCCTCGGCGACACTGTTGCGCCCGCCGAAGAGGGAGGCGGCGAAGCGGTCGTCGGTCAGCATCAGGCGCAGCGAGTTGCCGATCCAGTCCGCCGTCGGCTGGTGGCCCGCGGCCATCATCACCATCAGGTCCTGGGCGATCTCCTCCTCGGTGAAGCCGCTCGCGTCGGCCAGCATCCGGGAGGCGACGTCGTCGGCGGGCGCCGCCTTCCGGTCGGCCAGCAGCCGCGCCATGGAGGTGGCGAGGTGCGTCTGGCCCGCCAGGGCCCGCTCCCTGCCGTCGATCATGTCGTTGAGCGCGGTGACCAGTGCCGGACCCTGCTCGTCCGGGAACCCGTACAGGCGGGCCAGGACCCGGACCGGCAGCAGCATCGCGTAGTCCCCGACGAGGTCGGCCTCGCCCTTCGCGCACAGCCGGTCGACGAGTTCGTCGGCGAACCGCTCGGCGTGGCCGCGCAGCAGGTGCGGGTCGACGGCCTCCAGCGCGTCGCTGATCATGGCGGCGCGCTCGCGGTGCCGCTCACCGACCGTGTACAGGATCGACGGCTGCCTGCGGCCGATCATCGGCAGCAGCGGCCAGTCGTCCGGGATGTTCTCCCACTGGTTCCACAGGTCCGAGTCCCGGCTGAACAGCACCGGGTCACCGGTCACCTGGTGCAGCTCGCGGTACCCGAGCACCAGCCAGGCCGGTACGTCGCCGTCCAGCACGACCGGCGTGACGGCACCGTGCTCGCGCCGCATCCGCCGGTACAGCAGGGCGGGATCGGTCTGGAAACGGGGGCCGCCGAGCGGCACGGCGCCCGGGACGTCGTGGGCGTCGGTGCTCACGCGAACTCCTGTCGGGGCCGGGCGGCGGAACCGGCGTAGTGGGCCTGGAGATGCTCGACCAGCGTGATCAGCACCTGCTTGCTGGACTGGCGGGACCTGGCGTCGCAGGAGACCAGCGGCACCCTCGGATCCAGGTCGAGGGCCTCGCGGACCGCCTCGGGCGAGTGCTCCGGGCCGCCGAAGTCGTTGCAGGCGACGATGAACGGCGTGCCGTGGTGCTCCAGGCGGTCGATCGCGTACCAGGAGTCGTCGATGCGGCGGGTGTCCACGAGGACCACCGCGCCGAGCGTGCCCGAGAACAGCCGGTCCCACAGGAACCAGAACCGCTCCTGTCCGGGCGCGCCGAACAGATAGAGCACGTTGCGCGCGTCGAGGCTGATGCGGCCGAAGTCGAAGGCGACGGTCGTCGCGGACTTGCCGCGCACCTCGCTGATGTCGTCGACCGCCTCGCCGGCCTGCGTCATCGTCTCCTCGGTGCTGAGGGGACGTATCTCGCTGACCGAACGGACCATGGTCGTCTTGCCGACACCGAAGCCGCCCACGACCACGATCTTCAGACCGTTGTCGGCGGCCGCGCCCAGCGGGGTGCGCGCCGGGGCGCTCGCCGGGGTACGGGCGTCAGAGATTGCGGAGTCCAACGAGCACCTGCTCCAGGATGTCGGGATCGGGGACGGCTGCCGTGTACGGGTGGCGTGCGCTCACCCGGCCGGCGGCGTGCAGGTCGGAGAGCAGGATCTTGGTGATGCTCACCGGGAGCCGCAGTTCGGCGGCGATCTCCACGACGGCCGTGGGGGCCTCGGTCAGCCTGAGGATCGCCGTGTGCTCGGACTGCATGCCGGGCATCGGCGCGCACTCGGCGACCACGAGG
Source organism: Streptomyces sp. NPDC018026 (assembly GCF_044327745.1). Classification (NCBI taxonomy): domain Bacteria; kingdom Bacillati; phylum Actinomycetota; class Actinomycetes; order Kitasatosporales; family Streptomycetaceae; genus Streptomyces; species Streptomyces sp. NPDC018026. The sequence goes on from NZ_JBIRFY010000003.1 coordinate 265,303, forward strand.
GTGACCAGGTCGAAGGGGTTGTCGGGGCCCGAGCTGCTGCGTCCCTGGGTGACGGTGTACAGCCGGTCGGGCGCGTCGTCCCTGCCGGGGCGGCTCATGACGTGCGCGGCAGCGCGGTGAGGTGCTCGCCGAGCTGCTCGATGAGTTCGCTCATGTGGTGTCCGACGAGCCCCGCGTCCGCGTCCTCGGAGGTGACCACGGCGAGGTGCGCGCCCTCGCCGGCCTCCACGATGAACAGGATCCCGCCGTAGAACTCGGTCATCGCCGAACGCACCCCGCCGCTGCCGTCGCCGAACTCCACGGAGGCACCGTGGGACAGCGACTGGATGCCGGCGGCGATGGCGGCCAGCTGGTCGGCCTGGTCGACGGAGAGTTCCGGGGTGCGGCACAGCTTGAGTCCGTCACGGGAGAGGACGAGCGCGTGCCGCGCGCCCGGCGTGCGCTCCAGGAGGCCCTCGATGAGCCAGGTGAGCTTCTCGTCGGCGGTGGTCGAGCCGGTCATGGAGTGGTGTCGCCTTCCGGGTGCGCGGATGAGTGGGACGGGAGGTCGGGGGCCGTCTCGGCCGGTTCGGCGGCGGCGCCGGCGGTGGAGGTGGAGCTCCGGACGGCCTGGCGGAAGCTGCTGAAGCGGGCGGCGCGGGCCTTCGCGTCGTCGGCGGACGGCGTGGCGCGGGGCTCGGCGGCCCGGGCGGCGACGCGGGCGCGTTCGGCGGCGGCGAGGGTACGGCCACGACGGCGCTTGGGCAGCTCCTCGGCGGACGGGTCCGGTTCCCGGTCCGGCCCCTGGTCCTGCTCCTGCGCCTGCTCCTGCGCCTGCGCCTGCTCCTGGTCCTGCTCCGCGAGATCGTGGACGGGCGGCGGCTCGGGGGCCACGTCGGCCGGGGCGGGCCCGGTCGCGGGCGGCGCGGGGGTGTGCCGCCGGTCGTCTTGGACCTCCGCGGGCGTCGTCGCCGGGGTCGCCCCCGGCGCGGTGGGGACGGCGGGACCGCTCAGGATGTCCTGGGGGACGAGCATCAGCACGCCCGTACCTCCGCGCGCGGACGGCCGGAACGACACCTTCAGCCCGTACTTGGCCGACAGCCGCCCCACCACGGCCAGGCCCAGCCGGGTGCCGGTCAGGCCGCCGAGCCCCGCCGTCTCACCGGCCACCGCCCGCTCGGCCCGGCGCAGTTGGACCTCGCCCATCACCAGCCCACTGTCCTCCACGGACACGATGACACCGGCCGGCACCTCCTCCACGTACACGTGGATCTCAGCCGTCGGCGGGGAGAAGTTCGCCGCGTTGTCCAGGAGTTCGGCCAGGGCGTGCATGACACCTTCGGCGGCGTGCCCGGCGACCGCGGTGTCGCTGCTGGAGTGCACGCGCACGCGCCGGTAGCCGGCGATCCGGCCCATGGCGCCGCGCAGGATGGACTCCATGGCGATCGGGCGCGCCCAACGGCGGCCGGAGCGGGCGCCGGTGAGGACGGCGACGGAGTCGGCGAGCCGGCCCGCCTGTGCGGTGCGGTGGTCGAGGTGGAGCAGGTCGGCGAGGACGGCCTCGTCACTGTGCCGCTCCTCCATGGCCCGCAGATCGGCGAGCATGCCGGTGGCCAGCGCCTGCATCCGGCCGGCCGCGTTGGCGGTCGCGGAGACGGCGGCGGCGCGCTCACCGGTGGCCTGCCTGAGGCGCTCGCCCAGCCGCGCCGACTCCTCGGTGAGCCGTGTCACCTCCCGGTCCCGCTGCTCGGCGAGCCGCTCCCGCTCGCGCGTGAACTCGGCGACGAGGGCGTCCCGTTCACGTTCGGCGGTGGCCGCGGCCGAGGTCCGTGCGGCATCGGCCTCCGCCCTGGCGGCCGTCAGCACCCGGCGGGTGGCCCGTTCCGCGCGGACCGCGTGCACCGCCGCCGTCAGTGCCGCGCAGAGCAGGATCGCCGCGGCACCGGCGCCGAGTCCGAGCGGAAGGCGTACCGAGGCGGGCGCGGCGGCGACGGCCCCGCCGACGACGAGCGCCGACACGACGGCGCACGGCAGGGCCACTGCGGCGAGGGCGCGGGGGGTGGGGCGGTCGCCGGGGCGGGCGGGCGCGGTCATCAATCGGGTCCTCGCCTGGCCGCCGGAGCGGCCCTCGGGTCGTCCAACGGGGGCGCATGCGAGCCGAGGGCTGTCACGCGGCACTCAACTGACGATCACTATACGAGGGTTCGTGATCCAAAGGAGCGGAAACTCGTTCATCTTTTGTCCGTTGGCTCAGGGCAGGCCGCCCCGTTCGCAGACCTGTGCCGCCACGTCCCGCAGTTTGACGTTGTGATCCTGCGAGTACCGGCGCAGGGCCGCGAAGGCCTGGTCCTCGGAGATCCGGTGCCTGCCCATGAGGATGCCCATCGCTTCCCCGATGGTGTGCCGGGTGCCGATGGCCTCTTGCATCTGGGCGTGCGTCCGGGCGCTGGAGAAGGCGACCGCCGCGTGCGAGGCCAGCAGCCAGCCGGCCGTCTCGTCGGCCTCGGTGAACGCGCCGGGGCGGTAGGAGTACATGTTCAGCGCGCCGAGTTCCTCGTCCTCGGTGAACAGCAGGAAGCCCATCATGCTGCCGAGGTTCAGCTTGCGTGCCTCGGGGAGGTACTTGGGCCAGCGCCGTGCCTCGTCGGTGAAGTCGGCGATCCGGAACTGGCGTTCCCCCGTGTCGCTGCGGGCGGCGTCGAAGCACGGGCCCTCTCCGACGCGACCCTGCAGCGCGTCGCTGTCGATCACCACCTGTTCGGTGGGGGCCAGTGACTGCACCTTGGTGCCGCGCAGGATGAGGATGTCGGCGGCGTCGCAGTCCGCCACCAGTTCCGTGGCCGAGGCGGTGATCCGTTCCAGTGTGTCGTGCAGCGATTCCTGGGCCAGCAGATCGCGGGCCAACGAGGCCATCTGCTGCGCGAAGCCGCGCCAGTCGTCCATGCCGAGTCCTCCCAGTCCTGCCTGTCCTCCCTCGTTCCCGTGCCGGGTGCCCAGCGATGGCCGGAAGCAACGGGGCGGAGGCGGCCCCGGCCCATCTTGTTTCGTACTACATCTAAATGCATAATGCGCTTATGGACACGGCACCGGAGGGCCCGGACGACCTGATCATCGCCGTGGAGCAGATGATCCGCTACGTGCGGCAGAGCGCCCGGACCGGCGGTCTGAGCACCGCGGCCTCCTCGACGCTGGCCAGGCTGAGCCGCGATGGCCCCCAGCGGCTGACCGAACTGGCCAGGGCCGAGGGCGTCTCCCAGCCGAACATGACCCAGCTCGTCACACGCCTGGAGCGCGCGGGCCTGGCCCGGCGCACCGCCGACGCGAGCGACGGCCGCGGCGTCCTCGTGGCGGTGACGCCCACCGGCGTCGAGGTCCTGGACCGGCGCCGCGCCGAGCGTGCCGTGGCCCTCCGGGAGCTCATGGAGGACATGACCGGGCCGGAGCGGCAGGCCACCACCACCGCGCTGCTGGCCCTGGCCCGGGTCATCGACAACCGTCAGGAATCCTCGGAGGAAGACCGCGCATGAGTGCACCACGTGGAAAGGCCGCCAGTCCCTTCCGGCAGCCGAAGGCCGTCTGGGCGGTCGCCTTCGCCTGTGTCATCTCGTTCATGGGCATCGGCCTGGTCGACCCGATCCTGCCGGCGCTGGCCGAGAGCCTCGACGCCACCCCCAGCCAGGTCTCCCTGCTGTTCAGCAGCTATCTGATCGTCACCGCCGTCGCCATGCTCTTCGTCGGCTGGGTCTCCAGCCGTATCGGGGCCAAGCGCACCCTGGTCACCGGCCTCGCCGTCATCGTCGTCTTCGCCGCCCTGGCGGGAGCCACCGGCTCCATCAACGGCATCGTCGGCTTCCGGGCCGGCTGGGGACTGGGCAACGCCCTGTTCATCGCCACCTCCCTCGCGGTCATCGTGGCCTCCGCCAGCGGCGGCTTCAGCGGCGCGATCATCCTCTACGAGACCGCCCTGGGCCTCGGCATCGCCGTCGGCCCCCTGCTCGGTGGCGAACTGGGCGGCATCAGCTGGCGCGGCCCCTTCTTCGGCGTCGCCGCCCTGATGGCCGTCGCCCTGATCGCCACCCTCGCCTTCGTCCCCGACCTGCCCAGGCCCAAGAAGGTCACCTCACCGCTCGCCCCGCTCAAGGCCCTGCGCCACCGCGGCCTGCTCACCATGGGCATCATGGCCCTGCTGTACAACTGGGGCTTCTTCACCATGCTCGGCTACGCGCCGTACCCGATGGAGCTGGACGCCCACGAACTCGGCCTGGTCTTCACCGGCTGGGGCCTGCTGGTCGCGGCCTTCAGCGTCTTCTTCGCCCCGCGGCTCCAGGCCCGCTACGGCACCGCGCCCGTCCTCTACGCCAATCTGCTCGGCCTCGCCGTCGTCATGGCCGTCATAGCCGCCGGCGTCACCGACCCCACCACCGTGATCGTCGCGGTCGTCGTCAGCGGCGCCTTCATCGGCATCAACAACACCCTCACCACGCAGGCCGTCATGCTCGTCTCGCCGGTGGAGCGCCCCGTGGCCTCCTCCGCGTACGGCTTCCTGCGCTTCATCGGCGGCGGGCTGGCCCCCTACGTCGCCGGAAAGCTAGCCGACGCCACCGATCTGAGCGTCCCCTTCTACCTCGGCGCCGCCACCTTCCTGCTCGCCGTCCCCGTCCTGGCCAGCGGCCACCGGCTGCTGCGCCGGGCCGAGACGGACACCGGCGAGGGCGAGCCCGTGACCCCCGCGCTCACCCCCGTCGGTGCCCCGGCGGCGACCGACGCGCGCCCCGTGGTCGTAGCCGTCGGAGCCCACCGCGAGGCGGCCGCCGTCGTGGACGCCGCGGCCCGCCTGGCCCGTGACACCGCGAGCCCGCTCGAGGTCGTCCACGTACGGCGGACCGCCGTCGTCGAGGAACAGGCCGCCGACACCGAGACCGACGAGCAGGCGAAGGCCGCCGTCACCGCGCACCTCGACCGGCTCGGCGGCATGGGAGTGGCCGCCACCGGCCAGATCCTCACCGGCGTCGGCGACCATGCCGCCGCGGGCCGCGCCCTGGCCCGGCACGCCGCCGAGGCGGGGGCCCGCACGGTCGCGGTCGGCCGATCCCCGCGCGGCCCGCTGGCCCAGTTCGCCGACGGCAGCTTCACCAGCGCCCTCACCCACGCGGCCACCTGCACCGTCGTACTCGTCGACCCGGACGCCGAACCGCGCCCCCTGACGGCGCGGTCCCTCACGGAGCTGCGTGCCGAGGCACGGTGAACGGGCCCGGGTTCAGGACACCCGCTCCAGGTCGGTGCTGCGGGTGAGGGCCTCGTTGGCGTCGATCTCGTGCCGCAGCCGTTCCAGGCGGGCGCGGGCACCGGCGAGCGCGTCCGAGCCCAGCAGGAGCCGCAGCGGCGGAGCCGCGGCGTCCACGACGGTGGCGATCGCGGCGGCGGCGCGGACGGGGTCGCCGGGCTGGCGGCCGGAGACCGCCAGGGTGGCGGCCCGGCGGCTGCCCGCGGTCTGCTCGTAGTCCGGGAGCCGGGTCGGCGACTGCCGCATCGACGTTCCGGCCCACTGGGTGCGCAGGCCCCCGGGCTCGACGAGAGTGACCGCGATGCCGAGCGGCGCGACCTCCGCGGCCAGCGACTCGGACAGTCCCTCAAGGGCGAACTTGGTCGCGTGGTAGTGGCCCGTCGCCGGGAAGGCGGCGAGACCGCCGAAGGACGAGATGTTCACGATCCGTCCCGAGCGGCGCGCCCGCATGCCGGGCAGGACGGCCTTCAGGACGGTGACCACGCCGTGCACGTTGGTGTCGTACAGGGTGCGCACCGCGGCCTCCTCACCTTCCTCGACGGCGGCGAGGTAGCCGTATCCGGCGTTGTTGACCAGGACGTCGATGCGCCCGAACTCCTGCTCGGCCGCCGCGACGGCGGCGACGACCGAGGCGGCGTCGGTGACGTCCAGGCGGAGGGCGAGCGCACGGTCCCCGTAGGTGTCCACGAGGTCGGCGACACCAGACGTGTCACGGGCGGTGACGGCGACCCGGTCGCCGCGCTCCAGGGCGTGCCGGGCGAGTTCGCGCCCCAGGCCGCCCGAGCATCCGGTGATCAGCCAGACCGGCGTTTCCCCGGATCCGCCCGAGGCGCGGGCCCGGTCGTCGTCGTCCAGTGCTGTGGTTCGTTGGTTCATGCCCCCATTGCAGCCGGACCCCAGGCGGTGGTGCCACACCTCCTCGAGGCAGGCCCCCGGAGGGTCTGTCGGCGGCGTCGCCGCAGGTGGCCGGTCACGCGGTACAGTCGGCCCGATGTCCCGTGACGACCACACCGACGACAATCCGATCGGTTCCTTCCTGCGCAGCCGCCGGGAGCGGATCGACCCCGGCTCCGCGGGCGTCGTCGACAACACACGGCGGCGGGTCAAGGGCCTGCGCCGCGAGGAGTTGGCGCTGCTCGCGGGGGTGAGCCCCTCCTACTACAGCCGTATCGAGCAGGGCCGGGACCGGCATCCCTCCCGCGAGATCCTCCAGGCCCTGGCCGACGTGCTGGGCCTGGACGACACCGAGCGGGCCTACCTCTGGTCGCTGGTCGCGCCGTCCCTCGCCCCTGCGAACGACCGGGCGACGGTCCCCGCCGGCACCGTCCGGGCGGGGGTGCGGGTCCTGCTGGAGCGCTGGTCCGACCTGCCCGCCCTCGTCGTCGGTCCCCGCCGTGACGTCCTGGCCGCCACCGCCCTCGCGCACCGCGTCAACCCGGCGTGGAGCCCGGGACACAACCTCGTCGAGTTCACCTTCCTCGACCCGCGGGCCCGGCAGGTGTACCCGGACTGGGAGGAGATCGGCCTCCAGGCGGTCGCGGGTCTGCGCACCACCGCGGCCGCCAGGCCCGCGGAGCTCGCCGGGTTCGTGGCGGCCCTGCGCGAGCGCAGCGAGACGTTCCGGGCCCTGTGGGACTCCCACGACGTGTACGACCGCGTGACGGGCCGCAAGCGCCTGGCGGTCGACGGTGTCGGGATCCTCTCCCTCGACTTCGAGACGTTCGCACTCGCCGGCCCCGAAGGGCACGTGCTGTACGTGTACTTCCCGCGGCCGGGCAGTGCGGACGACACGGCGCTGCGGGCCCTCGCGCGCGAGGCGGACACCGGCCCTCCGGCGTCGCCCGCGCCCTGATCAGGCGCCGTCGCCGAGGGCGGACCGCAGCCGGTCGGCGGCCTCCGGCGGCTGGATGCGCATGCCGGGGCGCCGACGGTGCACGGTCAGGTACGTCACCCCGTCCGGCCCGGCGAGGACGGCCCGGGTCGAGCCGTGCGGCAGCCAGGTCAGGACGCCCGCGGGCAGCGGGTGCTCGCCGTCGGTGGAGTCGAGGCGGGCCGCACCGTCGAGGACGAGGAGCAGGACGTCGAGGTCGGGCTCGGTGTGGGTGTCCACCCGGCCGCCGGCGGGGAGGCGGACGACGTTGGCGTCGAGCTGCCGGCCGGGTTCCGCCAGCTTCCACAGGGCGCCGGCCGGCGCGTCGCCGCCCAGGGACAGGAGCTCCGCCGTGTCGCACAGCACCCGGGGGAGGGGAGGGCCCGCAGTGCCCGGGGAGCCGCCGTCTTCCGCTGCCATCTGGTGCCGCCGTTCCGTGTGCCCAACCGTGCCCGTACGCCGCCCCGTTGAGCGGTCCGTGCCGGGGCGGCCGGTCCAGTGACGCACCGCACAGGCTCAGTACCCCGGGTAAAGGCGAATCTAGCATGCGCATTTGATAGCGTCCTGGTGTGCGGCTGACGAAGTTCACCGACCTGGCGCTGCGTTCGGTCATGCGCCTGGCGGTTGTGAGAGACGGTGACGAACCACTGGCCACCCGAGAGGTGGCGGAGGTCGTGGGGGTGCCGTACACGCACGCGGCGAAGGCAATCACCCGCCTGCAGCACCTGGGTGTGGTGGAGGCGCGGCGCGGTCGCGGCGGCGGGCTGACACTGACCGACCTGGGCCGGCACGCCTCGGTGGGCTGGCTGGTGCGCGAACTCGAGGGCGACGCCGAGGTGGTCGACTGCGAGGGCGACAACCCCTGCCCGCTGCGCGGGGCCTGCCGGCTGCGCCGTGCGCTGCGCGACGCCCAGGAGGCGTTCTACGCGGCGCTCGACCCGCTGACCGTGACCGACCTGGTGGCCGCACCGACCGGCCCGGTTCTGATCGGCCTGACGGACCGCCCCTCGGGATGACGGGCGGCGGCCCCGGAGGCCGTCGAGCTGTGACCTAAAACACGAATATCATCTACCAATTAAGGAGTCGCTGTGCTCTCCGAACAGTCCGTTCCCGTGGTCCGAGCCACCCTCCCCGCCGTCGGAGCGGCCATCGGCGACATCGCCGACCTGTTCTACCGCAAGCTCTTCGACGCCCACCCGGAGCTGCTGCGGGACCTGTTCAACCGGGGGAACCAGGCCAACGGCGAGCAGCAGCGGGCCCTGGCGGGCTCGGTCGCCGCGTTCGCCGGTCTGCTGCTGGAGAACCCGGACGAACGCGCCGACGTGATGCTCTCCCGCATATCGCACAAGCACGCCTCGCTCGGCATCACCCCCGACCAGTACACGATCGTCCACCGGCACCTGATGGCCGCCGTCGCCGACGTGCTCGGCGACGCCGTCACCCCCGAGGTCGCCCGGGCCTGGGACGAGGTCTACTGGCTGATGGCCAACGCGCTCATCGCCCTGGAGGCCCGCCTCTACGCCGAGAAGGGCGTCGCCGAGGGAGACGTCTGGCGCTCCATGGAGATCGTCGACCGGGTCGAGGAGAGCGCCGACGCGGTCTCGCTCGTCCTGGGGTCGGCCGACGACCGTCCCGTCGTGCCGTTCCGGCCCGGTCAGTACGTCAGCGTCCAGGTCGAACTGCCCGACGGCGCCCGGCAGATCCGCCAGTACAGCCTGTCCGCCGCGCCCGGCCGGTCCGACTGGCGCATCACCGTCAAGCGCGTCCGGGGCGACGGACAGCCGGACGGCGAGGTCTCCTCCTGGCTGTACGCGAACGCCCGCAAGGGCGACGTGCTCGACGTATCGCTGCCCGCCGGGGACCTGGCCCTTGCGGAGCACGACGGCCCGCTGCTGCTGGCCTCCGCCGGCATCGGCGTCACCCCGATGCTCTCGATGCTCGACCACCTGGCCGCCGCCGGTGCCACCCGCCCGGTGACCGTCGTGCACGCCGACCGGACCCCCGACCACCACGCCCACCGGCAGGAGCAGCTCGACCTGATACGCACGTTGCCCGACGCCCGGCTCCACCTGTGGTACGAGGAGCCCGGCGACCAGGCGCCGGAGGCGTCCACCGGCCGAGCCGACCTCGGCGGCATCGACCTGCCCGCGGACCTCACGGTCTACCTGTGCGGCCCGGTGCCCTTCATGCGCGCGGTCCGCGGCGACCTGCTGCGCCGCGGGGTGCCCGCCGAGGCCATCCACTACGAGGTCTTCGGCCCCGACCTCTGGCTCGCACAGCAGTAGCGGCGGCGGCAGTGGCGACGGTGGCGGCCGACGTCGCCCGCCGCGGAACTCCGGTACGTGCGTTAGGCCGCGGCGGTGAACGCGGTGCTGATCGCGGTGTCGACGCGGGCGTGCACCACCAGGCGCGGCCCCGAGGAGTCGGCGTTGGCGTCGAGCAGCCGCCGGACGGGCGCGCTGTGGGTCACGACGGACATCAGGACACCGAGCCGCCCGCACCACTGATGGGCCCGGAGCACCGCGCTGACCGCGGCGTGGCCGCCCGCCCGCTCGGTCAGGACGATGACGACGGGGGTCGGCCGATGGGCGTCGACCAGGTTGGTGATGTGCGTGGTCAGCGTGGCCCGCCCGGCGATACCCGGGTCCTGGTCCACCGTGATGACCAGGACCCCATGCTCCAGGGTGTGGGACAGCATCGCGGCCTCCGATCCGTCGCCTGGTGGCGAAGTTGTGTTCAGTGAAGGTGCCCGGACCCGGGTCCGCAATGCGCCCCGCGACGGACCGGCCGGCCGGCCGCCGGGACACCGGCCCCGAGTACGATCGTCCGGTCCGTCTTCGTCCGGTCCGTCTTCGACCTGCGCCGATCACCGCTGGGAGCCCCGACCCGTGCCCGCCCTCCTGCCCCCGCCCCGCACCGGGGCCGACCGCATGCCGGCCCCGGAAGACCTGACCCGGGTGGAGGACGGCGAACGGCTGCACGCCCTGCTGTGGCGCCCGGGACCGGGCTGGCGGATGATCAGCAGCGCCGTGCTGGGCGGCGGGACCGGGGAGCGCGCCTGGGTGCTCAACGCGCAGGTCGCCCACGGCTACCGGCGCACCGACCCCGCACGGCACCTGGCCGACCTGGCCCGAGCCGCCGGGGCCCGTGGGCCGGGCGTGGGCCTGATGACGGCCGCCGACGTCTCCGCCCACGGCCGGGCGCGGGACGGCGGGGCCGAGGCGGTGGCGACGGCCGGCATCTCGGTGCGGGGCTGGGCGGCCGCGCCGGAGGACGGCGCCGCCGGGGCCGTGCCGCCCGGAACGATCAACATCGTCGCCGCGCTGCCGGTGGCACTGAGCGACGCCGCCCTGGTCAACGCGGTGATGACGGCGACCGAGGCCAAGGTCCAGGCACTGCTCGACGCCGGTCTCGACTGCTCCGGCACCCCCACCGACGCGGTGTGCGTCGCCGCGCGGGCCCCGGTCGGCGACGCCGAGGTGCACGCCTTCGCGGGACCCCGTTCCGAGTGGGGCGCCCGGCTGGCCCGGGCCGTCCACCGGGCCGTACGCGCCGCGCTCCCCGCCGTCGCGCAGCCCTGAGCGCGGCGCGCTCAGGTACACGCGTGTGTGGGCGGCCCGGCCGGGCCGCCCACACGGTGGTCCGCGTACGTCAGCGCTGGGAGGCCTTCTCCAGCGCCTTGTCGAGGGCGGCCTGGAAGCCGTAGGCCCACAGCTGGTTCACCCGGCTGCGCTCGTTGGAGTTCGGGTAGGGGTTGGTGCAGGACGGGCCGGGGCCGCCGCCGGACATCAGCTCGCTGCACGGCCCGGAGTAGTGGTCGGGGAGGCCGAGCACGTGCCCGGTCTCGTGGGCGGTCACGCGGGTCGAGTCGTACTGCTGGTTCTGCCGGTAGTCGAGGAAGATGTAGCCGCTGCCGTGCCCGTCCGTGGAGGCGTACGAGCCGCGCGAGTCGTTGCCCTCGTAGTACGCGAAGTCCGCGCCGGAACTCGACTCCGCGAGCCGCACGTTGGACACCGAGCTGTTCCAGATCTGGGCGGAGCGGGATATCTGGGAACGGAAGCTCGGCGCGTTGGTGGCGCTGTAGTAGACGGTGACCGCCGCGGCGGCGGACGGGTTGGCGGCACGCTTCTCGGCGACGGACTTGACGACCGCCTCGAAGAACGCACGGTTGGCGGCCGCGTCCTCGCCCGAGCCGACCGAGGGCTGGTAGCCGAGCTGGGCGGCCCGGACCGGCTCCTGGGGCGCCGCGGCCGTCGCGGCGGGGCCGGCGCCGAGCACGGCGGCCGTCAGGCCGAGACCGACCGTGGTGGACAGCAGGGGCAGGGTGATACGCATCGATGACTCCTTGAGTGGGGGAGTGGGGAGAAGTCGTCATCGGTGAGTGTGGGGCGCCCACGAACCCGCTGTGATGATGGCAACAGGTGATAGGGCCGGGCTATCACCCACCCTTCGGCCACTCGGCACGGCCACCCGGTCCGCCACTCGTCGCGGCTTTGACCAGAGTGCAGAACTCGCCCTGTTCCGCCGCGTTTTGTTCACCTGGCGCAACCAACTGTTCCGCTTTACGCTCCCTGCATGGAGCTCGAGGTGAGGCACCTACGCGCACTGTGCGCCATCGCCGACGCCGGCAGCCTGCACCGGGCGGCGCGCCAACTGGGCGTCGCACAGCCCACGTTGAGCACCCAGTTGACCCGCATCGAACAGGCCCTGGGCGGACCGCTGTTCACTCGGGAGCGCACCGGCTGCCGCCCCACCCCGCTCGGCCGGACGGTGCTCGGCCGGGCCCGTCCGCTGCTGACCGACATGAGCACCCTGGTCCGCGAGGCCCGCGCCGCCGCGGCCGGCGGCGACAGCAGGCTGCGGGTCGGCTCCACGGCCAGCCGGGCCCTGGCCGGCTGGCTGCGCCGGCTCAGACGGCCGGGTCTGGAACCGACCCTGCAGATGGACGTCTCCGCCAACGCGCTGCTGCGCCGGGTGACCGACGGGCAGCTCGACGTCGCCTTCGTGCACGAGGTCGAGGGCTGTGCGCTGCACATCCCCGAGGACCTGCGGCTGCGCGTCCTGGTCGAGCGCGAACCGCAGTTCGTGATGCTGCCCGCCGACCACCCCGCGGCCGCCCGGCCCGTCGTCCGCCTCGCCGACCTCGCCGACGACCGGTGGATGGTCGACCCCACCGTCGACGGCGAATGGGACGGCGTGCACCGTATGCTGCGCGCCGTCGGCCTCAACCCCCGGGTGCTGCACGGCGACTACCACACGACCGCCTCCCTGGTCGCCACCGGTGAGGTCGTCACGGTCTGCCAGCCGAGCTCCCAGTCCCGGCCCGACATGGCGGTGCGGCGCCTGTACGGCGACCCCCTCGGCGTACGCCTGCTGCTGGCCGCCCGCACCCGGGCCGAGCTGGACGCCGTCTTCCCCGCCCTGGAGGACGCGTACTGGGAGGTCGCCCGGCAGTCCACCGCGTACCGGGAGTGGCTGGAAGGGGGCGGGATCCGGACGCTGCCCCGATGCCCGGTGACCGCCACGGGAGGCGGCCGGGTGGAGTTCGTGCGGGCTCACTGAAAGCCAATAGGGTGATTTTCATACCGGTCCGGTGTGTCTGCGTGACGGAGCGGTTACGGACAGCATCATGAGCTCTGCACGACGACTTCCCCCTTTGCGTTCGCTGGCCGTGACCGGTGCCCTGGGCGCCTCCGTCCTGCTGCTGACGGCCTGCACGAACGCCGATACGAACCGTTCCAGCGTCGCGGAGGCGGCCCAGACCGAATCCCCCTCCGCCACCGACACCGCGTCCGCGTCCCCCACCGGCTCCCCGTCGGCCTCGATGAACGAGGACCAGACCGAGCGCAAGGACCTCGTCACGGCGACGAAGGTCACCTGGGACAAGGCCGCCGACACCGCCGTGAAGGAGGTCCCCGAGGGCAAGCTCGTGGACCTCGAACTCAAGCGCGTGGAGGCCGACGCGACCGCGTCGCCGACCGGCTCCCCGACCGGCTCGCCGAGCCCCAGCATGCCGAACCCGGCACCCAGTGAGGGCGCCCCGGAGTGGGAGGCCAAGGTCGCCCAGTCCGACGGCACCCTGCACCGCATCGACATCGACGCGGTGAACGGCAAGGTCTTCCGCACCATGGTCGATCCGGACCAGGACCCCGACGACAAGACCCAGGTGACCGACTGGCTGGACAAGGCCAAGCAGACGCCGGAGCAGGCGGTCGAGGCGGCCACCGCCAAGGCCAAGGGCACCGTGACCCACGTCGAACTCGGCGACAACGACGACCAGCAGGTCGTCTGGGGCGTCGACGTGGTCGACAAGAGCAACTGGAACAAGACCACCGTCGACGTCGACGCGGCCAACGGCAAGGTGCTCGGCCAGAAGGTCGACAAGGACTGACACACCGGCCCCCGGACACCGACGGGAGCAGTGGGCCGCGCGGCCCACTGCTCCCGTTTCCCATGCCCTCGGGGCGTCACCCGGCAGGCTCGGCCCCGTCGCCGCGCGGCAGCGTCAGCACGGCCAGGAAGCCGAGGACCGCCACCGCCGCGAAGAAGTAGAAGCCCCACGGGTGCCCCACCCCCGACGCGACCAGCGCGCCGGTGATCGACGGGCCGACGATCGAGCCGATCCGGCCGATGCCGGACGCGGAGCCCAGCGCGGTGCCGCGCACGGACGCCGGGTAGTAGTGCGTCACATAGGCGTAGACCAGCACCATGGCCGAGAAGACGAACACGCCGGTGAAGAAGACCACCACGTTGAGCAGCAGGTCGCTCTCCATCTTGACGCTCAGGCACCCCAGCATGAGCACCGAGACGGCGAACCAGACCATGGTGGTGCCCTTGATGCCCCGCCGGTCGGCCACGTACCCGCCCAGGACCAGGCCGACGACGCCGCCGATGTTGAGCACCAGGAGCTGGGTCACGGCCGTCGGCACGGGGTAGCCCGCGTCGTTCATCAGCTTGGGCAGCCAGGTGTTGAGGCCGTAGACCAGCAGCAGGCCCATGAACGAGGCGACCCAGATGCCGATGCCCGCACGCAGGTACGCCGGCTTGAGCAACTCCGTGAACGGCACCCGCTGCGCCCCGTCCCGCTTGGCCCGTTCGAAGGCCGCCGACTCCGGCAGCTTGAACCACTGGATCGCGGCGATCACCAGGCCGACGACGCCGAGCAGGTAGAAGAGGATCTCCCAGTTGTCGCTCACCTGGAGAGCCAGCAGCGAGGTGATCACCGCACCGGTGTGGTAACCGGTCATCGTCAGGGTGCTGGCCCGCGCCCGGCGGCTGGCCGGCATGTGCTCGGCCATCATCGTGAGCGAGACCGGCATGCAGGCGCCCAGGCCCAGACCGGCGAGGAGGCGCAGCGCGGCGAACATCGCGACGGAGTTCGCCAGCGGCACCACGATGGTGAGGACCGAGAAGAGCACGACCGAGCCGATGAGCAGGCGGCGGCGGCCCAGCCGGTCGGCCAGCGGACCGACGCAGACCGCGCCGATGGCGACGCCCACCAGCGAGAGCGTCGCGATGGTGGTCGCGTCGCCCGCGGTCATGCCGAGGTGGTGGGTCTTGAGCAGGGTGGGGATGATGGCGCCGAGGACGACGAGGTCGTAGCCCTCCAGCAGGACGGTGATCCAGCACAGGATCACCGTCCAGGTGCCGCCGGCGGCGCGGCCGGCCTGCGCGGGCGCGCCGGACGTGGTGGTGGAAGCCATGGTGACTCTCCCCCCGGGGACGGGTGTGAGTGAGCGGAGCCGGACCGGCCGGGGCGGCCGGGTGGGACCGGTACGGGTGACCGGAGGGATCAGAACGGGTAGTCGGCGATGTCCGGGCGGACCGTGAGCCACTGGGTCTCGGTGAACGCCTCGACGTTGGCCGCGGCGCCGCCGAACCGGGAGCCGGTGCCGGACGCCTTGACCCCGCCGAAGGGGGCGTTGGGCTCGTCGCTGACCGTCTGCTCGTTGATGTGCACCTTGCCGGAGTCGATCCGGTCGGCGAGCTTCATCGCCGTACCGACGTCGCCGAGGATGCCGACCGACAGCCCGTACTCGCAGTCGTTGACGATCCGCGCGGCCTCCTCCGTGGTGGCGAAGGAGATGACGGGCGCGACCGGGCCGAAGATCTCCTCGCGCCAGGCCGGCATGTCCGTCGTCAGGCCGGTCAGGACGGTGGCGCGGTAGCCGGCGCCGTCGATCTCGCCGCCCGCGGCGACCTTCGCGCCCGCCGCGACGCTGTCGGTGACGATGCCGTGCACCCGCTCCAGCTGCCGCCGGTCGATGATCGGTCCGAGCGCCACGTCCTCCCGCGCCGGATCGCCCACCGGCAGCGCCTCGGCCTTCGCGGCGAGCGCGGCGGTGTACTCCTCCACCAGCGACTCGTGCACGATGTGCCGGCCGGTCGTCATGCAGATCTGCCCCTGGTGCAGATACGAGCCGAACGCACCCGCCGACGCCGCCTTCGCCACGTCCGCGCCGGGCAGCACGACCAGCGCGTTGTTGCCGCCCAGCTCCAGGTGCGCCCGCTTCAGCAGCCGCCCGGCCTGCTCGCCGATCGCCCGCCCGACCGGCGTGGACCCGGTGAACGAGATCACCCGCACCTCGGGCGCCTCCACGACCGCCCGGCCGACCGACCCGTCGCCCGGCAGCAGGTGCAGGACACCGGCCGGAAGCCCCGCCTCCTCGAAGATCCGGGCGATGACGACACCGCCGCTCACCGCGGTGCGCGGGTCCGGCTTCAGCAGCACGGCGTTGCCGAGCGCCAGCGCGGGGGCCACCGAACGCAGACCGAGGATGAGCGGGAAGTTGAAGGGCGCGATCACGCTGACGACACCGGCGGGACGGCGCCGCGCGAGCGACCAGCGGGCGTCCTCCGAGGTGAGCACCTCGCCCTGGGGATGGGTCGGCAGTCCGGCGCACTCGAAGCACTCGCTGATCGCGAGGCCCGCCTCGAAGGCCGCCTTGGACCGCACCGAGCCGGCCTCGCGCACCAGCCAGTCCTCGATCTCGGCGGCGTGCTCGGTGAACAGCTCACCCGCACGCCGCAGCACGGCCGCCCGCCGCTGCGGCGAGGTCGCCGCCCACCCGCGCTGGGCCTCGGCGGCCCGGGCGGCGGCGCGGTTCACGTCCTCGGCCGAGGCCAGGCCCACCGTGCCGAGCCGGTCGCCGGTGGCGGGCTCGGTCACCGGCTGCTCGGTGGGGGAGCCCTGCCAGCCGTCGCTGGAGAACTTCCCGCCCCAGACGGCGCTGTCCAGGAGTGTCATCGTCTTCCCTCTCGTCGGAGTCTTCGGTGTGGTGTTCGGGAGTCGGTTCAGGAGGGCGTGGTGAGTGCCGTGTCCACCTGGATCAGGCGGGGACGGTCCGGCGTCTCGGCGAGCGCGGCGCGCAGCTCGGCCACCCCGCCGACGTGCTGGGCGCGGACGCCGTAGCCGTCCGCGATGCGGGTGAAGTCGAGGCCCGGGATGTCGAGGCCCGGCGTGTCCGGCACGCCCAGCAGGCCGCCGAACCAGCGCAGCGCCCCGTAGGTGCCGTTGCGCAGCAGGACGACGGTCAGCGGGACCCGGTGCTGCGCGGCCGTCCACAGGGCGGTGATGCCGTAGTTGGCCGAGCCGTCCCCGATCACGCCGACGACCGGCCGTCCGGGCTGTGCCATCGCCACGCCGACCGCACCCGGCAGCCCGAATCCGAGTCCTCCGGCCGCCGGGAAGTAGTAGGAGCCCTGGCGGCGCAGGTCCATCTGGCGCCACCACGCCGCGTTGGTCGACGTCGACTCGACGACGTACGCGGTGTCCTCGGGCATCTCGTCGCGCAGCGCGGCGAAGACCTGCTCCGGATGGAGCGCCGGGCCCTCGGCGGTGAGCGGCTCGGGCACGGGCCGGTAGGGGTCCGCGGGCCGGTCGGCGGCGTCGAGCGCCTCCAGGAGTACGTCGACGACGGCACCCGGGTCGGCGACCAGCGCCTCGCCCATCGGCGCCCGCGCGGCGGCGGAGGCGTCCTCGGTCACCTGGATCAGCCGGGTGCCCTCGGGCAGGTACCGGCCGGGCAGATGCTCGTGGTAGCGGAAGACCGGCGCGCCCAGCACGAGCACCAGGTCGTGGCCCTCGAAGGCCGCCGAGACCGGCGCGATCCCGGCGGGCAGCACACCCCGGAACTGCGGATGCCGGTTGGGGAACGGCAGCCGGAACTGCGAGGGCGCCGCCCACACCGGACAGCCCAGCCGCTCGGCCAGCCGCACCGCGTCGTCGAAGCGGCCGGCCGAGTCGATGTCGCCGCCCAGCACGAGCGCGGGGCGCCGGGCCGAGGCGACCTGCTCCACGAGCCACCGGCGCTGCTCGCCGCCCGGCACCGCGGCCCGCAGCACCCGCCGGTCGAGCACGGCCAGGGCGTTGTCGTCGACGTCGGCCGACCAGTCGTCGTACGGCACCGACAGGTACGTCGGGCGGCGCTGGAGCCGCGCCTCGAAGACGGCCTGGGCGAGCGCACGCGGCACGTCCCCGGCGCACGCCGGTTCCGCCGCCCAGCCGACCAGCGGCTTCATCAGGGCCGGGGCGTCGACGCTGGCCAGGTTGGCCTCGGGGCCGATGGCCGGGCGCACCTGCTGCCCGGCCACCACCACGAGCGGCGTACGGGAGGCGACGGCGTTCGTCAGGGCGCCCATGGCGTTGCCGGAACCGGAGGCGGCGTGCAGGTTGACCAGCACCGGGCGGCCGGTCGCCTGGGCGTACCCGTCCGCCATCCCGACGACGGCGCCCTCGTGCAGACCGAGGACGTAGCGGAAGCCGTCGGGCAGCCCGGCGAGGAAGGGCAGCTCGTTGGAGCCCGGATTGCCGAAGACGGTGGTGAGCCCCTGGCGCTCCAGGAGTTCGTGGGAGACACGACGCACGGATGGCACGGACGTTCCTTTCGAAGTGACGCGGCACACGCTAGGCACCCCACGACATGGGCACCAATAGATGTTTTGCCACTCCGATATAGAGTTCTTCGATATGGGCACCTTCGATCTCAACCTGGCCCGCGTGTTCGTCCTGCTCTACGAAACGGGCAGCGTCACGGCCACCGCCGAGACGCTCCACGTCACGCAGCCCACCGTCAGCTACAGCCTGGGCAAGCTGCGGCGGCACTTCGACGACGAGCTGTTCCGCCGCAACGGACGCGGGCTGACCCCCACCGCCGGCGCGCGACGGCTGTACCTGCCGCTCCAGCGCGCGCTGGCCGAGATCGACGGGACGGTCCGCCAGGGCGACCTCTTCGACGCCGGGAGCATGTCGGGCCGGTTCACCATCGCCCTGTCCGACCTCGGTGAGGCGACGCTGCTGCCGAGGCTCGTGGCCACCGCGCGCGAGCGGGCGCCGGGCGTGTCGTTCACCGTCCGCCCCTTCGACGTGGAGGACGCCGAGGGCCAGCTGCGCCGCGGCGACCTCGACGTGTTCGTGGCCACCCCGGTGATCACCTCGCACCTCACCGTGCGCATCCCGCTCTTCCGCGAGCGCTACGTCCTGATGGTCGCGGCCGACCATCCGCGCGTACGCGGCGACGCGGTCACGTCGGAGGACCTCGCCTCGGAGCACCACGCGACGGTGTTCGGGCCGAGCGGCCACGTCGCGCCCCGGGCCCTGCTGGGCGCGCACGGGCTCCTGGAACGGGTGGCCGTGGACGCCACCCGCTTCTCGATGCTGCCCTACCTGCTGGAGCAGACCGACCTGGTGGCCATCGTCCCCGAGTACGTCGGCGAGGTCTTCACCGCGTCCCACCGGGTGCGCCTGGTGCGGCTGCCGTTCGAGACCGAGCCCATCGAGATCGCCCTGTACGCGCGGCACGAGTCCTCGCGCAGCCCGGCCCAGCGCTGGCTCGTGCAGTTCATGGCGGAGGTGCTGGGCGAGCAGGTGAGCCCGGCCCAGCTGCCGCCGTCCAGCCGTCGTTAGGACCACCGCATGACGGCACCGGAACCCAGGCCGCCCGGGTCTGGCCGTGTGGCGCGTGCACGGCCTCGACCGGGTCATGCGCAAGGCCTGGGAGACGGGCGTCGTGCTCAGCGGCGTGAGCGCGGGCTCCCTGTGCTGGTTCCGGGGCGGCGCCACCGACTCCTTCGGTCCCGAACTGCGCCCGGTCACCGACGCGTTGGACTTCCTGCCCTACGGCAACGGCGTCCACTACGACGTCGACCCGGGCCGCCGGCCCCTGATCCACCGCCTCGTCGCCGACGGCACCCTCCCGACGGCCCACTGCACGGACGACGGGGTGGGCCTCGTCTACCGCGGCACCGAACTGACCGAGGCGGTCGCCGAAGTCCCGGGCACGGGCGCCTACGTGGTCGTCCGCGACGGCGACACGGTGGTGGAGGAGCGGATCGAGCCGCGGGAACTGCACCGTCCGCGGCGGTGAACCGGTCCCGGCGGTGAATGGTCCGCGCGGGGGACCGGTCCGCGCCCGGGACCGGGGCAACACCTCGACGGACGAGCCTCGTTGGGCGTCGCGGCCGCCGTGCCGGACCGGCGCGGGACGTCCGTGTTTGCCCGCGCGGTCAGGGGCAAGGCGGTGTCCATGAGCGATCCGAACAAGAACACGAGCAAGAAGCCGGCCGCCACCGCGACCGTCGAGTCCAAGGCCGGTGACGCCGCGTCGGCGGCCAGGTCCGGTGCCCGGCGCTCGGCCGACGCCGCGAACGGCGCCGTCCGGACCGCGGCCAAGGGGGTGGCGGCCGGCCGCCAGGCCGTGGCCGCCACCTCGGGCCAGGTCGCGGCCGCGGCGAAGACGGCGTGGACGGTCGTCGCGCACCGCAAACTCGTCGCCGCCGGCGTGGGCGCCGGCCTCACCGCCGTGAGCGCCGCCTCCTACGCGGTGGGCCGCCGCGCCGGACGGCACACGCACGGACCCCTCACCCGCCTCACCGGCGGCCGGATCTGACACCGGCCGCCACGCACGGCGCCGCTCCCCGGACAGGGGAAGATGGGACCCGCGAGCGAAGTCCCGACCTATGCGGAGGAGTGGGCGCATGCAGCACGACCGAGCGGGAAAGCCGGCCGGCCCCGAGGACCTGATCGACGTCGCCCGGCTGGTGACGGCGTACTACGCCCTGCACCCGGACCCGGCCGAGCCCGCCCAGCGGGTGGCCTTCGGCACGTCCGGGCACCGGGGCTCGTCGCTGGCGGCGGCGTTCAACGACGACCACATCGCCGCCACCAGCCAGGCCATCTGCGAGTACCGCTCGGCACAGGGCACCGACGGCCCGCTCTTCCTGGGCGCCGACACCCACGCCCTGTCCGAGCCCGCGAGGGTCACCGCACTGGAGGTCTTCGCCGCCAACGACGTGACCGTCCTCATCGACGGCGCGGACGGCTACACCCCCACCCCGGCGGTCTCCCTCGCCATCCTCACCCACAACCGGGGCCGCACCTCGGGCCTCGCCGACGGCGTGGTCGTCACCCCCTCGCACAACCCGCCCGCCGACGGCGGCTTCAAGTACAACCCTCCCAACGGCGGCCCCGCGGGCTCGGACGCCACCTCCTGGATCCAGGACCGGGCCAACGAGATCATCGCGGCCGGTCTGAAGGACGTACGGCGTGTCCCGTACGCGCGGGCGCTCGCCGCCCCCGGCACCGGCCGCCACGACTTCCTCGACGCCTACGTCCGCGACCTGCCCAGCGTCCTGGACCTCGACGCGATCCGCTCGGCGGGCGTGCGGATCGGCGCGGACCCGCTGGGCGGCGCCTCCGTCGCCTACTGGGGCCGGATCGCCGAGCAGCACCGTCTCGACCTGACGGTGGTCAACCCGCTCGCCGACCCGACCTGGCGGTTCATGACGCTGGACTGGGACGGCAAGATCCGCATGGACTGCTCCTCGCCGCACGCCATGGCGTCCCTCATCGAGCGGCGCGAGAGCTTCACCATCGCCACGGGCAACGACGCCGACGCCGACCGCCACGGCATCGTCACCCCCGACGGCGGCCTGATGAACCCCAACCACTACCTCGCCACCGCCATCGCGTACCTGTACGCCCACCGCACCGACTGGCCGGCCGGCGCGGGCGTCGGCAAGACGCTGGTGTCCTCCGGCATGATCGACCGGGTCGCCGCCGACCTCGGCCGCCGCCTGGTCGAAGTCCCCGTCGGCTTCAAGTGGTTCGTGGACGGGCTGGTCGACGGCTCCCTCGGCTTCGGCGGCGAGGAGTCCGCCGGGGCGTCGTTCCTGCGCCGGGACGGTTCCGTGTGGACCACCGACAAGGACGGCATCATCCTCGCGCTGCTCGCCTCCGAGATCACCGCCGTCACCGGCAAGACCCCCTCCGAGCACTACGCGGCGCTCACCGCCCGCTTCGGCGAACCGGCCTACGCCCGCATCGACGCACCCGCCACCCGCGAGGAGAAGGCCCGCCTGGCCAAGCTGTCCCCGGCCCAGGTCACCGCCGACACCCTCGCCGGGGAGCCGGTCACCGCCGTCCTCACCGAGGCACCCGGCAACGGCGCCCCCATCGGCGGCATCAAGGTGACCACCGAGAACGCCTGGTTCGCGGCCCGCCCCTCCGGCACCGAGGACGTCTACAAGATCTACGGCGAGTCCTTCCGCGGCGCGGACCACCTCCGCCAGGTGCAGGACGAGGCCAAGCTCGTCGTCCTCGGCGCCCTGGGCGGCTGACACCGCGGCGCCGCCGCCGTACGTCGGTCCCCGGGCCGGTCAGCCGCGGCCGGCCCGGGGAAGTGCCACCGTCAGCCCGCGGATCTCGTAGCCGTCGATGGCCTCCTGGAAGGCGACGCGCGGCGCACCGCTCATCCGGACGCCGTCGAGGGCGAACAGACGGCTGAGGAACACGTCGGTCTCCAGCAGGGCGATGTGCGCCCCGGGGCACCGGTGCGGTCCGTCGCCGAAGGAGAGCCCCGCACCGACCGCCTCGGCGCGCTCCGGGCGGACGAGCAGCGGCTCTTCGCCCACGGCCGTCGGGTCCGCGTTGGCGTTGTCCAGGTGGACCTCGACGTACTCGCCGGGGCACACCGTCACCGGCCCGTCGGGGCAGGACAGCTCCACCGCCTCCGTCGCCCGCCTGCGCAGGCGCCCGATGACGGGCTCCAGCCGCAGCAGCTCCTGGAGCACGGCCAGCCGCCCCGTCTCGTCCGCCGACCGGTAGTGGCCGAGCAGTTCGGCGTCCGAGAACAGGTGCCAGGCGGCCAGGCACACGAACTCGCGCGTGGTGACCATGCCCGCCGCGGCGAAGGTCAGGCACTCGCCCAGGATCTCGACGTCCGAGCAGCCCTCCGCGATCAGGTGGGAGATCAGGTCGTCGTGCTCGCGGCGGCGGTGCGCGCGGACGGCGGGGCGCACGTCGGCCAGGTGGATGCGGAGCCAGTTGGTGTTCTGCCGCACCAGCCAGTACAGGCCGCGGACACTGGTCAGTCCCGGCTCGCCGAACTCCTCCGGGAAGAAGCGCTCCAGCCTGCGGCGGATGCCGGGTCTGCTGTAGCGCAGCCCGACGACCTCGCTCACCACGCCGATGGCCAGGCCGAAGGCGAGGTCGGAGAGCGGGGCCTCGCCGGCCGAGCGCAGGACGGCCAGCTGCTCCTCGGCGATCCGGACCATCGGCTCGCGGTAGTGCTCGTGCACCCTGCGGGGAGTGAAGTAGCGGGCGGTCTGCCTGCGGTGCTCGCGGTGCTCGGGGCCGTCCCGGTAGAGCACGGGCCGGCGGACGCGCGGCGGCAGCTTCTCCACCGTCTCGATGCCGAGACCGGCCTGAACGGTGCCGGGACCGCGCAGCAGCGCCCGCGCGACGGCGAAATCGTGCACCTGCCAGGTCCCGTCCGCCGCCCGGTCCACCGGGCACGCGGGCCCGGCCCGGCCCCGGTCGGCCTTCCGCGCGGAGACCCGTCCGTCCTGCGCCATGTGGCCACCCCCCACTCCGGCCGCGCGGCCCCGGCGGCCACCGGCTCGACGACGTGGTCACCAGGATCGGCCACCAGCCCGACGCGGACCAGCCCCCGGACCCGCCGCGTCGGGCGGTGCCGCGATCCGACAGGTCTCCCGACCCGCCCATGCCGACCACGGCTCGGTGGGGCGGGTGATGTTTGCCGGATTCGGGGGTAGACGGGTCGGCGTAACGGTCAAGGCTCAGGAAGAGGGCGGATCGGATGGACGGGGCTGCCCGTACGGGGGACCGGCCGAGAGACGGGTCGGTCAAGGTTTCGGCGGAGTACCAGGGCATGCCCGGCGACATCGCCAGGGGCCGGGAACTGGCCCGGCGGTTTCTGGCGCGGGTGCGCGCGGTACAGGGTGCCCAGGTGTCCGAACGTGCGGGGGAAGTGGTGCAACTGGTGGTCAGCGAGCTGCTGACGAACGCCTGCAAATACGCGCCCGGCCCCTCGCTGGTCGATCTCGAACTGGCCGAGGACCGGGTGGAGGTCACGGTGTGGGACAGCGCGCCGGTGCTCCCCGTGCCCGGGCCCGCGGACCCCGGCCGGGTCGGCCGGCACGGGCTGGAGATCGTCATGGCCGTCTGCGAGAGCTTCGAGGTGCACCGGGAGCCGGTCGGCAAGCGCATGAGGGCCGCCGTGGGACTCGCCGACGACCTGAACCGTACGACCACCCTCGGCCACCCGGCCTGAGCCGCCGGCCTGACCCACCCGGGGGGTCGCGCCCGGCGGCGGCACCACCCGGGGGCGACGGGGCGTTGCTCCGGGCGGTGGTGCAGGAGGTGCCTGCGTGGTGGCGGGCCGGTGGTGGGCGGTGGCGTGGCATCCGCCCGCGTGGCGGCGTGTTCCGCTCCGGGCCGTGACGCGTCACCCGCGTGCGTGGCGGCGGCCCCGTCCCGCGTGGTGAGGGGACACCGCCGTTCGCCGCCCGGCCCCCGCTACAGCGCGCCGGGCCGGTGGTCGCGGGATCGGAGGCGGTACACGACGGAGCGGCGCAGGGGGCCCTCGGGGATCTCCGGGTCGTCGAAGTCGTCGGCCGGGTCGTAGGTCATGCCCAGGCGGTCCATCACCGCCCGCGAACGCCGGTTACCGACCGCGGTCACCGCGAGGACCTCGGACAGCCCGAGTTCCTCGAAGGCGTGCGACACCACGGCCCGTCCCGCCTCGGTGGCGAAGCCGTGCCCCCAGGCCGGGCGGGCCAGGCGCCAGCCCGCCTCCACTCCGGTGAACGGCATGCCGTCCTCCACGGGATCGAGCCCGGCGAAGCCGATGAACTCGCCGGTGGCGGCGATCTCCACCGCCCACCAGCCCCAGCCCCGCCGGTCGAGGTCGGCCTGGAAGCGGGCCGCGGACGCCTCGCTCTGCGCCCGGGTCAGGACCTCGGGGAAGTACTCGCGGACAACCGGGTCGGCGTTCATCGCCGCCCACGGGCCCAGGTCGGACGCCCGCCAGTCGCGGAGCACGAGACGATCGGTTCGAAGTTCGGACATCGCGTGAACGTACGGGACACGGCCCGGGCGGGGCGACCGGTTTTGCACACCCTCGATCCTCCCCCTCGGCCGCGCGGAGCGGTTCATCACCGCCCCCTGGGGAACCTGGCGGGATGGACGGCATCGGAAGGCTGTGAGGGTCGTGACGTCACGCTGGGCGGGCCACCGGAACGGCGAGGAACCAGGGCACGACACGTCGGCCGAGGCACACGGCGTGCCGGAGCCCGTGGAGCCCGACTTTCCCCGTGCCGTCCTGCGCGCCCTCGGCGCCGGCGTGCTCACTCTCGGTCCCACCGCCCGGATCACCTCGGTGAACCCCTGGGCAGAGCACCTGCTGGGCCGGTCGGAACGGGAGATGCTCGGGCACGACGCGCACGACCTCCTGCACCGGCACGCCGACGGCAGCCCCGTACCGCGCGAGCGGTGCGCCCTGCGCAGGCCCCTGCACG
This sequence comes from Streptomyces sp. NPDC018026, assembly GCF_044327745.1. Classification (NCBI taxonomy): domain Bacteria; kingdom Bacillati; phylum Actinomycetota; class Actinomycetes; order Kitasatosporales; family Streptomycetaceae; genus Streptomyces; species Streptomyces sp. NPDC018026. The sequence continues at coordinate 290,253 of NZ_JBIRFY010000003.1, forward strand.
GGGTGCCGGCCGAGGAGGGCAGCGACGAGTACTTCCAGCGGGCCGACGGCACCACGGTCCCCATCATCTGGGCCACCACCCCCCTCGTCCGCGGCGGACGGCAGGAAGGGCTGGTGCTCGTCTTCCACGACTTCAGCCTGCACCGCAGCGCCGCCGACGAGACCGAGGCGCGGACCACCGCCCTGGAGGCACTCACCGCCCAGCTGCACCTGGTCGCCGAGATCTCCACCGTGCTGGTCCCCACCGAGCGCACCTCCACCACCCTCCGCCGGCTCGTGCGGCTGCTGGTGCCGGAACTGGGCCAGTGGGCGGCGGTCGACGTCTACCCGGGCCAGTCGGACCTGATGGAACGGGTGGCGGTACGCAGCAGCACCCGGCCGGACCGGGCCGGACCACTGCGCGGGCCCATGACCTCGCTGCCGGACCAGGCCCGCGCCGCGCTCACCCTGCTCATCAAGAGCGACCGGCCCGTCCCGCTCAAGGCCGACGACCTGTTCCGCGACCCGGAGCACCCGCTCGCCGCCACCCACCGGGTGCTGTTCGAACGGCTCGGCGGCCACGCGGCCGTCGTCATCCCGCTGCGCACCCGCCAGCGGTCCTACGGCATCCTGACGGTGGGCCGCTCCGGAGAGCGCCCCGCCCACACCGAGGCCGAGGTCGCCCTGCTGGCGGACATCGGCCGCCGCGTGGGACTGGTCCTGGACAACGCCCGGCTCTACCACGAGCAGCAGAACGTCGCCGAGACCATGCAGCGCCAGCTCCTGACCCCGCTGCCCCAGGTCGACCACCTCCGGATGGCCGCCCGCTACTGGCCGGCCGAGAGCGCCATGGAGGTCGGCGGCGACTGGTACGACGCCTTCCTCCTCGGCGACGGCGTGATGGCGCTGGTCATCGGGGACGTCGTCGGACACGACCTGCAGGCCGCCGCCCACATGGCCGAGGTCCGCAACATGCTGCGCGCCCTGGCCTGGGACCACCAGGAGCCGCCCAGCGTGATCATGCGCCGGCTGGACGAGGCCGTGACCAACACCAGCGACGCGCCCATGGCCACCCTCGTCTTCGCCCGCGTCGAAGGGGCCGAGGGCGGCCCCTGGCGGCTGCACTGGGTGAACGCCGGACACCCGCCGCCGCTGCTGATCACGCGGGACGGCGGCACGCGCTTCCTGGAGGGCGGCCACGGCCCGCTCATCGGCATGAGCGCCACTCTGCGCCTCGGCCTGGACTGGCCCGACACGCGCGAGGAACTACCGCCGGAGAGCATCCTCCTGCTCTACACCGACGGCCTGGTCGAGAGCCGCGACCGTCCCATCGACGTGGGCATGGACCAGCTCCGCCACCATGCCGGCGTACTGGCCGGGCGGGCGGACGTGTGGAGCGTCGACGACTTCTGCGACGAACTGCTCGCGCGCATCGCGCCGCGCGGGGACGACGTCGCCCTGCTCGCCCTGCGTCTGCCCGCCGCCGGCATGGGTGCGCCCGGCGACACCGCGCCGCCCCCGCCGCCGCAGTCCGGGCAGAGCGAGGCCACCCCCGACCGGGCCGCCCCCGGCTCCCTGCGCCAGGAGCCCGAGGTGCAGGACCCGACCCACGTGGACCCGGAGCAGTAGCGGACCCTGGGGCCGCGCGGGCGGGGGTGACAGGTCGTCGCGGGGTGACACCCCGTCCGGACCGGCCCAACTCCACCGCCGTACGGACCAGTTCGCGGCCCGGCGGGAAGCGGGCCCCGCACCCGAACGGGCGGCGTGTTCACCCGGCTGAGCGCCTTGAGTGGTGCGAGACGGACGACGGGCTGACGGTGATTCACGTCGGGGCCGGGTCACCTCAGCTGACGAAGCACCAGCTGCCCGGCCGTGACGGAAGGAACCACAGATGCGTTCTGCTCGGATGCTCCTGACCACGGCGGCGGCCTCGGCCGTCTTCGTCCTCGGCGCTCCCGGCGCCTACGCGGCGGCCGGTGGCGACTGGGACCACGACGACTCTTCCTACAGCAAGGAGCACGACAACGGAAGCAAGCACGACGAGCCGCGCGGCGGCATGCACACCGGCGGCGGCGCGCTGGCCGCGGTGAGCGAGGGCGACTGGAACCACGACGACGCGTCGTCCTCCGGCAAGGAGCACGACAACGGAAGCAAGCACGACGAGCCCCGTGGCGGCATGCACACCGGCGGCGGCGCGCTGGCCGCGGTGAACGAGGGCGACTGGGACGGCGGTGGCCGCGAGTCCAAGGAGGGCGGCTCGCAGACCTACCAGCAGGACGAGGGCGAGAGCTCCCGCGGCGGCGGCGAGCACGAGAAGCCGCGCGGCGGCATGCACACCGGCGGCGGCGGACTGGCCACGCCGACCACGACCGCGGGCGGGCTCGCCGTCCTGGCCGTCGCCGCGACCGGTCTGTACGCCGTCCGGCGCAAGAAGTCGGCTCACGGAGTGGCGTAAGCCGTGCCGGGCGCCATAGCAGCCGGGCCGCCACCCAGGAACCACGGGGCGGCCCGGCTCGCCCCCTCCGCCCACCCCCGCTGCTCGTGTCCGTCCTGCCGCCGTGTCCCAGTGAGGTCGTCCCCGATGTCAGTCCCCCCTTCCGCCCCCGCCCCGGCCGACGACGAGACGACGACCGGTCAGGGCTCCCGCTCCGGCCTGATGGTGCTGTGCGCCGTGGCCCTGCTGATCCTGGCGGTGAGCCTGGTCGGCGGCAACGACACGTCCGCCGACTCCTCCCGCCCCCCGCTGCCCCCGCATCCCGGCACCACCGCCTCGTCCGCCCCGCCCGCGACCGGCCCGGCCGACTCCGCCCTGCCCCGGTCGAAACCGGTGCGCCTGCTGATCCCGGAGATCTCCGTCGACGCCCCCTTCACCGACCTCGCCATCGGCGACAAGGGGCAGCTCCAGCCGCCGCCGGCCGGCGACACCAACCTCGTCGGCTGGTACGCCAAGGGCACCTCGCCCGGCGAGAAGGGCACCTCGATCATCGCCGGGCACGTGGACACCAAGACCTCGGCCGCCGTCTTCGCCCGCCTCGACCAGCTCGACAAGGGCGACAAGTTCCAGGTCCGGCGCGCGGACGGACGCACGGCGACCTTCGTGGTCGACAGCCTGGAGACCTTCGCCAAGGACGAGTTCCCGAGCGACCGCGTCTACGGCGACGCCGACCGGCCCGAGGTACGACTGATCACCTGCGCCGGCGACTACGACCGCAAGGCCAAGGACTACACGGACAACCTGGTCGTCTTCGCGCACCTCGCCTGAGGCCGCGCACCGGGCCGGCCGGGGTGCCGGTCACCCGCGCACCGCACACGAGTCGCGCGCCGTCGGGGCCCGGCACAGGATCGAGGCAAGCCGGCGTCGCATCACCGCGGCCGACGTTCAGTTCCGCCCCCGCGAAGGAGATGTGCGCAGGATGACCACCACGTCCACCCCTGCTTCCGAACCAGTCGCTTCCGAACCGCTGACGCGACAGCTGTCGCACCAGGTCTCCCAGTCCGTGTTCGACGGCTCCCGGTTGCGGGTCGTCCTGCTGGTGGAGGTCTACGACGGAGCCCAGCAGCAGTTCCTCGAGACGTACGAGAACCTGCGCAGCCACGTCGAGTCCGTCCCCGGTCACATCGGCGAGCAGCTGTGCCAGTCCATCGAGAACCCCTCCCAGTGGCTGATCACCAGCGAGTGGGAGAGCGCGCCGCCGTTCCTGAACTGGGTGAGCAGCGAAGAGCACGTGCGCATGGTCAAGCCGCTGCACAGCTGCGTGCGGGACACCCGCTCGCTCCGCTTCCACGTGGTCCGCGAGACCGGCCGCCCCTCGGCCGGCGCCGATCCGGGCCGGGGCGGACTGCAGGCCGCGCCCCGCGTCGGCGACGGCGTCATCCGGCACGCGCTCACCTTCACGGTGAAACCGGGCAGCGAGGAGGCGGTCGGCAAGATCCTCGCCGACTACGCCTCTCCCGAGCCGCGGGTCGACGACACCACGCGTCTGTGCCGTACGTCCCTGTTCCTGCACGGCAACCGCGTGGTGCGGGCCATCGAGGTGCGCGGCGACCTGCTCGCGGCCCTGCGGCACGTGGCCGAGCAGCCCGAGGTGCGGGCCGTCGAGGAGGCCATCAACCCGTACCTGGAGCAGGACCGGGACCTCGGCGACCCGGAGTCCGCCCGGGTGTTCTACACGCGGGCGGCGCTGCCCGCCGTCCACCACGTGACGGCGGGGGAGGAGCAGGAGCGGGCGCAGCGGCACGCGCTGTCGTACCCGGCCCGTCCGGGCTGCGGCATGCGGCTGGCCCAGCTGCTCGCCGAGCGCGACGAGGCGGCCGCCAGGGATCCGCGCAGCCCGGTGCTGTGCAGCACGATCTTCCAGCGCGACGACGTCGTGGTGCGGCTGGTCGACGTACGCGGGGACCTCCACGAGGGCGACCCCGCGGTGACCCTCGGCCTTCCGGACCCCGGCCGGGTGTCCGAGCTGACGACCCTTCTGGACGGCTTCACCGACGCCGGTTCCCCGACCGGCGGCGGACTCGTCCGCGCTCTCGAGGGCGCCCGGATGGAGCTGGTCACCGACCGGCGCGCGCCGGACGCCTGAACGGCCACCGTCCACGCCTCGGCCGCCGGACCGCCACAGTGCGGTCCGGCGGCCGAGGCATGGACGGGGCCCCGGGTCAGCTCACTTCGGCACGGTGCAGTCGAAGGCGTGCAGGTATGGATTGACCGGGCGGATGTCGTCGATGACGAGGCCCGCGTCGGTCAGCCGGCCGACCATGCTGTCGGTGGTGTGCTTGGCCCCGCCGACGTTGAGGAGCAGCAGCAGGTCCATGGCGGTGCTGAACCGCATCGACGGGGTGTCGTCGACGAGGTTCTCGATGACGACCACCCGGGCCCCGGGACCGCCGGCCGCCATCACGTTGCGCAGCGCGCGGGCGGTGCTGTCGTCGTCCCACTCCAGGATGTTCTTGATGACGTACACGTCGGCCCGCACCGGGATGGCCTCGCGGCAGTCGCCCGGCACGATGCTGACACGGTCCGCGAGCGCGCCGCCCTCGCGCAGCCGGGGGTCGGCGTTCTCCACCACCCGCGGCAGGTCGAGCAGGGTGCCCCGCATGGCCGGGTACTTCTCCAGCAGGCTCGCCACGACGTGGCCCTGGCCGCCGCCGATGTCGGCGACCGAGGTGCTCGCCGACAGGTCCAGGAGGGCTGCGACGTCCTGGGCCGACTGCCGGCTGGACGTCGTCATGGCCCGGTTGAACACCTCGGCCGACTGGGGCGCGTCCTCGTTGAGGTAGGTGAAGAACTCCTTGCCGTACAGGCCCTCGACGACGTTGGAGCCGGTGCGCACCGCCTCGTCGAGCAGGGGCCAGGCGTCCCAGGTCCACGGCTCGGTGCACCACAGGGTGATGTTGCGCAGGCTGTGCGGGTCGTCCTCGCGCAGCAGTCGGGACATGTCGGTGTGCGCGAACGTGCCGTTGCGCTGCTCGGTGAAGACGCCGTAGCAGGTCAGGGCGCGCAGCAGCCGGCGCAGCGGCTTGGGTTCGGTCTTCACCGCGGCCGCGAGGTCCTCCACGGCCATGGGGTTCTCGCCGAGCGCGTCGGCGACGCCGAGCCGTGCGGCCGCGCGGAGGGCGGCGGCACATGCCGCGCCGAACACGAGCTCCCTGAGCCGCATGGGCGGGGGTGGGGCGGTCTGTGCGGTCGTCATGCGCCGCCTTCCTTCCTTCTTCGGTCCATGGGCCTTCGTCGGTCCACGGGTGGTTACGGCCCGCTCAGCACAGGCCCGCGGGCTTGGAGGCGCCGCAGGTGTTGCCGGTGAAGGTGTTGCTCCTGCCGGTGTCGCCGGTCCCGGCGTTGACCAGGTCGGCGGGGGAGTTCCGGCTCAGCCGGTTGCCGTTGACCTGGTTCTTCGAGTTGGCGGTGCCCACCATGCTGGCGGCCAGGACGATGCCGCCCGACATCGAGGACTTGCCCGCGTTGCCCTGGACCGTGTTGTCGGCGACCAGGACCTTCTCGACGCCGGTCAGCACGATGCCGGAGCCCTGGAGCGCCTCCAGCCGGTCGGTCTTCGGGCAGGACTTGTTGTTGCGCAGGACGCGGTTGTCGCGCACGACCAGGTCACCGGCCTTGGGCGTGTTCTCGTCGCCGACGACGAAGACGCCCGCGCAGTTGCCGGTGATGTGGTTGCCCGCGACGGCGAGGTTGCGCAGGCGCCGGACGGTGACGCCGATCCGGTTGCCCTGGAGCCGGTTGTGCGCGACGAGGGTGCCCTCGGTGTCGGCGGCGCCTTCCTCGGCCTTGATGTTGTTGGCGAGGAAGATGCCCGCGTCGCCGTTGTCGCGGGCGGTGTTGCCGCGGATGATGCCGTGCACGGACCGCTCCTGGGCGATGCCCCAGACGCCGTTCCTCACCGCGTTCACGTTCCGGATCGTCAGCCCGTCGGTGGCCATGGAGAACACACCGGTGCGGGTGAACCCGGTCACCGTCAGGTCGGAGACGGTGATGCCCTTGACGTTCTCGTCCTTGGTGCCGATCACGCAGATGCCGTTGCCGCCCTCGGCACAGGTGTTGTCGGCGGCCTTCTGGGTGCCGGGCCTGATGACCGTGGAGCGGCCCATGCCCCGCAGGGTGAGCCCGGGGGTGCTCACCTTGACGCTCTCGTGGTAGGTGCCGGTGGTGACGAGGACGGTGTCGCCCGGCTTGGCGGCGTCCACCGCCTTCTGGATCGACTCCCCGGGGTGGACCAGATGGGTCACGGGGACGGAGGAGGCCGGGGCCGCGCCGAGCCCCGTCCCGATCATGGCTGCGGTGCACACCAGGTACACGACATGGCATTTCTTCATATTGCGCACGTTATGCCGGAATTATTGGACCGCAGGCGGGATGAGCCATCCGACGGCGTGTCATGAACGGCCGTCGAAGCGCCGTCCGGTGGCAGCCTGGGCGGCATGGGCAAGACCGCGCTGATCGTCATCGACATGATCAACACCTACGACCACCAGGACGCCGAGTCCCTGATCCCCGCCGTGGAGTCCGTGCTGCCGAACGTGACCGGCCTGCTGGACCGGGCGAGGCGGCAGGGCGTTCCCGTGATCTACGTCAACGACAACTTCGGGGAGTGGCGCTCGCACCACGGCGAGATCCTCGACAAGGCCCTCTCCGGGCCGCACTCCCGGCTCGTCGAGCCGCTGAAGCCCGACGAGTCCTCCCTCTTCGTGGTCAAGGCGCGCCACTCGGTGTTCTTCGAGACCCCGCTCACCTATCTGCTCCACCAGCAGGGGATCGACCGGCTGGTGCTGTGCGGGCAGGTGACCGAGCAGTGCGTGCTCTACTCGGCGCTGGACGCCCACATCCGCCATCTGCAGGTCATCGTTCCGCGTGACGCGGTGGCCCACATCCACGCCGATCTGGCGGACGCGGCGCTGCGCATGATGGAGCGGAACATGGGCGCCCGGGTGTGCGACAGCGGCGAGTTGTGGACGTGAGACGGACCGCCGCCACACCGGCGGCGGATCGCGTGCCCGGCCTCAGCCGCGCAGGCTCCGTACGGGCAGGACGACCTGCGCCGCGGAGGAGAGCGTGTCCGCGTGGTTGGCGAAGGCGGCGACCGCCGCGCCGTCGCCGGGCTCGCCCCCGGACCAGGGGCGGGTGGCGAAGATGAGGCAGGCGTACCCCCGCCGGTCGACCGCCGCCCGCCACTCGGGCGTGGGCACGAACTGGGCGTTGATCCCGGGCATGGTGAGGGCCGCCGCACCCGGTACGACGAGCAGGCCGACCGGCAGGTCGGGCAGGGCGGTGGCGTCGAGCACGGTGTCGCCGTCCACCGCGAGTCCGGAGCGGCTCAGCAGCCCCTCGACGGCGGCCGGTACCGCCTCCGGTCCGCCCTCCCCGTCGCCGAGCGAACAGGCGAGGAGGAAGGGGACGTCGCCGTCGGGCGTCTCACGGCTCCAGGACATGATGACGAGGGTGCCGAGGTCGGCGGTTCGCAGGGGGCGCGGGTCAGCGGAGATCGAGGTCACCGCGAAACCGTAAGCGCGCGCGGCGACGCGCCCGCCCGGCCGTCACCCGACTGGCGGACACCCCGGCCCTTCTTCACACGAACGAGGGGCCCCGGGGCGCCCGGCCGTCAGTGCTGGGACAGCCGTCCGCGGATGTCGTCGAAGTGCCGGTGCACGGCCGTCTCCGCCGCCTTCGCGTCGCCCGCCCGCACCGCCTCGACGATCCTGGCGTGCATCCGGGCCAGTTCCTCGCCGTCGGCCGCCGCGCCGAGCCCCCGTGCCTGGGTGCGCACCCGGTGGAAGGCGCTCCAGAAGGCGTCGAGCAACTCGCTGAGCAGGTCGTTGTCCAGCGAACGGTGCAGCGCCCGGTGGAAGGCGCGGTCGGTGCGCGCCGCGATCTCGCCCGTCTCGCGCACCTCCGTGTGCATCGTCTCCACCAGCGCGTCCAGCTCTGCCAGGTCCTCCTCGGGCAGTCGCCCGGCGAGCTGGTGCATGAGTCCGGCCTCCAAGGCCTCGCGCAGCTGCAGCAGTTCGAGCAGGCTGCCCTGCCCGCGGCGGTGCCCGACCACCGTGCGGAACGCCATGGCCTCGGTCATCGGCTCCAGCGACATGGTCCCGACATAGGTCCCGAAGCCGCGCCGGATCTCGACGATGTGCATGGCCTGGAGGGACTTGAGTGCCTCGCGCAGCGAGTTGCGGCTGACGCCGAAGCGCTCCATCAGCTCCGTCTCGGTGGGCAGCGGGTCGCCGGGGCCGAGGCCCTGTTCGACGATCAGCTCCTTGACCCGCTCCTCGGCGTCGGCGGCGACCGAGCGCATGTGACGTCCCCTCTCGACCCTTGACATCCCCTGCTCTGCCATGTGTCACTCTAACAGGACGTGGGACATCCTACGTCCCCGTCACCAGGGCCTCGGCACGCTGCCGCGCGCCGCCGTCCCGGGACGGGAACAGCACGACCTGGAGTACCGCATGCCCATCCCCACGCCGCTGAGCGGCGTCGTCCCCCCGGTCATCACCCCCCTCACCCCGGCGGGGGAGGTGGACACCACCTCGGTGCGCCGGCTCACCGAGCACCTGATCACGGCCGGTGTGCACGGCCTGTTCCTGCTGGGGTCCAGCGGCGAGGCCGCCTACCTCACCGACGCCCGGCGGCTGACCGCCCTGGAGGCGGCCGTCGACGCCGCCGCGGGCCGGGTCCCCGTCCTCGCCGGGATCATCGACACCACCACGGCCCGGGTCCTGGACCGGGCGGCCGACGCGGTCCGGGCGGGCGCCGACGCGCTCGTGGCCACGGCGCCCTTCTACACCCGCACCCACCCGGTGGAGATCGCCGACCACTTCCGGCGCGTGCGCGAGGGCGCCGGACTGCCGCTGTTCGCCTACGACATCCCGGTCGCCGTGCACACCAAGCTGCCCCGCGAGGTCGTCCTCGACCTGGCCGCGGACGGCACCCTGGCCGGGCTCAAGGACTCCAGCGGCGACGAGGGCTCCCTGCGCCGCCTGTTGGCCGCATTGCGCCGCCGCACCCCCGGATTCACCGTCCTCACCGGTTCCGAGCTCACCGTCGACGGCGCGCTGCTGGCCGGCGTGGACGGCGTCGTGCCCGGGCTCGGCAACGTCGACGCCCACGGCTACGTACGCCTCTACGACGCCGCCCGGGCCGGTGACTGGGCCGCGGCCCGGGCCGAACAGGACCGGCTCGCCGCCCTGTTCGACCTCACCGACGCGGGCGACCCCGCCCTGATGGGCAACAGCTCCAGCGCGCTCGGCGCCTTCAAGGCCGCCGCGCACCTGCTGGGCCTCATCGACTGCCCGGCCACCGCCGCACCGCAGGTGCCGCTCGACGCGCCGGCCGTCGCCCGGGTCCGTGCCCGGCTCGCCGAGGCCGGACTCCTGTGACCCCGGGACCGGGCCGGTGGCCGCCGAACCCGGTCCCGCCCACCCCGTTTCCCGCCCCGGCCCCCGCCCTCGTCTGCTACCGCCCTCGTCCCCGCCGCGCGTCTCCCCACCCGCATAGGATCGCCATGTCATCTGCGCGCACCACCCCGACCTCCCAGCCCTGGTACCGCGAGATCACCCGGGAGAAGTGGAAGTCCTTCTTCGCCGCCTGGATCGGCTACCTCCTCGACGGCTTCGACTTCGTCCTCATCACGCTCGTCCTGACCGAGATCGCCGACGACTTCGGGCTGTCGACCGTCGAGTCCGCCAGCCTCGTCTCCGGAGCCTTCATCACCCGCTGGCTCGGCGGCGCCGTACTCGGCGCGCTCGGGGACCGCTTCGGCCGCAAGAGCGCCATGGTGGCCAGCATCCTGCTGTACTCGGTCGGCACCTTCGCCTGCGGCTTCGCCTGGGACTACACCAGCCTGTTCACGGCCCGTCTGCTCATCGGCATGGGCATGGCGGGCGAGTACAGCGCCAGCGCCACCTACGTCCTGGAGAGCTGGCCCGCCCGGCTGCGCAACCGCGCCTCCGGCTTCCTGATCTCCGGCTTCTCGCTCGGCGGCGTCCTGGCGGCCGAGGTCTACGAGCACGTGGTGCCCGGCCACGGCTGGCGCTGGCTGTTCTACATCGGCCTGTTCCCCGTCGTCGTCGCGCTGTGGGTACGCCGGGCGCTGCCCGAGGCCGACGACTGGGAGGCGCGGGTCGGGGCGAGGGGCGAACGGCCCAACCCCTTCCGGCCGCTGTTCGCCGACCGCCGCCGGGCGACGGTCAACACGGTGCTCGTGGTCGTCGCCACGGGTTCGCTCTTCGCGGTGTTCACCCCGCTCGGCGCCGGCGCGGTGCCCGTCCTGTCCGTCCTGGCGACGGCCTGTCTCGTCGCCTTCGCGGTACAACTGGGCGGCCGCAAACGGTGGGTGCTGTTCCTCGCGCTCTGCGTCACCGTGTTCTGCGCCTTCCTCTACAGCTGGCCGGTCCAGGCCCTGCTGCCCACCTACCTCAAGACCGAGCTGGGCTTCAGCCCGGCACAGGTCAGCGACGCCCTCTACTACGCCGGGTTCGGCACGATGGCGGGCTGCATCGTCACCGGCTTCGTCGGCGACCGGTTCGGCACCCGCAGGGCGTACGCCTGCACCCTGGTGGTCGGCATCGCCTTCGTCTTCCCCGTCTTCGCCATCCGGGACAGCCAACTCCAGCTGGGCATCCTGCTGTTCCTGATGCTGGCCTGCATGCAGGGCATCTCCGGGCTGCTGCCCAAGTTCATCGCCGGGCACTTCCCGACCGAGACCCGGGCCGCGTCCCTGGGCTTCACCTACAACGTCGGGGCGCTGGGCGGGGCCGTCGCCCCGGTGCTCGGCGCCAAACTGGCGTCGACCATGTCGCTCGGCCAGTCGCTCGCCGTGCTGACCTTCTCGCTGACCCTCGTGGTGATCGTGCTGATCGGCTTCGACGTCCCGAGCCGGCTCAACCGGCTCGTCGACAAGGAGGCGGTCCCCGACTACCTCGCCGCCGAGGCGGCGGTGCCGGACGGCGCGGGGCGCATACGGTCGGCGCCGTGAGGCGGTGACGGGCGGGGGAGAGCGCGTGCTCCGACTGGCCCAAGGCGCGGTGGCCGGTGCGGCGACCGGCGGTCACCTGGTGTAACAGTCTTCTTATGATCTGTAGACGAAATGATCGTCAGAGCGACGTGCGCGGTTCGCGTGGCCGCAGGATCCGCACCGCCGCGGTGACCCTGGTCGCCGCGACCGCGCTCGGGGCGACCGGCGAAGCGGTGGCCGCGCCCTCGGCGCCCCTGCGCACCGACTGGGACGCCATCGCCGCGTGCGAGTCCAGCGGCAACTGGCAGGCGAACACCGGCAACGGCTACTACGGCGGCCTGCAGTTCGCACGGTCCAGCTGGATCGCCGCCGGCGGTCTCAAGTACGCCCCGCGCGCGGACCTCGCCACCCGTGCCGAGCAGATCGCGGTGGCGGAACGCCTCGCCCGTCTGCAGGGGATGTCCGCCTGGGGCTGCGCCTGACGGCGCCCGACCGGGCCCCGTACGCGCCGGGTTGACCGGGTAGCCCGTGGGTGTGCACTCTCCGCCGGTCACCGCCGCCTCCCGTTTGCCCCGAGCCGTGCACGGGCAGGCCCCGGCGGGGGAGCCGGGCGGCGGCCCCGGACGTCGCGTACACCGATACGTCCGGGGCCGCCCTCGCCCCCCGTCGCGGTCGGGTCAGCCGCCGGAGACGGGGCGGCCCGAGTAGGCCGACCAACGGCCGTCGCGCCGGGCCACCGTGATGTCCCGGCCGAAGCAGGACGTCAGCAGGGAGTCGGTCAGGACCTCGTCCACCGCACCCCGGGACAGGACCCGGCCCTCGCGCAGCAGCAGGGCGTGGCTGACGGCCGGGGACAGCTCCTCCAGATGGTGCGTGACCGTGACGGTGGCCAGCCGCGGCCGCCCCTCGGCCAGTTGGTGCATCGCCTCGACGAGGTCTTCGCGGGAGGGCAGGTCCAGGGCGTTGAACGGCTCGTCCAGGAGCAGCAGGGCCGGATCGGCCATCAGCGCCCGGGCGATCAGGACCCGCGCCCGCTGACCGCCCGAGCAGACCCCGTACGGGCGGTCGGCCAACTCCTTGACACCGAGTTCGGTCAGCAGGTCGCGGGCCCGCAGCCGGACCTCCTCGCCGTACGTCCGCCACAGGGGCTGCACGGTGCCGCTGTGGCCGGTGAGCACCACCGCGTGCGCGGTCAGGTCCTGCGGCACCCGCTGGGCGGAGTTGACGTGGCCGATACGCGCCCGCAGCTCACGGACGTCCACCCGGCCGAGCCGGCTGCCGAGGACCTCGACCGTGCCCGTGGTGGGGTGCATGAGCGCGCCGAGCAGCCGCAGCAGGGTGGTCTTCCCGGCGCCGTTGGCCCCCAGCAGCGCCCAGTGCTCGCCCGGCCGGACCGTCCAGTGCACTCCGTCGAGGATCAGCTGGTCCGGAGTGAAGCGGCGCACGCTCACGTGCTGGAGCCGGAGCACGGCCGCCTCGTCCTCGTCGGCCTGGGAGCGGGCTGTCTGGGCGGTCATGCCGTGACTCCTTCACGCGCGGGGCACCTCTCGGTCACCGCGAACACTAGATGTACTCACCACGCGCCTGCCCCGGCCGTCCGCTCCCTGGACGGTGGGCCGCGGCACTCGCGGCGGCACTCAGGGCGCGGATGAGTGCGCGTACTCATCCGCGATGGCGGCCGCGGCTCCTATCGTGGCGCCGTCGGTGGGACACGGAGGGGGAGCCATGGGGCGTCGGTGCACTGCGCGGGGGAGCGGACGGCGGCGGGCGGCGCGCCTCGGCGGGGGGCTCGCGGCGCTGCTGGCCGGGCTGCTGGTCACCGGCTGCGCGGCGTTCGACACCGACGACGACGTCCGGCGGGCCCGGGAACTGGCCGAGGAGCTGTACCCCGGCGAACTCGACGTGGTGGACGCCCGGATCCTGTTCCCGGAGACCACCGGCTCCGAGGTCACCCTGGCGGTCGAGGACGACCCGGACGCGGCCGTCAGGTTCCGGGTGGACGCCGGCGAGGACCGCTGCGACGGCGGCCCGGACTGTGCGGACGCCCTCCGCGAGGCGGTCCGGCGGGCCCGGCGGGAGGCGCGGGACCTGCGCGCGATGCGCGAGGCCTTCGACGGCTGCGGGCACCCGGTCCTGGCCACCGACGAGAAGCTGACGGCCCCCTGGATCGAGGCACGGGTGAACGAGGGGACGCTGGACGACGTCCTCGCCCGCGTCGGCGCCTGCGCGCAACGCTGGATCACGGCCCGTGCGGAACAGGATCCGGAGGAGCTGCCCGGCTGGGTGACCGTCGACTTCGCCGCCCCCGGCACGGCCGGGGACCTCCCGGCCGCGAAGAAGACGCTGCCCACCGTCCTGCGGCTCACCCACGGACCGAGGCTCGCCGCCCTGGCGGACCGGGCGTACTACGTGGCCGCGTACCCGGTCGGCGAGGACGCCGGTCACACCGTCGACGCGGCCTCGGCCCGCCTGCGGATCGTCTCGCCCCTCCGGGAACGGCAGGCCTTCTCCCGGCGGATCGACGCGTCGGTCCTGCCCGCGCTGCGCGCGACCTACCCGGAGGCGGTGACCAGCGGCGGGGCGGGGATGGGGGTGTGGCGGCTGGAGCCGGGGACCGTCCGCCGCATGCGCGGGTACGTGCTGTTCTGCGAACGGCCGCCCGCGGACGGCGAACGCTGCCTCGGGGACCTGGCGGCCCTGGTGACCTCGGACCCGCGGGGCCGCGACGCCGAGGTCGTCGAAGTCCTCACCGACATCCGCGACGAGCGCGGGGTCCTGCGCCTGCCGCCGCGGTGACGGAGGCGGGCGCAGGACCGGCGCCGGAGGGCGGGAGGAGTCAGACGCCCGCCACCGACTGGATCCAGGAGCGGTAGGCGGTCACGTTGGTGTACGCCGTGGTGGTCTGCCGGTCACTGGTCGACGCGACGCCCACCTGGACACCGCCGGCCATCATCGGACCGCCGGAGTCGCCGCCCGCGGTGATGCCGTCGCCGGGCCGGGCGCATATCGCCTGACCGTAGTAGGCGTCGTAGCACCCGCGCGTCACGCTCAGGTTGGCGACCTTGAGGTACTGGGACTGGCAGTTGATCTCCGAGCCGCACCGGGAGGTCGCGCCCCAGCCGTAGACCTGCACGGTCTGGCCGACCCGGACCGTGCCCGGCTGGCCGAGTTGCGCGTAGGAGGCCGAGACGGAGCGGTCGAGCCGGACCAGCGCGAGGTCCGCCGAGGGGCTGGTGACGGTCTGGACGCCGTTGGCCACCGTGCCGCCGGAGCCCTGGTCGAGGCTGCCGATCCGGAAGGCGAGGTTGCCGCCGCTGACGCAGTGCTTGGCGGTGAGGATCCAGGTGGGGGAGATGATGGTCGAGGTGCAGGTCTGCTGGCCGCCCGAGAACAGACGTGCCGCCCAGGGGGCGTTCTGCGCGTAGCCGCCGCCGATGATCGGCTGGGGGCCGCCGTCACCGGGCCGGGGCTCGACCGCCGAGGCGGTGGGGGCGAGCGCCAGGGCGGACAGCAGCGCGGCCACGAGGGCGGCCAGCAGGGTGGGGACGAGTCTCGTTGTTCGCAAGGCTCCTCGATTCCGACGACACGCGCGCCGGGCGCGTGCTGATGTGTGGGGGCGCCCACAGCATGTCGGGCCCGGACCCCGGCCGGACAGTCCCGGCTTCGCATAACGCGGCGTTATGCCCCGGGGACGGGAACGGCCGGGGAACGCGGCGGCGTTCGAGGGGCCGGAGAACACCTACCGGAGCAGCAGTTGCACGAGGGCCACCGTGCCGACCGTCACGACCAGTATCCGCAGGAGCATGGGGCTGAAGCGGCGGCCCACCTTGGCGCCGACGTAACCGCCGAGGCCCGAGCCGACCGCGAGGAGCCCGACGGCGGCCCACTCGAAGTCCGCGGCGAAGAGGAAGAAGAGCGCGGCCACCGTGTTGACGACGGCGGACAGCACGTTCTTGACCCCGTTGAGCCGTTGCAGGGGTTCGTCCAGGAGCATGCCCATCAGGGAGAGGTAGATGATCCCCTGGGCCGCGGTGAAGTAGCCGCCGTAGACACTGGCGAGCGTCAGGCCGGCGAAGAGCAGCGGACCGCCGTCCCGGCGGGGGGTGGCGCCGGTGCGGGCCCGGCGGCGCTGGACCAGCCTGCCGATCTGCGGCTGGAACGCCACCAGCAGCAGCGCGAGGCCCACCAGGACCGGCACGATGGTCTCGAAGGCGTCGGCGGGCAGGGTCAGCAGGAGGGTGGCGCCCGCGAGGCCGCCCAGCAGCGCGCCGGAGCCGAACTTCAGGACGCGCCCGCGCTGGCCGCGCAGTTCCTCGCGGTAGCCGATGGCCCCGCTGATGGAGCCGGGGATCAGGCCGAGCGCGTTGGAGACGGTGGCGGTCACCGGCGGCAGGCCCGTGGCCAGCAGCACGGGAAAGGTGATGAGCGTTCCGGAGCCGACGACGCTGTTGATGGCGCCGGCCCCGACGCCGGCCGCGAACACCGCGGCCATGGCCTCCGGTGTCACCCCGTGCCGCCCCGGGCCGGACCCGTACCCGGCCGGAAGGTGTCTTGTGCATCTTTCACGGGGCCGACTGTACCCATCGCCGCGTACCGCGTGTTTGCCGGTCTCAACCGGTCTTGCCTGGGCACTTCTTGACGTCAATTCACCTGATCATGCGGTGATACGATCACCGCGTTTGCGGAGCGGGCGGACGGGTGAAAGACGGCATCCCCGACATGAGGGGCAGCCCGGGCAGCCACCCCCGGCGCGGGCACTCCACCGGGCCGCCCGCACGGACGGGAATTCAGCAAGCCGGCTGTCAGTCGCCTGAAGAGAGTCTTATGACGGAATACACAGGGAACCCCTTGCTCTGGGTCGCCCTCGTCGCCCTCGTCGCCGCCGCCGTGCTCATCAGCCGCCAGCGCAAGGCGGCCCGGGCGTTGCGGCAGCAGGTCCAGGGGCTCAGGGATCACTACACCGAGCTGGAGAACGATTACGGGAAGTCCGTACAGGCGGCCCAGGAGCGGGCCGAGGACGAGACGAAGACCGTGCTGAAGTCCGCGATGCGGACGCTTCAGGGCCTCGCGGCCGAACAGCAGCTGGTGCTCTCCCGGCTGCAGAACAAGTACGGCGACTCGGCCCTCCTCCAGGACCTGCTGGAGATCGACCACACCAACTCGCAGTTCGGGCGGCGGGCGCAGTCCATCGCCGTACTGTGCGACGGCTGGCTCGGCGGGCGGCGCGACACCGCCTCGGTCTACGACGTGGTGCGCAGCGCCCAGGGGCGCATCCGCCACTTCCGCCGGGTGGACATCCTCTCCCAGGCGGACTTCGGCATCACCAGCCGGGCCGTCGAACCCGTCGCCCTGGCGCTGGCCGAGCTGTTCGACAACGCCACGAGCTACTCCAGCCCGGACACCGTCGTCGAGATCAACATCCGGACCGTGCCCAAGGGCATCTGCGTCGTGGTCGACGACGCCGGTGTCGGCATGAGCGACGAGGAGCGGGCCCGCGCCGACAAGCTGCTCGTCACCGAGCGGGCCTCGGGCGTGGCGGGGCTCGGCAACCCGCCGCAGTTCGGCTTCGCCGTCATCGGCCTGCTGTGCGAACGATTCGGTTTCGAGGTGTCGGTGGACTCCTCCTCTCCCTACGGAGGTGTACGGGCGGTGGTCCTGCTGCCGCACGAACTGCTCACCGCCATGCCGGAGAAGAAGGCCCCCGCCCCCGCCGCCCCCGCGGCCCGCGGCACGGCCCGGCCGGTCCCGGACGGCGGACCGGAGGCCGCGCTCACCTCCTCCCAGACCGACGGCGACGGTCTGCCCCGGCGCCGCCGCAAGCGGCCGATGGCCATCGTGCCCGGCAGCGCGTCCACCCCCCGCGCCGCGGGCCGCTCCGACTCCGAGCAGGCACAGGTCATGGGTGCGTTCCAGCGCGGAACGCAGTCCGGCCGGGTCACCGAACCGGACAGCCCGGACGACGCCGGCCGGACGAGCGACACCCCTGGTGCAAGCAGCGAAGGACATGAGGTCTCGTGAACGACGATCTGTCATGGATGCTCGACAGCGCCCTGGAGATTCCGGGCGCCCTGCACGCGGTCCTGATTTCCGCCGACGGCCTCTTGATGGCCCGGACGCAGGACTTCGACAAGGACGACGCCGACCGGGTCGCGGCCGCCATGAGCGGTGTGCAGTCGCTCAGCCGCACCCTGGCCTTCTTCTGTGAGGACCCCAGTCAGAGCTGGCGGCAGACCCTGGTCGAGTTCGACGGCGGCTGGGTCTTCCTGATCTCCGCCGGCGAGGGCGCCTACCTCGGCGTGTCCGCCTCCCCGGAGGTCGACATGGCGGACATCACCTTCCGGATGCAGCAGCTCGTCGCCCAGCTCGGCAAGCGGCTGACGACACCGCCGCGCGAGAACCTGGGCGCCCGCTCATGACCGGCCACGACGGCTGGCAGCCCGAGGCGCCCGAATTAGTGCGGCCGTACGTCATCACCAAGGGCCGCGGCCTGCCCGACGAGGACGACCTCTCCCTCATCACGCTGGTCACCGCCTCGGCCGGGCAGCCGCAGCGGCCGGCCCGGCTGTCCCCCGAGGAGCAGAGCCTGCTCGACCTCTGCTCCGCCGGCTACCTCTCGGTGGCCGAGATCGCCGGACACACCCACTTCCCGCTGGGCGTCGTACGGATCCTGCTGGCCTCCCTGATGGAAGGCGGACACCTCATGACCCGCCCGCCGGTGGCCCGCGCCCGCCTCGCGGACAAGGAGATACTGGAGGAGGTGCTCAATGGGCTCCGCGCCAAGTTTGGATGAGCGGCACTACGTACGCGACGGAGCGAACCAGACGGCGGTGAAGATCCTCGTCGTCGGGCACTTCGCGGTGGGCAAGACCACCCTCATCGGCTCCATCTCCGAGATCGAGCCGCTGTCCACCGAGGAGACGATGACGCAGGCCGCCGAGTCGGTCGACGACCTCAAGGGGGTCCAGGGCAAAACCACCACCACGGTCGCCATGGACTTCGGGCGCCTGACCATCAGCGACCGCGTCGTGCTCTACCTCTTCGGCACCCCCGGCCAGCAGCGCTTCGTGCAGATGTGGGAGGACATGGCCCGCGGCGCGCTCGGCGCCCTGGTGCTGGTCGACCCGGAACGGCTGGCGGACTCCTTCCCGGTGATCGACCTCATCGAGCACTACGGACTCGACTACGCCATCGCCGTCAACCACTTCGACGGCGTGCCGCTGCGCGACGAACGGGCGCTGCGCGAGGCGCTCGACCTGCTCGCCGACACTCCCGTCGTCACCTGCGACGCCCGCGACGAGAAGTCCTCGGCCGCCGCACTGACCACCCTCGTCCGCTACTTGCTGGACCGCACCCGATAGGAGTGGGGAGCAGACATGAACGCGCATGACACCGCCCCGGTGCTCCAGCCGCGGTGATCCGCGCAACACCTCCCCAACCCGCCCCAATCGCATGAAGATCGAACGGCACGGGTAGTGAGCAACGCGGTACTCAAGTTGCTTACGAGTCAAAGGAGGTGTCGTGGACCACATATCCACGAACGCCGCTTTCCCAGCGCCGAAACCCCCGGTACCCGCCCCCCGAGGCGGGTATCGCTTTGTGCGGCTCCGGCCGGGGGCGGACCGTTGAGGGCCGGACCGGCGGGCGCGGACCCGCAGGGCACACCCACGCTCGGTTCCCTCACCGGCGGCCAGTTGCGAAGACTCGGCTCGGTCGCCGGCCTCTCCCGCGCCGACGTCGAGACCTACGCACAGGTCCTGACCGACGTACTGGGCCCGGTGGCCCAGCGGCCACTGAGCCTGGCGCCGCCCAGCCGCACCTTCTTGTCCGACGACCACACACCCGTGGAGTTCTCCCTCGCCTTCCGGCCCGGGGCGGCACCCGGCATGCGGGTCCTTGTCGAACCGGGCTGCGGCGCGACCGGTCTGGCCGACAACGGCCGTGCGGGACTGGAGGCGGTCCGGACGATGGCACGGCGCTGGCACTTCACCACCGACGCGCTCGACGAACTCCTGGACCTGTTCCTGCCACCCGCCCCGCAGGGACCCCTCGCCCTGTGGTGCGCCCTGGAACTCAGACCCGGTGGGGTGCCGGGGGTCAAGGTCTATCTGAACCCGGCGGTGGGCGGGGAGGAACGTTCCGCCGCGACGCTGCGCGAGGCCCTGAGCCGGCTCGGGCACCACCGGGCCTTCGACAGCCTCCCCCAGGGCAGTGGATACCCGTTCCTCGCCCTGGATCTCGGGAACTGGACGGAACCCCGGGCAAAGGTCTACCTGCGCCACGACAACCTCACGGCCGGCGAGGCCGGACGGCTGTCCCGGACGGACCCGGGTCCCGTGCCGACGGCGGTCGAGGGCTTCTTCCGCGCCGCCGCGGGCGTCGGCCCCGACGCGGGCGGGCTCGACCGGCGGCCTGTTCAGTCCTGCCACTCCTTCACCGAGCCCGGCGCGGCGCGGCCGAGTGGATTCACCCTGTACATCCCGGTGCGTGACTACGTGCGGCACGACGGGGAGGCCCTGGCGCGGGCGTCCACCGTGCTGCACCACCACGGCATGGACGCCGCCGTGCTCCACCGCGCCCTGGCCGCCCTCACCGAGCGGCGGCCCGAGGACGGGGTGGGCCTGATCGCCTACCTGGCCCTCGCCCACCAACGGGACCAGCCGCCGCGGGTGACGGCGTACCTCTCCTCGGAGGCCTACGCGGTCCGGCCGCCGGTCGTGGAGACCGTTCGCCAACCGCTGTCGGTCCGCTGAAGGGAACGTCCGCGCGCGAGACAGGGCCCCCGGCGCGATCCGCCGGGAGCCCTGGGCACGGTCACGGCCGGGCGTGGTCGCCGGCGGCGTCCCGCGGGACGGTCACACGGGCAGTGGCTCCCGGAACTCCGCCAGGTAGGGGCCCACGTCGACCTGGATCGAGGCGCCGCGAGTGCGGCCGTAGCGCTCGGCGATGCCGGCCAGGTACGTGCCGATCTCCTCGCGCATCTCCTCGGCCGCGGGCAGCGCGGCGGTGCCGTCGACGAGCCGGGCCACCCACTGGGCCTGGGCCTCCACCAGCCGGGTCAGGGCGCCCGCGGGCCGCACCAGTCCGACGAAGTACAGACCGGGCCGGCCGGCCGGGACGATCCGCCGGTAGAGCTCGACCGAGCCGTCGGCCGCGACCGGGCAGCCTGGGGGCAGGAAGGGGAAGGTCATGTGGAAACCGGTGCAGTAGACGACCGTGTCGGCCTTCTCGGAGCTGCCGTCCGTGAACACGACCCGGTCGCTCTCGAACGAGGCGATCGCGGGCTTCGGAGTCACCGCACCGTGCCGGATCCGGCTGAGGATCTCGTCCGAGAGGGTCGTCGCGGAGGAGAGGAGCGGGTGGTCGGGCTCGGGCAGGCCGTAGTCCGACAGCCTGCCCCGGGCCACCAGCAGGGCCTGTTCCACCCAACTGCGCCGCTCGGCGAAGGGCATCTCGTTCCACCACGGGGCCTCGGCTATCTCGTCGAGGGACATCCCGAAGATCTGCTTGGGCACGATGTGCAGCCCCCGGCGCACCGACAGCAGCGTCCGCTCCGCGTGCCGGGAGAGGTCCGCCGCGATGTCCACCGCGGAGGCTCCGAGGCCCACCACGACGACGCGCCGGCCGGTGAAGTCGCCGCCGTCGCGGTAGTCGAGGGAGTGAAGAATCGTTCCGGCGAAGGACTCCGCGCCGGCCGGAAGGGGGTCGGGCAGGGCCGGGTCGGTGTGGTGACCCGAGGCGACGACCACCTGCTCGAACCGGCGCGAGGACTGCGCGCCGTCCGCGTCCCGGCTGACGACGGTCCACCCGCCGTCTTCGTCCTGACCGACGGAGACCACCTCGGTCCGCAGCTCCACGTGGTCGAGGAGCCCCGCCCGCTCGGCGAAGGACCGCAGGTAGGCGGCGACCTGGTCGTGCCGGGGATAGAGCGGGTAGTCGGACGGCATCGGGAAGTCCGCGTAACCGGTCAGCTGCTTGGCGGTGTTCAGATGCAGGGTCTGATAGCCCGGACCCCGCTCACCGGCTCCCGGCTGACGCCAGAGCCCGCCGACGTCGGGTGCCTTCTCCAGGCAGACGAAGGAGATGCCGCGCTCCTTCAGGGCATGGCCCATGGCCAGCCCCGACAGGCCTGCACCGATCACACACACACGCACGGGATGTCCCCCCAGGATGTACTCAACCTCCCCCGATCATCTCTTTACTGCCCATCCGTTTCTTCTCGCACACCGGCACGAGCAGTGAACGGACGTGTCCGTGCTCACGTTTCACGCACCCCGCAGGTCCCACACCCGGCGGATCTTGCCGAGCGAGCGCTCCAGGGACTCCGGCTCGACCACCTCCACCTCCACGGTCACGCCCACACCGTCCTTGACACCCTGGGCGATCGCCCGCGCGGCGGCCTCGCGCTGCCCGGGAGCGGCGTCGGGCCGGGCCTCGACCCGCACCGTCATGTGGTCCATGCGGCCGCGTGCGGTGAGCCGGATCTGGAAGTGCGGGGCGACGCCCGGCGTGCGCAGCACGATCTCCTCGACCTGGGTGGGGAAGACGTTCACCCCGCGCAGGATGATCATGTCGTCGCAGCGGCCGGTGACCTTCCGCATCCGGCGGAAGGCGGGGCGCGCGGTGCCGGGCAGCAGGCGGGTCAGGTCGCGCGTGCGGTAGCGGATCACCGGGAGCGCCTCCTTGGTGAGGGAGGTGAAGACGATCTCGCCCTCCTCGCCCTCGGGCAGCACGGCGTCCGTGAGCGGGTCCACGACCTCGGGGTAGAAGTGGTCCTCCCAGATGTGCAGCCCGTCCTTGGTCTCGACGCACTCCTGTGCCACGCCGGGGCCGATCACCTCGGACAGGCCGTAGATGTCGACGGCGTGGATGCCCATGCGCTCCTCGATCTCGCGCCGCATCTCCTCGGTCCACGGCTCGGCGCCGAAGATGCCCACCTTGAGGGAACTGGTGCGCGGATCGACGCCCTGGCGCTCGAACTCGTCGAGCAGCGTGAGCATGTAGGACGGGGTGACCATGATGATCTCGGGCCGGAAGTCCTGGATGATCTGCACCTGGCGCGCCGTCATGCCGCCGGAGGCGGGGATCACCGTGCAGCCGGCGCGCTCGGCGCCGTAGTGGGCGCCGAGGCCGCCGGTGAACAGGCCGTAGCCGTAGGAGATGTGCACCTTGTGTCCTGGGCGCCCGCCCGCGGCGCGGATCGAACGGGCCACGACGTCCGCCCACATGGACAGGTCGTTCTCGGTGTACCCGACGACGGTGGCGCGGCCCGTGGTGCCGCTGGAGGCGTGCACGCGCCGCACGTCGGACATCGGGACGGCGAACATGCCGAAGGGGTAGGTGTCCCGCAGGTCCGCCTTGGTGGTGAAGGGGAACCTGGACAGGTCCGCCAGGCTGCGGCAGTCGTCAGGGGTCACCCCGGCGGCGTCGAACTTCTTGCGGTACAGCTCCACGTTGTCGTAGGCGTGCCGCAGGGTCGCGCGCAGGCGGTCGAGCTGGAGCTCCCGGAGCTGCTCGCGGGACAGGCGCTCGGCCTCGTCCAGCAGGTCGTGGGGGAGGGGCTCGCCCGGTCGGGGTGCCGGGGCCGCCCCGGTCGTCGGCTCGCTGCTCATCGCGACTCCTTCGTCGTGCCCGGCGTCTCGCGCGCCGTGTCCCGCCGCGTGTCGCGGCCGCCTCCGCCGTCCCGCGCGCCGCGGTCGGGCCCGTCGTCGCGCACGCTGCGGCTGCGCCCCCGGAACTCCGCGACCACCTCGTCGCCTCGCCGCACGCTCACGTCGTAGACGCCACTGCGTCCGTACCGGACCCGCTCCTCGGCGCGGGCCACGAGTACGTCGCCCTCGCGGGCCGGGGCGACGAAGACGATGTCGGCGCCGGCCGCCACGGTCACCGGGCCGTGGCTGTTGCAGGCACAGGCGAAGGCGGTGTCGGCCAGCAGGAACAGGAATCCGCCGTGGGCGATCCGGTGGCCGTTCACCATCGCCGGAGTCACGGTCATGCGGACCAGCGCGGTCCCCTCCCCGTGCTCCACCAGCTCGATCCCGAGCCCCCGGGAGGCCTCGTCCGCGGAGAACATCGCCTCCGTCGGCGTCTGCTCAGTGGCCTGCGACACCGTATCCACCACCTTGTCTCCCGACCGACCATTCGGTTAGCGCGCGGCAAGGTCAAGTAATCCAGCCATCCGGCGGGGCTGTCAAGAGTGGGACGGGTGGGGTCCGGCTCTTGCCCGGCGCACGGAAACACGTCACACTGATACCGAACGAATGGTCGGTTGGGAAGCTGGTGACGATGACCACGACACACGCCGCCGAGGCGCCGCCCCCGGACGCGCCGGACGGGCTCCAGGAGCACTTCGACGCGACGATCGCGCGCGACCAGCGCATCGAGCCGCGGGACTGGATGCCCGACGGCTACCGCAAGACGCTGGTCCGGCAGATCGCCCAGCACGCGCACTCGGAGATCATCGGCATGCAGCCCGAGGGCGAGTGGATCACCCGGGCCCCGTCGCTGCGCCGCAAGGCGATCCTGTTCGCCAAGGTCCAGGACGAGGCCGGGCACGGGCTGTACCTGTACTCGGCGGCCGAGACGCTCGGCGCGGACCGCGACGACCTCACCGAGCGGCTGATCGAGGGACGCCAGAAGTACTCGTCGATCTTCAACTACCCGACCCTGAGCTTCGCCGACGTCGGCGTGATCGGCTGGTTCGTGGACGGCGCCGCGATCTGCAACCAGGTGCCGCTGTGCCGCAGCTCCTACGGGCCCTACGCGCGCGCGATGGTGCGCATCTGCAAGGAGGAGTCCTTCCACCAGCGGCAGGGCTACGAACTGCTGATGACGATGATGCGCGGCACCGACGCCCAGCGCGAGATGGTCCAGGACGCGGTGAACCGCTGGTGGTGGCCGTCCCTGATGATGTTCGGCCCGCCCGACGACGCCTCGCCCAACTCCGCGCGGTCCATGGACTGGAAGATCAAACGGCACAGCAACGACGAGCTGCGCCGCCGCTTCGTCGACATGACCGTCCCGCAGGCCGAGAAGCTCGGCGTCACCCTGCCCGACCCGGAGCTGCGCTGGAACGAGGAGAGCGGTCACCACGACTTCGGCACCCCCGACTGGGACGAACTGATGCGCGTCATCAAGGGCGACGGCCCCTGCAACGACCGGCGGATGGAGCGGCGGCGCACCGCCCACGAGGAGGGCGCCTGGGTGCGCGAGGCGGCCACCGCCCACGCCGCCAAACAGGCCGCCCGCGCGGAGAAGGGAGCGGCGGCATGAGCACCGGGACGGCCCGGCAGCCCGACCAGCGGGGCTGGCCGCTGTACGAGGTGTTCGTGCGCGGCAAGCGCGGCCTCAACCACGTCCACGTCGGCTCGCTGCACGCCGCCGACGACGCCATGGCACTCACCCACGCCCGCGACCTCTACACCCGGCGCAACGAGGGCGTGAGCATCTGGGTGGTGCGCTCCGAGCACATCGCCGCCTCCACCCGCGACGAGAAGGACCCCTTCTTCGCCCCCAGCGCCGACAAGGTCTACCGCCACCCGACCTTCTACGACATCCCCGACGACGTCCCGCACATCTAGGAGCAGGGCATGAGTGACGACCACGTCTACCTCACCCTGGCCGAGGGGCACGAGGACGACACCCGCTGGGCCTACGGCACCGGCTTCGAGGACCCGCTGCACGGCGTCGACACCACCGTGCCCGAGGGCGTCGACGCCGGAGCGCTGGCCGCCGAGTGCGTCGCGCTCGCCGACGACGCCCTGGTCAGTGCCCAGCGGCTCGCCGAGTGGGTCACCCGCGCGCCCGAGCTGGAGGAGGAGGTGGCGCTGGCCAACATCGGCCTCGACCTCCTCGGCCAGGCCCGCCTGCTCTACTCGCGCGCCGGTCAGGCCGACGGCACCGGCCGCGGCGAGGACGCCTACGCCTACTTCCGCGACGCCGGCGACTTCCGCAACGTCCGCCTGGCCGAACTCCCGGGCGGCGACTTCGCGTTCGCCGTCGTGCGGCTGCTGGTCCTCTCCAGCTGGCGACTGGCCCACTTCCGGCGGCTGGAGGCCCACCCGGACCCGGTCCTCGCCGCGGTCGCCGCCAAGGGCGTCAAGGAGCTGACGTATCACCGGCAGTACGCCGCCGAGTGGTGCGTGCGCCTGGGCGACGGCACGGACGAGTCGCACCGCCGGATGCGCGCCGCGCTGGACGAGGTCGCCCCGTACCTGGGTGAGCTGCACACGGCGTACGACGTCCGGGACGAGGTCGCCGACGACCTGCGCCAGGTCACGGAGGCCGCCGGACTCCCCCTGCCCGTGTACCGGCCGCTGCCCGGCTCGGGCCGCGCCGGCGAGCACACCGAACACCTGGCGCCGCTCCTGACCGAGCTGCAGGGCGTCGCCCGCGCCCACCCGGAGGCGACATGGTGACCCGGCAACCCGCGCTCCTGGACGCCCGCCGCGCCCGGCACGTCGCCGAGCAGGTGCCCGACCCCGAGCTGCCCATGCTGACCCTCGCCGACCTCGGCGTCCTGCGCGACGTCGAGGTGGACGGGGACGGCACCGTGGTCGCCAGCCTGACCCCCACCTACTCGGGCTGCCCGGCCATGGCCGAGATGCGGGCGGACGTCGCCGCACGGCTGCGCGCGGCGGGCTACCCGCGCGTGGAGATCCGCACCGTCCTGGACCCGCCCTGGACCAGCGACTGGATCACCGAGTCCGGCCGCGGCAAGCTCGCCGAGCACGGGATCGCCCCGCCCGGCGCCGCGCCCCGCGGCCCGGTCTCCCTGGTGCTGTCGCCCACCCGGCCCGCGGTGCCCTGCCCCCGCTGCGGCTCGGCGGACACCGAGGAGACCTCCCGTTTCGCCGCTACGTCCTGCAAGGCGCTGTGGCGCTGCCGGGCCTGCCGCGAGCCGTTCGAGTACGTCAAGGAGATCTGATGGCCCCGACCGCCCCCGTCCCGGCGGCCCCGGTGCGCACCCGCCGCCGGCCCGCCTTCCACCGTCTGCGCGTCGCGGCCGTCGAGCGGCTGTGCGCGGACGCGGCGGCCGTGAGCTTCGAGATCCCCGACGAGCTGGCCGGGGAGTTCGCCTTCGCGCCCGGTCAGTCGCTCACCCTGCGGCGCGAGGTGGACGGCCGGGACGAGCGCCGCTCGTACTCCATCTGCGCACCGGCCGGTTCGGCGCCGCGCATCGGGGTCCGCGTGGTGCCGGGCGGAGTGTTCTCGCAGTGGCTGGTCGACGGGGTGCGGCCGGGCGACACCGTCGAGGTGATGGCGCCCACCGGCCTCTTCACGCCCGACCTGACCACTCCCGGCCACCACGTCCTGGTCGCGGCCGGTTCGGGCATCACGCCGATGGTGTCCATCGCCGAGTCGGTGCTCGCCGCCGACGACCGCTCCACGGTCACCCTCTTCTACGGCAACCGCCGCACGGACACCGTGATGTTCGCCGACGAGCTGGCCGACCTGAAGGACCTCCACCCGACCCGCTTCCACCTCGCCCACGTGCTCTCCCGCGAGCCCCGCGAGGCCGAGGTGCTCTCCGGCCGGCTGGACGCCGGACGGCTCGCGGCGCTCATCGGCTCCCTGGTGGACGTGGAGCGGGCGGACCACTGGTGGCTGTGCGGACCGCAGGGCATGGTCGCCGACGCCCAGCAGGTGCTGACCGGCCTCGGCGTCCCGGCCGAGCGCGTCCACCGGGAGTTGTTCTACGCCGACGACGAGCCCGTGCGGGAGGTGCGGCACGAGGAGAGCGGCCCCGAGGGCCCCGTCAGCGAGGTCACCATCACCCTGGACGGCCGCTCGACGACCTCCTCGCTCTCCCGGGAGCGGTCGGTGCTCGACGGAGCCCAGCAGACCCGCCCCGACCTGCCCTTCGCCTGCAAGGGCGGGGTCTGCGGAACCTGCCGGGCCCTCGTCACCGACGGCAGTGTCGACATGCGCCGCAACTACGCGCTCGAAACCGCCGAGGTCGACGCGGGCTACGTCCTGACCTGCCAGTCGTACCCGGTCTCCGAGAAGCTGACCGTGGACTACGACAGCTGACCGGACGTCGGCCCGCGTCCGACAGGCCCCAGGCGGGCCTAGGCGGGGTTGTCGCCGTGGGTGAGCGTCTCCCAGGCGACGAAGAGGTTGTTCGTGCCCGAGGGGCGGGTGCGCTCGGTCAGGGCCTGGGTGTTGGTCATGGCGAACCCGAGGCGGTTGTGCAGGGCGTTGTAGCCGACCTCGGTCACCGGGCCCAGGCCGAGGTCCACCTCGCCCCCGCACAGCCAGCTCGGAACGTCGGCGCCCTGCTGGTACTTGGCCTGGAAGCCCAGCGCGTGCCGCAGCCGCTCGCCGACGTCGGTGCCGTACAGGTCCTGGCCCTGGATCCGGCTGGTCTCGGCGACGTGCGAGATGGAGGAGATGCCGTACCCGGTGTGGGTGAAGTCCCGGCAGGTCTCCTGGGTGAGGCCGGTGACGAAGGTGGACTGGCCCTGCCAGTACTTGACGATCTTGTCCCGGGTGTCGAGGTGCTGGCTCGGCACGGTCTTCGGCAGCTCTCCGTCGGAGTTCAGGTACACGTACGCGGCCGTGCGGGTGCGGAACCTGGCCATGGCCTTGTCGTAGGAGGCCCGGTCCTCCAGGAAGACGGAGATGCCGACGGCGGCCTCCGTCATGGTCAGCTCCCAGTTGCCGTTGGAGTTGGAGCCGTTGATGATCTCGGGCAGGTAGACGTCGCGGAGCATGGTGGCGAAGCGGCCCGAGTTCGCCCAGGTGCCGCCGTACGTGTACTTGATGATCTCGGCGGCCTTGGGCCAGGAGGACCCCGCCCATCCGGTCTGCAGCGGCGCGTTGCTGTTGGTGTGGTCCCGCAGCACGGCGGACCAGGCGTCCATCAGCTCGATGGACTTGCGCGCGTACCTCTCGTCGCGGGTGAAGTACCAGGCCAGCGCGTTGGTGTAGGTCGCGATCGCGTCCTCGCGCTCGTCGGTGCAGCCGTAGTTGGGGTTGGAGTAGGACCCGCACTCCACCACCGCGCGGGGTTTCGGGGTGCGGTTCGGGTCGGCGTACCTGCTCGCCATCATCTGGTCGAAGGCGCCCTTCCAGGGCTGGGCCCCGGCGTCGATCTTGGCGCGGACGAAGTCGAGTTGCCCCTGGGAGACGGTGACTCCGGGGTGCGTGAACGCGGCCGGTGCGGCGTCCGCGCGGGGGGTGGCCGAGCCGGGGCCGGTCAGCAGGGCGCCGGTGAGTGCGGCGGTGAGGGTGGCGAGCAGGACGGTGCGGGATCTGCGGTGACGGCGCGGGGGAGCAGAGGACATGTGGGGGGTCCATCCGTTCGAGTATGTGAACGTTGAGTGTTGTTCTGAACGTTCGGCTGGGCGGTGACGATAGGTAGAGACCAATGGGGCGTCAAGAGGCCACGCAGGA
Source organism: Streptomyces sp. NPDC018026 (assembly GCF_044327745.1). Lineage (NCBI taxonomy): Bacteria > Bacillati > Actinomycetota > Actinomycetes > Kitasatosporales > Streptomycetaceae > Streptomyces > Streptomyces sp. NPDC018026. The sequence continues at coordinate 319,081 of NZ_JBIRFY010000003.1, forward strand.
AAGCGCGGAGTTCCGGGCGGGCGGGGCTCGGCGAACACTATGAACGCAACGGCCGAAGGGGTGGCTCCGGATCCGGGGGATTCCTAACATCCCGGCTCGCAGCGCAACTTCGCGCCGGCCCGCAGCACGTACAGGAGCCGCACCTTGACCACACCCCCCGCTCCCAGGCACGACACCCGGCCCACCCACCGCACAAGCCGCCCGGCGGTGGTGGCCGCCGCGCTCGCCGCCGTCTTCCTCGGCACCCTCGGCAACGTCTCCGCCGCGCCCGCCGGAACGGCCGGACAGCCGACGGCCGGACAGTCGTCGGCCGGACAGTCGTCGGTCGGACAGCCGACGGCCGAGCAGCCGTCGGTGGCCGACTGCCCGCCCGCCCTCGCCGGCAAGGCCACCTGCTACACCGGTCAGGACGCGGGCGGCGCCCACTACACGATGGCCGTGCCCCACCGCTGGAACGGGTCCCTCGTCGTGCACGCCCACGGCGGCCCCGACCTGGGCGACGCCTCGGACCCGGCCCGCAGCACCGAGGACCTGGAGCGCTGGGCGGTGATGGTGGACCAGGGGTACGCCTGGGCCGGCTCCGCCTACCGGCGCGGTGGCTACGGGGCCCGTATGGCGGCCGCCGACACCGAGAACGTGCGCCGCCTGTTCACCGACCGGTTCGGCCGGCCCGAACACACCTACCTGCACGGCCAGTCCTGGGGCGGGAACGTCGCCGCCAAGGCCGCCGAGACCTACGGCCGGCGACCCGGCGCCTACGACGGGGTGCTGCTCACCAACGGCGTGCTCGGCGGCGGTTCGCGCGGCTACGACTACCGGGTGGACCTGCGGGTGGTCTACCAGTACTACTGCCACAACCACCCCCGCCCCACCGAGCCGCAGTACCCCCTGTGGCAGGGCCTGCGCCCCGGCTCCACCATGACCACCGCGGGCCTGCGCGCCCGGCTCCAGGAGTGCACGGGCTACGCCTCCGACCCGGCGGACCGCACCGCGGCGCAGCAGCGCAACCTCGACGACATCCTCGCCGTCACCGGCATCCCCGAGCGCACCCTCGAGTCCCATCTCCGGTTCGCCACCTTCACGTTCCGGGACATCGTGAGCAACCGGCTGGACGGGCGGAACCCCTGGAGCAACCGCGGCGTGCGCTACTCGGGCTCGCACGACGACAAGGCGCTCAACGCGGGCGTCGAGCGTTTCTCGGCCGACCCCACCGCACGCCGTGACCTGTCCTGGGACAGCGACCTCACCGGCAGGATCTCCCTCCCCGTGCTCACCCTGCACGCCATCGACGACCCGACCGCGTTCGTGGAGCACGAGGCGGCCTACCGCGCCACGCTGCGGGGCGCCGGCCGGGACCGGAACCTCGTCCAGACCTTCACGCGGGATCACGAGCACAGCTCGCTGAGCGACTCCGAGTACGCCAATTCCCTCTCCGCGCTGGACTCCTGGGTGCGCACCGGTCGCCGGCCGAGCCCGCGCTCGATCGCCGACTCCTGTGCCGCCTTCGACGCGAGGTACGGCGAGGGGTGCTTCTACGACCCCGGCTTCCGCCCGGCTCCGTACGCCTCACGGGTGCGCCCCCGGCCGGGCGGTCTCGTCTGGCCCGCCATGACGGCCGCGCAGGAGCGGGCGTGGAGCAGGATCGAGGGCGTGGGGATCGCGCCGTAGGCGCCTGGAACGACCCGGCGGAGGGCGGCCCGCGTCCTACTGGTCCTCCGCTTCCGTGAGCACCGCCCGGATCACGTGCCGGGCGTTGCCCGCCATCGCGGGGTTGGTCTTCCGGTAGTACGGCAGGGCGATCAGGGCCTGGGACAGCGTGCGGCCCCGGCCGCGCCGCCAGGTCGCGTCGTCCACGCCGAGTGCCTCGCGGAAGACCCTCCTCGCGCCGGGCGGCAGCAGATTCCACGCCGGGAACAGGTCGCAGGCCGGATCGCCCACGCCCATGCACCCGAAGTCGATCACCGCGGACAGCCTGCCTCCGCTCACCAGCAGGTTGCCCGGCATCAGGTCCGCGTGCAGCCAACCGGGCGGCCCCTCCCAGGCCGGTGCGCGCAGCGCGTCCTGCCACACGGCGGCCAGCGCGTCGCAGTCGGCGTCCTCTTCGGGGAGGGCGCGCAGTTCGCCGAGCGCGGCCCGCGTCGGTGCGTCGAGCGTGGTGAGCGGCCCACCGCGGTACGCCTTCGGCGCGTCGGGCAGCGAGAGACCGCGCATCGCCGCCACGAAGGCGGCCAGATCCTCCGCCAGCCGCACGGGCTCGGTCAGTGCTCCGGCCTCGGGGTTCTTTCCGGGCAGCCACCGGTACACCGACCAGGGCCACGGGTAGCCGTCGGCCGGTGCCCCTGCCGCGAGCACCTCGGGCACGGCGGTGGGCAGCAGGGGCGACAGCCGGGGCAGCCACGCGCGCTCCGTCGCCACGTCCGCCACGCCGCCCTCGATCAGCGGCAGCCGTACGACCATGTCCTCGCCCAGCCGGTACATCGCGTTGACCGTGCCGCCGGAAGGGAAGCGCACCACAGGCAGCCCCGCCCACCGCGGGAACTGCTCCTCGACCAGGCGCCGCACCAGGCGGTCGTCGACGCGGCACCGATCCGGATGCGTCTGCCCTGAACTCATGGCCCTCATCCGACCCTTCGACGCGGACTGCCGTCAAACGCTTTCCCGGCCAGGGCCAGTGCCCCGCCCGCCGCCGTCCCCGCCGCCAGCGTCAGCGTGCCCGGCAGGGACCACGCGGCGAGGGGGCCGGCGACGGCCACGCCCAGGGCGAACGCGGTGATCTTGAGGCTCGCCCCGGTGGTGAAGACCTGGCCCCGCAGGTGCTCCGGGGCCTCCCGGTGGCGTACCGCGAAGAGCGCGGTGAGCTGGGGGCCCTCGCCGATGCCGAGGACGAGCACGGCGGCCACCAGCGTCACCGGCCGGCCCGTCGCCGCCAGCGTCAGCGCGACCGCCTGGACCAGGGCGCCCGCCCGGACGACCGTGTCGGGGGCGACGGAGAGCGGGCGCCGTGCGAGGACGGCGTTGGCCGCCAGGGCGGACACCGCCGCGCCGGAGAACAGCAGGACGCCGCGCCCGGCCGCGCCGAGCCACTGTGCGCCGAGGAGCGGAACGCAGGCCGCCAGCATGCCCTGGGCGGCGCAGGAGGTGACCGAGGTGAAGGTCGCCCGGGCCAGGAGCGGACGCCGCAGGACGACCCGGAACCCGGCGGCGAGGGCGCCCGTCACCGGGCCCGGCCGGGCGCCCCGGTCGGGGACGGTGCGCGCGGGCAGCCGCCACGCGGCGGGCACGGCCGCCGTGATCAGTGCCGCGGCCAGTGCGAGCGCCGTGGAGGCTCCCAGCAGCTCGGCCGCGGCCCCGGCCAGGGCCGGACCCGCCAGGCTCGCCGCGCCGAAGGTCATCGCGTCCAGCGCGTTGGCCCGGGGCAGCCGCGCGTCCGCCGCCACGCGGGGGAGTTGGGCGGTCCAGCCGCCCGACAGCGCCGGGCCCAGCAGCCCCGTGAGCACCGCGAGCGGGAGGGTGCAGGCCATGGGGAGCCGGCCGAGCCCGGCGAGGATCACCATCAGCCCCGTCGCGTACAGCGCGAGCGCGCCCGCCAGCAGGCGGCCCGGTCGCCCCGCCCGGTCCAGGAGCGCCCCGAGCAGTGGTCCGCCGACCGCGGCGGAGACCGTGATGCCCGCGAGCAGTGTCGACGCGTCGGTCGTCGAACCGGTGACGGCGAGGCCCGCCAGCAGCAGCGCCGGTCCGGACATCTCGTCCCCGGCGCGCGCCGCCGTCGCCGCGGTCAGGTAGAGGCGTAGCGAGTAACCCTTTGGCACCGGGGAGACGTTACGGAGGTAACTGAAAACTCCGCAATATGCGTTACATTCGGCCCGTGTCCACTCCTCGCGACGCCCACGCTCCCGACGACGACTGGTCCACGAGGCACTCCGTGCTGTCCACGGCGCTGCGCACCGCCGCTCTGGTCAACGTGCTCGCCGCGGACCCTTCCGACGCCGGCGGAGGACCCGCCGTCGACGCGGTCGCCGAGGTGCTGCGCGCCTACGGCGAGAAGGAGCCCGTCGACCTCACCGCCCGTGACGTGGAGGGGATGCGCGGGGCCGCCACCCTGCTGCGGGACGTCTTCGCGGCGGAGTCCGCCGACGCCGCCGCGCAGGTCCTCAACCGCCTCCTCGGCGCACACACGGGACGCCTGCGCCTCTCGTCCCACCAGGGTGGCTCTCCCTGGCACCCGCACGTCGACCACGCCGACGACGCGCCGTGGCCCGAATGGTTCCTGGCCTCGTCCTGCCTGGCGTTGACGGTCCTGGTCTGGGACCGTCAACGCCCACCCGGCAGGACCTGCGCCTCCGTCAGCTGCCGGAACGTCTTCATCGCCCGGGGCAGCGGTCCCGAGCGCCGCTACTGCTCACGCCGCTGCGCTACCCGGGAGCGGGTCGCGGCGCACCGGCGCCGGGCCGACGGGTGATCAGACGCCGAACTCCGAGGGCGGGATGTTCAGCGCGGTGCACGCCTCGCGGATCGCGTACTGCTCGGACGGCTCGAAGGACCCGTCGGCCCCGGCCACCACCATGCCGGTCTGCACGACCGCACGGGCCTCGGCAGGCTTCTTCGCGGCCTTGGCGATCACCTGGAGAGCCTCGGCCTTCCCCTGCTCGAAGTTGGCGAGGAGCCGGTCCACGTGCTGGTTGAACCGCTGGCGGAGCTGGTCCGCGGGGAAGTTCTGCAGCACCTCGTTGGAGACGATCAGCTCCTCCACGCGCTGCCGCTCCGCCGGCTCGACCTGGCCGTCAGCGGCGGCGACCAGCGCGCACATGGCCATGCTGGCATCCCGGTAGGCGCCGCTCTTCAGCTCGTTCTTGGCCGAGGCGAGCTGGGACTTGAACATCCCGATCAGCTGGGCCTTGGAACCGCCGGAGGACGAGCCCGACCTGCCGCCCGTCGAGGGACCGTGCGATCCCTGGCCGGATCCGCTCGCTCCCCGAGTGCCCTGGGACTGCTGGAAGGTCTTGGCCTGGTCCTTGATCTTGTCCCACATCGCCACTCGTGCCACCTCGGCTTCTGTCGCTGTGTATCGGTCTGTCCTCGGCCGCGATTTCCCGCGGTCACCACGATGAACGCGGCCGGGAACCACAGGGTTCCCGATGGGCAAAGAAAAGGCAAAGCGCCTGGTGGTGTCGTAGTACGCTGCGCCATCAGGGAGTTGTCGGTCGGTCGACGGGGTCGGGGGCGCACGGTGTGGTCGCGGGAGGTCGGCTGGTTCGTCGCGATCGGCGTCGCGTCGACCGCGGGCCAGGCGCTGCTCTACTGGGGGCTGCGCCCGTGGTCGCCCCCGGCGGTCGCCAACCTGGTCTCGCTCCTCGTCCTGACGGTGCTGAACACCGAGGCCAACCGGCGGCTGACGTTCCGTCACGCCGCCACGAAACCGGCCCGCGCACACCTCGGCGCGGGCGGCCTCTTCCTGCTCGGCTACCTGGTCACCTCCGGTGCCGTGCTGTGGTTCACGCACCGGCGGCCCGACGCCTCGCCCGCCGCCGAGAGCGCGGTCCTCGCCGCCACGTCCGTCGCCGTCACCGTCGTCCGCTTCGTGGTCCTGCGCCTGGCCGTCTTCCGCCCCGCGCGTTAGCCGCCGAAGCGGGCCCGGCGAGCCGCTGAACTGCTAGGTCACCACCGGGTTCCCCAGTCACCGAAAAGTGCGTTCTTCCATGTCAGCGGCCACTCTCCTACGGTTTCCGAGTAACCAGAAGAGAGCACATGGGCAAGGAGACAGAAGTCATGGCCATCACCCTGGTGAACCCCGGCGGGCTGCCCGAGGTCGACGTCTACCGGCAGGTGTCGATCGCGTCCGGCACCCGACTCGTCTTCGTCGCCGGGCAGGTCGCATGGGACGCCGACGGCGTCACGGTGGGCGAGGGAGACCTGGCCGCGCAGACCGAGCAGTGCTACCGCAACGTCGCCACGGCCCTGGCGGCGGCCGGTGCCTCCTTCACGGACGTCGCCAAGCTGAACGTCCACGTCGTCGACTGGACGCCCGACAAGATGCCCCTCCTGCTGGAAGGCATCGACCGCGCCGCCGCCGGGCTGGGCGTGACGCCCCTCGCCCCGGCCACCCTGCTGGGCGTCGCGGCACTGGACGTGCCCGAGCACCTGGTCGAGGTGGAGGCCACCGCGGTCGTCGGCTGAACGGCCGGGTTCGCGGGCCGCGAAGGAGGCCCTACTGCGGGGTGGGGCGGGCGCGGTCCTCGCCCGGGGCACCGGTGTGACGGCGGCAGCCCGCGTCGTGCCGCTCGCCGAGCGAGGTCCACCACCGTTCGCAGCAGTCCTCGGGCAGCCGGACGTGGGCGGCGCCGGGGCGGGCGCACTCGGGGCCGTGCACGACGCCGTCGGAGTGCCGCCAGAACGCGCAGCACGGTTCGAGACCGTGCGCGAACGGATCCCGCAGCCGGGGCCGGGCCAGCAGCTCGGACCGCCGGGCCAGGGTGACCCGGCGCCGGTGCTCCGCGCCCTCCCGGGCGGCGCACCAGGCGAACACCGCGGCGACGTACAGGCCCGGCAGGGCCAGCCAGGAGTGGCGGGTGGCCGCGTACACCGCGGCGGCGACAAGGAGCGCGGCGGCGGCACGGCAGGCGCGGGCGGTGCGCAGGCTCGGCGTCACAGGGGACTCCCGTGGGTCGGCGGGGGAGAGGGCCTCGGTCATCCGTATGCCCCCGGTTCGCCGTCGTACGTCACTCCGTCGCCTCCGGCGGATAATCCATTGCGGTCACCCGCCGCCGTGCCCGACTCTGCTCCCCATGTCCACCGCCGACCTGCGACCGGCCACCCTCGCCGACGCACCCGCCATCACCGCACTCCTCAACGAGATAGACCGGATCGAGATCGGCCGCCCCGAGACCGACCAGCACACCGTCGAAGCCGACCTGAAGCACCCGCAGACGGATCTGACCCAGGACTCGTGGCTCGCTCTCGACGACGGCCGGCCGGTCGCGTACGGGCTGCTGTGGGACGAGTCCGGCGGGGAGCGCGTCGACATGGACCACTATGTGCTGCCCGACCACCAGCGGACCGGGCTGCGCATGCTGGTGGCCATGGAGGCCCGCGCCCTGGCCAAGGCACGGGCCAACGGCGCGGAGCGCGCAGTGGTGCACCTGCACCTCAACACCCGGCCCACGACCGACACCGCGCTCCTCGCCGAGCGCGGCTGGAGCGTGGTGCGCACCCACCACGTACTGCGCCGCGCGCTGGACCCGGCGGCCGACGTTCCGCCCCAGGCCCCGGCGGGCGTACGGGTGCGGGCCTGTGCCACGGAGGCAGACCGCGTCCGGGTGCACGAGCTGTACCAGCGGACGTTCGCCCAGCACTTCGACTTCCAGCCGCGCCCGTACCGGCTGTGGCTGGACGACATCGACGCCGCGGGCCTCGACTGGTCCCTTGTGTGGATCGCCGAGACCGACGACCTGGGGGACGCCGGGTTCCTGCTCGCCCGGGACGACCGCGAGGCCATGGGCTGGATCCGCGGCATCGGCGTGCTGCGCGAGGCCCGCGGCCGCGGTCTGGGCGGATTCCTCCTGCGCCACGCCTTCGCGCACTTCGCCGCGCGGGGCCGGGACACGGTGGGCCTCGGTGTCGACACCGCGAACGCGACGGGCGCCCCGCGGCTGTACGGCCGCAACGGGATGACCGTCCACTTCGCGGTCGACACCTGGGAGGCCGTGCTCGCCTGACGGCCTACGGCTCACGGCGTGTCACAGCACCATCGCGACCGCCACCGCGCCGAGCAGCCCGACGTACGTCCAGGCGTAGAGGCGGTCCGGGATGTGCGGCGGGCGCCGGCGCAGCACCGCGATCACCGGCAGGGCGCCCAGGAGCAGCGCCCCGGCGGCGCGGAGGTCGACGAGACCCACCAGAGCGAGGTGCGCCCCGGCACCGGCGGGGTCCTCGGAGCCGCCCAGGAAGACGGCGGCGGCCGGGAGCGCGATCGCCAGGGTCAGCGGGTTGGCCAGCGCGGTCGCCACCTGCATCGTGTGCCCGGCCCGCCGCATCGCGGGGACGGTCATGACGCTGCCGCCCACCCCGAGGAAGGCGGCCACCGCACCCACCGGTGCGCCGACCGCGGCCGGCAGCGGCCGCGGCGTGCCGGCGGCCACCTGGGCTGGGGCACGCGGGCGCAGGAAGCCGGGGCGCAGCAGCAGGTCCACGACGGTGAGGGCGACGTACGCGACGAACGCCCAGCGGATCAGCCCGGCCGGGGCGTGGCGCGCGGCGAGCGCGCCGGCCGCGGCGCCGACGCCCAGCAGGAGGAGCAGCGGGCCGGCGCCACGGAGGGCGGCCAGCACCCGGCGGGGCGTGACCGCGGTGGCGAAGGCCGCGTTCACCACCATCACCACGGCCGAGGTGGCCGTCGCCACCCGTATCGCGTCCGCGCCGAGGGCGGAGTCCGCCCACACCACGACCGGGACGGCGACGAAACCGCCGCCGAAGCCGAACAGCACGGTGGTCACACCGGTCAGGAGCCCGATTCCGAGCAGAGCCACAACATCCACGCAGGTCACTCCACCAGCCGGGCGGGGCGGCCCGCATTCGACGCCCGGCACCATTCCTTCGCGACTCGGCCAGGAAGGCGCCGTAAGGTGACCGGGTGAAGAACGTCCCCCTGGCCGACGTCGACCACGTGGACCGGGCCGTGCTGCCGATCGGCACCGACTACCCGCCCGGACACGTCCTGGACTGGCACGAGCACCGGCGCGCGCAGTTCCTGTACGGCGCGACCGGAGTCATGGTGGTCGACACCGGCGACGGCACCTGGACCGTGCCGCCCGAGCGCGCCGTGCTGATCCCGGCCGCCACCCGGCACCGGGTGCGGATGCTGGGGGTGAGCACCCGCAGCCTGTACATCGAGCCGGACGCCGTCCCGTGGTGGCCGGGCACCTGCACGGTCGTGGACGTGCCGCCGCTGCTGCGCGAACTGCTCCTGACGGCCGTCGAGTTCGAGGTCGACTACAGCCTGTCCGGCCGCGCCGGCAGCGTCGCCGACCTGCTCCTGCACGAGATCGCGGCGGGCGCCCCGCTCCCGTTCCACGTCCGTATCCCCGCCGGTGCCGACCTGGCGGCGCTGTGCCGGGAGTATCTGGCCGCGCCGGACACCGGGGTCACCAACGCGGTGTGGTCGGCGCGGACGAACATGAGCGAGCGCGCCTTCACCCGGCGCTTCCGTGCCGAGACGGGCGACAGTCCCGCCGTCTGGCGGGGCCGTGCCCGGCTGCTGGCGGCGGTGCCGCTGCTGCGGTCCGGTTCGGTCAGCGAGGTCGGCGGCCGGCTCGGCTACGCCTCTCCCGCCGCGTTCACCGCCGCCTTCACCCGCACCTTCGGCATCCCGCCGTCCCGGTTCACCCAGGGCCAGCGGGGACGGTCCGGCTGAGGGATCTAGGAGCGCTCCTGCGCCAGGTGGCCCAGTGCCGCGCTGCGGCTCGTCGACAGATGGTGCAGGACCAGTTCCTGGACCCGGTCCACGTCGCGGGCCGCGATGGCCCGGTAGAGGGCGTCGTGTTCGAGGGCGACGGCCAGCAGGTCGTCGTGCTGGCCCAGGAGCCAGCGCAGCCGGCTGCGCAGGACGCGCTCCAGCTCGTTGAGCAGTTCGTTGGCGGCCAGGGAGACGACGGTCTCGTGGAAGTCGGCGGCCGCCCGGCGGGCCCGCACCGCGTCGTCCGCGCGGGCCGCGTCGAGTTCGGCGTCCACCGTCGCGCGCAGCCGCTCCAGCCCCTCGCGGGTGTGCCGCTGGGCGGCGAGCCGGAAGCCCAGGGTCTCCAGGCCCGAGCGGACCTCGTCCAGGTCGGCGATGTCGCTCGTGGTGAACTCCCGCACCACCGCCCAGCTCCGTGGCCGCGGAGTGACCAGTCCCTCCGCCACCAGGGTCTTGAGCGCCTCGCGGACCGGGAGCCGGCTGACACCGAGGGACTCGGCCAGCTCCCGCTCGACCAGGCGGCTGCCGGGGGCCCGCACACCGTCGATGATCTCGTCGCGCAACCGCCGCGTGACCCGCTCGGACTCGGGCGTGAAGCCCCCTGACGCAGCCATCGCCGTCCTTCGTCTGTCATCCCGTTCCCGGCCCGCCGACCGCGCCGTGCGGAGCGGCGGCCGGGCGGCCCGTCAGAATACCCCGGGGCGCGCGGACGGCCCGGGCGGGACGGAGCCAGGAGCGGTCAGCCCACCCTCGGGGGCCAGTTGACGATCCGCTTGGGGCGCGGGCGGGCGTAGGTGCGCACCTTGGACGTGGACAGACCGAGCCGGACCAGCGACTCGGCGACCGTCACGGCGGCGGCGACCCCGTCCACCACGGGGACACCGGTACGCTCCACCACCCGTTCGGCGAGGCCCGCCATGCCTCCGCAGCCCAGGCAGATCACCTCGGCCCGGTCGTCCTCGACGGCGCGGGCGGCCTGCTCGGTGATGGCGTCCACGGCGGCCTGCTCGTCCCGCTCCAGCTCCAGTACGGCGAGCCCGCTGGCCCGCACCGAGGCGCACCTGGCGCTCAGTCCGGCCACCGCCAGCCGCTCCTCGATCAGGGGGACCGTACGGTCGAGGGTGGTGACGACGGAGTAGCGGCGGCCCAGGTACTGCGCGGTGCTCGCGGCCGCCTCGGTGATGTCGACGACGGGTACGTCGAGCAACTCCTGGAGTCCCTCCCGGCCGTGCTCGCCGTAACCGGCCTGGATCACCGCGTCGAACGGCTCCGGGTGGGCGCGCACCGCCTCCATCACGGCGACGGCGGCCAGGTAGCTCTCGTAGTTGCCCTCCACGGACTCCGCGCCGAAGGCCGGTGTCAGCGGCACGATCTCGGTGCCGGGGGAGGCCGCGTCGGCCGCCTGCTTGCCGATCGCGTCGGTGATGGACTGCGTGGTGTTGACGTTGACCACGAGGATGCGCATGGGTGGGCCTGGTCCTTCTGCTCGGACGGGGTGCTGCGCGACGGGGGGGCGGGGCGGGACCGTAGTGGTGGCGGTGGCGGTGGCGGTGGCGGTGGCGGTGGCGGTGGTGCGGCGGTGCCGGACTATTCCGCGGCGACGGCGATGGACTCGCCGTCCACGTCGCGGAACACGGAGGCGCGGTCCGCGATCAGCGCGTACAGCACGGCTGCGACGACCGCTCCGACGAACCAGGAGAACCCGGCCGCGGCGTGGAAGAAGGGGACGAGCGCGACGACGACGGCGATCGCGGCGGCGGGGACGAAGGCGGCGACGGCCCGCGGGTTGTAGCCGCGCCGGTAGTGGTACTCGGCGCCCGCGTCCTCGGTGTAGAGGGCCGGCACGTTCACGCGCGACCTGCGCAGCAGCCAGTAGTCCGCCATGATCACGCCGAACAGGGGGCCGAGCAGCGCGCCGAGCCCGCCGAGGAAGTAGTTCACGACGACCGGGCTGTTGTAGAGGTTCCAGGGCGTGATCACCAGGCCGAGGACCGCGCTCACCAGACCCGCGCGGCGGAAGTCGAGCCGGTGCGGGAAGAGGTTGACCAGGGCGTAGATCGGCGCGACGAAGTTGGCCAGTAGGTTCACCGCCACCGTGAGGGCGATGAGACACAGCGAGGCGACGGCCAGCAGGAACATGTTGGGGATGGTCCTGACGATGTCCGTCGGACTGGTGATCACGTGCCCGTCCAGGGTGAACTGGGCTCCGCTGAGCACCGCCACGATGACGGCGAAGAAGAGCATGTTCACCGGGATGCCGATCACGTTGCCCCGGACGATGGCGCCGCGGCTGCGCGCGGACCGGGTGAAGTCGCAGAAGTTGAGCACGAAGGTCCCGTAGATCACCACCCACAGGGCGGCCGCCTGGAGCACCTGGAGCCACATCGCGCCGCCGGTGAGCGGGGCGTCGACGGACACGGAGACCGACCCGTCGGCCCGGACGAACATCCACACCGCGAGGGCGCACATGGTCAGCAGGGTGGTGGGCGCGGCGAAGGCCATGTACCGGCGGATCATCTGCATCCCATAGCTGACGATGAGCACCTGGAGGGCCCACAGCGCGAGGAAGGTGATCCAGCCGAGCGTCGACTGGCCGAGCAGGGAGTTCGTGTCCAGGGAGGCCAGGGAGGGGAACATGGCCACCAGGAGGGCGCTCAGCACGGCCGACGCGAGATAAGTCTGGATACCAAACCAGGCGATGGCCACGGCCCCGCGCACGACGGCCGGAATCTTCGCTCCCCGGATGCCGAAGGCGATGCGGCTCATGACGGGGAACGGGACGCCCGTCTTGTGGCCCATGAATCCGGAGAGCGTGAGCAGGAGGAAGAGCAGGACCGAGGCGAGCGCGAAGGCGGCCAGGATGCCCCACACGTTCAGCCCGAGGGCGAACAGTCCGATGGCGAAGGCGTAGTTGCCCAGGCTGTGCACGTCGTTGGCCCAGAGGGTGAAGACGTTGTAGGCGCCCCAGCGGCGGCCCTCCCGCTTCGTCGGGGCCAGGTCGTAGGTGTAGAGGCCGGAGCTGGTGGCGGTGCCGTCGGTCAGGGCGGGCGGACGGCGGTCTTCCAGGGCAGTCATACGGGACTCCTGGGATCAGGTGCGGGGAGTTGGAGGGTTCCGCAAAGCGGAAGGGTCTTTCCGGTGCACAGAACGTAGTTTTCACCAAACCGCACCGTCAAGAGGTCTGCGGCAAATGGAATACCATTTTTGGCCCCATTGGCAGCCCGTTGACGGTCCCGTTGACAGCCTCGTCGGCCGTCCCTACCCTGACGCCCCGTCATTACATCGATGTAAAGGCCTCGGGAGAGGACCCCCACGTGCTTCCCAGCCCCTCGCACCGTCCCCGCGCCCGCCTCGGCCCGCTCCTCGCCGCCCTTCTCGGGCTGGTCGTGGGCCTGCTGCCCGGGTTCACCGGACCCGGCGCCGCGGCTTCGGCGGCAGCCGAACCCCGCGCCCACACCCTGGCGTCCGGCGCCTTCCGCAACCCGCTCAACAGCGGGCCCGACCCGTTCATGACGCACTGGAAGGGCGACTACTACCTCACCACCACCCAGGGCGGCAGCATCAGGATGTGGCGCTCCCCGTCCCTGGGCACCCTGCTGACCGCGGAACCGGTCACCGTGTGGACCGACACCGACCCGTCCCGCAACCGCAACATCTGGGCCCCGGAGTTCTACCGGTTCGGCGACCGCTGGTACCTCTACTACACGGCCGACGACGGCGTCGACGACCACCACCGCCTGTACGTCCTGGAGTCGGAGCGCGACGACCCGGCCGGTCCGTACCACTTCAAGGCCAAGCTCGCGCCGCCCAACCACGCGGACGACTTCGCCATCGACGCGGGCGTCCTCCAGCTCGGCGGCCGGCTCTACCTCGCCTACAGCGGCATCAACCAGTACCAGCACAACGGGATCAACATCGCCCCGATGGCCAACCCGTACACCGTCTCCGGGAACGCGGTCGCGATCGACGCGGCGGGCGGCTGCCCCGAGGTGCGGGAGGGGCCCGAGTTCCTCTACCGGGGCGGCCGGGTCTGGATGACGTACTCCACCTGCGACACGGGCAAGCCGGACTACCAGGTCTGGATGATGTCGATGCCGCTGGACGCCGACCCGCTGGTGCCGGGCAACTGGCACCAGCACCAGGGCGCGGTGTTCTCCCGGGCCGACGACCGGGGCGTCTTCGGGCCGGGCCACCACGCCTTCTTCACGTCGCCCGACGGGACCGAGGACTGGATCGTCTACCACGCCAAGACCACGTCGGTGAACACCTACACCAACCGCACCACGCGGGCGCAGAGGTTCACCTGGCGGGCCGACGGCACCCCCGACTTCGGCCGTCCGCTCGCCATGGGCGCCACCCAGGACCTGCCCTCCGGCGATCCCGGCTCGGGCAACTACTGGATCAACGACGACGGCCGCTCCAGCGGCGCCGGAAGCGTCACCTACACCGGCGCCTGGAACTCCGGCACCGGCTGCGCCACGCAGTGCTTCTGGAGCGACGACCACTGGAGCGACCGGGCCGGTGCCACGGCCACCTTCTCCTTCACCGGCACCCGGATCGCCCTGCTCTCCGTCAAGGACACCGGCAACGGCTACGCGGCCGTCAGCATCGACGGCGGTCCCGAGCAGCGGGTGGACTTCCACGGCGCGATCCGCGTCGGTGAGGCGGTGCAGTACACGAGTCCACGGCTGGCGAACGGCAGGCACACCCTGCGGATCCGGGTCACGGGCGAGCACAACTCCCAGTCCGGGGCGTCCTTCGTGAGCGTGGACCGGGCCGAGGTCTACACGGACTGACCGTCAGCGCCGCTCGTGGCCCTCCGTGCTCTCCCTCAGGACGAGCCGGTGGGCCACGATGCGGTCCTGGGGCGCCTGCACCCCCGCCACGGCACCGTCCGGCGCCGTCGCCTCCTCGATGCGGTGCTGGAGCAGCTGTACGGCGACCTTGGCCACCGCCGCCTTGTCCGGAGCCACCGTGCTCAGCGTCGGGACGCTGAACCGGCCGCCCTCCACGTCGTCGAAGCCGATCACGGCGACGTCCCCGGGCACCGACACCCCGTGCTCGTGCAGGGCGCGCAGCGCACCCAGCGCCAACTGGTCGTTGAGGCAGAGCAGCGCGTCGGGCCGGGCGCCCTGGGCGAGCGCCCGCGCCACGGCCCGGGCGCCGTCCGGCATCCGGAAGGAGCCGACGGGCAGCAGGGCGGCCGGATCGTAGGCGATGCCCGCCTCCGCCAGGGCGGCACGGTAGCCCCGGGTGCGGGCCTCCGCCGTCCCCAGACCGGAGTCGTCGCGCCCCCCGACGGCGAGGATCGTGCGGCGCCCGAGCCCGATCAGATGGCGGGTCGCCTCGCGTGCGGCACGCTCGTTGTCGATGGCCACATGGTCGGCGCCCTCCTCCAGCAGCTCCCCGAGCAGCACCGTGGGCGGGAAGCCCGTACGGTCCCGCAGGTCGTCGGCGGTCAGCGCCAGCGGGCTGAGGATGATCCCGTCCACGAAGGTGGAGCCGAACCCGGCCAGCGCCGCCAGCTCGTGGTCGCGGTCCGCTCCGGACTGGTGGATCAGCACCGTCAGGGACCGCTCCTCGGCCTCGCGGACGACATGCCGGGCCAGCTCCGCGAAGTACGGTATGTCCAGTTCCGGGACGATGAGCGCGATGATGCCGGTTCGGCCCTTGCGCAAGTGACGGCCGGCCAGATTGACCCGGTAGCCGAGGTGTTCGATGGCCTCGCGCACCACCTGCCTGGTCCGGTCGGAGACATGGGCGTAGTCGTTGATGACATTGGACACCGTCTTCTCCGAAACGCCCGCATGACGTGCGACGTCCTTGATCCTGGGCCGTGCCACCGAGACCTCCCTGCCTCTTTCGCGCTGCCCGAGTCTATGTCCCGGCGCGGGGAGGGCTTCGGCGCAGGTCCACTTCCGTTCAGCTCTTTACAGCCAATGTACATCGATGTAAAAACAAGCCACCGCATGAGCTCCGGCCGTCGAAAGGTCCGCGATGAGTTCCCGTTTGCCTGCCCAGGGGGTGCCGGCCGTGTCCGACCCGGTCCGCCGCCCCAGCCGCCGCCGGATACTGCGTCACGCCATGGCCGGGGCGGGAGCCCTGCTCGCCGCGGGCCCGCTGTCCGGCTGCGCGTCACCGGCCTCGGCCTCCGGAGCGTCCGCGCTGAGCGTCTGGGACCTCTTCCAGGGCGGTGACGGCATGCTCATGGACGACATGATCGAGGCCGTGTCCAAGGGCGCCGGGGGAGCCGAGGGCTTCGAGATCGACCGGACGATCCTGGACTGGGGCCCGTCGTACTACACCAAGCTCGCCATGTCCGCGGCCGGCGGCCGGGCCTCCGACGTGGCCGCCATGCACCTGTCCCGGCTGGCGGGATACGCCCCCGGCGGCCTGGTGGACGCCTTCGACCTGGACCTGCTCGCCGAGTACGGCGTCACGGAGAAGGACTTCACCCCGGCCGTGTGGGCGCGCACCCGGCACGAGGGGACCGTCTACGCCATCCCGCTGGACGTCCACCCCTTCATCGTGTTCTACGACAAGAAGGCCGCGGAGCGGGCCGGACTCCTGGACCCCGCCGGCGAACTGGCCCCCATGGGATCCCCCGAGGCGCTGCTGGAGGCGGGCAAGGCCCTCGCCGAGGCGACCGGGGAAGCGGGCATCCTGTTCGGCCACGTCACCGACACGGCACAGAACTGGCGCCTGTTCGCCGGGCTCTACGCGCAGACCGGTGCCGCCTTCGACCTGCCGGACGGCGGTCCCCCGGAGATCGACGTCGACGCCGCCGTACGCGTCGTCACCCTCATGACGCGGCTCTTCGACGGGAAGACCAACCCCAACAACCTGGACTACAACGGCGCGTTGGCCGCCTTCAGCAGCGGACGCGGCGGCATGGCGATGCTCGGCGAGTGGGAGCTGCCGACGCTGAAGAAGTCCGGCATGGAGCTGGGCGCCGCGCCGTTCCCGCAGGTCTTCGAGAAGCCGGCCGTCTACACCGACAGCCACAGCTTCGTCCTTCCGCACCAGGACAGCCCCGACCCGGCCCGGCGCCGCGAGGCCCACCGGTACGTCGCGCAGATACTCAAGCAGAGCCTCACCTGGGCGAGCGCCGGACACATCCCCGCCTACCAGCCCGTCCTCGCGGAGCCCGAGTACGCGGCACTCGACCCCCAGTCCTCCTACGCCGACGCCGCCGAGGTGGCGGTGCTCGACCCGCCCAACTGGTTCGCGGGCGCCGGTTCCAACTTCCAGAACCGGATGTGCCAGCCGCTCCAGTCGGCGCTGCTGGGCGACACCACCCCCGAGAAGGCGGTGCGGCAGATGGTCCGCGAGGCGGACACCCTGCTGCGGCAGCCCAACCCGGTGGCCTGACCAGCGAAAGGAGTGACCGACGTGACCACCACCGCACCCCTCGGCGCCGAGGAACGGACCACCCCGCCCGCCGTTGCCCCGGGCGGCCGCCGCTCCGTCCTCGGCCGCGTACGCACCGGCAACGGGCTCGTGTTCGTCCTGCCCTTCCTGATCGTGTTCGGCCTCTTCATGATCTGGCCGATCGTGCAGGGGCTCTGGATGAGCTTCACCGACAGCTCGCTCGCCCTGCGCGACACCAGCTTCGTCGGCTTCGACAACTACACCGAGGCGTTCGGTGATCCGGACGTGTGGAGCAGCCTCGGCAACACCGTCTTCTTCACCGTCGTCTCCAGCGTCCCGCTGGTACTGGTCGCGCTGGCGATGGCCCTGCTGGTGCACAGCGGACTCGCCGGGCAGTGGGCGTGGCGCCTGTCGTTCTTCGCGCCCTACCTGCTGCCCGTGACCGTCGTGACCATGATCTGGACCTGGCTCTACCAGCCCGAACTGGGCATGGCCAACCAGCTTCTCGACACCCTCGGCATGGAACCGGTCGGCTGGCTGTCCGACGAGTCCGTCGCGATGTGGTCGGTGGCCGCGCTCACCGTCTGGTGGACGGTCGGCTTCAACTTCCTGCTCTACCTCGCGGCACTCCAGTCCCTGCCCACCACCTTCGACGAGGCGGCGGCACTCGACGGGGCCGGCGCCTGGCGCCGCCTGTGGTCCATCACCCTGCCCCAACTGCGCAGGACCACCGGCCTGGTGGCCATGCTCCAGGTGCTGGCCTCCCTCAAGGTGTTCGACCAGATCTACATCCTCACCAAGGGCGGGCCCAACGGCTCCACCCGGCCGGTCCTGGAGTACGTCTACGACGTCGGCTTCACCGGCTACCGCCTGGGCTACGCATCCGCCGTCTCGTACCTCTTCTTCGCCCTGATCGTCCTCGTCTCGCTCGTGCAGCTCCGCCTCTTCCGCCGGGAGGACTGACCGTGTCCGCAACCGCCACCACCCTCCGCCCCCGGCGCCGTCCACCCCGCGAAGCGGCCGGCTCGCCCCTGCTCCTCGGCCACGGAAAGCTGCCCCGCGTCCTCGCCGGAACCGCGCTCGTCGTCCTCGCCGTCCTGTGGCTGCTGCCGTTCGTCTGGGCGGTCATCACCTCGGTGCAGAGCGAGGAGGACATCAACACCACCGGGCTGTCCCCGTTCAAGGGCGCCTTCACCCTGGACGCCTACCAGCAGATACTGGAACGCGGCAACGTCACCGTCTGGGCCTTCAACAGCTTCCTGATCTCCGCCCTGGTCACGCTGATCACCGTGGCGGTCTCCACCCTCGCCGCGTACGGCTTCTCCCGCGGCACCTTCCGCGGCCGCAAGGCACTGCTCGGCGTCACCGTCGCCGCCATCATGGTCCCGCCGCAGCTGCTCGTCGTCCCGCTGTTCGACCAGATGACCCTGTTCAACCTGGTCGACACCTATGCGGCGGTCATCCTGCCGCAGGTCGTCGCGCCGATGATGGTGTTCATCCTCAAGCGGTTCTTCGACGGCATCCCCAAGGAGCTGGAGGAGGCGGCCCGCATCGACGGCGCCTCCGAGTTCCGGGTCTTCCGGTCGATCGTGCTGCCGCTCTCGCGGCCGATCGTGGCCGCGGTGGCGATCTTCGTCTTCATCGGCGCCTGGAACAACTTCATGTGGCCGTTCATCGTCACCAACGACCCCGACCTGATGACCCTCCCGGTGGGCCTGGCCACGGTGAAGGACGCCTACGGCATCCAGTACGCGCAGTCCATGGCCTCCGCCCTGCTGGCCGCGCTGCCGCTGATCGTCGTCTTCCTCCTCTTCCAGCGCCGCATCGTCAACTCCGTCGCCACCACCGGCCTCGGCGGTTCCTGACCCTTCACAGCTGTACCCACGGGCTCGGCGTTCGCGCGCCCGGCCCACCGATCGACTGGAGCATGTGTGCCCACTCACTCCGTACCGCGCCCGGAGTACCCGCGACCGCAGTTCACGCGCCGCGACTGGCTCAACCTGAACGGCGCCTGGCAGTTCGAGACCGACCGGGGGGACAGCGGCCTCGAACGCGGTCTGCTCGACCGCGAGCTGCGCGAGGAGATCCTCGTCCCCTTCCCGCCCGAGTCCGAGCTGTCCGGCATCGGCGACACCGACTTCCTGGAGGCCGTCTGGTACCGGCGGGCCCTCACCCTCCCGGCCGCCTGGGCCGGACGCCGCGTACTGCTGCACTTCGGCGCCGTCGACCACGACACCACCGTGTGGGCCGACGGAAGGGAGGTCGCCCGGCACCGCGGCGGCTTCACGCCCTTCACCGCCGACCTCGGCGACATCGCCGGGGCGGGGGAGGAGGTCGTGATCACCGTCCGGGCCCGCGACCCCAAGTCCGGGCCGCAGGCCCGCGGCAAGCAGGCGATCAAGTACGCCAACCACGACTGCAACTACACCCGCGTGACCGGCATCTGGCAGACCGTGTGGCTGGAGCCCGTCCCCGAGACGCACCTGCGCCGTCCGCGGATCACCCCCGACCTGGCCGGCTCCGCCTTCCACCTCGAACTGCCCCTGTCCGGCAACCGCCCGGGGCACCGGGTCCGCGCCGTCCTCGGCGACGCCGACGGCGAGGTGAGCCGCGCCGAGGCACGCGCCGACCTCGACCTCGCCCCGCGCCTGCACCTGCCGGTGCCGGACGACCGGCGGCGCGAGTGGGGACCCGAGGACCCGCACCTGTACGACCTGCGCCTCGAACTCCTCGACGCCGAGGGACAGGTGGTCGACAGCGCCGAGAGCTACGCCGGACTGCGCGCCGTGGGCCTGCGCGGCAAGGCCGTCCTGCTCAACGGCCGCCCCGTCTTCCAGCGCCTCGTCCTCGACCAGGGCTGGTACCCGGACGGGCTGATGACCGCCCCCACCGACGAGGCCCTGGTACGGGACATCGAGCTGGCCATGGCGGCCGGCTTCAACGGCGCCCGGCTGCACCAGAAGGTCTTCGAGGAGCGCTTCCTCCACCACGCCGACCGTCTCGGCTACCTGGTCTGGGGCGAGTTCGGCGACTGGGGCTGCGAGACGGGCGGCTCCTCGGGCGACAACCAGAAGCCCGACGCCTCCTACGTCGCCCAGTGGCTGGAGGCGCTGGAGCGGGACTACTCGCACCCCTCGATCATCGGCTGGTGCCCGCTCAACGAGACCTACCAGAAGCTGCACGACCGGATCACCCAGCTCGACGACGTGACCCGGGCGATGTTCCTGGCCACCAAGGCGATGGACACCACCCGCCCGGTCGTCGACGCGTCCGGCTACGCCCACCGGGTCGCCGAGACCGACATCTACGACTCCCACAACTACGAGCAGGACCCCGCCGCCTTCCGGGAGCTGATGTCCGGCCTCGCCAAGGACGCGCCGTTCGTCAACGCCCACGAGAGCGGTGCCCCCTACTCCCAGCCGTACCGGGGCCAGCCGTACTTCGTCAGCGAGTTCGGCGGCATCTGGTGGGACCCCGAGGCGGCGGCCGACCGCTCCGGCGAGGACCGCACCCTCTCCTGGGGCTACGGCGAACGCGTGCGCAACGAGGACGAGTTCCACGAGCGGTTCGCCGGTCTCACCGAGGTCCTGCTCGGCGACCGTGACATGTTCGGCTACTGCTACACCCAGTTGACCGACGTCTTCCAGGAGCAGAACGGCATCTACCGCTTCGACCGGGGCGAGAAGCTCGACATCGCCCGGGTCCGCGCCGCCCAACTGCGCCCGGCGGCCATCGAGGAACCGGAGGCGTAGCCCGCACGGGGGGCCGGAGGCGAAGTGCCGCCTCCGGCGCCCGCGCGCGGATCAGAAGGGCGCTCAGAAGGGCCGGTCGCCCTCGATGGCGACGCGTTCGGCGACCCGCCGCTCGGACCCGTAGTCACCCACCGCGTAGTGCTGGGTGGCGCGGTTGTCCCAGAAGGCGACGTCGCCGGGCTGCCAGCGCCAGCGCACCTGGTACTCGGGCACGTGCGCCTGCTGGAAGAGGAACCGCAGCAGCCGGTCGCTCTCGTCACGGTCCACGCCGGTGACACGGGTGGTGAACGAGGCGTTGACGAACAGCATGCGCCGCCCCGTCTCGGGGTGGGTGCGCACGACGGGGTGCTCCACGGGCGGGAGCAGGTCCTGGTGCGGCAGCAGCCGCTCGGGCCCGTAGAACCGCGCGAAGCCGGGGATGAAGTCGTGGACGGCCAGGGCACCGTCGACGCGTTCCTTCACCTCCCGGGGCAGATTGTCGTAGGCCGCGGCCATGTCCGCCCACATGGTGTCGCCGCCGAACGGCGGCACCTCGCGCAGTTGCAGCACCGCGCCGAGCGCGGGCCGTTCGCGGAAGGTGACGTCGGCGTGCCACACGTTCTCGTACGTCGGCACGGCCCCGTCGCCCTTGTCGAACCGGACGACGTCGTCGCTGGCACCGGCGGCGAGCAGGGGGTTGGTCTCCAGCGCCCCCCAGTTGCCGGCGAAGTCGCGCTGCTGGTCGGAGGTGAGGTGCGCGCCGCGGAAGAACAGCACCTTCCACTCCAGCAGGGCACGGTTCAACTCCTCGCGCAGCGCGGGCGGGAGCGGGCGGGAGAGGTCGGCTCCGCGGATCTCCGCGCCGATGGTGCGAGCCTGCGGCACGACCTCGAAGAGTTCGTAGGGCCGTTCCTCCCAGCCCTCGGGCAGCCGGCGCAGCGTGCGCCGGCCCTCGTACATCCCGTCCCCCGGGATGCGTGCTTCGCGCAGGACGGTGCTGGGACCGACGGGCGTGACGGACGTGACGGACATGGGAGTCCTCCCCTTGTACGACGGTGCGCGTGAGAACCGGCCCGCACGGCGGCACGGGGCCACGCCGAACGGCCGGGAAAACGAGGGCGCTACGGGTGCTCCGGGTCGTGGACCGGACAGAATGCCGACGGACTACGACGCGAGAGGCGTCGGACGGTCGGTGCGGAGAAGGCCGTTAAAGGCCGGAACGCTCACAGCCGGTCCGCTCGGGCACGCGGGGACACTCCGCGGTGGTGCCGAACCGGTATGTGGTCATGGCACCGATTGTGTGATCTTTCCTCGCCCGTGTCAATGGGATCACGCGGGGACGGGAGCGAACGGAAGCAGGTCGTCCCCCTCCGGCTGGACGACGCCGTAGCTGCTCTCGGGCACCTTGTTCCACACGCCGGGCAGATCGCCCAGGGGTTCCGACACGATCAGCCGGGTGCTGTCGGACGCCTCCTTGAGGAAGGGCAGCCCGGGATGCAGCGCGCGCAGGCTCTCCACCCGGCTGCTGTAGTAGAGCGAGCGCGACTGGGCCTGGCTGGAGTAGCGGAAGGCCCACAGGCGGTGCCCGTCGGTCACCGCGACCGTCATCTGCAGCGGGAACTCCACGCCGTGTTCGTGTCCGATCTCCTCCACCAGCCCCGCCATCCGGGCCACGGCGGCGGGAGGATCCTCCTCCAGGCCGAGCGTGAGCGCCAGGTAGAACATCATCTCGGAGTCCGTCGATCCCTCGATGTCGAGGAAGAGCCGCGAATCGACGGCCAGCGCGAGGTCCCGGCGCAGCCGGTGGAACTCGGCGATCGCGCCGTTGTGCATCCACATCCACCGGCCGTGGCGGAACGGATGGCAGTTGGTCTGCTGCACCGGGCTGCCCGTCGACGCCCGGATGTGCGCGAAGAACAGGGGCGAGCGGACATGGCTCGCGATCTCCCGCAGGTTGCGGTTGCTCCAGGCCGGTCCGACCTCCCGGACGATGGCGGGGGTCTGCATCTCCGGCCCGAACCAGCCGACGCCGAACCCGTCCCCGTTGGTCGTCTCGACGCCCATGCGGGCGTGCAGGCTCTGGTCGATGAGCGAGTGCTCGGGCTGGTAGAGCAGGGACTCCAGGAGGACGGGCGTCCCCGAGTAGGCGAGCCATCGGCACATCGCTCCGTCGCCTCCCTAGTGGCCTCCCCGCCCCGGACGTCAGTCCACCGGCCAGGTGTGGACCGGGGCGTTGAGGTGCATGTAGTCCATGTACTGCTGGGTCATCCTGCGCAGCGCCTCGTGCCGGCCGGGCCGCGCGCCGGCGTCGATGTGGTGGAACATCTCCTTCTGCCACACCGCGCCGTTGCGGCCGGTGACGCACCGCTGCTCGATGATGCCGAGCAGCGGCTCCCGCCAGGCCGAGTCCATGCCCGACAGCTCCAGGCCCCGGTGCGCCAGCGGCAGCAGCCGGCGCAGCACCAGTTCGGGCACCGTCACCTCG
Organism: Streptomyces sp. NPDC018026; assembly: GCF_044327745.1. Lineage (NCBI taxonomy): Bacteria > Bacillati > Actinomycetota > Actinomycetes > Kitasatosporales > Streptomycetaceae > Streptomyces > Streptomyces sp. NPDC018026. The sequence continues at coordinate 342,116 of NZ_JBIRFY010000003.1, forward strand.
CCCACGCCGGGCCAGTACAGGTGTGCCTCGATGCCGTGCCGGGCGGCGGTGTGCAGGTTGTCCTCCGCGACCGAGAAGGACATCCGCGACCACACCGGCCGCTCCTCCTCCACCAGGGCGCGGGTGAGACCGTAGTAGAAGGCCCCGTTGGCGAGGGTGTCGGCGACGGTCGGACCGGCCGGCAGGACGCGGTTCTCGACGCGCACGTGCGGCTTGTCGTGGGCGACGGCGTAGACGGGCCGGTTCCAGCGGTAGATGGTGCCGTTGTGGAGGGTGAGTTCGCCCAGTTCCGGGATGTCGCCGCGGTCGAGGGTCTCGGCGGGATCCTGCTCGTCGCACAGCGGCAGCAGCGCCGGGAAGTAGCGGAGGTTCTCCTCGAACAGGTCGAAGACGCTGTTGATCCAGCGCTCCCCGAACCACACCCGGGGCCTGACCCCCTGGGCCTTGATCTCCTGCGGCCGGGTGTCGGTGGCCTGTTCGAACAGGGGGATGCGGCTCTCGTGCCACAGCTCCTTGCCGAGCAGGAAGGGCGAGTTGGCCGCCAGGGCGACCTGGACACCGGCGACGGCCTGGGCCGCGTTCCAGTAGTCGGGGAAGTCCTCCGGGGCGACCTGGAGGTGGAACTGGGTGCTGGTGCAGGCGGCCTCGGGCGTGATCGTGTCCGCGTAGGTCCGCAGGCGGTCGACGCCGTCCACCTCGATGTGCAGGTCCTCGCCCCGGGCGGCGAACACCTGGTCGTTGAGCAGCCGGTAGCGCGGGTTCTCCGACAGGGCCGCCTCGCCCACGTCCGACTGGCGCAGCGTGGGCAGGGTGCCGACCATGATCAGATGGGCGCCGACCGACGCGGCGCGGTCCTCGGCGTGGTTGAGGGCGGCGCGGATCTCGGTCTCCCAGGCGTCGGGGCCGCCCGCCGTCAGCTGCCGGGGCGGGATGTTGATCTCCAGGTTGAACCGGCCCAGCTCGGTGGACCAGGCGGGGTCCGCGATGGCTTCGAGGGCGTCGCTGTTGCGCATCGCCGGTTCGCCCCGCTCGTCGACCAGGTTCAGCTCGATCTCGAGACCCACCTGGGGCCGCTCGGTCTCGAACCGGGACTCGCGCAGCATCTGCGCGAAGGCCTCCAGGCACTCCTGCATCTTGATCCGGTAGCGGCGGCGGTCCTCGCGGGTGAAGACCAGCGCCGGGACGTCCCGTCCCATCGGTCCTCCCGGGGTTGCCTTCCTCGGACGCTCCTCCACCCCAGCGTCGCACCACCCGGCGCACCCCACCAGACGGGACGGGACGGGGCCCGCCGCACGGTGTGCGACGGGCCCCGCAGGGTTCGGGTCCGCGTAGGGCCGAGCAGGTCCTACAGCTTGCCGGACGCGCGCACCTTGATCTCCTTGGAGGTCTTGCCCGCGGGCGAGGAGCCGTAGCCCTCGATCTTGTCGACCACGTCCGTGCCCTCGACGACCTTGCCGAAGACGACGTGCTTGCCGTCCAGCCAAGGGGTGGGGACGGTGGTGACGAAGAACTGCGAGCCGTTGGTGTTCGGACCCGCGTTCGCCATGGACAGGAGGTAAGGCTCGGTGTGCTTCAGCTGGAAGTTCTCGTCCGCGAACTTCTCGCCGTAGATGCTCTTGCCCCCGGTGCCGTTGCCGTTGGTGAAGTCACCGCCCTGGAGCATGAACTGCGGGATCACACGGTGGAACGGGGAACCCGCGTAGCCGAAGCCGTGCTCGCCGGTGGCCAGCTCCAGGAAGTTCCTGGCGGTCTTGGGGGTGACGTCCTCGAAGAGTTCGAAGACGATGCGGCCCGCATCCTGGCCGGCGATGTCGATGTCGAAGTAAACCTTGGAATTGCTCATCGCACCATTGTGACGTGTGACCCCCGGTGATGCCGAACCGGCTGCCCGTTCAGCGTGTGGCGAGCAGTCCGAGGGTGTCGATCACGCGGTTCGAGAAGCCCCACTCGTTGTCGTACCAGGCGACCACCTTGACGTGCCGGCCGTCCACGCGGGTCAGGGCGGAGTCGAAGATCGACGAGGCCGGGTTGCCCGTGATGTCGGAGGAGACCAGCGGGTCGTCCGAGTACTCCAGCACGCCGGCGAGCGGGCCGTCGGCGGCCGCGCGGTAGGCCGCCAGGACGTCCTCGCGCGTCACGTCGCGGGCGACCGTCGTGTTCAGCTCGACGATCGAGCCCACCGGGACCGGCACGCGGATCGAGTCGCCCGACAGCTTGCCGTCCAGTCCCGGCAGCACCAGGCCGATCGCCTTGGCGGCGCCGGTCGTGGTGGGCACGATGTTCACCCCGGCGGCGCGGGCGCGGCGCGCGTCGCGGTGCGGGCCGTCCTGGAGGTTCTGCTCCTGCGTGTAGGCGTGCACCGTCGTCATGAAGCCGTGCTCGATGCCGGCCAGCTCGTCCAGCACCGCGGCGAGCGGCGCGAGGGCGTTGGTGGTGCAGGAGGCGTTGGAGACGATCGTGTGCGCGGCCGGGTCGTAGGCGTCGGTGTTCACCCCGTACGCGAGCGTCACGTCCGCACCGCTCGACGGCGCGCTGACCAGGACCTTCCGGGCACCCGCGGTGAGGTGGGCGCGGGCGGCGTCGGCCGAGGTGAAGCGGCCGGTCGCCTCCAGCACGAGGTCGACGCCCAGCTCGGCCCAGGGCAGCCGGGCCGGCTCGCGCTCGGCGAGCACCTTGATGCGGTGCCCGTCGACGACCAGCGTGTCCCCGTCGACGGTCACCGGGCGGCCGAGCCGGCCGGCCGTCGAGTCGAAGGCCAGCAGACGGGCCAGGGTGGCGGGCTCCGTGAGGTCGTTGACGGCGACGACCTCGAGCTTCGTGTCGCGTTCGAGCAGTGCGCGCAGCACGTTGCGCCCGATGCGGCCGAATCCGTTGATGCCGATGCGAGTCATGAGTGGTGTGTCCCTTCGTTTCGCCGCCAGGTCCTTCGCCACCAGGCTCGCGCACGCCGGGGGCGGGTGGCAGCGGCGGGAGTGCCACGGTTCGAAAGGATCACGCCAATCACGCCCGGGTGCGGGCGGCGGCGCGCGCGGCCCGGCTACTCGCCCCGGGCGAAGGTGCGCCGGTACTCGCTGGGCGTGGTGCCGAGGATGCGCTGGAAGTGCAGCCGCAGGTTGGCTCCGGTGCCCAGACCCACGTCGGCGGCGATCTGCTCGACGCCGAGCTCGGAGCGTTCGAGCAGCTCACGGGCCCGGTCGAGACGGGCCCGCATGATCCACTGCATCGGGGTGTACCCGGTGTCCTCGACGAAGCGCCGGGACAGGGTGCGCGCCGACACCGCCGCGTGCCGGGCCAGCGTCTCCAGGGTGAGCGGCTCACCGAGCCGGCGCAGTGCCCACTCGCGGGTGGCGGCGAAGCGCTCGCCGAGCGGCTCCGGCACGCTGCGCGGCACGTACTGGGCCTGGCCACCGCTGCGGTAGGGGGCCGCCACCAGGCGCCGGGCCGCGTGGTTCGACGCGGCGATCCCGAGGTCGCCGCGCAGGATGTGCAGGCACAGGTCGATGCCGGAGGCGGCGCCCGCGGACGTCAGGACACTGCCCTCGTCCACGAACAGCACGTTCTCGTCGACCCGCACGCCCGGGTGCTTCGCCGCGAGCGCCCGGGTGTAGTGCCAGTGCGTGGTGGCCCGCCTGCCGTCGAGCAGCCCCGTGGCGGCGAGCGCGAACGCGCCGGTCGAGATGGCGGCGAGCCGTGTTCCGCGGTCGTGGGCGGCCGTCAGCGCGTCGAGGACGGTCCGCGGCGGGTCCTCGACGTCGGGGGAGCGGTAACCGGGGAGGAAGACCAGGTCGGCCCACGCCAGGGCGTCGAGGCCGTGGGCGACGTGGTACGACAGGCCGTCACCGCCGGTCACCAGGCCGGGCGCCGCCCCGCACACCCGTACCTCGTACGGCATGCTCGCGCGCGTCGTGAAGACCTGCGCCGGAATGCCGACGTCCAGGGGTTTCGCGCCCTCCAGGACGAGGACGGCGACGCGGCGCAGACGGGGGGACGGCACGGGAAGAGCGTACGCGGGGAGTGACCGGTGGTCAGCTCAGACCGAGGACGCTCATCGTGTGCTCGGCCATGCGCCGCTCGCCGAGGGCGTTGGGGTGGACGGGAACGAGGCTGTGCCCGAACAGCAGCGGTTCGATCCAGCGGGTGCCGGGGGCCTCGCAGGCGTCGTGGCCGTCGGACACCCCGGAGAAGTCCACGTAGACGGCTCCGGTCTCCTCGGCGGCACGCCGGACCGCGTCGTTGAGGTGCGCCTGGATGGCCCGCAGGTAGGGCACGTCACCGGCGGCGACGGGCAGCTTCAGGAAGCAGGACGGGTCGGCGGTGGCCGGGGTGATCCACGGGTAGCCGAGGGCCGCCACCCTGGCGTGGGGAGCCCTGGCGCGGACGCCGAGCAGCGCCTCCTTGAGCGCGGGGTACGTGTTGGCCTCGATCTCGTCGTCGAAGGAGGTGCCGTGCTTGTCCTTGCAGGGGCTGCCCTTGCCGCCGCTGAGGACACCCGCCGTGCCGCAGGCCGTGATGGCGTTGACGAACGTGCCGTTGTCGTTGCCGCCGATGGTGAGCGTGACCAGGTCCGTGTCGGTGCCGAGCGCGTCCAACTGGGGTGCGACGCCCGGGTACTGGGCCTGCGTGAAGTCGGCGGTCCGAGCGGCGCCGCAGGTGACGTCCTTGAGGCGGGCGCCCGTCGTGTCCGCGATGACGTGGGGGTAGTTGGCCGTTGAACGCAGGCAGAGCAGGTTGGTGGGGTCGACGGGCAGGACGCCCGAGCCCGCGCTGTAGCTGTCGCCGAGGGCGACGTAGTCCAGGGTGGGCGCGGCGTGCGCGGTGGCGTCGGTGAGGCCGAGGGCGAGCGTGGCGACGGCGGCGGCTGTCGCGGTCATGACACGGCGAAGGGCAGGCTTCGGCATGTGCTCTCTCTTCTTCGAGGAGGCGCTTCTTGGGGAGAAGGCGCTTCTTGGGGAGGACGCGGCAGCTGGTTACCCGGCGGTTCTACTTTTAAGTAATGTGCAGGCCCGTTGACCCGAAGTCAACGTTGCTGACGGAACTTCTCGCAGGAGGCGCAAGGAGGCGGCCTGACACCACCTCAGCCCCGGGCGGAGCTGTTCTAGAGTGGCTTGCGCCAGTGCGTACGACTGATCTGTGAGGTACTCACCAGCCATGACGACCGAAACGTTTGAGTTCCAGGTAGAGGCGCGTCAGCTGCTCCAGCTGATGATTCACTCCGTCTACTCGAACAAGGATGTCTTCCTGCGCGAACTCGTCTCCAACGCCTCCGACGCGCTGGACAAGCTGCGCCTCGCCGCCCTGCGCGACGACGCTCCGGGCGCCGATGTGAGCGACCTGCACATCGAGTTGGAGGTCGACAAGGACGCCCGCACCCTGACCGTGCGGGACAACGGCATCGGCATGTCGTACGACGAGGTCACCCGGCTGATCGGCACGATCGCCAACTCGGGCACCGCCAAGTTCCTTGAGGAACTGCGGGAGGCCAAGGACGCGGCCGGGGCCGACGGTCTCATCGGACAGTTCGGCGTCGGCTTCTACTCGGGCTTCATGGTGGCGGACGAGGTCACCCTGGTCACCCGGCACGCCGGTGAGGCCGAGGGCACCCGGTGGACCTCCCGCGGCGAGGGCACGTACACCCTGGAGCGGATCGGCGAGGCCCCGCAGGGCACCGCGGTCACGCTGCACCTCAAGCCGGCCGACGTCGAGAACCAGCTGCACGACTACACCTCCGCGTGGAAGATCAAGGAGATCGTCAAGCGGTACTCGGACTTCATCACCTGGCCGGTCCGCCTGCTGCCGGAGCCGGGCGACGACCGGAACGACGGCGCCGACGGTGCCGACGGTGACGGCGCCGAGGCCCGCGAGGCGGAGACGCTCAACTCGATGAAGGCCCTGTGGGCGCGCCCGCGCGACGAGGTGTCCGACGACGAGTACCACGAGCTGTACAAGCACATCGCCCACGACTGGCGCGACCCGCTGGAGACGATCCGGCTCCAGGCGGAGGGAACCTTCGAGTACCAGGCCCTGCTTTTCGTGCCCTCGCACGCCCCGCACGACCTGTTCACCCAGGGCTACCAGCGCGGCGTCCAGCTCTACGTGAAGCGCGTCTTCATCATGGAGGACTGCGAGGAACTGCTGCCGCCCCACCTCCGGTTCGTCAAGGGCGTCGTCGACGCGCAGGACCTCTCGCTCAACGTCTCCCGCGAGATCCTCCAGCAGGACCGCCACATTCGCCTGATCCAGCGCCGGCTGACGAAGAAGGTCCTCTCGACGGTCAAGGACCTCAGGACCTCCGCGCCGGACCGCTACGCCACGTTCTGGCGCGAGTTCGGCGCGGTGCTCAAGGAAGGCCTGGTGACCGACTCCGAGAACCGGGACGCGATCCTCGCCGCCTGCTCGTTCGCCTCCACCCACGACGCCGACGAGCCCACCGCGCTCAAGGACTACGTGGAGCGGATGAAGGACGGTCAGGACGACATCTACTACATGACGGGCGAGTCCCGGCAGGCCATCGAGAACTCCCCGCACATGGAGGCGTTCCGGGCCAAGGGCGTGGAGGTCCTCCTGCTCACCGACGCCGTCGACGAGGTCTGGGTCGACGCGGTGGGGGAGTACGAGGGCAAGGCGCTGCGCTCGGTGGCCAAGGGGGAGATCGACCTCTCCGGCACCGAGGCGGACAAGAGCGACGCGGAGAAGGAGAAGCAGGGCGAGGAGTACGCCGGGCTGCTCGGCTGGATGACGGAGCACCTGGGCGAGGAGGTCAAGGAGGTCCGGCTCTCCTCCCGCCTCACCGTCTCCCCGGCGTGTGTCGTCTCCGACGCGGGTGAGCTGACGCCCGCCCTGGAGAACATGTACCGGGCGATGGGCCAGGAGGTGCCCGGCGCCAAGCGGATCCTGGAACTCAACCCGGAGCACCAGCTGGTGAAGTCCCTGAACCGGGCCTGGACCGACCGGCGGGACCGCGCCGAGCTGACCGAGACCGCCGAACTGCTGCACGCCCTCGCGGTGCTCGCCGAGGGCGGCCGCCCCAAGGAGCCCGCCCGGTTCGTGCAGTTGATGGCGGACCGCCTGGAGCGCTCGCTGTAACCGGCCGGGAAGACCGGGAAGGACCCGGACGCCACGCCGTCCGCCATCCGCATGGCGAGACGGCGTGGCATCCGGAGCGCGCTCCTCCGTATATTCGTGCGCATGTATGCATCGGCTCCGCTGCTGTGCCTCGCGCTCTTCGCGTGCTCGGCGTGGTGCGTCGACGACGGCCTCTGTCGCCGCTGACCCTGCGGACCGGCCGCGCTCCCCGCGCCGCCGGTCCGCCCGCGTCCGCCGTCCCCGTGCACACCACCCCGGAGATTCTTCCGTGACCACCGCACCCCCGGCCGGGTCCGCCCCGGCCGCGCCGCCGCGCGCGCCCGCCGCCCTGTTCACTCCCTCGCCCACCTCCTCGGCCCGGCCCGAGGCGCCGCCCCTGCCGCCGGTGCGGCGGACGCCGCTCGCCGTGTCCGGACTGCTCGCCGCCGCCCTGGCCGCGTACGTGTGGTCCGCGCACGGTGCCGAGCCCGGCGTGCTGCTCCTGCTCGGCCTCGGTCTGGGCGTCGCCCTCTTCCACTCCCGGTTCGGCTTCACCTCCGCCTGGCGGCAGCTGGTCGCCGTCGGCAACGGGACCGGGCTGCGGGCGCACGCGCTGCTCCTCGGCACCACGGCCACCCTGTTCGCGCTCGTCATCGGTACGGAGACCGGGCTGTTCGGCTCCCAGCCCGCGCCGTCCGCCGGGCCGATCGGCGTCGGTCTGTTCGCCGGTTCGGCGCTCTTCGCGATCGGCATGCAGCTCGGCGGCGCCTGCGCCTCGGGCACCCTGTTCGCGGTCGGCTCGGGGCAGACGTCGATCGTGCTGACCCTGGGCGGGTTCGTCGCGGGCGCCACGCTGGCCGCCTGGCAGTTCGACCTGTGGAAGGACCTCCCGGCCTGGGAGCCCGTCGTGCTGTCCGAGCACATCGGCTGGTTCGGCTCCTGGGCCGTGACCGTCGCCGCGCTGCTCCTGGTGGTGCTGGTCAGCCGCCGCGTCCAGGCCCGCCGCAACCCGCCGCCGCTGGGCGCCGTGCCCTCGGCGCGCCGGGCGGCCGTCCGTGCCGTGCGCGGGTCCTGGCCGCTGGCCGTCGGCGCCCTCGCGCTGGCCGTGCTCGGCGCGGGCGTGCTGCTGGTCTCCGGCGGCGCCTGGGGCGTCACCAGCGCCTTCAGCCTGTGGGGCTCGGAACTGGTCGGCGCGCTCGGCGGCCACCCGGAGAACTGGACCTGGTGGCAGCGGCCCGGCAACGCCGAGATGCTGGCCGGTCCGGTGCTCGCCGACAAGACCAGCCTCACCGACATCGGCATCATGATCGGCGCGGCCGTCGCCGCCTCGCTCGGCGGCACCTGGGCGCTGCACCGGGGCATCCCCTGGCGTACCGCCGTGGCGGCGGTGCTGGGCGGCGTACTGATGGGCATCGGCGCCCGGCTGGCCGGCGGCTGCAACATCGGCGCCTACCTGGCGGGCATCGCCTCGGGCAGCCTCAGCGGCTGGCTGTGGGGCGCCTTCGCGCTGGCCGGCACCTGGGTGGGCCTCAGGCTGCGGCCCCTGTTCGGCCTGGGCAACCCGAAGCCGGGCGACGGCGTCTGCTGACGGGGAACGCCCGTGCGGCGCGGGGGTCAGGCCCGCGCCGCACGGGCCGCTGGGGGCGCCGTTTCCCTAGGGGGCGGGCCGGTCCGGGGCCGGCCGGTCCGCGGTGGTGATCCGGGCGATGGCCTCCACCGTGAGGGCGCGGCCGTGCGGCTCACGCGCCAGGGCACGGTGCAGCGTCAGGCCCTCGATGAGGGCGTCCAGCTGGCGGGCGGTGTCGGGGTCGAAGTGCTTCTCCAGGTGGACGCGGCTGCGGCGCATCCACTCGTGGGTCAGCTCCCGGTAGGCCGGCTGCCGCGCGGCGAGCGTGTACAGCTCCTGGGTGAGCACCAGGTCGCGCTGGCTGTCCTCGGACAGCTCGTGCACGAGGTCGGCCACCGCGGCCCGGGCCCCGTCGCGGTCGGCGGCGGCGCCGAGATGCTCGTCGAACACCGCGACGATGTGGTCGGTGAACCGGCCGAACGCCTCCCGCAGCAGCTCCTCGATGCCGCTGAAGTGGTACGTCATCGAGCCGAGCGGTACCCCCGCGCGCTGCGCGATCCTGCGGTGGGAGACGCGGGCGATGCCCTCCTCGGCGATCAGGTCGAGGGTGGCCGCGAGGATGCGTTCCCGCCGCTGCGGATCGGTGTGTCCGGTTGCCATGGGAGCAGACTTACACGTTCCGCACCGGCCGGGCGGGGTTGCCGACCGCCACGACGTTCGCCGGTACGTCCTTGGTGACGACCGCACCGGCGCCGATCACCGCGTTGTCCCCGATGGTGACGCCCGGCAGCACGATCGCGCCGCCGCCCAGCCAGACGTTGTCGCCGATGACGATCGGGCGGGCGGCCTCCAGCTTGTCCCGCCGGGGACCGGGCTCCAGGGGGTGCGTCGGGGTCAGCAGCTGGACGTTCGGCCCGATCTGGCAGTCCTCGCCGATGGTGATCGCCGCGACGTCCAGCGCCGTCAGGTTGTAGTTGACGAAGGTGCGCGCGCCGACGGTGATGTTGCTGCCGTAGTCGACGTACAGCGGCGGCCGCACATGGGCCTCGGCGCCCAGGGAGCCGAGCAGTTCCGCGAGGAGCGGTCGCGCCGCCTCCGCGTCCTCCGCGAAGGCCGCCTGGTAACGGGCGGCCAGCCGCACCGCCTGCTGCTGCCTGCGGGCGATCTCCGGATCGTCGGCGATGTAGAGGTCGCCCGCCCGCATGCGTTCGAGGTTGGTGCGGGAGTCGCCCGCGAAGTGGTCCGTCGGCATGCGTCCGATCCTACCCCCCAAAGCGTACGAACGTACACTCTCGGTGCGCGCGTCACCCGGCGGCAGGGCTCAGGTTCGGCCGCGCCGGGGCCGGAGCACTCCGGCGCACAGCAGCACCAGGAGCCCCGCCAGCGGCACCACCAGCAGGCCCACCCGCAGGCTCGTCGCGTCGGCGACCAGTCCCACCACCGGCGGCGAGAGCAGGAAACCGAGCCGCATCAGCCAGGAGACGAGAGTCAGGCCCGACCCGGGCTTGAGGCCGGGCAGTTCGTCGGCCTCGTGCATGGCCGCCGGTACCAGCGTCGCCACCCCGAATCCGGCCGCGGCGAATCCGAGGACCGTGCCGGGCACCGTCGGCACGGCCAGCGCCAGACCCATGCCGACCGCGGCGATCAGGGCACCGGAACGGGCCACCGCGCGCTGGCCGAAGCGGTCCACGAGCCGGTCGCCGACGATCCGGCCGACGAACTGCGCGCCGACCAGGGCGACATACCCGGACGCGGCCAGCGCCGCCGTCGCGTGCAGCGAGTCGGAGAGGTAGAGGGTGGCCCAGGACATGCCCGCGTCCTCGACGAGGGTGCCGGCCGTGGCGATGAGGACGAGGGCGGCCAGTACCCAGCCGGTGCGCAGGCCGGCCGCCGGTGCCCGGACCGGCGACGGCGCGGAGTCCTCGGCGCCGGTCTCCGCGGCCGGTTCCGCCTCGGTCTCGGGGCCCGGCAGGCAGTGGCGCAGGGCGACGCAGGCCGCGACCGCGAACACCACGGCGGAGAACAGCAGGTGCGGACCCCGCGAGACGCCGAGTGCGATGGCGGCGGCGGCCATGGACCCGCCGGTGACGGCGCCGATGGACCAGATGGCGTGGAAGGAGTTGATGATGGAACGTCCGTAACGGCGCTGCACCCGCAGGCCGTGGGCGTTCTGCGCGACATCGGTGAAGGCGTCCATCGCCCCCGCCAGGAACAGCGCCCCCGCGAACACCACCACCGAGTCGGCGAGGCCCGCGGCGAGGATGCCCACCCCGGTCAGCAGCGTGACGCCGACCGCGACCCGCGCCGAGCCGAACCGGCGCACCAGGATCCCGGCCGCCAGCCCGGCCGTGATGGCTCCCGCCGGGAAGGCCGCCACGGCCAGTCCGTAGGCGGCGTTCCCGATGCCGAGGTCCGCCTTGATCTGCGGATAGCGCGGCAGCAGGTTGGCGAACAGGGCCCCGTTGGTGAAGAACAGCACGGCGACGGCCACCCGAGCCCGCCGATCGGCCAGGGCGGGCCGGCGCAGTACGTCAACAGTCATGCGCGGGAGCCTACCCGCCAGGGCGTACGAACGTACACTCCCGGCTGTCCCGGCCGGGGACGCTGCTCAGCGCCCCTTGGCGCACAGGGCCGCGTCCACGGCACCCTGGAGATGACGCAGGCTGTCGCCCTCGGCGGCCCACGTCGTGGTGTAGACGGTCACCGTGCCCCGGCCGCCCGTGGCCCGGCCGCCGCCCACCGAACCGCCGGGCAGGTCGCCGCCGTGGCCCCAGTAGACGCCGCCGCAGCTGAGCGGGATCGAGGCGAGGCCGTACCCGTAGCGGCTGCCCGCCGGGTAGACGTCGCGGCCGCCGATGTCGGTGGTGTCCCGCGTCATCAGGCGCACCGCCCAGCCGGGCAGCAGCCGGCCGCCGAACAGACCGTCCCAGAAGGCGTTGAGGTCCACGGGGGTGGACACCAGGCCGCCGGACGCGCCGAACTCGTACCCGGGCAGCTCGGTCACGTCCACCCTGCCGTCCTGCGGGTGCGCCGGATGGACGCCGTAGTTCCGGGCGTGCGGGCCGCGCAGGTCCAGCTCGCCGGGCGCGGGCCAGTACGTGTCGTCCAGGTGCAGCGGGCGCAGGATGGTGCGCTCCACGTACGTGCGGAAGCCGACCCCGGACACCTCGTCGATCACCATGCCGAGGACCAGGTAGTTGGTGTTGGAGTAGCCCCAGTCGGCGCCCGGCTCGAAGACCGGCTCGGCGTCGAGCGCGAGGGCCAGGTACTCCTGAGGCGTCCCCGGCCGGGTCCAGTCCACCAGCGCCGAGTACTCCGGCAGCCCGCTGGTCTGCTTCAGCAACTGCCGTACGGTGATGGGGCTGTCGGCCAGTTGCGGCACGTAGGAGCCCGCACGGTCGCCGAGGCCCAGGCGGCCGTCCGCCACCAGCCGCAGCACCGCGGTCGCGGTGAACGCCTTGGTGTCGCTGGCGAGCCGGAACCGGCCCCGCTCGTCGGTCATCGCCCGGCCCGAGGCCAGGTCGGCGACGCCCGAGGTGCGTGTCGTCCTGCCGTCGTACGCGAGTGCGCCCGGTACGCCGTCGCGTGCGGTGAGCAGGTCCAGTTGACGCTGCACGGGGTCGGGGCGGTGCGCGGGGTGGGCCGCCGCCGCGGGCGCGAACGCCCCGGTGAGCGCGGCGGCGAGCAGGACTGCGGCGGCGAGGCGCTTGCGGTGCATGTGTCTTCCCCCAGTTCGTGGCCGCCCGACTGCCGCGGGCGGACGGTGTCCCTTCACCGACGACCCTCTCAGCGCCGGGAAGGAAGATCAGTGGGACTGGCCCCCGACCGGGGGTGTCACCAACACCCCCCGGCCCGCACCCCCTCGCGCAGGGGCGCCCGGCCTCAGCCGAGCAGGTCGGCGACGAGCACGGCGAACTCCTCGGGGGTGGCCAGCCGGACGCCCAGCTGCTCCGCCTTGGCCCGCTTGGAACCCGCCCCCTCGCCCGCGACGACGAGCGTCGTGTTCTTGGAGACGCTGGAGGAGGAGCGTCCGCCGGCCCGCTCGATGAGTTCGTTCATCTCGTTGCGGCTGAGCCGTTCCAGGTGTCCGGTCATCGCGCCGGTGACGACCACCTTCATGCCCGCCAGCGGGCCGCCGTCCGCCGCCGCGGCGGGCGACGCCCCGTCCTCGCCGTCCGCGCCGTCCGCGTCGGCGGGCGGGGGCGGGGTCGCGCCCGGCTCGGTCATGTTGACGCCGGCGGCGGCGAGCTTGTCGATGAGCGGGGCGAGCTCGGCGATCTCCGCGACGACGGAGGGGGCCTTCTCCACCCCGATGCCGTCGACCCGCTGCATGGCCTCGGCGTCGGCGGCGCGTATGTGGTCCATGGTGGCGAAGTACCGGGCGATGCGCCGGGACATGGACCGGCCGGTGCCCCGCACGCCCAGCGCGCACAGCACCCGGGACAGCGGCTGCTCCTTGGCCCGGGCGAGCGCGGCGAGGAGGTTGTCGGTGCTGGTCTCGCCCATCCGCTCCAGGGCGAGCAACTGCTCGCGCCGGAGCAGGAACAGGTCGGCCAGGTCGGCGACCAGCCCCGCCTCGACGAGCTGGACGACCCGGGTGGTGCCCAGCCCCTCGATGTCCAGCTGGTCCCGCCCCGCGGCGTAGGCGAGGGAGGCGACCAGGTGGCAGTTGCGGCCCTGCGCGCACCGCCAGCGCTCCTCGCTCGTGTCGATGTCCGAGCCGCAGCGCGGACACGCCTCGGGGAACACGATGGGCCGTTCCTCGCCCGTCCGCAGATGGGCGACCGGCGCCTCGATGCGCGGAATGACGTCACCGGCGCGGTGCACCATGACGTGGTCGCCCAGCCGCAGACCGCGACGGGTGATGTCGGCCGGATTGTGCAGCGTGGCGTACGTGATCGTGGAGCCCTCGATGACCACCGGTTCCAGGACGCCGCGCGGCGCGATGATGCCCGTACGGCCGACGTTCCACTCCACGTCGAGCAGCCGGGTGATCTTCTCCACGGCCGGGAGCTTGTACGCGATCGCCCAGCGCGGCGCCCGCGAGCCCGACCCGGCGGCCCGCTGGTCCGCGGCGAGGTCCGCCTTGACGACGATCCCGTCGATGCCGAACGGCAGCTCGGCACGGAGCGCGGCGATCTCCTGGACCCGCGCCACCACCTGCTCGGGCGTCTCAACGACCACGTCCGGCACCGCGGTAGCGGTGCTGGTGTGCACGCCGAGCCCGGCCGCCGTCTCCATCAGCTCGCTGTACGGCAGCTCCTCCAGCCGCCCCGCGAGCGCCGCGTCGGTGCCCGGCAGGGCCAGCAGGCCGTACCCGAAGAACGTCATCGGCACCGTGTAGGCGCGCTCCTTGGCCCGCAGGGTGCCCGCGGCCGCGTTGCGCGGGTTGGCGAAGGGCTGCCCGCCGTGCCGGATGCGCACCTCGTTGGCGTGCTCGAACTGGGCCGTCGTCATCAGGATCTCGCCGCGCACCTCGACGGTGACCGGCTCGGCCAGCGCCCCGGGCAGCCCCTCCACGGTGCCGATCGCGTGCGAGACGTCCTCACCGGCCGTGCCGTCGCCCCGGGTGATCAGCCGGGTGAGGCGGCCCTCCTGGTAGCGGGCGGCGACCGCGAGGCCGTCCAGCTTGGGGCCCACGCTGAACCGCGTGACCTCGCGGTCGATGCGCCGGGCCAGGGACGCCGTCCAGGCGGTGAACTCCTCCGGCGAGAACACGTTGTCCAGGCTGAGCATCGGCACCGTGTGCGGCACGTCCCCCTCGGCCGCGCCGCCGGCGACCTTGCCGGTGGGGGAGTCGGGCAGCACCTCGTCGGGGTGCTCGGCCTCCCACGCGGCGATCCCTCTCGCCAGCCGGTCGTAGGCGTCGTCGTCCAGCGGGGAGGAGCCGCCCGCGTAGTAGGCGGCGGCCGCGCGCGCGGCGTCCTCGACCGCCTGGGCGTAGGCGGTGGCGTCGACGATCACTGCTGCAGGAGTAGTCATGGCCCGAATCATGCCGCCCACCACTGACAACGGGTCCGCGCCGCCGCGCGGCGGCCGCTCCGCTTGCGCGGCCGCCGCCATGGGGTTTCGGTGGAATCGACTCGCCACCGCCCCAGGAGCTGCCATGTCGATGTCGTCGTTCGGATTCGGCGCGTCCGATCCGTTCAGTGATCTGTTCAACCGGTTCTTCGGAACGTCGCCCGCCTCCTCGCCCCCGGCGGTGCAGCGGGTGCCGATCGGCCGGCTGCTGACCGAGTCCTCGCAGGAGCTGCTCAACCTGGCGGCACGGCGGTCGCTGGAGGACGGGACGTCCGACCTGGACACGGAGCACCTGTTGTGGGCGGCCACGAAGGTCGAGCCCGCGCGGGGACTGCTCGCCCGGGCGGGCGCCGACCCCGACGCGCTCGCCTCCCGGATCGCCGAGGCCCTGCCCCGCGAGGCGGGCGAGCCGTCCGCCGAGCCGGGCCTCACCCCCGCCGCCAAGCGCACCCTCGCCACCGCTTACGCCCGCTCCCGGGCCTCCGGCGTCTCCTACATCGGCCCCGAGCACATCCTGGGCGCCCTGCTGGCGGACGGCGACACGGGCGCGGCCCGGCTGCTGGGCGCCCAGGGGCGGGACATCGGCAAGCTGGAGGGGCTCACCGAGCAGGCCGCCCGTTCGGGCCAGAGCCGGGGCGACGACGGTGGGCAACCGGCCACCACGCTGGACGAGTACGGACGGGACCTGACCGAGGAGGCGCGGGCCGGGAAGCTCGACCCCGTCGTCGGCCGCGCCGAGGAGATCGAGCAGACCGTCGAGATCCTCTCCCGGCGCTCCAAGAACAACCCGGTGCTGATCGGCGAGCCCGGCGTCGGCAAGACCGCCATCGTGGAGGGACTGGCCCAGCGCATCGTGGCCGGTGAGGTCCCGGGCACGCTGAAGGACAAGCGGGTGGTCGCCCTAGACCTGTCCGCCATGGTGGCGGGCGCGCAGTACCGGGGACAGTTCGAGGAGCGGCTCAAGAAGGTCATCGAGGACGTCCAGCAGGCCCGCGGCGACATCATCCTGTTCATCGACGAACTGCACACCGTCGTCGGCGCCGGGGCCACCGGCGAGGGCTCCATGGACGCCGGCAACATGCTCAAGCCGGCCCTCGCACGCGGCGAACTGCACGTGGTGGGCGCCACGACCATCGACGAGTACCGCAAGTACGTCGAGAAGGACGCCGCCCTCGAACGCCGCTTCCAGCCCGTGATGGTCCCCGAGCCCTCGGTCGAGGAGACGGTGCAGATCCTCGAAGGCCTGCGCGACGCCTACGAGGCACACCACCAGGTCCGCTTCGCCGACGGGGCGCTGACCGCGGCGGCGGAACTGTCCGACCGCTACGTCGGCGACCGCTTCCTGCCCGACAAGGCGATCGACGTCATGGACCAGGCGGGCGCCCGGGTCCGGCTGCGCAGCGCGAGCCGTTCCACCGAGGTCGTCGGCCGCGAGGACCGCATCGCGAAGCTGCGCCGGGAGCAGGAGCAGGCCGTCGCCGCCGAGGACTACGACCGGGCGGGCGAGCTGAAGCACGAGATCGCCGAGGCGGAGGGCGAACTCGCGGGCATCCGGGAACGCCGCGAGGGCGTCGTCTCCGTCACCGCCGACGACATCGCGGACGTGATCTCCCGCCGCACCGGCATTCCGGTCTCCCAGCTGACGGCAGGGGAGAAGGAGCGCCTGCTCAGGCTGGAGGACGAGATGCACGCCCGGATCGTCGGCCAGGACGAGGCGGTCACCGCCGTCGCGCGGGCCGTGCGCCGCAACCGGGCCGGCATGGGCGACCCCGACCGTCCCGTGGGCTCCTTCCTCTTCCTCGGCCCCACCGGCGTCGGCAAGACCGAGCTGGCCAAGACCCTCGCCGAGCTGCTGTTCGGCGAGGAGAACCGCATGATCCGCTTCGACATGAGCGAGTTCCAGGAGAAGCACACGGTCGCCCGGCTCGTCGGCGCGCCCCCGGGCTACGTGGGCTACGAGGAGGCCGGCCAGCTCACCGAGAAGGTCCGCAGGCAGCCCTACAGCGTGGTCCTGTTCGACGAGGTGGAGAAGGCCCACCCCGACGTCTTCAACACGCTGCTGCAGATCCTCGACGACGGCCGCCTCACCGACGGACAGGGCCGCACCGTCGACTTCCGGCACTGCGTCGTCATCATGACGTCCAACATCGGCGCCCACCGCATCCTCGACCACAAGGGCGACGTGTCCGACCTCAAGGACGTACTGATGCAGGAACTGCGGGGCCGGTTCCTGCCGGAGTTCCTCAACCGCATCGACGAGATCATCGTCTTCCACGGCCTCACCCAGGACGACCTCTCGCGGATCGTGGACCACCTGCTGGCCCAGAGCGAACGGCGGGTGCACGCCCAGGGCATGACGCTGAAGGTCACCGAGGCGGCCAGGAAGCTGCTGATCGCCCACGGCCACCAGCCGGAGTTCGGCGCCCGACCGCTCAGGCGCACCATCCAGGCCGAACTCGACAACCGCGTCGCCGACCTGCTCCTCGGCGGCGAGGCCGACCCCGGCGACACCATCGTCGCCGACGTGGTCGACGACTCCCTGCACTGCACGGTCGACAAGTCCGGCACCGCACGACCCGCGGAGGCGAGCGGCACATGAACACCGTCGAGGAGACCATCGAGATCGCCGTACCGGTGCGCACCGCGTACGACCAGTGGACCCAGTTCGAGTGCTTCCCCCGGTTCATGACCACCGTCAAGCGGGTCGAGCAGATCAGGCCCGCCGTGACCCTGTGGGTCGTCGGACTCGGCCCCCTCGGCCGGGAGTTCGCGACCGAGATCGTGGACCAGGTGCCCGACTCGCACCTGACCTGGCGCAGCCTCGGGCAACGCCACGGCCACCGCGGCGAGGTGACGTTCCGGCCCACCGAGGGGGAGGGCACCTCGGTGACCGTGCGGATGTCGGCCGAGCCGCGCGGACTCACGGGCGTACTCGCCCTGGTCCCCGGGGCGGCCGGCCGTGTCGTGCGGCGCGAACTCGCGCACTTCAAGGCGTACATCGAAGGACACGGGGAGGCGAGCGGCGCCTGGCGGGGGACCATCCGGGACGGCCAGGTGCGGCCGGAGGAGCCGGAGCCGCCGCGCAGCCGGGTGGCGGTCTGGCCCGTGGGCTGACGGGCCCGTACCGAACACGGCGCAGGCCCCGTACCGGAACACAGCGAACGAGAGGCGATCCCCCCGATGAAGAAGCCGCCCAGGGACGAACCCCGGGACGACCTGACCGTCACCCCGCCCAAGACCTGGGCCGCGGGCGTGCCCGCCGTGGTGCACGCACTGGAGTACTCCCTGGCGCAGACGTCCCCGAAGGAAACCGCGGTGGACCTGCTGACCATGAACCAGGTCGACGGGATCGACTGCCCGGGCTGCGCCTGGGCGGACCCCGCGCCCGGCCACCGGCACCGCAACGAGTACTGCGAGAACGGCGCCAAGCACATCAACGACGAGGCGACCACGCGGCGGATCACCGCCGAGTTCTTCCGCGAGCACTCCGTCTCCGACCTGGCACAGCGCTCCGACCTGTGGCTGAACCAGCAGGGACGGCTCACCGAGCCGATGGTGAAGCGGCCCGGCTCGGACCACTACGAGCCGATCAGCTGGCGCGACGCCCTCGACCTGCTAGCCGGGGAACTGAAGGCGCTGGACAGCCCCGACGAGGCGGTCTTCTACACCTCGGGCCGGGTCAGCAACGAAGCCGCCTTCGTGCTGCAGCTCTTCGCCCGCGCCTACGGCACCAACAACCTGCCCGACTGCAGCAACATGTGCCACGAGTCGAGCGGCTTCGCCCTGCACGAGACCCTCGGCACCGGCAAAGGCACCGTCAGCCTCGACGACCTCCACCACGCCGACCTGATCTTCCTGGTGGGACAGAACCCCGGCACCAACCACCCGCGGCAGCTGTCCGCGCTGGAGCAGGCCAAGCGCAACGGCGCCCGCATCGTCGCCGTCAACCCGCTCCCGGAGGCGGGGCTGCTGCGGTTCAAGAACCCGCAGAAGGCAAGCGGCGTGATCGGCCAGGGCATCCGGATCGCCGACCGGTTCCTGCACATCCGCCCCGGCGGCGACCTCGCCCTCTTCCAGGCACTGAACCGGCTGCTCCTCGAGGCCGAGGACGCCCGGCCCGGCACGGTCCTGGACCACGCCTTCATCCGCGACAACACCAGCGGCTTCCAGGAGTTCGCCGAGCACGCCCGGCAGGCCTCCTGGGACGACGTGGTCGCCACCACCGGTCTGACCCGCCACGAGATCGAGCGGGTCCGCGACGAGGTACTGCGCAGCAAACGGGTCATCGTCTGCTGGGCGATGGGCATCACCCAGCACAAACACGGCGTGCCCACCATCCGGGAGATCGTCAACTTCCTGCTGCTGCGCGGCAACCTCGGCCGGGCCGGAGCCGGTGCCTGCCCCGTGCGCGGCCACAGCAACGTCCAGGGCGACCGCACCATGGGCATCTGGGAGCAGATGCCCGACTCCTTCCTGGACTCCCTGCGCGACGAGTTCGGCTTCGACCCGCCGCGCGCCCACGGCCTCGACTCGGTCGACTCGATCAAGGCGATGCGGGAAGGCCGGATCAAGTTCTTCCTCGGCGTCGCGGGCAACTTCGTCCGGGCCGCCCCCGACAGCGCGGTCACCGAGGAGGCCATGCGGAGCTGCCGCCTGACCGCCCACGTCTCCACCAAGCTCAACGGGTCCCACACCGTCTGCGGGCAGACCGCGCTGATCCTGCCCACCCTCGGCCGCACCGAACGCGACCAGCAGGCGGGCGGCGAGCAGTTCGTCACGGTGGAGAACTCCATGAGCGAGGTGCACACCTCCCGGGGACGGCTCAAGCCCGCCTCACCGCTGCTGCTCAGCGAGGTCGCCATCCTGAGCCGGCTCGCCCGCCGCACCCTGGGCACCGGCCCGGGGAACGTGCCCTGGGAGGAGTTCGAGGCCGACTACAGCGCGATCCGCGACCGGATCTCCCGGATCGTGCCGGGCCTGCACGACTTCAACCGGCGCGTGGCCCGCCCCGGCGGCATCCGGCTGCCCAACCCCGTCAACGAGGGCGTCTACCGCACCGCCACCGGCAAGGCCGTGTTCACCCGCAACACCTGGCGCACGCCCGACGTGCCCGAGGGCCACCTGCTGCTGCAGACCCTGCGCTCCCACGACCAGTGGAACACCATCCCCTACACCCTGAACGACCGCTACCGGGGCATCCACGGCAGCCGCCGGGTGGTCATGGTCAACCCGGACGACCTGAGCGCCCTGTCCCTGGCCGAGGGAGACCGCGTCGACGTCGTCGGCGTCTGGCACGACGACACCGAGCGGCGCGCCGAGGGCTTCGAGGTGGTCCCGTACCCCACCGCCCGCGGGTCCGCCGCCGCGTACTACCCGGAGACCCAGGTCCTGGTGCCGCTGGACAGCGTCGCCGACATCAGCAACCAGCCCACCTCCAAGGGCATCGTCGTCCGGCTGGAGCGCGTGACGCCGTAGCCGCATCGTGAGACGGGCCCCGCCGCGGGAATGGCCGGAAGCGGGGCCCCGTTGACACCTGTCATGCCCGACTCTTCCCCACGGCCCACGGCCGGACGCATGCCGATGGCCGTCTACATCCTCGGCCTGTCCGTCTTCGCCCTCGGCACCAGCGAGTTCATGCTCTCCGGGCTGCTGCCGCCCATCGCCGACGACATGGACGTCTCGATCCCGCGAGCCGGGCTGCTGATATCGGCGTTCGCGATCGGCATGGTGGTCGGCGCGCCGCTGCTCGCCGTCGCGACGCTGCGCCTGCCCCGCAAGACCACGCTGGTCGCGCTGATCTCGGTGTTCGGCGTCGGCCAGGTCGCGGGCGCCCTCGCGACGAGCTACGAGGTCCTGTTCGTCTCGCGGGTCGTCAGCGCCCTCGCCTGCGCCGGCTTCTGGGCGGTGGGCGCGGCCGTGGCCATCGCGATGGTGCCGGTGACCGCGCGGGCCCGCGCCATGGCCGTGATGATCGGCGGACTGTCCATCGCCAACGTCCTCGGCGTCCCGGTGGGCGCCTTCCTCGGCGAGCACCTGGGCTGGCGCTCCGCGTTCTGGGCCGTGGGCGGCGCGTCCGCCGTCGCGCTCGTCGGCGTGGTGACCCTGATCCCGCGTATCCCGCTGCCCGAGCGGCGGCCCCGGCTGCGGGGCGAGCTGGCGATCTACCGGGACCGCCAGGTCTGGCTGTCCATCGTCGTGACCGCACTCGCCGCCGGCGGCGTCTTCTGCGCCTTCTCCTACCTCGCCCCGCTGCTCACCGACGTCGCCGGACTGGCGGACGGATGGGTGCCGACCGTGCTGGCGCTGTTCGGCGTCGGCGCGCTCATCGGCACGACGGTCGGCGGCCGGGTGGCCGACGCCCACCTGTTCGGCGTACTGCTCTCCGGCATCACCGCCTCGACGGTGCTGCTGGCCGCCCTCGCGCTGTTCGCCGCCAGCCCCGCCGCCGTGATCGTCCTGTCGCTGCTGCTCGGCGTCTCCGCGTTCTACACGGCGCCCGCGCTCAACGCGCGCATGTTCAACGTCGCCGGTGCCGCGCCCACCCTCGCGGGCGCGACGACGACCGCCGCGTTCAACCTGGGCAACACCGGCGGGCCCTGGCTCGGCGGCACGGTGATCGACGCGGGCCTCGGCTACGAGGCCACCGCCTGGGCGGGCGGGGCGATGACCCTGGTCGCGATCGCCTTCGTCGCCGTCTCCCTGCGGCTGCACAGCCGCTCACGCGTCGTGACGGGCGGCGGCCCGGCCACCGAGACCGCGAGCCTGGAGCGGGCCCAGCGGGTGTGACGCCGGCCCCGGCGCTCACCGCGGCCGGGGCCGCCCCGCGACGGCCCTGGCACAGCGGTCGGCCAGCCCGGCGAACGCCTCCTCGAGCGCGGGCGGGCCGACCACCTCGATGTCGGTGTCGTAGAGGCAGAAGGCGGCCGCGAGCGAGGGCCACGACCAGGAGCCCATGGTGAGCCGGCAACGGTCGGGCCCCAGCTCCTCGACCGTCCCGTCGGCGGCGTGCGGGGACACCGCGGAAGCGGGCAGGTGGAGTACGGCCGTGCCGCGGCAGGGCCAGTCGGGGGAGCCGTCCGAGCCGCGGAACCTGCCGGTCAGAAAGGCGGCCACGTCCCCGCCGGGCAGGTCCCGGGGCGTGAAGCGCGGTCCGGTGGGCGTGCGCGGGGTGATCCGGTCGGCGCGGAAGACCCGCCAGTCCTCGCGGTCCAGGTCCCAGGCGACCAGGTACCAGCGCCCGCCCCGGCTGACGAGATGGTGCGGCTCCACCCGGCGCGGGGGCGGCGCCTCCTCGGCCGCGGGGTCCGCGACGTGCGCCGGGGCATGGTCGAAGCGCAGCACCTCGCGCGCCTGGACGGCGGCGCTGAGCGCCATCAGGACGCCGGTGTCCGCCTGGGGCTGCGGCCGGGGCGCCGACCGTGCGACGGAGGTGACCTGGAGGGCGTCGATCCGGTGCCGCAGCCGGGCGGGCATGACCTGGCGCAGCGTGGTCAGGGCGCGCTCGGCCCCGTCCTCGATCCCGGCGCCGGTGGCCGCGGCGGTCCGCAGCGCGACCGCGAGGGCGACCGCCTGCTCGTCGTCGAAGAGCAGCGGAGGCAACCGCGTCCCGGCGTCCAGGCGGTAGCCGCCGT
Source organism: Streptomyces sp. NPDC018026 (assembly GCF_044327745.1). Lineage (NCBI taxonomy): Bacteria > Bacillati > Actinomycetota > Actinomycetes > Kitasatosporales > Streptomycetaceae > Streptomyces > Streptomyces sp. NPDC018026. The sequence continues at coordinate 364,397 of NZ_JBIRFY010000003.1, forward strand.
CGGGGCCCTTCACCGCCCGGACGGGGTATCCCAGCTCCCGGAGCCGGTCGACGTCGCGGCGCAGCGTGCGCGCACTGACGTCCAGCCGCTCGGCCAGCACCGCACCGGGCCAGTCCCGGCGGGCCTGGAGCAGCGAGAGCAGGGACAGCAGCCGGGCCGAGGTCTTCTGCATGACCACCATGCTGCCGCACATAGCGGCCACAACCTGACCGCTACCTCAAGCAGAGTGGGCACCGCGGGGCCGGAGGGGCCCCGCGGCGGCCCGCACCGCGGTCCGCCCCCCCCGTGATGGCAAGGAGCCAGTCGTGACCGCCAAAGCCGTGACCCACCTCAACTTCCGTGGCGACGCCCGCGAAGCCCTCACCTTCTACCAGGCCGCCTTCGGCGGGGACCTGACCCTGGTGACGTACAAGGACGCCGGCAACGTCCAGGATCCCGCCGCGGCCGACCAGGTGATGTTCGGCCAGGTGTCCACCGCCGACGGCCTGGCCGTGATGGCCTACGACGTGCCGTCCGACCTGCCCTGGAACCAGGGTGAGAACGCGTTCTTCGTCTCGGTCCGCGGCGAGACCACCGAAGAGATCACCGCGTACTGGGAGAAGCTCGCCGAGGGCGCGACCGTCGTGCGGCCCCTGGACGCCGCCCAGTGGGCGCCCCTGTACGGCATGCTGCGGGACCGGTTCGGCGTCACCTGGGTCCTGGACGTCGTGAGCGAGTACAACGCGTGAGCGTGCTCGACGCCCGGTCGCTGAACCGGGCGGCCCTCGCCCGGCAGCTGCTGCTCGACCGCGCGGACCGCCCGGTGCTCGGCGCCGTCGCGCACCTCGGCGGCATGCAGGCACAGGAGCCGCAGGAACCGTTCGTGGGGCTGTGGTCGCGGCTGCGCGGCTTCGCCCCGCGGGTGCTCGACGACCTGCTGACCGGGCGTCGAGTGGTGCGGACCCACCTGATGCGCCGCACCGTCCATCTCGTCACCGCCGAGGACGTACTGGCCTGGCGGTCGCGCCACGACGCCATGCTGCGCGGACGCGTCCTCGGCACCTACCGCCGCGAGCTCGCCGGGGTCGACCTCGACGAGCTCGCGGCGGCGGGCCGTGCGGTCCTGGCCGACGGCGAGCCCCGCTCGATGGGCGACCTCGCCCGCGCCGTGGCCGCGCGGTGGCCGGACGCGGGACCTCGGCCGCTGGGGGAGCTGCTGGTCGCCGCGCTGATCCCGACGGTGCAGCTGCCGCCGCGCGGGCTGTGGCGCACCAGGGCCGGGGTGCGCAACGCCCCGGTGGCGGACTGGCTGGGCCGCGAGGTGGACCGGCCCGCCCCGCCGGGCACCGATCCGGTCGGAGAGGAGCTGGTACGGCGCTACCTGGCCGCGTTCGGGCCGGCCGCCTCGGCGGACCTGCGGGCCTGGTGCGGGCTCGCGGGACTGCCGGCCGCGGTCGCGGCGGTGCGCGGGGAACTGGTCTCCTTCCGCGACGAGCGGGGCCGGGAACTGCTCGACCTGCCCGACGCCCCGCGCCCCGACCCCGGCACCCCGGCACCGGTGCGGTTCCTGCCCGCCTTCGACAACGCGGTCCTCGGCTACCGGGACCGCGGCCGCATCATCGACGACCCGCACCGCGGCCTGTCGGTCACCGGCGCCCGCTTCGTCCTCGTCGACGGCAGGGTCTCGGCCACCTGGACCGTCGAGGACGGCACGGTCACCGTCACCCCGCTGCGCCGGCTCGCCCGGGCGGAGCGCGCCGAGGTCGCCGAGGAGGGGCAGGCCCTCGCGTCCTTCCTCTCCGAGGGCGGCAGCGACCGTGTCACGGTCGGGGCGGCACCCTGAGGAGCGGCCGACCCGGGCGGGGCCGGGCGCCCGGGGCGTCACGCGCCGGGCACGACGTCGGCGACGACGCAGCTGACGTTGTCGGGACCGCCGGACCCGTTGGCCAGGGCCACCAGTTCCCGGACGGCCGCCCCGGGCTCGCCCGGGGCGGCCAGCACCCGGCGGATCTCGTCGCCCGCCACCACCGTCGACAGGCCGTCGGAACAGAGCAGGTAGCGGTCCCCGGGCCGGGCGTCCTGCAGGCGCATCTCGGCGGTGGCGTCGGCGCCCCGGCCCAGGGCCCGTACCAGCAGCGACCGCTGGGGGTGGGACGCGGCCTCCTCCGGCGTGATGCGGCCCTCGTCGACCATCGACTGCACCACAGTGTGGTCGTGCGTGATCTGGAACAGCTCCCCGTCGCGCAGCAGGTACACGCGCGAGTCGCCGATGTGGACGAGGCCCAGCTGCGACCCCGTCCAGAGCATCGCGGTGAGGGTGGTGCCGGCCTGCTGCGTCGCGGAACCGGATCCCACGGCGTCGTGCACGGCCCGCTCGGCCTCCTCCACCGCGTCCGCGAGGACGTTGAGGAGGCCGTCCGCCGGGACACCGCGGCTCTCCAGCCGCCGCAGCGACTCGACGGCGGCGGCGCTGGCTGGAGCTCCCTCGTCGCCGAAGCCGTCGGCGACGGCCAGCAGGCGGGCACCGGCGTAGGCGGTGTCCTGGTTGCTCTCGCGGACCAGGCCGGTGTCGGAGGCGGCGGCGTAGCGCATGCTCAGGGCAGGACTGGTGGGAGACATGGCGGGATCCTTCCGGGTCAGGTGGTCGACGAGGAAGGCGGCCAGATCGCGCCGGGCGGCCGTCTCGGCCTCGGCCCGTGCCCAGAAGGCGCGGACCTCCCCGGCCGCCGCCACCGCGTCCAGCGAGCACACGTGCCGAATGCGGACCAACGGCATCCCCAGGCGGCGCAGCCAGGCCACGAGCCGGGCCCGTTCGACCTGTTCCGGGGCGTAGAGGCGGTAGCCGGTGACCGGGTCGACGCGGGCGGGCGGCAGCAGGCCCAGCTCGTCGTAGAGACGCAGCGCCTTCGGCGACAGCCGGGTCGCCTTCGCGAACGCCCCTATGGTCAGCAACTCCACGCCCACGTGCCCACCCCTCCTCGTACCGGGCACCTCGCCCGGTGACACCGATGCTGCGGCCTGCCCCAAGGTGAAGGTCAACCGCCGCCGCCCCACCCTGGACGTGCGGCCCCGAGACGTGTGACGTCGACCGAGCCCTCCCCGGTTCGCGGCTGGGGGACCACCGCCCACAGCGCGGCCAGCGCGGCGAAGACGGCGACCAGGGCGACCGCCCCGGTGCGGCCCTTCGCCCAGCGGGCCCGGAACCGGACCGGATCCTCCACCAGGACCTTGGAGAGCCCGGCGAGCGCCACCGACACCGCCAGCAGCACCGCCGTACGGTGAGCCCCCTCCAGGCCGAGCCGTTCCTCGCTCAGCAGCAGGTACACGGGCCAGTGCCAGAGATACAGGCTGTACGAGACCACGCCGAGCCGGCGCAGCGGCGCGGCGGCGAGGAAGCGCCCGGCCGGTGTGCGCGGAGCCCGCGCCAGGCACGCGATGAGCAGGGCGGCGGCCAGGGCGTGCAGGAACAGCCCGCCCCGGAAGAGGGAGGGGGAGTGCTGGCCGTCGGCCGCGATCCAGTACGCCCCGATGCCCGCCGCCAGGGCGAGGCTCCACCGGCCCGCCGCGCGTTCGCCGAGGCGGGAGACCAGACGCGCGGCGGGCTCGGTGGCCGCCAGCGCTCCGAGCAGGAGCGAGAAGGCGCGGGTGTCGGTGCCCTCGTAGACCCGGGTGGTGTCGGCCGCGGTGGTGAGGACGACCATCAGGACCAGGGACGCGACGGCCCCGGCCGCGGCCACGGCGGCCACCCGCCGTCCGGCGCCCCGGCCACGGGCCAGTAGACAGAGCACCAGCGGCCACACCACGTAGAACTGCTCCTCGACCGCGATGCTCCACAGATGGCTGAAGACCCTGGTGCCGGCCGAGTCCCAGTAGCCGACCCGGTCGGCCACGAAGTGCCAGTTGGCGAGGTTCGCGGCCACCCACGGTCCGTCGTCGAGGGCGTACCGGAGCAGGTTCGGCGGGCCGAGGGCCCACACCAGGAGCAGGGTCCCGGCGAGCACGACCGCGAGCGCGGGCAGCAGCCGCCGTGCGCGCCGGCCCCAGAAGGCGAGGAGGTCGATCCGGCCCCCGTGGGCCCGGGCCTCCTTCAGCAGCAGGCCCGTGATGAGGAAGCCGGACAGGACGAAGAAGAGATCGACGCCGAGGAAGCCGCCGTCGAAATGACCGGCGTGGAAGAACAGCACGCCCAGGACGGCGACGCCGCGCAGGCCGTCGAGCGGGGCGAGGTGCCGCCGAGGCGGCCGCGGCACGGGGGAGGGGGCGGCGCGGACGCTGCGGTGGGCGGGGGAGGGTGTGGCCGGCAGGGGCATGGGCTGGTCTCCGTCGAAGGGGCGAGGCGTCCCCGGCCCGCGACCGCCTCGCGGTGGGCGGTTGGGCGGGCCGGGTTCCGCCGGGGGCTATTCGCAGCCGAGCCGGCTGTAGACCTTCGCGCCGGTCCACTCACCGGTGGCCCACGCGTCGGCGGCGGCCGGGTCGTAGCCGTACCGCCTCTCCAGCTGCTCGCCGAACCAGACGGCGAACGCCGCCGAGCCCTGCTGGCAGGAGTGGATGCCGTCCTCGCTGCGCTGCGCCTGCTCGGAGGCGCTGTCGTCGCCCCACAGGGCGGCGGCGTCGAGGAAGCCGGCCGTGTCCGGGTGCTCCTCGGCCACGCTCTTCGCGGACCGCGGCGCGGCTGCGATCTCCGCCTCGTGCGGCCGGTAGAAGTCGTCGATCTTGAAGGGCGGGGCGGAGACGAGGAGGAGGTCCGCCCCCGCCTCGTTCACCGTCTTCACCAGGCGTTCGTAGGCCGCGCGCTGTTCGGCGGGGGTGCCCCAGTCGTAGGTGGTGACCTGGTAGGCGACGACGTCCGGCGCGAAGGACTTCAGTGTCTTCGGCAGGCTGTCCCAGGTGGGCGCCGCGATCTCGCCGACGACACCGCCGCCGCCGGCGGCGGCCACCGACCTGAACGCGACGCCCCCGGCCTTCATGGCCGCGCCGAGGGCCGGCGCCTGGGCCTCACCGATGGAGTCGCCCATCCACAGCAGCCGCCGCGGCTTGTCGTCCCGCTTCCCGCCGGAGGAGTCCTTCCCGTCGGATGAGTCCTTCCCGCCGTCCGGGGTGCCGGCCGCCGCGCCGTCGCTCGCGGAGACCTCGACGCCGGTGCCGGAACCCTGACAGCCGGTCAGGGCGAGTGCCACGGCCGCGGCCACGAGGGCGTACCCGACGGCGTGGCGGGCGGGCAGCGAGCGCCCGCTGGAGTTGATCTCGTTGTCCATGCCCTCAGCACAGGCCACCGGCGCCCGGCCCGGGGAGGGCTGTCATCGTTTCCTCACATGACGCGGAACCCGGCGTCATACGCTTCGAGCACGCTGGCAGAAGACGGCCGCCGCCGGGCCGGGGAACCGAGCCGAGGAAACCGAGTCGCGGAAGCCGAGCCGAGGAACCGGAGAAGAGCGCACCCCCATGGCACGAGTCCTGCTCATCGAAGACGACCCCGCGGTGCAGAGAGGCGTCTCGCTCGCGCTGAAACGCCGCGGACACGAGGTGGCCGTCGCGGGCAGCGGGGAGACCGGCCTGCTGACCCTGGAGCGGCACCGGCCCGACCTGGTGCTCCTCGACCTGATGCTGCCGAACATGAGCGGTCTGGAAGTGTGCCGCCGGATCCGGGAGAGCAAACGGATCCCGATCATCATCCTCTCCGCGCGGGGCGACGAGATCGACATGGTCGTCGGCCTGGAGGCGGGCGCCGACGACTACGTCGTCAAACCGGCGGGCGCCGAGCTGCTGGAGGCGCGGATCAGAGCGGTCCTGCGCCGGGTCGCGCCCGCCCAGGACGGCGGCACGCCGAATCCGGCCGCCGCCGGCCCCGAGCGGCACGCGGACCTCACGGTGGACCGCACCACCCTGGTGGTGGCCAAGCGCGGCACCGAGCTGCCCCTGGCACCGTCGGAACTGAAGCTCCTGCTGTTCCTCACCGCCACCCCCGGGCAGGTGTACTCGCGCCAGCAACTGCTGGAACAGGTCTGGGAACACTCCTTCTACGGCGACGTCCGCCTCGTCGACGCCTGCGTGATGCGGCTGCGTGCCCGGATCGAGGACGACCCGCGCAGACCGGTGTACGTGCAGACCGTGCGCGGCTTCGGCTACCGTTTCGGTCCGCTGTGAGCCGGTTCCGGCCACCACTCCGGCTCGCCGCGAGCAGGCTCCGGCGGCACACGCCCCGCGGGCTGCGGGCCCGGCTGGTCGTGGCCTTTCTCCTGGCCGCCGCCTTCGGCGCGCTGCTCACCGCCGGCTTCACCTTCCACCGGGCCCGCGCGGCCATCCTCGACCGCGCCGCGGAGACCGCCGTCGCCGATCTGCGCACCCAGCTCGACTCCCTCGCCCCCGACCTGGCCCTTCCGCCCACCGCCGAGGAGCTGCGCGGGCTCACCGGACAGATCGACCAGGCCGGCGGGGCCCGGGCCTGGCACGCGTCCGCCTCCTACCGGGGCGCCGAACCGGTCGCGGCCTCCCCGGGCGCGCCACCCGTCCCCGACGAGCTGCGGGAGACCGTGCAGGACACCGGGCGGGCCGTCCACCAGCGGACCGAACACGACGGCCGCCCGTGGCTGGCGCTCGGCATGCCCGTCGCCTACACCCCCGACGAAGCGGAGAACGGACACCCGGACCCGGACTCGGCCCCGGCCACGCTCTCCGGGCTGACCGTGTACGCCGTCTTCCCCCTGGACGACGACCGGGCCGACATCGACGCCCTGGTCACCGCCGCCCAGGCCGGAGCCGTCCCCGCGCTCGCCCTCGCCCTGGTCCCGGCCCTGGTGGCGGCGCGCAGCGTCCTGCGGCCCGTCCGGCGGCTGCGCCACGGCGCCGAACGCATCGCGGCCGGGGAGCTGGACACGCGCCTGGACACCGCGGGCCACGACGAACTCGCCGACCTGACCCGCTCGTTCAACACCATGGCCGAGACACTGGAGCGGGACGCCGCCGAACTGCGCCGGCTGGAGGCGGGCGCCCGCCGCTTCGCCGCCGACGTCGCCCACGAACTGCGCACCCCGCTGGCCGCCATGGCCGCGGTCACCGAGGTCCTCGACGAGGACGCCGCCTCGGGCGTGCTGCCCGCCGACACCGAGGACGCCGTCCGGCTGATCAGCGAGGAGGTGCGCACCCTGGCCCGCATGGTGGAGGACCTCATGGAGGTCTCCCGCTTCGACGCCGGGGCCGCCCCCGTCCACCGGGAGGACGTCGACCTGCGCACCCTCGTGACCAAGACCCTCCAGCTGCGCGGCTGGGCCCACGACGAGCGGGTCCGGGCCGACCTGCCCGAACCGGCACCCGTACGCGTCGACCCCCGCCGGATCGACGTCGTCCTCGGCAACCTGGTCGCCAACGCGCTGCACCACGGACGCCCGCCCGTGACGGTGGCGGTCGGCGCGCGCGACGACCGGGTCACCGTCACCGTCACCGACCGGGGGCCCGGCATCCCGGACGACGCGCTCCCGTACGTCTTCGACCGCTTCTACAAGGCCGACGCGGCACGCCCCCGCTCCGGCGGCAGCGGCCTCGGACTCGCCATCGCCCACGAGAACGCGGCCCTGCACGACGGCATCCTCACCGCGGCCAACCGCCCCGGCGGCGGTGCCGTCTTCACCCTCACCCTGCCGCGGGCCGCCTCCACCCCGGGAACGACATGACATTCCGCCACTTCCCGCATCCGAATCGGGCCACCCTCGCCCTCACCGTGCTGCTCGCCGCCGGCAGCGCCGGCTGCGGCATCGGCACCACCGGCCCGGTGCAGGCCGGCCCGCCCGCCTCCGGCGTCCAGCGGCCCGGCGACGGGGCGAGCACCGTGCGCCTGTACTTCGCCGGCCCCTACGGCACCCGCCCCGTCACCCGGCGGACGGACGCTTCCCCGGCCCCCCAGCAGGCCCTCGACCTGCTCCTGGACGGCCCCACCCGGGCCGAGCGCGAGCGCGGCCTGACCACCCACGTCGAGTCGAAAGCCGCCGGACGGCTCACCGCGACCACCAGCGACGGCGCCGTCGACGTCGTCGTCCCCCTCCGGGTCAGCGCCGGCGAACTCGACGTGACCGCGGTGAGCCAGCTGGTCTGCACTGCGGCCCACGCCGACGTCCCGGGGGGCCTCCCCGCCGAGCAGGTCGACGTCCGGATCCACGAGGACGGCACCCGGTCCGCCAGGCCCTGGACCCTGCGCTGCGGTACGGGCGGCAACGCCACGCCCGTCACCGGCTGAGCGTCACCGGCTGCCCGCGGCAACGAAATGCGGAGTACACCCATCTTCGTGATCTACACCGACGGGAGAGGAGCGCGGGGGCCCACTACACCCGACGCAGTACACCAGTCCAGACCCAGGGTCGGACCAAACGCCGCGAACCCCGGGCGAGCATGGATGTGTACCCCGGTCAGCGCCTCCGCCTTCCCCCCATGTGCCGGGTCTTCGTCCTGCCCGTAACCCGACGGATTGGTCCAAAAGGTGGCTACGTTTCTCTATCGACTCGGCCGGAGGGCGTTCCGGCGCCGCGGCCTGGTCGCCCTGTTGTGGGTGGCCATACTCGTGGGCGCCGGTGTCGCCTCGTCCGCCGCGCCGGCCCCGCCCGAAGACTCCTTCTCCATGCCCGGCACCGAGTCCCAGAAGGCGTTCGACCTGCTCGACGAGCAGTTCCCGGCCGCCAGCGCCGAGGGCGCCACGGCCCGCGTCGTGATCCGTGCCCCCGACGGCGCGAAGATCTCCGACGCGGCCGGCAAGGACCGGGTGAAGGACCTGGTCGCCGACCTCGAGGCCGGTCCACAGGTCTCCTCGGTGGACGACCCGTTCGAGGCGAACGCCGTCAGCAAGGACGGCACCACCGCCTACGCCTCCGTGACCTACAAGGTCAACGCGATGGAGCTGACCGACGAGGCCCGCGACTCGCTCACGGCAGCCACCGACGGCGCGCGACAGGGCGGGTACACGGTCGAGACCGGCGGCGACGCGGTCGTGGCCGAGCAGGAGATGGGCGGCACCGCCGAGCTGATCGGCATCGGCGTCGCCGCGATCGTGCTCCTGCTGACCTTCGGCTCACTGGTCGCGGCAGGCATGCCGCTGCTCTCGGCGATCATCGGTGTCGGCATCGGCATCTCCGCCATCGGGGCGCTCGGCAGCACGCTGGAGCTGTCCGCCACGACCTCCACCCTCGCCATGATGATCGGCCTCGCGGTCGCCATCGACTACGCCCTGTTCATCGTCTCGCGCTACCGGGCGGAGATCGCCGAGGGCCGAGCCCCGGAGGAGGCGGCCGGACGAGCGGTCGGCACCGCGGGCTCCGCGGTCGTCTTCGCCGGACTCACCGTCGTCGTGGCCCTGGCCGGCCTCGCGATCGTCAACATCCCGATCCTCACCAAGATGGGCCTGGCCGCCGCGGGCACCGTCGGCATCGCCGTGCTGATCGCCCTCACCCTCACCCCGGCGCTGCTCGGCTTCGCCGGCAAGAAGGCGCTCAGCCGCAAGGACCGCAAGGCTCCCGCCGGGGCGCGGGCCGCCTCCGGCAGGCCGAAGCTCGGCACCCGGTGGGCCCGCTTCGTACAGCGGCGCCCGGTCACCGTCCTGCTGACCGCGGTCCTCGGCCTCGGCGTGATCGCCGTACCGGCCGCCGGCATGGAGCTGGGCCTGCCCGACGAGGGCAGCTCGGCCCCCGACACCACCCAGCGCAAGGCCTACGACATGCTGTCCGAGTCCTTCGGGGCCGGGTTCAACGGCCCGCTGATGGTCACCGTGGACGCGCGCGGCGCGGACGACCCCAAGGCCGCCGCGGACACCGTGGGCGAGAAGATCACCGGACTGGGCGAGGCCGCGGCCGTCACCCCGGCCAACTTCAACAAGGAGGGCGACACCGCCGTCCTCACCGTGATGCCCAAGACCGGCCCGAGCGACGTCGCCACCGAGTCGCTGGTGCACGACATCCGCTCGCTGTCCGGCGACATCAGGGCCGACACCGGCGCGACCATGCTGGTCACCGGTGCGACCGCGATGACCATCGACTTCTCGCAGACCCTGGACGACGCGCTGATCCCCTACCTGGCGCTGGTCGTCGGGCTGGCCTTCCTGCTCCTGATGCTGGTGTTCCGCTCGGTCCTCGTCCCGCTGAAGGCGGCCCTGGGCTTCCTGCTCTCGGTGGCCGCTGCGCTCGGCGCGGTGGTCGCGGTCTTCCAGTGGGGCTGGCTCGCCGACGTGTTCGGCGTGGACCAGCCGGGCCCGATCATGTCGATGATGCCGATCTTCATGATCGGCGTGGTCTTCGGCCTCGCCATGGACTACGAGGTCTTCCTCGTCACCCGCATGCGGGAGGCGTACGTCCACGGACAGTCCGCCGCCGAGTCCGTCACCACGGGCTTCACCCACGGCGGCCGGGTGGTCGCGGCCGCCGCGATCATCATGATCAGTGTCTTCTCCGGCTTCATCCTGGAGAACGACGCCATGATCAAGATGATGGGCTTCGGACTCGCGATCGCGGTGCTCTTCGACGCCTTCGTGGTCCGCATGGCCATCGTGCCCGCGGTGCTCGCACTGCTCGGCACCAAGGCGTGGTGGCTGCCGAAGTGGCTGGACCGCGTCCTGCCGAACGTCGACGTCGAGGGCGAGAAGCTGCACCGGGAACTCGGCGACACCGCCGCGCCCTCGGAGCCCGCCCGCGAGCCGGAGACGGCCGGAGTCTGACACTCCCGCACCCGGCCCCGGTGTCCCGGTACCCCCGAGGACACCGGGGCCTTCGGGGCTACAGGGCTCCGGCGGCGTCGGCGAGTGCCTGGTCGAGGACGGCCACGCCGCGGGCGATCTCGTCGTCGCTCGCGGTCAGCGGGGGCGCGATACGGAAGATCCCGCCCATCCCCGGGAGCTGGACGATGTTCATGTGCAGCCCCAGCTCGAAGCAGCGCCGGGTGACGTCCGCGCCGAGACGGTCCGCGCCGCCCTCGCCCAGCACCTGGTCGCCGACCAGTTCCATGCCCAGCAGCAACCCCCGGCCCCGGACGTCGCCGACCACCTCGTGGCGGGCGGCGAGCTTGTCGAGGCCCTCCCGCAGCGCCGCGCCGAGCCTGCGGGCGCGCTCGTCCAGCCGGTCGCGGACCAGGACGTCGAGGACGGTGTTGCCCACCGCGGCGGGCAGCGGGTCGTTGACGTGGGTGGTGAAGAACAGGAACCCGCGCTCGTGCGCCCGCTGCTCGATCTCGGCGCCGGTCAGCACGGCGGCCAGCGGCAGCCCCGCGCCCAGCGTCTTGGACAGCGTGAGGATGTCCGGGACGACACCCTCGTGCTCGAAGGCGTACCAGTCGCCGGTCCGGCACAGCCCCGTCTGGGCCTCGTCCAGGATCAGCAGCATCCCGCGCTCACGGCACTTGTCCGCCAGGGCCGCGAGATAGCCCGGCGGAAGCTCGACGACGCCGCCCGAGGAGAGGATCGGCTCGACCAGGCACGCGGCCAGACTGCCGACCGACTGCGCGTCGATCATCTCGAAGCCCAGGTCCAGCTGGCGGCGCCAGTCCAGCTCGCCGTCCGCGCCGACGACGGAGGGCCGGTAGCGGTCCGGCACCGGCAGTGCGAAGTTGCCCGGCGCGGCGGGGCCGTAGCCCTTGCGTCCGGCACTGTAGGTGGCGTTCGCGGCGGCCTGGGTCATGCCGTGCCAGGACCGGGCGAAGGAGACGATCTCGTGGCGTCCGGTGACGAGCTTCGCCATCCGCACCGCGGCCTCGTTCGCCTCCGCCCCGGTGGTCAGCAGCAGCGCCTTCTCCAGCGGCGCGGGCAGGGTGCCGGCGAGCCGGCGGGCCAGCTCGACGACCGGGCGGCTGAGCATGCCGCTGTGCAGGTGGTCGAGGTGCGCGACCTGCTCGCGCACCGTCGAGACGATCGCGGGATGGGAGTGCCCGAGGATGGCACTCATCTGACCGGACGTGAAGTCCAGCAGCTCACGGCCGCTCTCCGTGAAGACGGAGGTGCCCGCGGCGCGCACCACGACCTCCGGAGAGAAGGGCGCGTGGCCGGAGTAGCGGATCAGGTGGCGCCCCGGGTCGGCGCCGGAAGTCTCGGAAGGCATGCGACCGACGGTAGGGACGGCCCGCTGCGCGTGTCCATCGCACAGATTCGACGATGCTGTACGGCAAAACCGTACGGATGACCAAGGTGCGCCGTACCATCGGCTCCGTGCTCAACTCCGGACGACTGCACCTGCTCAGCCAGCTCGACACGCTCGGCACCGTCCGCGCGGTCGCCGACACGCTGCACCTGAGCGCGTCGACGGTTTCCCAGCAGTTGGCGGTGCTGGAGACCGAGACCCGGTGCAGGCTCATCGAGCGGACCGGGCGGCGGGTGCGGCTGACCCCGGCCGGACTCCTGCTGGCCCGCCGGGGCCGGGAGATCCTCGACCGGATGGCCGACGTCGAGGCCGAACTGCGCGCCCTGAACGACGAGCCCATCGGCACCGTCCGGCTCGCCGTCTTCCAGAGCGCGATCTACAGCCTCGCCGTCCCGGCGGCGAACCGGCTGGCCACCACCCATCCGCACCTGCGCCTGGAACTCGTCGAGATGGAACCGCACGAGAGCGGTCCGGCCCTGCGCTCCGGCGAGGCCGACGTCATCGTCACCACCACCGACTACTCGGGCCTGACGTGGGGCGCGGATCTCGACGTCATGTCGCTCGGCAGCGACCCCGTCCTCCTGGTGCTGCCGGACGGCCATCCGCTGGCCGCCCGCGCCGCGGTGGACCTCGCGGCGTGCAAGGAGGAGACCTGGGCCTGCGACCGGCCGCAGTCGTACATGGCGGACCTGACCGTGCGGCTGTGCCGCGAGTCCGGGTTCGACCCCAGGGTGGCCTGCCGGTTCAGCAACTACCTCATGCTGCTGCGGCACGTCGAGACCACCGGTTCGGTCGCCCTGCTGCCCGCCCTGGCGGTCACGGCGGACCACGCCGTCGTCACCCGGCGGCTGAGCCCGCCGGTGCACCGCAACGTCGCCGTCGTGGTACGGCGCGGCGCCCCGCAGCGCGCCGCGGTGAACGCGGTCATCACCGCCCTGCGCGACCACCCCGAGATCGAGGCGCTGTCCGCCCCCGACCCCGCGCGCGAGGGCCGGGAGGCACCTCGCCCCTGACGGCCGTGCTCGCTCAGGCGGCGGGGATCCGGCGGTGGATGTCCTCCAGCATCATCCGGACCGACGTGCGGAAGACCTCCGCCTGGTGGTCGCCCAGGAACGTGGTGTGCCCGAACACCTCCAGGACGACCAGGCCGTGCACATGCCCCCACGCGCTCAGGAAGAGGGCGGCCGCGGCGGGCGGCAGACCGCGCTGGGCGTGCATGGGAAGCTGTTCCAGATGCTCCCGGTAGGGCGGCGAGGGCGCGGGGACCTCGGCCGCGGCGAGCTGCGCCGGGGTGAAGCCGGCGAACAGCTCGCGCTGGAAGATCGCGGCCATCCGGCGGACCGCCTGCGTGGTCGGGCCCTCGGCGGGGGCCGCGTAGTAGCGCAGCGGCGTCCCGTAGAGGAGCTGGAAGTGCTCGGGACGGGCGACGTCCCAGCCGCGGTAGGCCTCGGCCACCGCGACCAGACGGGGTGTGGCGGGGTCCGCGCGCACACTGTCGGCGGCGGCCTGCAACACGTCGGACAGCTCGCCGTACGCCTTGGTGATGAGGGCGGTGACGAGGGCGTCGCGGTTCGGGAAGTAGTGGTAGAGCGCCTGCACGGTCATGCCGAGACCGCGGGCGACCGCGCGCAGCGACAGGGCGGCGGGACCGTGTTCGCCGATGTGCTGCTCGGCGGCGTCGACGATCTCCTGGGCCGCGGCGGCCCGGCGCCGCTCGCGGAGGGAGACGGGAGCGGTCGTGGTGTGTTGCGCTGTGGGCATGCGGCGAGCCTAGGGCGCCGTGCAGTGATGGTCCATCAAGAAGCCGAACGGTGTTAGGCAGATCTCACGCCGCCCGACCGCGTTGCCCCGTGTCCGCCTCCCCTTCCCCGGGGAAGCGGGCACGGGCGGGCTTCCGCCGGGCCGGCAGGATCTCAGGAACCGACGGCCGCGGGACCCTCGGCGTCGGCCTCGCCTGCCGGTCTGAACTCCACGGCGACGACGCCGTCCACGCTCCGGCAGTGCTCTTCCAGCAGCGGGGCGGACACATGGGCCGGGAGTCGGCCACTGAGCACGACATGGCCGTGCGCCACGTCCACCTGCACCGACGAGGGAGCCAGGCCCAGCGCCTTGACCAGGGCCTCCTCGATGATCTCGGTGCGGATCGCGCGGTCCGTGCGCAGGAACACCCGCAGCAGGTCGCTTCTGCTGACGACCCCGGCCAGCCGCCCGTCCGCGTCGACGACCAGCAGCCGTTTGATGCGGTGCCGTGCCATCACCCGGGCGGCGTCCACGACGCTCCAGCTCTCCAGGGCGCACAGCGGGGGCGAGGTCATGAGCCCGGCCGCGTCCGTGGCGTCCGCCTTGCCCGCCGAGGCCCGGGACCACTCGGCGTGCTCGGGGGAACCGTCGGGCTCCCCGCCCCACATCTTCTGCAGGAGGTCGGCCTCCGACACCACCCCCACGGGACGGTTCTCCTCGTCGACGACCGGCACCGCCGTGATGTCGTATTCCAGCAGCAGGTGGGCGATCTCCTTGAACGGTGTGCCCCGCTGCACGCGGACCACGGCGTCGCTCATCAGATCGCGCACCCTCCGGTGTTTCATTAAGGGTCTTCTCCTCCGCTGCCGGCCCGCATCGACCGGCGTTCGTCCTTCTCGTCCCTGAAAACGATCGATCGGCTCCGGGAGTGCCCCGGTGCCGACACGCGGGGACCGACGAGGACCAGGGCGATGTCGTCGCCCGGGGTGGGCGCGTGCCGGATGAGGGTGTCGGCCATGGCGTCGAGGTCGCCGGGGTCGCCGTGTTCCACGAGACCGGCCAGGGCCGCGATCGCGTCGTCCAGGTCCACCCCGGGCGCCTCGACCAGTCCGTCGGTGTACAGGACCAGCACACTGCCCGGCGGCAGCGGGAACTCCAGCGAGGGGTACGCGGTGTCCGGCTCGATGCCCAGCAGCAGGCCCGGCGGCACCCGCAGGGCCTCGACGCGCCCGTCGGCGTGGCGCACCAGAGGAGGAGGGTGCCCGGCGAGCGCCACACAGGCGCGGTGCGTGGCAAGGTCGAGGTGGACGTAGGCGCAGCTGGTGAACAGGCCGGGGTCCAGGTCGGTGAGCAGGCGGTTGGTGCGCGCCAGCACGTCGTCGGGGGGCGCCCCCACGGTGGCGTGGGCGTGCACGGCGATGCGGACCTGCCCCATGAGCGCCGCGGCGTCCACGTTGTGCCCCTGCACGTCGCCGATGGTGACGCCCGCGGTGTGCTCGTCGAGGCGGATGACGTCGTAGAAGTCGCCGCCGATGCCCAGGCCCCGGGCGGCCGGGAGGTAGCGCGCGGCGACGTTCAGACCGGGCACGTCGGGGAGGGTGTGGGGCAGCAGCGCGGACTGCAGACGGTGGGCGAGGTGGTGCTTGGCGTCGTAGAGGCGGGCGCGGTCCAGGGCCTGCCCGACCAGACCGGCCAGCGACGTGAGCGCGGCCCGTTCGCCCGGCGGGAAGACGTGCGGCCGCCGGTAGGAGAGCAGCAGCGAGCCGATGGGGCGGCCGGAGGCGATCAGCGGCAGCAGGGCCCAGGCGGCCATCCCGTCCTCGTGCGTCATGGCGGGGTAGGCATGGTGGAGTTCCTCGAAGGTGGTCCAGAACCCCGGGACACCCGTGGCCATGACGTCGACGCCGGGGACGGCCGAGGTGAGCGGCGTCCCGTCGAAGCGTTTCAGGAGCTCCGGGCGGTAGCCGCGCTGGCCGACGATCTTCAGGCGGCCGTCCGCCGGTGCCATCACCACCATGGCCTGCGCTCCGAGCGCGGGCATCAGCTGGTCGGCGGTCTGCTCGACCACGTCCTGCACGCTGACGGCCTCGGTCAGGGTGGAGGCCAGGTGCATCAGGTGGTACAGCACGGTGGCACGGCTGGGGCCCGAGGCCTGTACCGACCGGGACGGGGGCGCGTCCGCGTCCGGACTGCCGGGGGCGATGCGCACGCTCAGTCCGGTGGCGTCCGGGTACAGCTCGAAGGACAGCCACGTCTTCGGCGGGCGCAGGACCGTGAATTCCTGCGGTCTGCGGCTGACCAGCGCGGCCCGGTAGCGGTCCTCGACGTGCGGCACGTCCATCCAGGGCAGCGCCTCCCACGGCAGGGCGCCCACCAGCAGGGACCGGTCGACGCCGAGCAGTTCGGCCGCCCCGGGGGTGACGAAGGTCAGATGCCCCTCCAGGTCCAGGGCGCAGGAGCCGCCGGGCAGGCGGTCCACGAACGCGGACAGCGCGGTCGCCTCGGCGGGGGAGGGGGTGCGCGGTGCGGCTGGCGGCAGGGTCCGGGGCCGCTCGGGCGGCCGCAGCGGTTCGCCGCGGTCGATGGCCCGCTGCATGCTGTCACCCAGGCGGCGGCAGCCCGCCCGGATGACGTCCTGTTCCCCGGCGCTCAGCCGCGCCGGGTGGTTCCCGGGCCACAGCAGCACCAGCCCGCCCCTGGGGGTGGTGCCCGAGACGAGCGGTGCGGCCGCCAGCGAGAAGTCGTACGGCAGGACGAGCGCCAGCCGCGGATACTCCCGTGCCATCTCCTCCCGGCCGCCCGCCCACACCAGTCGGTGCTCGCGGACGGCGTCCGCCACGGGCATCGGGTCCTTCAGCCCGACCCGCCGCCACGGTGCGGCCATCTCCTGCGGGACCCCCGTGACCAGGACCTGCCACACGGCGTCCTCGCCGGGCGGCAGTGCGTAGAGGATCCCTCCGAACGCACCGCTGGCCCGCACGACGGCCGCCATCGCGGAGTCCATCAGCCGTCCGCCCGCGTCCGCGCCGACAGGGCCGCCCGACGCCGCCCGCCCCGAACATCACCCATATCTGGACACTACGCCCGTCCCGTCGCGACGGCATGCGAGGCCGTGACGGGACGGGGACCGCTGCTCAGTGCCCGTTGCCGGGTCCCCCGGGCCCGCGCTTCACGTACAGCCGGCCGTCCGCCGGACCGGTCCACTCCAGCCGTACGACACCGGGCACCGCCGCCTCCGCGACGCGTGCGGAACCCGACCAGTAGCCGGCGGCCGGGTTCAGGAAGTACGTCGCCCACAGGCCGCCCCGGTGGTCGGCGAAGAAGTTGTTGTGACCGGCGCCGACCCCCGCGGTGTACCGCTCGGAGTACGGCCCCTCGAACCGGTCGGCCACGGCGACGATCGCGTCGTACTGGTACTGCACGCGGCCCGCGGCGGGCACGTCGTAGGCCTGGCGGACGGTGCCGTCGGCGTTGACGGACGTACGGTCCCAGGCGGCGTGGACGAGGTGGTACTTGCCCCGGTGCTTGAACACGTAGGCGCCTTCGAGGTACGGCTCCGGTGAGTAGGGCGTCTGCCGGAACCGGGGCAGGTCCGTCGTCGTGACGATGTCCTCCATGTCGTCCCGGAACTTCGCGTACAGGTCGTTGTGCAGCACGAGCCACGCGTCGTCGCCCTCGGAGTAGAGGCCGCCGTCGATGTGGTGGTAGGCGCCGGGCTCGATGAATTTCGGGCCCCCGATGAACGAGTCGCCGAAGGGCTTGTCCAGGTTGCCCTCGACCAGCCGGTACGGGCCCTCGACGCCGCCCTCGCTCACCAGCATGAACGAGCCGACCTTGCGGGAGTGGTCGCCCATGCACGCGACGAGGTACCAGGTGTCACGGAAGTAGTGCAACTCCGGCGCCCAGGCCTGGCCGCGCTTGCCGAACTGCTCGTCGTGCCAGTACTCCTGCCAGGGCGCGACGACCGTGCGGCCGGGCCGGTTCTCCCCGGCGAACTCGGGCGACCACACCTTGCCGCGCTCGGCCCCGGGCCGGATGCCGGTGGTGTCGGCCAGCCGCCACGGGCCTTCGAGGGAGGGGGCCAGCCACATGAAGATGCCGTCGTTCCAGGGGCCGGCGGCTTCGAGCCCGGGCACCCGGGTGGTGCCCGTGGCGACGTACAGCGGGCGGCCGTCGACGACGAAGCAGTTGACGTAGGTGTCGCGCATCCAGACGGTGCCGCGCTCCTCGTCACGAGGGCGCAGCTCCAGCGGTAGGACGAACGAGTTGTCCTGGCGCGGCCACAGATCGGCCCGGGTGTCCGCGGCGCCGTACGGCTCGGGGTCGGGCCAGTTGCGCGGGTGCCGCCGCTCCGCCCCGGCCTGCGGGGAAGTCGTGGGCGCCGCCGCGGGAGCCGCCTGTGCGGCGCTCGCGGGCAGGGCGAACGCCGCGCCCGCACCGGCGGCGCCGGCCAGCAGGGATCGTCGGGGGAGTCCGTACTCGGCATCGGTCATCAGTCGGGTCTCCTTCGTCGTCCCCGTCCGGGAACCGAGGCGCGGCACACCGGCCGCATGACGGGGGCATGGCGCACAGCATGCGAACGCCCGCACATTTACGTCAACAGGGCGGACGAATAATCGAGTCCGGCCCACAACCGCAGGGCGCAGCCCACCTGGCATTGTGAACACTTCATTGCGTCTTTCTGTCGGAGTGTTGACGGAATAATCGAGCCTCCCTACCTTGACCGGCATGCAGATGCCCAGCGGAGTGCACGCACTGGTCAGGCGGACCCACGAAGAGCGCGTCATGCGTGCGCTGCAGGAGAACGGCGCCATGAGCCGCGGCGAGATCGCCCGGGTCGTGGGCCTGTCCCGCACCACCCTGTCCGAGATCACCGGCAACCTGCTGCAACGCGGTGCCATCGTGGTCGTCGACACCGACGCCTCCCGC
Organism: Streptomyces sp. NPDC018026; assembly: GCF_044327745.1. NCBI lineage: Bacteria > Bacillati > Actinomycetota > Actinomycetes > Kitasatosporales > Streptomycetaceae > Streptomyces > Streptomyces sp. NPDC018026. The sequence goes on from NZ_JBIRFY010000003.1 coordinate 383,143, forward strand.
CGCGAGGGCAGCGGGCGGCCCGCCGAACGGCTGGCGCTCGACCCGGCGTCGGCGCAGTTCATGGGCGTCGACTTCGGACACCGGCGCGTCCACGTCGTCGTCGCCGACGCCTCGCACGAGATCATGGTCTCCGGCTCCGTCCGGTACGAGGACACCGCCACCTGGGCGACCCGCACGGAACTGGCCCTGGAACTGGTCGACCGGCTCAGCGGCGAGGCCGGGGTCCACTACGGAGCGCTGCAGGGCATCGGCATCGGCGTACCCGGTCCCTACCCGGCCCCGCAGGGGGCGGCCTGGCCGCGCGCCACCGCGGGCACCACCGTGCTGCGCCCGGCACCCGAGGGCGTCGACGTGGCCTTCGCCGAACGCTTCGACGCACCGGTCATCGTCGACAACAACACCCGGCTGGCCGCCCTCGCCGAGGCGATCAGCGGCGCCGACAGCGTCGCCGACCTGGTCTACGTACGCCTGTCGGACGGCGTCGGCGGCGGACTCGTCGTCGGGGGCCAGCTGGTGACGGGTTCCTCCGGGCTGGCCGGCGAGCTGGGGCACGTGACCGTGGAACCGGCGGGTCGCCCCTGCCGCTGCGGCAAGCGGGGCTGTCTGGAGACCGTGGCCTCGGTGCCCGGAATCCTCGCCGCCTGCTGGGAGTTCGGTCTGCGCCTGGAGAACCTCGGCGACCTCGCCGCCGCCGTGCGCCGCGCCCACCCGGTCGTGGACCGGGTACTGCGGGAGGCCGCGGGGGCGCTGGGCCGGGTGGTCGGCGCCGCGACCATGATGCTGAACCCGGCGAAGGTGGTCATCGGCGGCGAGATCACCCGGCTGGCGCCCGTCCTCGTGGAACAGGTCGCCGCCACCCTCGCCGCCGAGATCTTCCCGACCGCGTCGGCGGGACCCGTCGTCGCCGCCGCCCGGCTCTCCGACGACGACGGCGCCATCGGCGCGCTCGCCGCGGTCTTCCACAGCTCACCCCTCCTGGCGAGGTATCCCGAAACCGCCGACGTGAAGGGCCGTTCCGATGCATCCCACTCCGCCACCGAAGGAGCCGCCCATGTCCGTCCTTGACAAGCGGAGTGCCGATCAGCGGCACCCGCGGCCCCAGAAGGGGCCCGGGTCCTCGCCCGGGTCCGAAGCGGGCGACAGCACGGCGAAGGGCGCCGCGGCTCCGGACACCACGGAGGGCGCCGCCAAGTCCGCGCCGGAGCGCTCCCGTTCCGGCAGGCGCGGGCTGCCCCTCGTCCTGAACGCCGTGTCCGTCGCACTCGGCATCGCCCTCTGGTGGGCCCTCGCGTCCGCCGGTTTCAAGCTGCCGACCCCGCCGGAGGTCGTCGACCGCGCCGCCACCCTGATCAGCGACGGGACGCTCGCCGACGACGCCCTCGCCAGCCTGACCCGGGTCCTCATCGGCTTCGGCCTGGGCACGGCCGTGGCCGTCCCGGTGGGCTTCCTGATGGGCTGGTACGGCATCCTGCGCGGACTGATCGAGCCCTGGATCCAGTTCTTCCGCACCATCCCGCCGCTGGCGATCATCCCGCTGGCCGTGGTCGCCATGGGCATCGACGAGACGCCGAAGATCTTCGTCATCTTCCTTGCCGCGTTCCTGGCCTGTGTGATCTCCACCTTCCAGGGCGTGGTGAACGTCGACCGCACCCTGATCAACGCCGCCCGGGTGCTGGGCGCGGGCGACGCCACCATCTTCGCCCGCGTGGTGGTGCCGGCGTCCACCCCCTTCATCCTCGTCGGCATGCGGGTCGGACTCGGCTCGGCCTGGGCCACCCTGGTCGCCGCGGAGCTGATCGCCGCCCAGGAGGGCCTCGGCTACCGCATGCAGAACGCCCAGCTCTACTACGACCTCCCGACCATCTTCGTCGGGCTCATCTCGATCGGGATCCTCGGTCTCCTCATGGACCGCGTCCTCCTCCTCGCCGAACGCCGGCTCACCCGATGGCAGGAACGCCGATGACCAGCACACCCGCCAAGATCTCCGTCCAGCACGTCACCAAGACCTTCTCGCTGGGCCGGGAGACCTTCACCGCCCTGGACGACGTGAGCCTCGACATCGCGAACCACGAGTTCGTCACCGTCGTCGGCCCCTCCGGGTGCGGCAAGAGCACCCTGATGAACATCCTCGCCGGGCTGGAGACACCCACCTCCGGCCGCGCCCTGGTGGACGGAGCACCCGTCTCGGGGCCCGGACCCGAGCGCGGCGTCATCTTCCAGCAGTACGCCCTGTTTCCCTGGCTGACGGTACGTCAGAACGTCGAGTTCGGTCTGAGGACCACCGGGGTGCCCAAGCGCGAACGCCGCGCCCGGGCCGAGCACTTCATCGAACTGGTCGGCCTGGAACGCTTCGCCGACGCGCTCCCCAAGACCCTCTCCGGCGGCATGCGCCAGCGCTGCGCCATCGCCCGCGCCTACGCCGTCGACCCCTCGATCCTGCTGATGGACGAACCCTTCGGCGCCCTCGACGCGCTCACCCGGGTCAAGCTCCAGGAGCAGCTGCTGAAGACCTGGAGCCAGGACAAGCGCACGGTCCTGTTCATCACCCACGACGTCGACGAGGCCGTGTTCCTGGCCAACCGCGTAGTCGTGATGGCCGCCCGGCCCGGGCGCGTCTACGACGTCGTCGACGTCGACCCCGCCATCGAGCGCGACGAGGCCTTCCGGCTCAGCCCCGAGTTCGCCGCACTGCGCAACCGCGTGTGGCACTCCGTCTACCACCAGGAAGGCCGCACCGCCGCCCTTTCCGGTTCCCACTCCCCGACGTCATGACCCGGAAGGGACTCACCGCCATGTCACCCGTCCTCACCCGCAGAAGCCTCACCACGACCCTCGCCGGCGTGGCCGCCATGGCGCTGCTCGCCGCATGCGGCGGCTCCTCCTCCGGCGGCTCGTCGGACAAGGTGCGCTTCGGATACATCAACGACTTCAACGGCGCCAGCCTGATCGCCATCGCCGAGGCCAAGGGCCTGTGGAAGAAGCACGGGCTGTCCGCCGACGCCAAGGTCTTCACCAACGGGCCGCTCCAGATCCAGGCCCTGGGCACGGACAACCTGGACTTCGGCTACATAGGCCCCGGCGCCATGTGGCTCCCCGCCTCCGGCCAGGCCAAGGTCGTCGCCATCAACACCCTGGGCAACTCCGACCGGGTCCTCGCCCAGCCGGGCATCACCTCGATGCAGCAGCTCAAGGGCAAGACCGTCGCGGTGCCCGAGGGCACCTCCGGCGACATGATCCTCTCCCTCGCCCTGGAGAAGGCCGGGATGACCAAGGAGGACCTGAAGGTCGTCCCCATGGACCCGTCCACCATCGTCTCCGCCTTCTCCTCCCAGCAGGTCGACGGCGCCGGCTTCTGGTACCCGGCCGCGGCGACGATCAAGAAGCAGGTCCCCGACCTGGTCGAACTCGCCAAGAACGCCGACTTCGAACAGGACGTCTCCTTCCCCACCGCCTTCGTCGCGGGCAACAAGGTGGTGGCCGACCAGCCGGAGAAGACCAAGAAGGTGCTGGCCGTGCTGCGCGAGGCGATGACCTTCCGCTCGGAGCACACCGACGAGGCGATCCGGCTCACCGCCGACAAGCTGAAGATCCCCGTCGACCAGGTGAAGGCGGACGCCGCGAACAACAAGGTGCTGAGCGTGGCGGAGCTGGACAAGCTGACCCAGGACGGCACCGTCGTCAAGTGGCTGGAGGGCATGAACGACTATTTCGTCGACGCCGGCAAACTCGAGAAGCCCGCCGACCCGAAGACCTACTACACCGGCGACCTCTTCACGGGAGCGGGCAAGTGACGCGAGCGAGCGAGCCCGGCGCCCTGTCCGGCGCCCAGTCGGGCGTCGAGTCGGGCGTCCAGTCCGGGACGTCCCGGAAGAACATCCTCTTCCTCATGACCGACCAGCACCGCACCGACACGCTCGGCGCCTACGGCAACCCGCTGGCCCACACCCCCGCACTCGACGAACTGGCCGCCACCGGAACCCGCTTCGACCGCTGGTACACCCCCACCGCCATCTGCACTCCGGCCCGCGCCAGCCTGCTGACCGGCCAGGCACCCTTCCGGCACAAGCTCCTCGCCAACCACGAACGCAACGTCGGCTACCTCGAAGACCTCGCCGAGGACCAGTTCGCCTTCTCCCGGGCGCTGCGCGAACACGGCTACAACTGCGGCCTGTTTGGCAAGTGGCACGCCGGAAACCGGCGTACCGCGGCCGACTACGGCTTCGACGGCCCCGAACTGCCCGGCTGGCACAACCCCGTCGACCACCCGGACTACCTCGCCTACCTCGACGAACGCGGACTGCCGCCGTACGAGATCAGCGACCGGGTCCGCGGCACCCTCCCGAACGGCGGCCCCGGGAACCTGCTCGCCGCCCGGCTGCACCAGCCGGTCGAGGCCACCTTCGAGCACTACCTGGCCACCCGCGCCATCGAACAGTTGGAGCGGTACGCCGCCGACGCCCACGAGCGCGACCAGCCCTTCTTCCTGGCCCTGCACTTCTTCGGACCCCACCTGCCGTACATCCTCCCGGACGAGTACTTCGACCTGGTCGACCCCGCGGACGTGGAACTGCCGCGGTCGGTGTCCGAGACCTTCGAGGGCAAACCCCCCGTCCAGCGCAACTACAGCGCGCACTGGACCTTCGACACCATGCCCATCGAGACGACCCGCAAGCTCATCGCGGTCTACTGGGGCTACGTGGCCCTCATCGACAAGCAGATCGGCCGGGTCATGGACGCCATGGAACGGCTCGGCCTCGTGGACGACACCGCGGTGTTCTTCACCTGCGACCACGGGGAGTTCACCGGCGCGCACCGGCTGCACGACAAGGGCCCCGCGATGTACGAGGACATCTACCGCACCCCCGGCCTGCTCCGGGTCCCGGGCGCCCCCGGCGGTCAGGTGCGCGACGAGTTCGTCAGCCTCCTCGACTGCACCGCCACGATCCTCGAACTGGCCGGTCTCGACCCGAAACCCGCCGTCGACTCGCGCAGCCTGCTGCCCCTCGTGCGGGGCGAGACGGTGGAGTGGGAGGAGGACATCGTCTGCGAGTTCCACGGCCACCACTTCCCCTACCCCCAGCGCATGCTGCGCGAGGACCGGTACAAACTCGTCGTCAACCCCGACTCCGTCAACGAGCTGTACGACCTGCACACCGACCCGGACGAACTGCAGAACGTCTACGCCCACCCGGAACGGGCGGAGGTCCGCGGCCGCATGATGCGCCGGCTCTACGACGTCCTGCGCGAACGCGGCGACAACTTCTACCACTGGATGACATCGATGTACGACGTCGGCGAGGTGGGCCACGACCCGACCCTGAGCGGTCTCGACGAGTCCACCTACAAGGCCTGAGGCCCAGGGCCTGCCCGGCTCACGCACGCGATCGATTCGAGGACCCATGACCCGTACTCACCGCCCGTGCTGCGCCCCCGCGACGGCACCCGTCGCCCTGGCCGGCCCGGCCCGCGCGCTCGCCGCGGAACCGGGGCCCGACGCCCGCCCGCGCTCGACCCGCGGACAGGTGCGCCTGCCGGGCGGTGAGTTCGCGATGGGCGACGCCTTCGGGGAGGGATATCCGGCCGACGGCGAGACACCCGTGCACCCGGTGCGCCTGCGGCCCTTCCACATCGACGAGACCGCCGTCACCAACGCCCGGTTCGCCGCCTTCGTCAAGGCGACCGGTCACGTGACCGACGCCGAACGCTTCGGCTCCTCGGCCGTCTTCCACCTGGTCGTCGCCGCCCCGGACGCCGACGTCCTCGGCAACGCCGCCGGCGCCCCCTGGTGGATCAACGTGCGGGGCGCCCACTGGCGCCGCCCCGAGGGCGCCCGCTCCGACATCACCGGCCGGCAGAACCATCCGGTCGTCCACGTCTCCTGGAACGACGCCACCGCCTACGCGCGCTGGGCCGGCAAGCGCCTGCCCACCGAGGCCGAATGGGAGTACGCCGCCCGCGGGGGACTGGCCGGCCGCCGCTACGCCTGGGGCGACGAACTGACCCCGGGCGGCCGGTGGCGCTGCAACATCTGGCAGGGCCGATTCCCCCACGTCAACACGGCCGAGGACGGCCACGTCACCACCGCGCCGGTCAAGTCCTACCGGCCCAACGGCCACGGCCTGTGGAACACCGCGGGCAACGTGTGGGAATGGTGCTCCGACTGGTTCTCGCCCACCTACTACGCCGAATCGCCGGCCGCGGACCCGCACGGCCCCGACACCGGGACGGCACGGGTGCTGCGCGGCGGCTCCTACCTGTGCCACGACTCCTACTGCAACCGCTACCGGGTCGCCGCCCGCTCCTCCAACACCCCGGACTCCTCGTCCGGCAACCTCGGCTTCCGCTGCGCCAACGACGCCGACGTCAGATGCGGATCAGCCGCTGAGTGATCTCCCGGTACTGCCGCAGGGCGAGCCGGAGTTCCTCGGCATGCGTCTCGGCGTCCTGCTCCCGCCACCTCTCGCGCAGGGCACGACGCCGCTGGGCCAGGGCGGTGGCGAGATGGGCCGCGGCGTCGTCGAAGGCGCCCTCCGCCTCCTCCAGCGCCTCGTGCGGAGCGTCGGCGAAGGTGTTGATGGCCTTGCGGAGACGGTCCAGGACCGCGTCCCGTTCCACCGGCGGCAGCAGCGCCTCCGGTGCCGCGGGACGGCGCCCGGTGCGGCGCTGGTCCGGGTCCGAGGGCTGCTGTGCGCGCGTCTGGTCGTACATGTCGTGTGCCGCTTTCCTGGGGTGTGTGGAGCGGGACGCCGAACCGGTCGTCGGAGGCGGAGGGGGTGATACCGCGCAGCCACCCCCTCCCGCCCCGTGCGTTTCACCGGCCGAGGATGCCCCGGGGGAGGAGCGACTGCGCGGAGGTGGCCGGATGCCCCACCTCCAGCGAACCGAGGAGACCGTCCAGGAGCGGACCACCCGGAACACCGGCGGACGGGCCGGGCACGGGGGCCGCCTCGGCGAGGGGAGCGGAGACCAGCAGAGCGGTGGCCATGACGGAGACACAGGCGAGCTTCTTGATCATGTCCGTCCCAACGAACGGAGGCTCGGGGGGAAACGCTCGCCTCACCCGTACTGGGCCAGTCGGGTTCACACGGGCGCCGGCCGCGGCACCGGAGGGAGCGGCGCGTGCTCGGGGGAGGCCCGGAACGCCTGGATCACCAGCGCGGCGAAGCGCCGGGAGGCCGCGACGCGGGTGGCCGTCGACTGGGCGTGGATGCCCCGGTTCGCCATGATCATGAGCACGAGGTCGGCCAGGACGAAATCGGGGCGCAGACCGCCGGCTTCCCTGGCCCGACGGGCCAGTTCACCGGCGGACTTCAGCGAGTACGCGCGCGCCGCGGCGAAGTCCATCGCGTCCGGGTAGGCCGCCATGAACGCCTCGGTGAAGCCGAGGTGCCGCGCGTGCAGCTCGCAGGTCTTCTCGACGACGAGGCAGAAGCCGGCCCAGGGGTCGGGATGGGCCAGGCCCTCGTCGACGATGGTGCGGCAGGCCCGCAACTGCTCCGTGAACGCCTCGGTGACCAGCGCCTGCTTGGTCGGGAAGCGCCGGTAGAGCGTGGCCGGGCCGACACCGGCCCGCCGGGCCACCTCCCGCATCGGCACCCGCAACCCCTCGGTGGCGAACAGTGCGCGGGCCGCGTCGAGGATGCGCTCGCGGTTGTCCCGGGCGTCGGAGCGCAGCGGGTGAGACAGATGATCGGTCACCACTCTCACTTTAGCGAAGTGGACGGCGGCGTCCGTTAACGTCCGGCGAGCAGGGCTTCAGTGCGTAGGGGCTCGGCCTCGGCGAGCAAGGAGTGGCGAATGAAGGCAGTGGTGATCCGGACGTTCGGCGGCCCCGAGGGACTGGAGGTCGTCGACCTTCCCGCCCCCGCGCCCGCCGCGGGACAGGTACTGGTCGCGACCGAGGCGATCGGCGTGAGCGGTGCCGACGTCGCCATCCGCAGCGGTGCGCTCGCCGCCTACGGATTCCAGGAGGGGCACGTGCCCGGCGGCGAGGTGGTGGGCACCGTGACCGCGGTCGGCGCGGGCGTCGACGCCGCCTGGACCGGCCGGCGCGTGTGGGCGCAGACGGGCGTGGGAGGAGGCTACGCGGAGCAGGCGACCGCACCGGCCGGTGACATCCTCCCGCTCCCCGCGGGGTTGTCCGCTCGGGACGCGGTGACGCTCGGCAGTGCCGGGGTGGTGGCGCACTTCGGGCTCGCCCACGCACGCTTCACCGCGGGCGAGCGCGTGCTGGTGCGCGGCGCGGCCGGCAGCATCGGCATCATGACGGTCCAGCTCGCGGCCCGTGCCGGTGCCACCGCGGTGGCGGTCACCACCTCGTCGGCCGCCCGCGGCGAGCGGCTGCGCGGGCTGGGCGCGACCCATGTCCTGGACCGCTCGGGCGAGGGCGGCGCGGACGCTCCCCGCGCCTTCGACGTCATCGTGGACATCGTCGCCGGAGCCGACCTGCCCGCCTTCTTCACCAGGCTCGCGCCGAACGGCAGGATGGTGGTCGTCGGCGCCGTCGCGGGGCAGCCGCCGGCGGACTTCGGCACCCATCTGATGGCGTCCTTCCAGAAGTCGATGTCGTTCGCCACCTTCAGTGCCGCCACCGTCCCGGAGGCCGACCTGCGGGCCGTGCGGGCCGATCAGTTCGCCGCCGCGGGCCGCGGGGAGATCGAGACCGTCGTGCACGAGGTGCTGCCCCTGGAGCGGGCGGCCTCGGCGCACCGGAAGATGGACACGGGCGAGGTCTTCGGCCGCATCGTGCTGACCCCGTAACCCCCGGCCCGTGCCGCCGCCCCCGGCCGGCCTCGCCCACTGCGCCGAATTGTCGGACAGGCCCTACGACGACTCGCGCACCACCAGCTCCGTCGGCAGCGTCTTCTGCTGCCGCGGCGCACCGTGCTGCGTGATGTCGGTGAGGATGCGGGCCATGGTGCGCCCCAGCTCCTCCACCGGTTGACGCACCGTCGTCAGCGGCGGGTTGGTGTGGCGGGCCAGGACGGAGTCCTCGAAGCCGACGACGGCGACGTCCCCGGGCACCCGCCGCTTCTGCCGACGCAGTTCGGCCAGGGCACCGACCGCCATGAGGTCGGACGCGGCGAAAACGGCGTCCAGGTCCGGGACGCGTTCAAGAAGCAAACGCATGGCGCTCGCACCGCCCTCCTCGGTGAAGTCGCCCGCCTCGACGAGGAGTTCCTCCGCGGGCACCTCCGCCTCCAGGTGTGCGGCGCGCCAGCCGGCGAGCCTGCTGCGGCCGACGTCCATGTCCAGCGGCCCGGTGATGGTGGCGACCCGGCGCCGTCCGCCGCCCAGCAGATGCCGCACCGCGGCGGCGGCCCCGCCGGCGTTGTCGGAGTTGACGTAGCTCAGCCGCTCGCCCGCGTCGCGGCGGCCGGCGAGCACCGTGGGCAGGCCCATCTCCTCGAGCATGCCGGGCAGCCGGTCCTCGGAGTGCACCGAGACCAGCAGCACGCCGTCCACCCGGCGGGTCGCGACCGACGCGGTCAACTGGTCCCGCTCGGCCTGGTCGCGGACGAGCATGAGCTGCAACTGGGTGCGGCTCTCGGCGAGGGCGCCGCTGACCCCGCGGATCAGCGCGGCGAAGAACGGCTCCGAGCCGAGCCGGCTCTCCGACTCCGGGATCACCAGGGCCACGGCGTTGGTGCGGTTGGTGACCAGGCCGCGGGCGACCGAGTTGGGAACGTAGTTCAGTTCCTTGATCGCCGCAAGCACCCTCTCGCGGGCATCGGCACTGACCAGCTCCGAGCCGTTGACGACACGGGAGACCGTGGTGCGGCCCACGCCGGCGCGGGCGGCGACCGTTTTGATCGTTGGACGGCGGTTGCCGGTCATGTACTCCCCCCTCGGCGGCCGCGGCGGCGCTGCCTGCCGCGGAGGTGACCTGCGGCAATTCTGACAGACGCCAGGGCCGGCGGAGCACCCCCGGGTCTCCGGGAGGCGAACGCGGCGCAGGGTCGGTTGCGACAAGTTGCTTTCAAGTTATTGACAGACCGGCCTCCTTCCCACGAGTCTTCGAGTCGCCGGTGGGAACGTGCCCACCAAAATTGGGCACGTTCCCACCCATTGTTCGAGCCGCTGTCTTTCATCGCTGTAGCCGCTGTAGCCATCGCAGTAGTCATCGCAGAACTCGTCACTCCGATGTGTCAGCGCCGTCGCTAGGAGGAGATCCATGGGCACTCTCGGTTCGTTGCGCAGAAAGGCGGTGGCGACGGCCGCGGCCGTCGGCGCTCTCGCGCTCGTCGTCGGCTGCAGCAGCGGTGACGACTCGGCCACCGGTGGTGGCAAGAAGGACGGCAAGGTCACCATCACCATGGGCATGTACGGGGTGATGGGCATCAAGGAGACCGGCCTTCTCGAGCAGTACGAGAAGGAGAACCCCAACGTCGACATCAAGGCCGAGATAGCCGGTGACGAGCAGACGTACTACACCGCCCTGCAGACCAGGCTCGCCGCGGGCAAGGGCCTGAAGGACATCCAGGGCATCGAGATCGGCCGGGCCAAGGAGATCACCGAGACCCAGGCCGACAAGTTCGCGGACTTCTCCGACGTGCCGGGCACCGACCACTTCCTGCCGTGGAAGGAGTCCCAGATCAGCACCAAGGACGGCAAGGTGCTGGGCCTGGGCACCGACATCGGCCCGATGGCCGTCTGCTACCGCAAGGACTACTTCGAGAAGGCGGGGCTGCCCACCGACCGCGAAGAGGTCGCCAAGCTGTGGGCGGGCGACTGGAACAAGTACGTCGAGGTCGGCCGCACCTTCAAGAAGGGCTTCAAGGACGGCGACGTGGCCTACATGGACGCGGCCAGCGGCCTGTTCAACGCCATGGTCTACGGCTACCCCGAGCAGTACTACGACGAGAACGGCGAGCTGATCTACGAGACCAACCCGGCCGTCAAGGAGGCCTGGAACCTCTCCGCCGACGCGGCCGAGGACGGCCTGACGGCCAAGCTCCGCCAGTTCCAGCCGGGTTGGGACCCCGGCCTGGCCAACGGCACCTTCGCCACCGCGGTGTGCCCGGCCTGGATGCTCAGCCACATCAGTGAGAAGGCCGGCGACGCGAACAAGGGCAAGTGGGACGTCGCCAAGGCCCCCAAGGGCGCGAACTGGGGCGGCTCCTTCCTCGGCGTGGTCGAGCAGAGCCCGGTGAAGGAGGAGGCCAAGAAGCTCGTCGCCTGGCTGACCGCGCCCGAGCAGCAGGCGCACATCTTCAAGGAGATCGGCAACATCCCGTCCTCCCGCGAGGCACTGGACAGCCCCGAGGTGAAGAACGCCAAGTCCGAGTACTTCAGCGGCGCGCCGATCGGACAGATCTTCGGGGCCGCCGCCCAGGAGATCCCGGACAAGCAGGTCCTCGGCCGCAAGGACGGCACGATCAAGGACACCTTCTCCCAGGGCCTGGCCCTGATCGAGCAGGGCGACGCCAAGCGTGACGAGGCGTGGAAGACCACCGGGGAGCGCATCGAGAAGGCGGTCGGCTGACTCTCCGCTCCCGAGGCCGACCGGGCCCGCCCGCGTCCAGGACCAGGTCCTGGCCGGCGGGCCCGGCGCCCGGCTCACACATCCGCTCTCAGGAAGGAAGTCCGGTGGCCACCTCCACCACCAAGGCCCTGGCCGGGGACGAGCCTCCGCGGCCCTCTCCCCGCCCGGGCGGCGAGGGCACCGCCCGGCGGCGCGGCGCGCTCTGGCACCGGCTCGACATCAAGGGCGCCCCGTACGCGTTCGTCGCGCCGTTCTTCATCATCTTCGCCGCGTTCAGCTTCTACCCGCTGATCTACACCTCGTGGATCTCCCTGCACGACGTGGAGCTGGCCACCCTCGATGTCATGGAGTGGGTGGCGTTCGACAACTACGTCGAGCTGTGGGGCGACTCGCGGTTCTGGAACGCGGTGCAGAACACGATCACCATCGGCGTCATCTCCACGGTGCCGCAGCTGATGATGGCGCTCGGCATGGCGCACCTGCTCAACTACCGGATGCGCGCCTCGCTGTTCTTCCGGGTCGCCTCCCTGGTCCCCTACGCCACCTCGGTCGCCGCGGCCGCCCTCGTCTTCACCATGATCTTCGAGCGCGACTTCGGCATGATCAACTGGGCGCTCGGCTCGGTCGGGATCGACCCGGTGGACTGGGAGGCCGACAAGTGGCCCGCCCAGGTCGCGATCTCCACCATCGTCATCTGGCGCTGGACCGGCTACAACGCGCTGCTCTACCTGGCCGCGATGCAGGCCATCCCCGCCGACCGCTACGAGGCGGCCTCCCTCGACGGCGCCTCGCGGTGGAAGCAGTTCATCCACGTCACCATTCCCGGAATCCGCTCCACCATCGTCTTCACCATCGTGCTCTCCACGATCGGCGCCACCCAGCTCTTCGGCGAGCCGCTGATCTTCGGCCAGGGGCCCAACGGTGTCACCGGCGGCGCGGACAACCAGTACCAGACGCTGGGCCTGCTCCTGTACGAGGAGGGCTGGAAGAACTACCAGATGGGCCGCTCGGCGACCGTCGCCTGGGCGATGTTCATGCTGCTGGTCCTCGTCTTCGTCGTGCAGCGCGTCATCAAGCGCCTGCGCTCCCGCACGTCCTGACCTGGAGTCGCGATGACCACCCAAAGTCTCCCGGCCCGGACCGACGCCCCGGCCCGGACCTCCGCCGCGAAACCGGCCGGCCGCGGTGGCCGCCGGCTGCTGCGCCAGCGCGCCGGCCGCCAGCACCACGCCGGCCCGCTCGCCTACGTGCTGCTCGCCATCATGGCGATCCTGTCGATCTTCCCGCTGTACTGGACCATGGTGGCCGCGTCCACCGACAACACCCGGGTCAGCCAGACGCCGCCCCCGTTCCTGCCCGGTCCCAACCTGTTCAGCAACCTCGCCCGGGCCTGGGACGAGGCGGCGATGGGCAAGGCCATGGTCAACAGCCTCATCGTGGCCGGGGTGATCGCCCTGTCCACGGTGCTGTTCGCGACGCTCGCCGGGTTCGCCTTCGCCAAGCTGCGGTTCAAGGGGCGCAACGCCCTGCTCATGCTGGTGATCGGCACCATGATGGTGCCGCCGCAGCTCGCCGTCGTGCCGCTGTTCATGATGATGGCCGACCTCGGCTGGTCGCAGCAGCTGCCCGCCGTCATCTTCCCGACGCTGGTGAGCGCGGTCGGCGTGTTCTTCATGCGGCAGTACCTGACGGAGGCGCTGCCGGACGAGCTCGTCGAGGCCGGACGCGTGGACGGGGCGCACTCGCTCAGGATCTTCTTCAGCATCGTGCTGCCCATCGCGCGCCCCGCGATGGCCGTCCTGTTCATGATCACGTTCGTGCACGCGTGGAACGACTTCTTCTGGCCGTTCGTGGTCCTCGACATGACCAACCCGACGGTCCCCGTCGCGCTCACCCAGCTCAGCGCGGGCTACGTGCGCGACCAGTCGCTGATCATGGCCGGCGCGCTGCTCGGCACCCTGCCGCTGCTGGCGATGTTCATCGTCTTCGGCCGCCAGATCGTCAGCGGCATCATGGCGGGAGCCGTCAAGGGCTGACCCGCCGCCCCGCCCGCCCGCCACCCCAAGCACCCCCACCCGAAAGGACTTACGTGGTCACCGCAGCACAGCAGACCCCGTCCGCCCCGGACGCCGCCCGCACCTTCCCGAGGAACTTCCTCTGGGGCTCCGCGACCGCCTCCTACCAGATCGAGGGGGCCGCCGCGGAGGACGGACGCACCCCGTCCATCTGGGACACCTACGCCCGCACCCCCGGCCGGGTCCGCAACGGTGACACCGGTGACGTCGCCACCGACCACTACCACCGCCGGAGCCAGGACGTCGCCCTCATGGCCGAACTCGGCCTGGGCGCCTACCGCTTCTCCCTCGCCTGGCCCCGGATCCAGCCCACCGGCCGCGGCCCCGCCGTACAGAAGGGCCTGGACTTCTACCGGCGGCTGGTGGACGAGCTGCTGGAGAAGGGCATCCAGCCCGTCGCCACCCTCTACCACTGGGACCTGCCCCAGGAACTGGAGGACGCCGGCGGCTGGCCCGAGCGCGCCACCGCCGAGCGGTTCGCCGAGTACGCGGCCCTGGCCGCCGACGCCCTCGGCGACCGGGTGAAGACCTGGACCACCCTCAACGAGCCCTGGTGCAGCGCCTTCCTCGGCTACGGCTCCGGCGTGCACGCGCCGGGCCGCACCGACCCGGTCGCCGCGCTGCGCGCCGCCCACCACCTCAACCTGGCGCACGGTCTGGCCGTCCAGGCGCTGCGCGAGCGGGTCCGCGCCGACGCCCAGGTGTCGGTCACCCTCAACATCCACCACGTCCGCCCGCTCACCGAAAGCGAGGGCGACGCCGACGCGGCCCGCCGGATCGACGCCCTGGCCAACCGGGTCTTCACCGGCCCGATGCTGAACGGGGCCTACCCCGAGGACCTGCTGAAGGACACCGCCGCGCTGACCGACTGGTCCTTCGTGCAGGACGGCGACCTGCGCCAGGCCAACCAGCCGCTGGACTTCCTCGGCGTCAACTACTACACGCCCACCGTCGTCTCCGAGACCGACGGCAGCGGCGCCCACACCTCCGACGGGCACGGCAACAGCCCCCACAGCCCCTGGCCGGGAGCCGACCGGGTCGCCTTCCACCAGCCGCCCGGCGACACCACCGCCATGGGCTGGGCCGTCGACCCCACCGGCCTGTACGACCTGCTGCGCCGGCTGTCCGCCGACTTCCCGCGGCTGCCGCTGGTCATCACCGAGAACGGCGCCGCCTTCGACGACTACGCCGATCCCGAGGGGAAGGTCAACGACCCCGCCCGGATCGCCTACGTCCGCGGTCACCTGGCCGCCGTGCACCAGGCCATCCTGGACGGCTCGGACGTGCGCGGCTACTTCCTGTGGTCCCTGCTGGACAACTTCGAGTGGGCCCACGGCTACAGCAAGCGCTTCGGTGCGGTCTACGTCGACTACCCGACCGGCACCCGCATCCCCAAGGCGAGCGCCCGCTGGTACTCCGAGGTCGCCCGCACCGGCGTACTGCCCGGCGCCTGACCGGGCCGGTGCGGTACCCGACAGCCCGCCCCGCCGGGTGCCGCACCGATGTTCCGCCCCCGTCCTCCACCGTACCGGCCGAGGACGGGGGCGGACGCGCACCCGCCGCCGGCTCAGTCGAGCGGGGCGAGCGTGAGCCTGGCCTCGGCCGGGTTGCCGTCGTGCACCAGTGACTCGTGGTTGCCGACGTCGTCGAAGGCGAACGCGTACGCCTTCCCGTCGGCCATGCGCTCGTGGATGATCCGGGCGTAGTGGTTGGTCACCGGGTCCCGGTAGAAGTCCGCCGCCGAGGGGTCGGGCTGGTTGGGGTTGGTCAGCAGCGTCGAGCGGTTGAAGCCCGCGCACAGGGTGCGGGAGATCGGGCCGCGCACCTGGTCGTTGGGCGCGTCCAGCAGTCGGTGGCAGCCGAAGACGCTGGAGGCGTCGGGCTTCTGGAAGCTGGTGACGACCGCGCCGGAGGTGTTGGTGAAGTTCATGACGTTGCCCGAGACGCGTCCGAAGTACTTGGTGTCCGGACGGTCGCCGAAGGGCGTGACGGTGAGGGTGGTCGTCGCGTACTTCTGCCAGACCCGGTTGATGTAGTCGTCCATGACCGACGCGGGCAGCGCCCCCGTCTCCACCCCGTACAGGGGTGCCAGCGCCCGCAGTACGGTGCCGTCGGGCCGGGTCTGGATCAGCCCGCCCCAGCCCGGCTGGGCCCGCAGCGCGTCGAACACCCCGCGGTAGCCACCGGCCTTGAGCTGTCCGGCGCTGGTCACGCCGCCGTCGGCGCGCTGCACGCCGACGGAGTAGGGCGCGGAGAACATGTCGACCTGGGTGCTGTTCAGCCACAGCCCGCCGTCGTTGAGCGTGTACTCGGACCAGTTGAAGAGGATGTTGCGGTTGGGGTCGCTGGGGTTCTGCACGGCGGGCTGGACCAGGCCGCCCGTGGTGAGCCGGAAATCCAGCTTCTGGCCGTAGGAGAAGTAGATGCGTCCCGACAGCTTCGGGATCCGGATGGTCTTGGTCTGTCCCGCGGCCGGTCCGGGGATGGACGCGTCCGGTGCGGGAGTGGGGGGATTGCCGCCGGCGGGCCAGGCGTGGAAGGTTCCGTTCTCGTCCGCCCAGCCCTGCTGACCGGTCGTCAGCGAGGTGCCCAGGTTGTAGATGTGGACGGCGTCGCCGCGGGCGGAGTTGTTGGTGATCTTCAGGGGGATGGTGGCGGGCACCGCGGCGTCCGCGGGCGGTGCGGCTGCGAACGAGAGCAGGGCACCGGTCAGGCCTGCGGCCGCGGCCACGGCGAGCAGACGGTGTCTGAGTCGGGAAAGCACTCTCCACCTCCGTGCGGGTGTGGGGGAATTGGTCCGTACCGATTCTGAGAGCGCTCTCAGCGTTGCGCCGGGGCGCGTTCATGTCAATGTGCGCGGCGGAAGAACGCGGGGCCGCCTTCCGTCGCCACGGCCGGACCTACCGCGACGCGGCGCGCCCGCCCCGGCTCGTGCCGCCGTTCACGGCGGGAGCGGCCACGGCATAGTGCCGGACTCCGTCCGCACCACGCCGCTCCGCCCCGGGCCACAGGCAGTCCAGGACCGAGGCGGACGGCGGGAACAGCGCGGACGGGACCGACTCGCGGGCGAACCACTCCCAGCGCTCGATCTTGTCGGGCTCGGTGACCCGCGGCGTACCGGCCGCCCGTTCGGTGACGGCCGCGGCGGTCACCCGGGTCAGCCCGCCCACGCCGTCGACGAGCACGGCCAGCACCCGCACCGCCGCGGGAGCCGCGACGAGTCCGGTCTCCTCCGCCAACTCCCGGGCGGCGGCCGTCTCGAAGTCCTCGCCCGCGTCGACCTTGCCGCCGGGCAGCTCCCAGCGTCCGTCGTGACCGAGGCCCAGCAGCACCCGTCCGGCGGGGTCGAGGACGGCGAGGCCGACACCGGTGAGGCTCTGGGCGGCGGGGCGGGCGCGTTCGGGGCGCTCGGCGCCCGGTGCGGAGGAGTTCACCGGCTCATTCCACACCGTGGCGAGCCCCGGCGGCCACCGGGGGCAGCACGGCGGCCGCGTCGTGGAACGCCCGGCGCAGGCCGACGATCCCGTCGCCCGTCCTCGTCGGGTGCACCCGGTTGGTGAGCAGCACGGCGTAGCGCCGCGCGGCCGGGTCGACCCACAGGCTGGTGCCGGTGAAGCCCGTGTGGCCGTAAGACTCCGGGCCGAACACCTCCCCGGCGGGGGAGCCGACCGGGTCGCGGCCCTGCCAGGCCAGAGCGCGCCGCAGCGCCAGGCCGTCCGTGTGGGCGGCCGTCATCAGGGCCAAGGTGTCGGGCCGCATCAGGCCCCGGCCGCCGGCCGCGAGGGCGGCGCCCAGCCGTTCCATGTCCGCGAGGGTGGAGAACAGGCCCGCGTGCCCGCCGACCCCGCCGAGCACCACCGCGTTCTCGTCGTGGACCTCGCCCACCACCCGGCGGCCGCGCCAGGGGCAGTCCTCGGTGGCCACCGCCCGCGCCCGGCGCCCGGCGTCCGGCCGGAAGACGGTGTCGCGCAGGCCGAGCGGCGCGCACACCAGCCGCTCCACCAGCGCGTCCAGCGGCTCCCCGGCCGCCGCCTCGGCGATCAGGCCGAGGACGATGAACCCCTGCGAGGAGTACTGGACCCGGGTGCCGGGCTCCGCGGTCAACGGCAGCAGCCGTACCGCCTCCAGCAGCGCCGCACGGGTGGGGTGATCGCGGTACAGCGGCACCTGGCCGGGTATCCCCGAGGTGTGCGTGAGGAGTTGACGTACCGTCAGCTCCTCCTTGTCGCCGCCCCGGTAGTCCGGAAGGTGCGCGCCCACGGTGTCGTCGAGGCCGAGCGCGCCGCGTTCGACGAGCGCCATGACCACGAGTCCGGCGATCGGCTTGGTGACCGAGGCGAGGTCCCACACGTCGTCGCCGTCCAGCGGCGGTCCGTCCCAGCCACGGGTGCCGACCGAGCCCCGGTCCAGCGGCCCCTCGGGGCCCCCGACGGACCAGGCGGCGCCGGAGAAGATCCGCTGTTCCCGTCCTTCGGTGAGCAGTTCGGCCAGGGCGCTCACGCCTCCTCGCCTCCCCGTACCGTGTCCACCACGCCGAGTACGGGGGTGCGTGCGCCGAGCCCGGCGGACACGGTGCGCGCGGCGGCCCGCACCATCGGCCCGAACACCTCCACACTGCCGGGGTCGAGGGTGAAGGTCAGTCCCGCGATGCCGATGGCACCCACGGCCCGGCCCTCCGCGTCCAGCACCGGAGCCGCCACCGACCGCACGTCCGGCTCGTCGTACTCGTCGTCCACGGCGTAGCCGCACAGCGCGGCCCGCGCGAGCACCGTCCGCAGTACGGCGGGGTCGGTGGGCGTGCTCGGCGTGCGCGCCTCCAGGTCCGGCGCGTCCACGACGGCCTCGGCCTCCCCGGCGGGCAGCGCGGAGAGCATGGCGAGCCCCACGCCGCAGGTGTGGAGCGGCGCCCGGTGGCCGGGCCGGGTGCCCATCCGGTACTCGCGGGCCGGCTCCGACTGCTCCAGGTACACGGCGTCCGACGCGTGGCGCACCGCGTAGAACGCGACATGGCCGGTGCGCCGGCGCAGGTCGGCGAGGGCGGGCCTGGTCAGCTCCAGCACCCGGCTGTCGCTCAGGGCCGCCGCCGCCAGGCCCAGCAGTCGGGGCCCCGGACGGTAGCTGCCGCCCTCCGCGGGCTCCGCGAAGCCGTACTCCGCCATGGTCCGCAGGTGCCGGTGGACGGTCGGCTTGGTCAGTCCGGTGCGGCGTGCGATCTCTCCCAGCCGGTGAGGTCCGCCGGGCTGGACGAGCGCATCGAGCACCTCCATCGCCTTGTCTACGGGGCCCTTCACGAGTTCCTGGTCGACCGACCGGGTGTTGACCGCTTTCACCATGTCGCTTAGCTTAACCCAACCGCATTCCATCTGACGGAACGGAGGTGTTGTTCAATGGAACGAAGTTTTCAGGGGCGCACGGTGGACCGCAGCCGTCCCAGCCGACGCCGGGTCCTGCGGACCGGTGGTCTGCTGCTCGGAGCGCTCAGCGCTCCCGCGCTCCTGAGCGCGTGCGGCACGACCGCCGCCGCGGACCGGGCCGGCAACGTCCTCAGGGTCTCCCAGACGGGCGACCCGAAGACGCTGGACCCGCAGAAGCAGGGCGACATGGTGTCCATGAACGTCCTGATCAACATGTTCGACACCCTCACCACCCGCGGCCGGGACAACCGGCTGCACCCCAGGCTCGCCCTCTCCTGGAAGGCCACCGACGCGCGCACCTGGCGCTTCGTCCTGCGCCCAGGGGTGACCTTCCACAACGGCGAGGTGTGCGACGCGCGCGCCGTGGCGTTCAGCATCGAGCGGCTGCTCGACCCGGCGACCAAGTCACCGATCGTCGAGCTGCGCTTCGTCGAGGGCGTCACCGTCGTCGACCGGCTCACCGTCGACATCCACACCACCGTGCACGACCCCATCCTGCCCGCCAAGCTCTCCCTGTTCGGCGGCGTCGTCGTGCCGCCCCGCCACCTCGCCGACGTGGGCGACGCGGCCTTCGCCGACCACCCCGTCGGCACCGGTCCCTTCACCTTCGAGAGCTGGCAGCGCGACCACGAACTGCGGATGCGGGCCCACCCCGGCCACTGGAACGGACGCCCGGCCGTCGACGGCCTCGTCTTCAGCCCCGCCCCCAACGCCTCGTCCTCCCTGGCCGCCCTGCAGAGCGGCGGCGTCGACCTCGTGGCCGGACTCACCCCGGACGCCGCCCAGCAACTCGACGGCTACGGCGGCATCACCATCGACGGCTACACGGGGATCCGCACCGCCTACCTGTCCCTGAACACCCTGGAACGGGGCCCGTTGCAGGACCGCCGGGTGCGCCAGGCGCTCAACCACGCGATCGACGTCCCGCTGCTCATCAAGGCCGTGCTCGGCGGCAAGGCCACCGAGACGCCCGCACTCGTCCCGCGCGGCTCCTTCGGCTTCGACCCCACCGTCAAGCCCTTCACCCGCTCCCTCGACACCGCGCGGCGGCTGCTCGCCGAGGCCGGTCACCCGCACGGCTTCTCCACCACCCTCACCGCCTCCAACGTCGACGCCAACGTCGCCGAGGCCCTGTCCGGACTCCTGGCCAGGGCCGGGGTGGACGCCCGCGTCAACCTGCTCGACCCCGGCACCTACTCGGCCCGCCTCACCTCCGACAACCGCGGTGCGCTCGGCCCGATCTACCTCGCCGCCAGCACCGTCTGGACGATGGACGGCGCGAGCATCGTCCAGTCCAACGTGCGCAGCGACCGCCGCCAGAGCCGCTGGCACTCCGCCGAGGCCGACCGCCTCATCGACGCCGAGGAGCTCTCCGAGGACCCCCGCAGGCGCGAAGCGGCCTTCTCGGACCTGCAACGGCTGATGCGCCGGGAAGCACCCTTCGTCTTCCTCTACCAGATCGACAACATCATCGCCCGCAACGACCGGCCCCGCTGGACGCCGGGAGCCGCGGGCGTCCTCTCGATGGAGAGCGCGGAGGTCTCCCGATGAGCGCCCTCACCCTGGACGAACCACCCGCCCCGGCGGCCGCCCCGGCCCGCCGCACGGACCGGACGGGCCCGCTGCGAGGGGTGCTCAAGCGCCTTCTCACCGCTTTGTTCGTGCTGTTCTGCACGGCGACCGTCGCCTTCTTCCTCGTCCGCCTGTCCGGCGACCCGGTGAAGATCCTGCTGCCGCCGGACGCCACGGCCGAACAGGAACAGGTGCTTCGGCACTCGCTGGGCCTGGACCAGTCCCTGTTCGCCCAGTACCTCGACTACCTCTGGGGACTGCTCCACCTCGACTTCGGCGACTCCCTCGTCTACGGCCAGCCCGTGGGCGAGATCCTCGCCGACCGGCTGCCGGCCACGATCGAACTGGCCGCCGCCGCGCTCGCGGTGACCCTGGTCGTCGCGATCCCGGCGGGCATCGTCGCCGCCATGCGCCGCGGCCGGGGCACCGACAAGACCGTGATGACCGGCGTCCTGCTCGGCCAGTCCACCCCGCCGTTCTGGGTCGGCATCCTGCTCATCCTGGTCTTCGCCGTCTGGCTGCGCGCCCTGCCCGCCTCCGGCTACGGCACCCTCGCCAACCTGGTCCTGCCCGCCGTCACCCTCGCCGTGTACTCCGTCGCCGTCGTCGCCCGCCTGCTGCGCTCCTCGCTGATCGACGTGCTGTCCTCCGACCACATCCGCAGCGCCCGGGCCAAGGGATTCGGGCCGCTGAAGGTGGTGCTCAGGCACGGACTGCGCAACGCCTCGCTGCCGGTGGTGACCGTCGTCGGCCTGGAGGTCGGCAACCTGCTCGGCGGGGCGATCCTCACCGAACGGGTCTTCTCCTGGCCGGGCGTGGGCCAGCTGACCGTCGAGGCGATCTCCAACCGCGACTTCCCGCTCGTCCAGGCCACCGTCCTGTTCTTCGCCGCCACCTTCGTCGTGGTGAACCTGCTCGTCGACCTCTCCTACAGCTTCCTCGACCCGAGGGTGAGGACGTCCCGATGACCGTCATGTCACCGGCCGCGACAGACGTGACCCCGGACAAGAAGCCGTCCGCCGGCTCCGGATCCGTCGTCCTGCGCGGCCTGCTGCGCAACAAGCTCGCCGTACTGGCCCTCGCCGTGCTCGTACTGCTGCTGTTCGCCGCCCTGTTCGCCCCACTGATCGCCCCCTACGACCCCAACGCCCAGAACCTCCTGCTGCGGCTGCGGCCCCCCGCCTGGCAGGACGGCGGCAGCGGAACCCACCTCCTCGGCACCGACCAGCTCGGCCGCGACATGCTCTCCCGCGTCGTCCACGGCGCCCGGGTCTCCCTGCTCGTCGGCGCCGGCGCCGCACTCCTCGCCGGTGTCATCGGTACGGTCGTGGGCCTGGCCTCCGGATACTTCGGCGGCTGGGCCGACCGCACCCTCATGCGGCTCGCCGACGTCCAGCTCGCCTTCCCCTCGCTGCTGCTGGCCCTCGCCGTCGTCGGCTTCCTCGGCTCCGGCCTGTGGGTCGTGATCGTGGTGCTCGGCTTCACCGGCTGGGTCTCCTACGCCCGCGTCGTGCGCTCCGAGGTGATGTCGCTGCGCACCCGCGACTTCGTCACCGAGGCCCGCGCGATCGGCGTCACCGACGTCACCATCATGCGCCGCCACTTGCTGCCCAACGTGATGGCGCCGCTGGCCACCATCGGCACCCTGCACGTCGCCGCCGCCATCGTCGCCGAGGCCTCCCTCAGCTACCTCGGCCTGGGCGTTCCCAAGGAGACGGTCACCTGGGGCGGCATGCTCGCCGACGGCCAGCTCTACCTGGGCACCTCCTGGTGGGTCGCCGTCTTCCCCGGCATCGCGCTGATGCTGACCTCCCTCGCCATCAACATCACCGGCGACGCCCTGCGGGACGTCGCGGACCCGAAGGCCTACCGCCGATGACCAACGACCGACCGACAACCGGCCCCGGCCGGCCCACGGGGGACGCACCCCGGCGGCCCGCCGACCAGCCACCGCTCCTCGAGATCGACGGCCTCGGCGTCGACTTCCGCCTGGCGGGCTCCGTCGTCCACGCCGTCCGGGACGTCTCCCTCCACGTCCGCGCCGGCGAGACCCTCGCCGTGGTGGGGGAGTCCGGCAGCGGCAAGAGCGCCACAGCGCTCTCCGTCCTGCGCCTCAACCCGAGCCCGCCGTGCGTCTACGCGAGCGGCGAGATCCGCTTCGACGGACGCGATCTGCTGCGCCTGTCCGAGAAGGAACTCGGCCGGGTCCGGGGCCGCGACATCGCCATGGTCTTCCAGGACCCGATGACCTGCCTCGACCCGCTCCAGCGCGTCGGCGCCCAGGTGGCCGAGGTCCTCAGGCACCACACCGGCATGTCCCGCGCCGAGGCCAGGGAGGCCGCGCTGGCGGCCCTCGACGAGGTCGGCATCCCCGACCCGGCCCTGCGCTACCGCCAGTACCCGCACGAACTCTCCGGCGGCCTGCGCCAGCGCGTGATGATCGCGACGGCGCTGGTGGCCCGCCCCCGCGTCCTCATCGCCGACGAGCCGACCACCGCCCTGGACGTCACCGTGCAGCGCCAGATCCTCGACCTCCTGGTCACGCTCCAGCGCAAGCACGACATGGCCGTCGTGCTCATCACCCACGACCTGGCGGTCGTCGCGGAGACCGCCGACCGGGTCGTGGTCATGAACCAGGGCAAGGTCGTCGAGACGGGCGACGTCCTCGACGTGTTCGACCGCCCGGCCGACGACTACACCCGCAGGCTCCTGGCGGCCACCCCGCGACTGGAGGCGGCATGAGCACCGACGCGACCGACACCCCCGCCCCCGCCACCACGCCCGCGCCCAAGCCCACGCCCGCCGGGCCCCTCCTCGAACTGGCCGGCCTGCGCAAGGAATTCGGCGGGCGGCATCCGAACGTCGCCGTCGACGACGTGTCGCTCGAAGTCCGCGAGGGCGAGACCATGGCCCTGGTCGGCGAGTCCGGCTGCGGCAAGACCACCCTCACCCGGCTGCTCCTCGGACTCCTCGAACCCACCGCCGGAAGCGTGCGCTTCGACGGACAGGACCTCGCCGCCCTCACCGCCTCCCAACTGCGCGGCGTCCGACGGCAGATGCAGGTCGTCCTCCAGGACCCCTACTCCAGCATGAACCCGCGCATGCGCATCACCGACATCGTCGCCGAACCGCTGGTCACCCACGACCCCGAGGCACGCGGACGGCGCGCACGGGCCCGCAACCGGGAACGGGTCGGGGAACTCCTGGAGGCCGTCGGCCTGGACGCCGGCATCCAGGACCGCTACCCGCACGAGTTCTCCGGCGGCCAGCGCCAGCGCGTCTCCATCGCGCGGGCCCTGGCGCTCCACCCCCGGCTGCTGGTGCTCGACGAGCCGACCAGCGCACTGGACGTCTCCGTGCAGGCGACCGTCCTCGACCTCCTGGCGGACCTGCAACAGCGGCTGGGCCTCACCTACGTCTTCGTCTCGCACAACCTCGCCGTGGTGGCGCAGGTCGCCGACCGGGTCGCGGTGATGAGCCGGGGGAGCCTGGTCGAGGTCGGCGAGGCGACGGCGGTGCTGCGCGCCCCGCGCCACCCCTACACCCGGCAGCTCCTCGACGCCGTACCGGTGCTCGACCCGCGCCGGGGCCGACGGGCCGCGGCACACGCGTCCGCCCCGAGGGACGAACCGACGGACGAACCGACGGACGAAGCGAGCCGATGAACCGCCCCACGCTAGAGGTGCGACAGCACCAGACCCGCCCCGCCGAGCAGCGCAACGTCGTCGACCGCGGCGGTGCCGACCAGCACCCGCGGCTGCTCGGCCCCCGCGAAGGCGACCGCGTTCCGCAGCCGCTCCTCCACCACGGTGCGGAAGCGCTCACCGCCCTCACGGGCCTCACCGTGCAGGATGAACAGACCCGGCGCGAAGAGCTGCTGCACGTTCACCAGGCCCAGGGCGAGGTTGTGCGCGTACTCCTCCACCACCCGCCCGGCGAGCGGGTCCCCGCTGCCGACCAGCTCGGCCAGCGACACCGCCGCCCCGAGCCCCGCGGCCCGCGCCCCGGCCCGCAGCCAGCCGGTCGTGGCCAGGGTCTTCCAGCAGCCCCGGTTCCCGCACGTGCAGAGCTCGCCGCTGGCCGACACGGTCATGTGCGCGCCGCTGCGCCCGCCGGGCGGAGCCAGCACCTCACCGTCGTAGAGGACACCCACCCCGAGCACCTCGCCGGTCGAGACCGAGGCGAAGGTGCGCCGCCCCCGGCCCGCGCCGAACCAGCGGTCGCCGAGCACCTGGAGCCGCGCCCGGTGCTCCACCCGGACCCCGACGCCGGTGAGGGCGCCCAGCCGCTCCGTCACCGGAAAGCCGTGCAGCGCCGGCACGTCGTTGACCTCCAGGATCAGTCCCGTGCCGGGGTCCACCAGCCCCGCCGCGGCCACGCCGATCCCCTGGACCTCGTGGGCGGCGAAGACACCCGCCACCCCGGCCAGCGCCCCGTCGATGTCCGCGGGGGTCGCGCCGGCCGCGTCGTACGACGCCTCGGTGCGGTCGAGCACCCGGCCGCCCATGGACAGCACGGCCGCCGTGACCCGGCCGGGCACCAGCTCGACGGCTCCCAGCCGACGCGGTGCCGCGGGAGTGGCCGGTTGCCGCGCGGCCTCGGGGACCAGTCGCAACGGAGAACTTTCGTGGACCATGCGCCGACTCTGCCATGGCCCCGTTTCGGAGAGGTAGCACCGTGAGCCAATCGAGACTGACCGAACTCACCTGGCGGGAGGTCCGCCGGGCCGGCGAGCAGGGCATCGCACTGCTGCCCATCGGCTCGCAGGAGCAGCACGCCGGCCACCTGCCGATGGGGACCGACACGCTCCTGGTGGAGGAGGTCCTGGACCGGGCGCTGGCCCTGCTCCACCGCGAGCCCTCCGCACCCGAGATCGTGCGGCTGCCCGCGCTGCCCTTCGGGCACAGTCCGCACCACCTGTTCGCGGCGGCCGTCTCGCTCTCCGCGGCGACCCTGGGCGCCGTACTCGACGACGTCCTCGACTCGCTCGTGACCAGCGGGTACCGCCGCGTCATGGTCGTCAACGGCCACGGCGGCAACGACGAGATCATGCGGCTCGCCGTGAAGCGGTTCGCGCTGCGCGCCCGGGTCACGGTCGCCGCCTGCTCCTACTGGACCCTCACCGCGGGCGAGGACGGGGCCGGGCGGCCGGACGTCACCCCGGGCCACGCCGGCTGGTTCGAGACGTCCCTCATGCTCGCCGCCCACCCCGGCCTGGTGCGCACCCCCGTGCCGGCCCGTACCCCCGTCGAACCGCCCCCGCTGTTCGACCACCCGCCCCACCCCGGCCTGACCGTCGAGCGGCACGGCGAGTGGGAGCGGGTCGGCGGCTCCACCGACGACGCCTCCGGCGCCGACGCCGACCGGGGCGGCCGGCTCCTGGACGACCGGGCGCGGGGACTGGCCCGCGCGATCCGGGCCTTCGACGCGGCGAGCCGGTGACCCCGATGATGCGAGGAGAAGAAATGAAGATCACCGACGTCGACGTGTGGGTCGTCAACCTCCCACTCGTCAACCCGTTCACCAGTTCCTTCGAGACCAAGACCGGGGAGACCCGCACCGTGGTGCGGGTGCGCACCGACGCGGGCGTCGAGGGCTGGGGCGAGACGATGTGGGGCGCGCCGGTCGCCGCGATCGTGCGCCGGATGGTGCCGGACCTGATCGGGACCAGCCCGTTCGCGCTGGAGGGCTTCCACCGCAAGCAGCACATGGTGCCCTTCTTCTACGGCTACCTCGGCTACGCGGCGATCGCCGCCGTCGACGTCGCCTGCTGGGACGCGATGGGCAGGGCCACCGGCCAGTCCGTCACCGACCTGCTGGGCGGCGCCGTCCGCGACGAGGTGCCGATCACCGCGCTGATCACCCGCGCCGACGCGCCGGGAGCGACCCCGGCCGACCTGCCCAAGGCCATGGCCGAGCACGCGGTGCGGGTCGTCGAGGAAGGCGGATTCGAGGCCGTCAAGCTCAAGGGCACCAAGGACTGCGCGGGAGACGTCGCCATCCTGCGCGCCGTCCGCGAGGCGCTGCCCGGCGTGAACCTGCGGGTCGACCCCAACGCGGCCTGGTCGGTCCCCGACTCGGTGCGGGCCGGAATCGCCCTGGAGGAACTCGACCTGGAGTACCTGGAGGACCCCTGCGTCGGCATCGAGGGCATGGCCCAGGTGAAGGCCAAGGTACGCATCCCGCTGTGCACCAACATGTGCGTCGTGCGCTTCGAGGACTTCGCCCCGGCCATGCGCCTGAACGCGGTCGACGTCATCCACGGTGACGTCTACAAGTGGGGCGGCATCGCCGCGACGAAGGCGCTCGCCGCGCACTGCGAGACCTTCGGCCTGGGCATGAACCTGCACAGCGGCGGCGAACTCGGCATCGCCACGGCCGCGCACCTGGCCGTCGTGTCGAGCACGCCCGTCCTGTCGCGGGCCATCGACAGCATGTACTACCTGCACGCGGACGACATCATCGAGCCGCTGCACCTGGCGGACGGCCGGCTGCGGGTGCCCTCGGGACCGGGCCTGGGCGTGAGCGTGGACGAGGACAAGCTCCGTCACTACGCGGGCGTCAACGAGCGGGACGGTGACCTGACCGGATGAGCGAGCCGAACGGCAAGCAGGCGGTGCACACGGACGGGGCGCCCCGACCCGCGGGTGCCTACTCCCAGGGCGTGGTGGCGGGCGGGTTCCTGTTCACGGCCGGTTTCGGCCCCCAGGACCCGGTCACGGGCGCCGTACCGGAGGGCGTCGGAGCGCAGACCGCGCAGGTGCTGCGCAACGTGGGTGCGGTCCTGGCCGCGCGGGGCCTGTCCGCGCGGGACGTCGTGAAGGTCACGGCGCACCTGCAGCACCTCAGGCGGGACTTCGCCGCGTACGACGCGGCCTACCGCGAGTTCTTCGAGGAACCCTGCCCGGTGCGCACCACGGTCGGGTCCGACCTGATGGACATCCTCGTGGAGATCGACGTGGTGGCCCTGCTGCCGGGCCCGGATCCGGACCCGGGCCCGGACCTGCCCGGGTGACCTTCGGTGCCCGCCGGTCCCGCCCGGGGCCTGCGGGCACCGCAGTCGTACGCTGATCAGCACCGACCGAGATCGTGTGGGAGTCGAACGTCATGCCCCTGCTGGAGCCCAAGCCGGAAACCCTTCGCCCAGGCACGCACCGTGCCGCGTCCGCCGACCGGGTGCCCGACGCCGCGGCCACGGGTGCCCCCGAGCCGCTGCGGGCCGGCCTGACCGCCCTGCTCGGCCCCGACAAGGTCCGGTGGAAGGTCTCCGACCTGGTGAAGTACGCCTCCGACGCGAGCCCCTACCGGTTCGTGCCGCAGGTCGTCGTACTTCCCGAGAGCATCGAGGACGTGGCCGCGGTGCTGGCGTACGCGCGCGACCACGGCCGCCAGGTCGTCTTCCGCGCCGCCGGCACCAGCCTCAACGGCCAGGCCCAGGGCGAGGACATCCTGGTCGACGTGCGGCGGCACTTCACGGGCATCGAGGTCCTGGACGACGGCGCGCGGGCCCGCATCCGGCCCGGCACCACCGTCATGCGGGCCAACGCGACCCTCGCCAGGTACGGCAGGATCCTCGGGCCCGACCCGGCCAGCGCCATCGCCTGCACCGTCGGCGGGGTGGTCGCCAACAACGCCTCCGGCATGACCGCGGGCACCACCCGCAACTCGTACCGCACCCTCGCCTCACTGACCTTCGTGCTGCCCGGCGGCACCGTCGTCGACACGGCCGACCCGCACGCCGACCAGTCGCTGGCGCGGACCGAGCCCGAGCTGTGCGCGGGGCTGCTGGCGCTCAAGGCGGAGATCGAGGCGGACCCGGAGCTCGCCGCCCGCATCCGGGCCAAGTACGAGATCAAGAACACCAACGGCTACCGGCTGGACGCCTTCCTGGACGGTGCCACACCCGTCGAGATCCTGCGTGGCCTCATGGTCGGCTCCGAGGGCACCTTCGGCTTCATCTCCGACGTCGTCTTCGACACCCTGCCGCTGGACCGCAGGGTCTCCAGCGGCCTGCTCTTCTTCCCCTCGCTGACCGCCGCCGCGGCGGCCGTACCCCTGTTCAACGAGGCCGGGGCCCTCGCCGTCGAGCTGATGGACGGCAACACGCTGCGTGCCTCGGTGAGCGTGCGGGGCGTACCGGCCGACTGGGCCGGTCTGCCGCGGGAGACGGCGGCGCTGCTGGTGGAGTTCCGGGCGCCCGACGAGGCGGGGCAGGCGGCCTTCGAGCGGGCGGCCGCCCGGGTGGTGGAACGCCTCGAACTGGTCGCGCCGGTCCCCTCGGTGACCAACGAGTTCACCCGCGACGCCAAGGTGATCTCCGGCTACTGGAAGGCCCGCAAGGCCTTCGTCACGGCGGTCGGCGGCTCCCGCCCGGCGGGCACCACCCTGATCACGGAGGACTTCGCGGTCCCGCCGTCCCGGCTGGCCGACGCCTGCGAGGATCTGCTCGGCCTCCAGGCGGAACACGGCTTCGACGCCGCCGTCGCCGGTCACGCCGCCCACGGCAACCTGCACTTCCTGCTCGCCTTCGACGCCTCGAAGCCCTCCGACGTCGACCGGTACGCCGCGTTCATGGACGACTTCTGCCGGATGACGGTGGAGCGCTTCGACGGGTCGCTGAAGGCGGAGCACGCCACCGGACGCAACATCGCGCCCTTCCTGGAGCTGGAATGGGGGCCCCGGGCCACCGAGTTGATGTGGCGGCTCAAGCGGCTGATCGACCCCGGGGGCGTGCTGGCGCCCCGGGTCGTCCTCGACCGGGACCCGAGGGCCCATCTGCGCGGACTGAAGACGATCCCCGGCATCGAGCCCGTCGCCGACCCCTGCATCGAGTGCGGCTTCTGCGAACCCACCTGCCCCAGCCACGACCTGACGACGACCCCGCGCCAACGCATCGTGCTGCGCCGGGAGATGCTGCGGCAACCGGACGGCTCGCCGGTGGAGGAACAGCTCCTCGCCTCCTACGGCTACGACGCCGTCGACACCTGCGCGGGCGACTCCACCTGCGCGATCGCCTGCCCGGTCGGCATCGACACCGGCGCCATGATGAAGGACTTCCGCCACCGCAGGCACTCGCCGCGCGAGGAGCGGATCGCCGCACTCACCGCCAAGCGGTTCAAGACCGTCGAGGCGTCGGCCCGCCTCGCGGTCGGCGCGGCCGAGAAGATCGGCGACCGGCTGCTGGAAGCCGCCACCGGCCTCGCCCGCAAGGCCGTACGCCCCGATCTGGTGCCCGAGTGGCTGCCGGAGATCCCGGGCGCCGCCGCCCGCACCGTGCCGCCCACCTCCCGGGCGGGAGCGAGCGCCGTCTACTACCCGGCCTGCGTCAACCGGATCTTCGCCGGGCCGGACGGCGACGGCATCCCCTCGCTCCAGCAGGCCGTGGTCGACGTCTCGGCCCGCGCCGGCCGGCCGGTGTGGATCCCGGACGACGTGGCGGGCACCTGCTGCTCGACGATCTGGCACTCCAAGGGCTATGCGGACGGCAACACCGTGATGGCCAACCGCATGGTCGAGGCCGCCTGGGCCTGGACCGACGGCGGACGGCTCCCGCTGGTCGTCGACGCCTCCTCCTGCACGCTCGGCATCCAGCACGAGGTCGTCCCCCACCTCACCCACGCCAACCGGGAGCTGCACGCCCGCCTGAAGGTGATCGACTCCGTCGTGTGGGCCGCCGAGGAGCTCCTGCCGCGGCTGACGATCCGCCGAACGACCGGTTCGGCCGTGCTGCACCCGACCTGCTCGATGCGGCACCTGGGCGACGTCGACCAGCTCCGCGCGGTCGCCGAGGCGGTCGCCGACGAGGTCGTCGTCCCGGACGACGCCGGGTGCTGCGCCTTCGCCGGGGACCGAGGCATGCTGCACAAGGAGCTGACGGCGTCGGCGACGGCGAAGGAGGCCGCGGAGGTGACCTCGCGCGCCTACGAGGCCCACCTGTCCGCCAACCGCATGTGCGAGATCGGCATGGACCGCGCGACCGGCCGTACGTACCACTCGGTCCTCATCGAGCTGGACCTGGCGACCCGGCCGGACTGAGGCGGGCGGCCGGACCGACGCGGGCCGCCGGTCGCGAAGAGCTGCTTCCATACGTACTCAACGGCATGCCGTGGGCAGAGATGGTGCCGCACATTCGTTCTGCATATGCGTGAACATATGGCCAAAGGGTCACCCGGGGTGGTGTCCGCGGTTTGGCGGCTCCGTCGGCTCCCGCCGTGCGGGTTCGGCCGTTCGGGCCCATCCTTGAAGCCGGGCCACGAAGCCCACAGACCGACCCACCGGGAGGTCCTGTGATTCTGCTCGCGCTGCTTCTACCAGTCGTGATGATGGCCTTCCTCTTCGCCGCGGACGCGTTGGAGGATCTGATCTTTCCGCCTCCGGCGGCCCCGGACGAGGACGCCCCGGCCCCGGACATCGCCCGGACGACGTCCCCCTGACCGGAGTCAGGCCGCGCGGCGTTCGTCCAGGGGGCGGCGACGCAGGTGCGCCCGCTGGAGCGCCGGGGGCACGAAGACCTGGTCGAGCACGCCGACGTCGGTGCCCGGCGGGACGATCTCGTCGATCCGGTCGAGCAGGTCGTCACCGAGGGTGACGTCGAGGCCGGCGAGCAGGTCGTCGAGGTGATCCATGGTGCGCGGCCCGACGATCGCGCTGGTCACGCCCGGGTGGGCGATGGTGAACGCCATCGCGAGGTGGGTCAGCGGCAGGCCCGCCTCGGCGGCGAGCGGGACGAGCCGTTCGACCGCGTCGAGACGGCGCTCGTCCCCGAGGTGCCGGACGAGTCCGGCGCGGCGCAGCTCGTTCGGCCCGCCCTTGCGCACCCGCCCCGTGAGCAGCCCCTGCCCGAGCGGGCCCCACACCAGCGTGCCCAGCCCGTGGCGCTGCGCGACCGGCAGCACCTCGCGTTCGATGCCGCGGTCGAGCAGCGAGTACGGCGGCTGCTCGGTGTGGAACCGGGCAAGACCGCGCCGCTCGGCGACCCACTGGGCCTCCACCAGGTCGGACGCCGGGGTCGTGGACGTGCCGATCGCACGGACCTTGCCGCTGCGGATCAGGTCGGAGAGCACCGAGAGCGTCTCCTCGACGTCCGTGTCGGGATCCGGCCGGTGGATCTGGTAGAGATCGATGTGGTCGGTGCCGAGGCGGCGCAGCGAGTCCTCCACGGCCGTCATGATCCAACGCCGTGAGGCGCCCCGCCGGTTGGGGTCGTCCCCCACCGGGCGGCTCACCTTGGTCGCGAGGACGACACGGTCGCGCCGCCCCCGGATCGCCTTGCCGACGACTTCCTCGGAGTCGCGGTAGGCGTCCGCGGTGTCGATCAGGTTGATCCCGGCGTCCAGCGCCTTGTGGATGATGCGGGCGGAGTCGTCGGGGTCCGGATTCCCGACCGAGGTGGCGAACATCAGGGCGCCGAGTGCGTAGGGGCTGACCTTGATGCCGGTGCGGCCGAGCGTGCGGTACTGCATGGCGGTCACGCCTTTCCGTGCGAAGGGACCCGGGCAGCGCGCGGCACCGGCGAACCGGGCCGGCGAAGCCCGCCGGCCTCCAGAATCCGGCGCCGCCGCCCGTGGCGGGAGAGACGTCCTCGTCCAGGGACCGGCCGTCCCTGGCTGCGGACGGCGGCGCGGGGCATGGTGGACGGGTGGACAGAACCGAGCTGGCCGACTTCCTGCGCCGCTGCCGTACCCGACTCGCCCCCGCCGACGTGGGCCTCCCGCGAGGTGCGCGGCGCCGCACCCCGGGGCTGCGCCGCGAGGAGGTGGCGCAGCTGGCGGGCATGTCCACCGACCACTACACACGGCTCGAACAGGCCAGGGGATCGCGTCCGTCCCGGCAGATGCTCGCGGCCGTCGCCCGCGCGCTGCGACTGACCGACGACGAACGCGACCACCTGTTCCACCTGGCCGGCGAGGAGCCCTCGCGCGACCGCACGCCCACGGACCACGTCCGCCCCGCCCTGCTCCTCCTGCTGGACCGGCTGACCGACGTGCCCGCCCAGGTGGTGAGCGACCGCGGCGACGTCCTCGCGCAGAACGCGATGGCCAAGGCGCTGCACGGCGACGCGTCCGCCCGTCCCGAGGCGGAGCACAACGTCGTCTGGAGCTTCTTCACGGACCCCGCCGCGCGGGCACGCTTCCCGGCCGAGGACCACGACCGGGCCGCCCGCGCGGCGGTGGCGGATCTGCGTGCCACCCTGGCCAGGCGCCCGGACGACGCACGGCTGGTGGCACTCGTACGCCGGCTGCGCGCCCGCAGCGAGGAGTTCTCCGCGCTCTGGGACAGCCACGAGGTCGCCGTGCGCCGTGGCGGCGTCAAGCGTTTCCTGCATCCCGTCGTCGGCCCGCTGGAGCTGGACTGCGAGGTGCTGCTGAGCCCCGAGCACGATCAGCGGCTCGTGGTCCACACCGCCCGACCGGGCAGCGAGTCGCGCGAGCGGCTGGAACTGCTGCGCGTGGTGGGCCTCCAGAGCCCGACCCGCGGCTGACCGAACGGGCGGGGACCGTCAGCCGTCGCTCGTGGTCACCTTCACCTCGTCGACCACCAGTTGCTGCGGGAAGGTGGTCGAGCCGTCGGGGTCGCCCGGCCAGTAGCCGCCGACCGCGAGGTTCAGGATGAGGAAGAACGGCTTGTCGAAGACCCAGTCCTTGCCGCCCAGGTCGGCCGGCGTGCGGGTCTGGTAGACATTGCCGTCGACCGACCAGGTGATGCTGTCCGGGGCCCAGTCCACCGCGAAGGTGTGGAAGGCGTCCGCGAACGCCTCGCCGTTCGGCAGTGTGTAGGCCGCGCCGATGCCGCCCGAGCCGGAGTAGCCGGGGCCGTGGATGGTGCCGTGGACCGTGGACGGCTCGAAGCCGACGTTCTCCATGACGTCGATCTCGCCCGAGTTGGGCCAGCCGACCTCGCCGATGTCCTGGCCGAGCATCCAGAACGCGGGCCAGATCCCCTGCCCGCGCGGGATCTTCATCCGGGCCTCGACGTGGCCGTAGGTCGCGGTGAACCTGCCGGAGGTGTTCAGCCGTGCGGAGGTGTACTCGCACGTGCCGTACCAGCACTGGTAGTTGTCCGGGTTCTCGCGGCGGGCCTCGATCACCAGGTTGCCCTGGCCGTCGAGCTTCGCGTTGTCGGTGCCGGGTGTGTAGTACTGCCGCTCGTGGTTGCTGACGTTGTCGCCGGTCTCGAGCTGCCACTTGGAGGTGTCGACGCCGGATCCGGCGGGTCCGTCGAAGGTGTCGGAGAACGTCACCGCCGCGGCGGCCTGCGGACCGCGTTCCGCCTGGGCGGGGCTGACCGCGGCGGCCGCGACGAGGGTGGCGGACAGGGTGGCGAGGAGGCAACTGCGGAGCAGTCGTGGGGAGGCCATGTCTCTCCCTTTCGTGGGCCCGCTCCCACGAGGCGGGAGCGGGCGCGGGGGTGTGGGGGGATGGTGGTGCGTCGGTTCGGGCGCGGGTGGGGCCGGCCCGGTCAGTCGAAGGACTCCAGCGTGATCGCCGCGTCCTTGGGGTCGCCGTCGTGCACCAGCGACTCGTGGTTGCCGACGTCGTCGAAGGCGAAGGCGTACGCCCGGCCGTCCCGCATCTGCCCGTGGACGAGGCGGGCGTAGTGGTTGGTGACGTCGTCCTGGTAGAAGCCGGAGTCGTCGGCGTCGGGCTGTTCGGAGTTGGTGAGCAGTGTGGAGCGGTTGTACGCGGCGCACAGGGTCCGCGAGATGGGGCCGCGCACCTGGTCGTTGGGGGCGTCGAGCTTGTTGTAGCAGCCGAAGACCGAGTCGGAGTCCGGCTTCTCGAAGGAGGTCACCACCGCGCCGCTGCCGTCGGTGAAGTCCATCCTGTCGCCGTTCACCTTGCCGAAGAACTTCGTGTCCGGCTGCTCCTTGAACGGGGTCACCGTCAGCGTCTCGGAGGCGTACTTGCTCCATACGCGGTCGATGTAGTCGTCCATCACCCCGGCGGGCAGGTCGCCGGAGCCGACGCCGTGTCCGGGGGCCAGGACCCGCAGCGGCGAGCCGTCGCCCCGGGTCTGGACCAGCCCTTCCCAGCCGCCGCCCTGCCGGGCGAGCCCGTCGGCGACCGCCTTGTACCCGCCGGGCTTCAGCGAGCCGGTCTGCTTGGTGGAGCCGTCGCCCGCGGTCAGACCGACGGAGTAGGGCGCCGAGAACATGTCCACCTGGGTGGAGTTGATCCACAGACCGGAGTCGTTGAGCGTGTACTCGGTCCAGTTGAACAGCGTGTCGTGGTTGGGGTCGTCGGCGTTCTGGACGGCGGGCTGAACGAGACCGCCGTCGGCGAGCCGGAAGTCGAGCTTCTTGCCGTACGAGAAGTAGACCCGGCCGGAGAACTTCGGAAGCTGAACGGTCTTTGACCCGCCGTTTGCGGGGCCGGCGAACGAGGCGTCGGGCGCCGGAACGGGCGGGGCGCCACCGGCCGGCCAGGCGTGGAATGCGCCGCTCTCGTCGGCGTACCCCTGCTGCCCCGAGGCGAGTTCGGTGCCGATCACGTAGACGTAGACCTGTTCGGCGCTGCCCGAGTCGTTCTTCAGGGTGAGCGGGATGGTGTCCGGTACCGCCGACGCCGGTTCGGCCGGCCCGACGACGACGGCCACGGCGCCGATCGACGCCGCGACGGCCAGGGACGCCGTCAGCTTGCGTGGGGAAAGCACACGGTCCTCCTTGGTGTGGGGGACTTGCAGCGTTGTAGTCCTTCCCTGTGCATGTCAACTAGTTGAACGAAATCAATCGGAAGGAGGCACTCCAGGTTCGGAAGGTGAAGCGGGGGGAAGGGGCGCCCGCCGGATGCCCCGCGTGCCGGGGGTGTTGCGGTCGGTGGGTCATAGGCGGCCCTGCCCGGGACCTCGCGCCGGACCGCGGTGCGAAACCGCTCAGGGTGCCAGGGACCAGCGCGGCGCCACTCCGGCGAGCCCGCAGGCGAGGAAGTACAGCGGGAGGGGCGCGGTGTAGGGCGAGTCGCCGTCGGGGCCGTGGACCAGCTGCGGCCCGGCCGGGCGGCCGCCGTCCGGCCGCGGCCGGGTCCAGGACGGGTCGCCGACGGCGTAGTGGGTGCCGGACGGCCACGCGATCCCGATGTCGGATCCGGCGGGCACGATCCACCACCAGCGCCCCTCGTCGGCGAACACGCAGCCGGCACGGGGAAGACGGGCCAGGATGTGCTCGCCGTGGGACGCCGAGGTGCCCACGGCGTCGTGCCCCAGCTCGGCGCGGAGTCCGGCGGGGAGGCTGAGCGGGGCCGGACCCGGACGCCGTCGGCGGGGCGGTTGGGCGGCGGCTCCGGACGAGCACGAGCGGTCACGGACGGTGGCGGCGGACGGACGTGGATCACGGGTGTGCTGCAGGTCCATGGGGGGTGGTCCTTTGGCCGCGACGGACGGCAGGAGAACGTTGTCATGCGAGATCGCCCCATGGGTGGGGCAGGTCTCCAGCAGGACGGTCCGGGTGAGGGGTCGGGAATCGCAGAGGGCGGTGAAGTCACTGTGTCATCCGTCAACAACCCAGCGCAACCGGCAAGTTGAAAATTGCAGCTGACTGGATGCATGCTCCTGCGGCGGGGCTGAGCCCGTGACAGACTGGCGTGTCCGGGCCCGGGCGCGGGACGGCGAAGGGGAGACGGTGTGACCGCGGAGACCGACTGGGGCGGGGCACCTTCCGTGCTGCGGATGATCCTCGGCAGGCAGTTGGAGGAGCTGCGCACCCGCGCCGGTCTCACGTTCGAGCAGGCCGGAGAGGCGATCGGGGTGAGCCACTCCACGATCCGCCGGCTCGAGGCGGCGAAGGTGGCCCGGCTGCGCCTCCCGGACGTCGAGAAGCTGCTCCAGATCTACGGTGTCCGCGACCAGCAGGAGATCGACACCTTCCTGAAGTCGGCACGGGAGGCGAACAAGCGCGGCTGGTGGCACACCTACCGCGACGTCATGCCGGACTGGTTCGCGGCGTATCTCAGCCTGGAACAGGCGGCCCTGCACATCCGCGCCTACGAGGCCGGGTTCGTGCACGGCCTGCTGCAGACCCCGGCCTACGCGCGGGCCCTGCAAAGCGCCGGGAACCCGCACGCCTCCTCGGTCGACACCGAGCGCCGGGTGGCCCTGCGCATGCGGCGCCAGGAGATCCTCACCCGCCCCTGTCCGCCCCGCCTGTGGGTCGTGATGGACGAAACGGTCCTGCGCTGGCCGGTCGGAGGCGCCGAGGTGATGCGGCAGCAGGTGGACCATCTGATCGAGGTGGGCAGGCTGCCCCACGTGACGCTCCAGATCATGCCGTTCGCCGCGGGCCCGCACCCCGCCATGCGGGCGGGCGCGTTCGACCTCTTCCGGTTCCGGGCCCCCGAACTCCCCGACATCGTCTACCTCGGCGGCCTCGTGGGCGCCGTCTACCTGGACAAGGGCGACGACGTGGTGGTCTACCGCGAGGCACTGGACCGCCTGGGCGCCCAGGCGGTGCCGGCCCGAGGCACCGAGGAACTCCTCGGCGCGCTGCGCAAGGAGCTGTGAGGACTTCCACCCGTACCGCACCACCCCACGGAGAAAGGCGAACGATGTCCGACAGCGGATGGCCGGCCGACCGGATCGACACCGAACACGCGCACTCGGCGCGGATCTACGACTACATCCTGGGAGGCAAGGACTACTACCCCGCCGACCGGGAGGCCGGGGACGCGATGGCCGGGGAATGGCCCGCCCTGCCCGTGCACATGCGCGCCAACCGGGACTGGATGAACCGAGCGGTGCGATGGCTGGCCGAGGAGGCGGGGATCCGTCAGTTCCTCGACATCGGCACCGGCATCCCCACCTCGCCCAACCTGCACGAGATAGCGCAGTCGGTGGCCCCCGGGTCACGCGTGGTCTACGTGGACAACGACCCCATCGTCCTCACCCTGTCCCAGGGGCTGCTGTCCAGTACGCCCGAGGGCCGGACGACGTACATCGAGGCCGACTTCCAGCGTCCCGAAGCCGTCCTCGAATCCGACGAGTTCCGCAAGACGCTCGACCTGGGCGAGCCCGTCGCGCTCACCGTGATCGCGATCGTCCACTTCGTCCTGGACGAGGACGACGCGGTCGGCATCGTCCGCCGCCTCCTGGAGCCCCTGCCCGCGGGAAGCTACCTGGCCATGACCATCGGCACCGCCGAGTTCGCCCCCGAGGAGGTGGGCCGGGTCGCCCGCGAGTACGCGGCGCGCGACATGCCGATGCGGCTGCGGACCATCGACGAGGCGCACGAGTTCTTCGAGGGGCTGGAGCTGGTCGCACCGGGCATCGTCCAGGTCCACAAGTGGCATCCGGACGGCACCGGCGAGCAGGGCATCCGGGACGAGGACATCGCGATGTACGGGGCGGTGGCCCGCAAGCCGTGACGGTCCGCAGGCCGTGACGGCCGGCAAGCCGCGATGGCCGGGCAAGCCGCGACGGCCGGGCGGGCCGGGCCGGGCGGCCCGCTCAGATGACGCGGAACAGGTCGGCGGCGGCGTGCACGTCGGTGAAGTCCTCGACGGAACGGAGGTTGTCGCACAGGGCCTCGAGGACCGAGCCGGCCGCCGCGACGCGCGGGGAGCCGACGCCCACGCCGAAGACCCGGAAGCCCAGCCGGCGCTTGGCCTCGTTCCAGCCCCGCATCCACGCCTCGGTGACCCCGCAGTCGTCGTCGGTGAGCATCACGATGTCGCCGCGCGTGCGGGCGGCGTCGTTGAACTCGGCCTCGAGCAGTTCGCCCGCCGCCGACAGGGGCCGCTCGTAACTGGTGCCGCCGCCGAGGAAGGTCTCGGCGAAGTCGAGGGTACGGGCGAGCCCGGCGGGCCGGTCGGCCGGGAAGCGGAAGACCCGGAGCCGGTCGGCGGCGGAGAACACGATGCCGACGAAGTCCCGCCCCGCGTGCCGGGCCTGGTCCAGCAGGGCCAGCGCGCACGCCTTCGCCCAGGCCTCCCTGGTGATGCCGCCGGGCCCCGCCTCGTACATGGAGTGCGAGGTGTCCACGCAGGCGATGACGGCGCCCCGGCCGGTGGACTGTTCCCCCTGGCTGTCGTAGAGCATCAGCTCCCCGGCGGCGTAGCGTGCGGCGAACACCGCCCGCAGTTCCGGCAGTCCGAGATTCGCCAGCTCGGACGGGATGACCCGGGAGAGGTCGTCGCCGAGCGTGACCCCGATCAGCTCCCCGGTGGCGTTCTCCACCTTGCGGGCGCGTTCGCCCTCGGCCATCTGCCGGAAACGGCCGATCAGTTCGGCCCACTCGGCGAGCCGCCCGGTGCGCAGCCGCTCGGCCAGCCGGGCGCGCTCCTCGAACGGCATCCGCTCCAGCTCGCCGGAACCGACACCCCAGGCCCGCATGAGCGCGCTCTCCTCCCGCGCGGCCGCCGCCGACTTCGCCACCGCACCGCGCGCGGCGGCCCGGACGCCGGGAACCGCCGCGGCGAGCGACCGGGCCGCGGCGGAAGCGGCCCGCCGCTCGGCGGTGTCCGCTTCCTGAACCGCCCGCCGTACGGCGTCGGCCGCCGGTCCCGGCACGGTGCCGTCCTCGCCGGCCTCGTCGGCGGCCTGCCGGAGCGCCTCGGCGACGGCGTCCGCCGCGTCCTGGGCCGCCCGCCGGGACTGCTCCGCCCGCTCGTCCCGGTCCCGGGCGGGCCGGGAGTCCTCCAGCATCCGGCGCAGCGCGGTGCCCTGGGCGAGCACGGCCATGGCCGCGGCGTACGGGTCGCCGACCGTCTCCCGGTGCAGCTCGGCGAAGTCCGGTGACTCCAGCAGCGCGGCGACGAGGCGGTGGTTGACCAGCCGGGAGGGTTCCAGCTCGGCCGGCTCGCGCAGGCGAGGGGCGGTCTTGTAGGCGGCCAGGAAGACGTCGGTGAGCAGGTCGGCCGTGTGCGCGTGGTGCTCGCCCAGTTCACCCGCGAGCTCGCGCAGCGCGGGCGACTGCTCGTAGGTGTCGCGCCAGGCCATGCGGTCGAAACGGTCCGCGGCCACGGCCCCGGTGTGCCGCTCGGGGGCGGCGCCCGACCTGGCCAGCCAGGTCCCGGCGCGGTCCGCCAGCACGTCGAGCCGGCTCGCGCCTGCGCCCCCGGGTGCGTCCGGGTCCGTGTCCGTTTCTGCTCCCGTTTCGGTGTACGTGTCCTCGTCCACGGTGCCGTCCGCCGCGGTGCTCAGAGCTGGGCCTGGACCGTGCTCGCGTCCACGCCGAGGGCCTCGGTGAGCACCCGGGCGCGGACGGCGCGCTGGCGGCCGGTGACCCGGTCGATGGCGGTGGTGGAGCGGCCCGCGCCCACCGCCTCCGCGCGCAGTCTCTCCAGCCGCTTGCCCGCCATGGCCAGCTGGTTGTGGGCCTTCTTGATGACCCACTCGCTCAGCGCCTCGCGGGACTGCCCGGCCATGGCGTCCAGCTGGGTCTCCAGCTCCTCGATGGTGTCGGCGAGGTCGAGTGCCTCCTTGGCGTCCGGATTGACCAGGTGCAGTACTTCGCGCTCGACCGTCGGGCGTTCGGCGGGGGAGTTCCACAGCACGTGGGTCAGCACCGACAGATCGCTCTCCGCGACCGAGGGACGTCCGTCGAGGTACGCGGATGCCTGGAGCAGGCCCACCGCCTGCCGCCAGCGGCGGTCGGAGGCGATCAGCTCCTTGCGGCGCAGCGCGGCCCGCAGCGTGCACACGGCGTCCACGATCCCGTCGGGCACCTCCACGGCGGGAACGGCCTCGGCCACCGCGTGCCGCAACGCGGCCAGGTCGACGGTGGTCCGCTCAGGCGTGGCCGGGCGGCTGACGGCGGAGCGGACCAGAGCGGCGAAGTTCGAGGGATCCTCCAGGTACGTGACCTCGAGCCGCACCAGGAGCCGGTCGTAGATGGCGGCCGAGTCCTCGCCGTCGGGCAGCTCGTTGCTCGCGGTGATGGCGCCGATGAGGGGGCAGCGGACGGGCTCACCGCCGCTCTCGGGGTGGTAGATCCGCTCGTTGAGGTAGCCCAGCGTCTCGTTCAGCGCGGCGGTGGAGCACTTGAAGATCTCGTCGATGAACGCGACGTGTGCGGTGGTGGCACGCCCTTCGTAGACCTGGCGGTACTCTCCGCGGGTCAGCGCGGCGACGTCGACGGGCCCGAACATCCTCGTCGGCGCGGTGAACTTGGACAGCAGGATCTCCCAGTAGGACGCTCCCACGATCCGGCCCGTGAGTTCCCTGGCCAGCTCGGACTTCGCGGTTCCCGGCGGGCCGAGTATCAGGGAGTGCTGACCGGCCAGCAGGGTCACCAGCAGCGTCCGTACGACGTCGGCCCGTTCGTAGAAGCGGTCCGACAACTCGTCGCCGATCGCCCGGAGCCGCTCGGCCGTGTCCTGGGCGGCCGGAGCCTCCTGCGGGTCCTG
Source organism: Streptomyces sp. NPDC018026 (assembly GCF_044327745.1). Lineage (NCBI taxonomy): Bacteria > Bacillati > Actinomycetota > Actinomycetes > Kitasatosporales > Streptomycetaceae > Streptomyces > Streptomyces sp. NPDC018026. The sequence continues at coordinate 424,025 of NZ_JBIRFY010000003.1, forward strand.
TGGCCCCATGGCCGACTCCTCCTGTGGCGGTCCGGGTGGGCTGGCGGATCAGAGCCTATCCCGCACAAACGTCCACTTTCCCGCCCTCCCCCCGGTCGGTACCTCGGCCCGCGCCGCGGTGGTGCCATCGACCAGACTGTCCGCCATGAGCCACTTCTTCTCGCCGTCGGCCCGCTCCGTGTCGGCCCTGACCACTTCCGTCCTGGCGGCCTGCTGCCTCACCGCGTGCTCCGGGGACGGCGGCGAGGCGCCGGCGGCCATCCGCGTCAACCAGGTGGGTTACGTGGCCGGCGAGAAGAAGTTCGCCTATGTCATGGGCGACCGGGACACCTTGGCGGACGCCGGGTTCGAGGTCCTGGACGAGCACGGCGACACGGCCGGGCAGGGCGCCCTCGGTCCCTCCCTCGGCGGCTGGAACGACACGTACACCGCCGTGCGCACCGTCGACCTCTCCTCGCTGCGCCGCACCGGCACCTACCGGCTGCGCCTGGTCGGCGCGGGCGGCGCGAGCGAGGTCCGCTTCCGGGTGGCGCCGGCGGGGCAGTTGCTGGACCCGCTGCGCGCGGACGGCGTGCGCTTCTTCGGCACCCAGCGGGACGGCGGGGACGTACTGGCCGACGCGACCGGGCGGGAACCCTCGCACCTGACCGACGAGCGGGCGCGCGTCTACGAGCCGGCGGGCACCGGCCGGCCGGCCGAGGTGGGCGGCCCCGTGGACGTGTCGGGCGGGTGGTTCGACGCGGGCGACTTCCTGAAGTTCACGCACACGACGTCCTACGTGGTCGCCCAGATGCTGAGCACCGTCCGCGACACAACGGCGGTGCCCGGACTGCGGGCGGAGGCACGGCACGGTCTGGCCTGGCTGGACAGGATGTGGGACGGGGAGACCGGCACGCTCTACGCACAGGTGGGGCTCGGGTCGGGCGGCCGGGAGGTCCGCGGCGACCACGACGTGTGGCGGCTGCCCGAGCAGGACGACCGGCTCGGCGTGCGACCGGGGGACCCCGACTACCTGATCAAGTACCGGCCCGTCTTCCGCGCCAACGAACCCGGGCAGCCCGTCAGCCCCAACCTCGCGGGCCGGGTGGCCGCGGCCTTCGCCCTCGCCGCGCAGACCGCGGCCGAGGACGATCCGGCACAGGCCCGCGAGTGGCTGGACAAGGCGGCCGCCGTCTACGCGCGGGCGGACACCGGGCCGGACGCCGGGGACCTGGTCACCACCGTGCCCGCGGACTACTACCAGGAGCACTCCTGGCGCGACGACATGGAGTGGGCGGCCGTCGAACTCTTCCGCGGCGCGGACGCCCTGGGCGACGCACGCGCCTCGCGGTGGCGCGGCGAGGCGGTCACCTGGGCCCGCGCGGTCCTGCGCGAGGAGCGCGACGGCACCCTGGGGCCCGCCGACGTCAGCGCCCTCGCCCACGCCGACGTGCTCACCTCGGCGGACCCCGACGCCGACCTCGCGGGCGCCCTGGAGGCGGAACTGAGGCGGCAGGTGGAGACGGGGCGAAAGCGCGCGGCCGAGGACCCCTTCCGGTCGGGCGTCATACCCACCGACTTCGACGCGGTGCCGAACACCTTCGGGCTGCTCGCGACCGCCGAGCTGTACGCGCGCGTCACCGGCGACCACCGCTACGACGACTTCGCCGCGCAGCAGCGCGCCTGGGTCTTCGGGGCCAACGCCTGGGGCACCAGCTTCGTCGTGGGCGCGGGCGACCTCTACCCGCACTGCCCCCAGCACCAGGTCGCCAACCTGGCCATGAGCCGCACCGGCCGCGGCGACATCCTGCGCGGCGCCGTCGTCAACGGACCCAACGACGCGGACCTGCTGAAGGAGCCCGACGCCATCGACGGCAGCCGTCCCTGCTCCTTCGCCCCGGACGGCGGGCCGTGGTCGCGGTACGACGGTCGCGGCGCCGGCTACGTCGACGACGTGCGGGCCTGGCAGACGGTGGAACCGGCGGACGACTTCACCTCGACGGCGCTGTACGCACTCTCCCTCACCGCCGCCCGGTCCTGAGGCGAGAGGGGGGACACCGCCGGTGCCCGGCGCCGGGTCAGGACGTGGTCGGCCAGGTCCGCAGCAGGACGTCCAGCGCGTCGAGGATCTCCGTCCAGCTCTCCTGCGTGCCGGGGGCGCTGTGGCTGAAGCCCCCCGAGGCCTCCAGACCGACGAAGCCGCTGAAGACGCTGCCCAACAGCCGCACGGCATGGGTCTGGTGCGGTTCCGCCAGGCGGTATCCGCGCAGGATCGCCCGTGACATCTGGGAGTGCCGCCCCCCGGCACTGGAGGCCGCCGCCCGGGCGTCGAGGGGGAACTGCGTGGCGGCGAAGCGGCCCGGGTGTTCATGGGCGTAGTCGCGGTAGACGTTCGCGAACGCGGTCAGCGCGTCCTTGCCGGCCCGCCCGGCCACCGCCTCGGAGGCCAGGTCGGCCAGCTCCTCCAGGGCGAACAGTGCGATCCCGGTCTTGAGCTCGTGGGCGTTCTTGACATGCGAGTACAGGCTCGCCGTGCGGACGCCGAACCGCCGGGCCAGCTCCGTCGGCGTGGTGCGCTCGAAGCCGATCTCGTCGGCCGTCTCGGCCCCGGCCCTGATCAGGCCCTCGGTCGTCAGTCCTACCCGAGCCACACCCGTCCTCCGCATCGCTCACCAGGCAGCCGGCAAGATTATGAGCTTGCCCGACATGATTGGGCAAACTAGGTGTCCTGGTCCTCACGGGCCACCGTCATCAGGGCATTGAGCGCGTCCCTGGTGCGGACGAGGTCGGCGATGTGCTCGGTCAGCCGGTCCCGCTCCTGCGCCATGCGCTCCAGCGCGGCGTCGGAACGGGCCTCGCTGGGCGCGTCCACGCAGGGCAGCAGTTCGGCGATGGTCCGGCTGGACAGGCCCGCGGCGTACAGCCGCTGGAGGAACTGGACCCGCTCGACCTCGTGCTCCGTGTACTGGCGCTGGCCCCCGGCGCTGCGCGTGCTGACCAGCAGCCCCTGGTCCTCGTAGTAGCGCACCGACCGGACGCTGACCCCGGCCCGCGACGCCACTTCCCCGATCCGCACGACCTGCTCCCTGCTGTGATCCGCGGCACACCTACTTGCCTCTGACGTCGGTGGCAGGTTCCAGCGTAGCCGTCGTGCCCGAGATCCGGGCCAGTCCCTCTCCTCGAACGCGACCTGCGCACCGACCGCTACGGCGGCCCGGTGGCCCGCGGCCCGACGCGCGCCCGGGGGTCGGCTCGGCGGTGCCGTTAGCATGTTCGAACTCGTGACGAACCGTGCGAGTGACCTGGGTGAGCCACCCATTTGTCCGACCCCCTAGCAAACGGGCCAAACAATTGAAAACCCTACCGACACGAATATCCTCGCGAAGAGACCGCGGCCGTCTGTCCGCCGCGCTGCGTCGGCCGCGGGTCCTGCTGTGGACCGCGGCCGGTGCGGTGACCCTCGGTTTCCTCGTCGCGCTGGAATTCGCCGCGCGCCACTACGGCGTGCGGGGCCCGATCACCGAGCAGGCGCGAGAAGTGGTCTTCGCGCCCGACTCGGGGCCGCTGCTGTACGCCGGCCTCGCGCTGACGATGGTGGTGCTGACCTGGCGGCAGCGCCTGGTCGCGGCCGGTGCCGCGATCGGCATCGACGTCGTCTTCTGGCTGGTGCGCTGGGCGGCCGGCGCCGACATGAACTTCGGCAACGGCGCGTTGTGGGTGGTCCTGGGCTGTGCGGTGGTCGCCGTGACGCGCCGCGAGGGCGGCGAGCGGACCCTGCTGCTGAAGGGCGTGGGGCTGGGGCTGCTGCTTGTGGCCGGCCACAAGACGGGCGACACCTGGCTGCTCATCACCTCGGAGACCCGCAAGGCGGTGCTCGACCCGTACGTGGCCACCGCCGACCAGGCGCTCGGCAACCCCTCGTGGCTGGCCGGCCGGTTCGTCGACGCCACCGAGCCGGTCGGCGGACACCTGCTCCACCTCGTCTACGGCCAGCTGCCCCTGGCCGCCGCCCTCGTCGGGCTGTACCAACTGCGCCACGTGGCGGTCGAGCGCCGGTTCCCGAGCCACCACCTCGTGCGGACCTTCCTCGTCATCGGTCTGCTCGGGCCCGCCGTCTACATGGTCTTCCCGGTCGTCGGACCGGTCTTCGCCTACGGCGCCGACGGCGGTCAGTGGGCGGTGGCCAACCTGTGGCCGGACACGCTGCCGCCGGCCGGCGCGCCGCAGGCGATCCCGTTCGACGACATCACCCCGCGCAACTGCATGCCCAGCCTGCACACGGCGTGGGCCACGACGCTGTTCATCCACTCCCGCAGGGGCTCACGGGGCATGCGCTTCGCGGGCACGTTCTGGCTGGTCGCCACCCTCACCGCGACCCTCGGCTTCGGCTACCACTACGGCGCCGACCTCGTCGCCGGCGTGGTCTTCGCGCTCACCGTCGAGGCCGCGATGCGGGCGTCCGCGCGGGGCTGGGACCGTGCCGCCGTCCGGCTGGTCGCGTCCGGCACGGCGGTGTTCGCGGTGCTGCTGGTGTCCTACCGGTACCTGCCGGTGGAGATGGCCGAGCACCCGTGGGCGGCCGGGCCGCTGCTTCTCCTCGCGATGGCCTCCGTGATCCTCGGGTACCTGCGGACCACCCGGCGGTGGGAGGCGAAGGCCGTGCCGGCGCGGCAGCCGGAACCGCCGCGCCCCGCGGAACCGCAGCCCGAGCTGGTCTGAGGCCCGGGCCGGGGCTCCTCGCGGCAACCGTGGCCGTGCGAGGCGACCGGGCTACTTGAAGTAGTGGCCCTGTTCCAGGTCCTCGACGAGCCCGGGCTGGACGGGCTCCCACCCCAGCAGCTCGCGGGTCAGGACGCTGGAGGCCGCGCGGTTGGCGGCGAGGGGGCCCGCCAGCCAGCCGAAGTGGGCCTCCGCGTCCGCGGCCGGGACCGACACCACCGGCAGGCCCAGCTGCCGGCCGACCACCTCGGCGAGGTCCCGCACCGGCAGGCCCTCCTCCGCGACGGCGTGCAGCGTCGAGCCCGCGGGGGCCTTCTCCAGCGCGAGTCGGAACAGGCGCGCGGAGTCGAGACGGTGCGCCGCCGACCAGCGGTTGGCGCCGTCCGCGATGTACCCGGAGACGCCCTTGCCGCGGGCGATCCCGATGAGGGCCGGTACGAACCCGTTGTCCCCCTCGCCGTGATTGGTCGGCGCCAGCCGCACCACGGAGGAGCGGACACCGCGGGCCGAGAGGGAGAGGGTGAGTTCGGCGGTGACGGCCCGGATGTGCTGGGCGTCGCCCCGGGCGGCCGCGGCCCGGTCCGCGTCGTGGCCGTCGTGTTCGGTCGCCACGTGCCCGGGAATCGCGGGCGTTCCGGACGCGATCGTGAACGGCCGGTCGGACCCGGCGAGCGCCTCGCCGATCACCTCGACGGCCCGCCGGTCGGCCTCGCCGGCGCCCTTGAAGTCGCCCGAGAACGCGATGTCGTGCTTGAAGGCCAGATGGACGACCCCGTCCGAGTCGGCGGCGGCCCGCCGCAGGACGTCGAGGTCGTCCAGGGTGCCCCGGACCACGTCGGCCCCGGCCGCGGTGAGCGCCTCGGCCGAGGCCTGCGAACGGGCGAGTCCCACGACCTGGTGACCGGCCCCGATGAGCTCGGGAACGACGGCTGAGCCGATCCAGCCGGAGGCGCCGGTGACGAAAACACGCATGAGAATCCTCCAGGTATGTCGGTATGCGGCGACTTCGATGACAGCCGCTGTCATCGAAGGTAACATGCGATGTCAGTCACTGTCATGGACTGTCGTCGCCGACCGCCGGGGAACGCACAACGGGGCGTGCGCCGGTCGGCGCACGCCCCGTTGGAGCGGAGAACCGCGGGAGGAATCAGGCCTTGTCCTGCATGGACCGGCGGGCCGGATTGCGCTGCTCGGCGGCCTTGAAGTCCTTCTCGCCCGCCTTCGCACGCACGCCCTTGGCGATGCGCTCGCCGATGTTCCTGTCGATGTTCGACCAGTACTCGAAGGCCCGCTGGAGCACGGGCTCGGTCACCTCGTTGAGGAGGTGGTCCACCACGTTGTCCACCAGCCGGTCCCGGGCCGCGTCGTCCATCACCTCGCGCACCAGCGTGCCCGGCTGCCCCCAGTCGTCGTCCTCGGCGTGGCTGACGTAGGCCGTGCGGGTGATGGACCCGTCCGTCTCCCAGCCGGGCGGTGTGCCGTAGTGCTCGGTGTCGGCGGCAGGGCCGCCCTTGGAGTTCGGCGCGTAGACCGGGTCGGTGGTCTTCCGGTACGCCATCGCGCCGTCCTTGGAGTAGGTGCGGACGTCGACGACCGGGGCGTTCACGGGAAGCTGCTGGTAGTTCGCGCCGATCCGGTGGCGGTGGGCGTCGGCGTACGAGAAGAGCCGGGCCAGCAGCATGCGGTCCGGGCTCGGACCGATGCCGGGGACCAGGTTGTTGGGCTGGAAGGCCGCCTGCTCGATCTCGGCGTGGTTGTCCGTCGGGTTCCGGTCCAGCGTCATGCGGCCGACCGGGATGAGGGGGTAGTCGCCGTGCGGCCACACCTTCGTCAGGTCGAACGGGTTGAACCGGTACCCCGCGGCTTCCTCGTACGGCATCACCTGCACGTGCAGCGTCCAGCTCGGGAAGTCGCCGTCGCGGATGTGCTCGAAGAGGTCCCGCATGTGGTAGTCGGTGTCGGCCGCCGCCATCTGGTCGGCCTCGTGCTGGGTGAAGTACTCGATGCCCTGGTCCGTCTTGAAGTGGTACTTCACCCAGAAGCGCTCGCCCGAGGCGTTGATCCACATGTAGGTGTGGGAGGTGTAGCCGTTCATGTGGCGCCAGGTGCGCGGGATGCCGCGGTCTCCCATGAGCCAGGTGACCTGGTGCGCGGATTCCGGCGAGAGCGTCCAGAAGTCCCACTGCATGTCGTGGTCGCGCAGGTTGTTGTCCGCCCGGCGCTTCTGCGACCGGATGAAGTGCTGGAACTTCATCGGGTCCTTGACGAAGAACACGGGGGTGTTGTTGCCGACCATGTCGTAGTTGCCCTGGCTGGTGTAGAACTTCACCGCGAAGCCTCGCGGGTCGCGCCAGGTGTCCGGGCTGCCGCGCTCGCCGGCGACGGTCGAGAAGCGGGTGACCAGGTCGGTCCGCGTGCCCGGCTGGAAGACGGCCGCCTTGGTGTAGGCGCTCACGTCGTGCGTCACCTCGAAGTGGCCGAAGGCGCCGCTGCCCTTGGCGTGCGGCTGGCGTTCCGGGATGCGCTCCCGGTTGAACTGCGCCATCTGCTCGATGAGGTAGGCGTCCTGGAGGAGGACCGGACCCGCCGGGCCCGCGGTGAGCGAGTGTTCGTCGCTCTCCGCCGGTGCGCCGGAGTCCGTGGTGGTGGCGGGCGGGGTGTCCGTCATGAGACTGCCTTTCGTCGGGGAGTGGCTGACGCCCAGGAGCCGCGCGACTCGAACACGGGGCACGGGACCCTCTTCGCCCTGCCCGGCAGAGCGGTCCCGCCGACGCCCGGGCCGTGCCCGGGGCCCCGGCCCGCGTGGTTCCCGCGGCACGTGTGCCCAGGAGCGGCCGCGTCAATCGGGTGCGGGTGCGGGTGTCGGGGCGGGCCGGGCGGGAGGGAGGAGGGGGCGGAGGCCGTCGGCACGTCGGCCCGTCGGCCGTGCCGCGTCCCGGCGCCGGGACGCACCGCGTGCTCGCCCATCCGTCCAGGCCTTCCGGAGTGCCGTCGTCCGTATCAGTCTCCGCCGCCGCCCGGCCCCCGCAAGCGGAGCGGGCGGCGGGTGCCGCGGCGGGGAAGACGGACCGGCACCCTGTCCCGCCCGTTCCCCCCGACTACCCGCGGCGGCCGGACGGCCCGGCACGCAGCACCCGGCGGACCGCGCCGCGCAGCCAGTGGTGCGCGCCGTCGGCCGTGTGCCGGGGGTGCCAGGCCATGCTGATGGTCACCGGCGGCAGTGGCAGCGGGATGTCCAGGAGGCGCAGTCCGAGGACCGAGGCCTGTTCGGTGAGCGGGCTGGGTGCGGAGTCGTCGTCCGGCGCGGCGGGCACCAGCGCGACGACGTCGGTGCGGGCGGCCAGGGACAGTGCGGCCAGGTGCCCCGGCAGGACGACGGCGACCCGGCGGCTGAGGCCGTGCTCGGCGAGGACGGCGTCGACCGGACCGTCGAACCGGCCGCGCCGGCTGACCCCGACGTGCTCGGCGGCGGCGAACCGCGCCGCGGTCAAGGGCCCTTCGGTGAGTGGGTGACCGGGCCGGACGGCCGCCGTCATCCGCAGGGTGACCAGCTCCTCGACCCGGGTCTCGGGATCCACGTGGTCGACCGCCCCGACCTCCAGGTCCACCCGGCCGTCACGCAGGGCCGGCCCGGCCTCCAGCTCCTCCGCCCGGAACCGCAGCGAGACCCCCGGCGCCTCCTGCCCGGCCAGCGTCAGCAGACCGGCGGCGAGGGCCGCGCCGACCAGGTCGGCGGTCTGGAGGCTGAAGGTGCTGCGCAGGGTGGCGGGGTCGACGTCGGTGGCCGGGGTGAGCAGCGCGCCGAGCCGGCGTACGACGGTGGCGGCCTCGTCCCGCAGGGCCAGTGCCCTCGGGGTCGGCACCATGGTCTGCCCCGCCCGGACCAGCAGGGGGTCCTGGAGGAGCCGGCGGAGGCGGCCGAGGGTGCGGCTCATGGCGGCGGGGGAGGTGTGCATGCGGGCGGCGGCGCGGGTGACGCTCTGCTCGGCCAGCAGGGCGTCGAGCGCCACGGCGAGGTTGGCGTCGAGGACCGGCGCGATCCGGTCTGTGCTGTTCACCAGTGTTATTCCGTTCCGGACAATAATCCCTTGCTGAAGTTCCCATTGTGGCAACACCTCGTGGCTCCGCAGGATGTGGGCGTACCCGAACGGAACGACCCACGAGGTTTTCATGATCGTCATCACTGCCCCCACCGGGAACATCGGGCGCCGACTGCTGCCCCTGCTCCTGGAGTCCGCCCCCGCCCGGGGCGAGGAACTGCGGGTGATCGTGCGCGACCCCGCACGCCTGGCCGACCCGGTGCGCGAGCGCGTCGAGGTGGTCACCGGCTCGCACGGCGACCCCGCCGTCGTCGACCGTGCCTTCGACGGCGCCGACGCCGTCTTCTGGCTGGTCCCGCCGGACTCCTCCCGCACCCCGGACGACGCCTACCGGGGCTTCACCCGGCCCGCCGCGAACGCGCTCGCCGCGCACCGCGTCGGCCATGTCGTCGGCGTCTCCGCACTCGGCCGCGGCACCCCGGTCGCGGCCCGGGCGGGGCTCGTCACCGCGACCCTCGCCGTGGACGACCTCATCGCGGAAACCGGCGTCGCCTACCGTGCGCTGGCCAACCCGTCGTTCTTCGAGAACCTCCTGGAGGAGGCCGGCTCGATCCGGGAGCGCGGCTGCTTCACCGACGTCGTCGACGCCGAGCGCAAGGCCCCTCTCGTGGCCGTCGCCGACATCGCCGCCGTGGCCGCCGGCCTCCTGCTCGACCGGTCGTGGACCGGCACCGGCAGCGTCCCGGTGCTCGGACCGCGGGACCTGTCGCCCAACGACCTGGCCCGCATCATGACCGAACGGCTCGGCCGCCCCGTCCGCTACGAACGCCAGGCGTTCGACGACCTGCGTGCCACCCTCGTCGGCCACGGCCTCGACCGGGAGTTCGCGGACGGCGTCGTCGCCATGAAGCGGGCCAAGGACGACGGCCTCGACGCGGGCGTCACCCGCACCCCGGACACGGCCACCCCGACCACCTTCGAGGACTGGGTCACCCGGACCCTCGGGCCCGCGGTCCTGTCCTGACTCCGCGCCCCCAGTCCCAGCCCACCCCCTCTCACTCACTCTCACTCTCACCCGGAAACAGGGAGCAGCCATGCCCGAAGAGACGGACCGCACCCCGGTCACCGCGTTCATGCTCGTCAAGACCACGCCCGAGTGGCTCGCCCTGACCGTCGAGGAGCGGGTGCGCGCCTTCGGTACCGAGGTCGTCCCCGTCGTCAGGGCCAGGACCACCGGCGTCCGGTCACGCTTTTACGACACGGAGTTCTACTCCGCCCGCGTCACCGACGTGTGGGTCTGGGAGGCCGACGACCACCACGCCTATCAGCTCCTCGTGGACGCCCTGCGCGAGACGCCCTTCTGGGACCGGTACTTCGAGGTCGTCGACCTTCTGGTGGGCACGGAGAACGGTTACGCGCGCACCTACGGAGTCGACGCGGTCACCACCATCTCCACCTGACCGGCGGCGGTCCGACGGCGGTCAGGTGGGGACAGCGGCGTCGGGCGGGACGAGTGCGACCGGGTGGATCACCTCGCCGACGTCGGTGAGAAACTGACGGTGCCCGCGCCGCCGCCGCCGCGGCCGGACGGTCGCGTGGCGCGGGCCGCCCGACCCGCTTCCCCACCGGAGAACCCCCATGAACCACGTCGCGGACCCCAGCCGCTACGACGGCACCATGCAGTACCGCCGCACCGGACGCTCCGGACTCGACCTGCCCGCGCTGTCCCTGGGCTACTGGCACAACTTCGGCGACGACAAGCCGTTCGAGACCCAGCGGCGGATCGCCCGGCGGGCCTTCGACCTCGGCATCACCCATCACGACCTCGCCAACAACTACGGTCCGCCCTACGGGTCCGCCGAGATCAACTTCGGCCGGATCATGCGGCAGGACCTGGCGCCGTACCGCGACGAGCTGGTGGTGTCCACCAAGGCCGGGTGGGACATGTGGCCCGGCCCGTACGGCCAGGGCGGCGGCTCCCGCAAGTACGTGCTCGCCTCGCTCGACCAGTCGCTGAAGCGGACGGGTCTCGACTACGTCGACATCTTCTACTCCCACCGCCTGGACGCCTCCACCCCGCTGGAGGAGACCATGACGGCGCTGGACACGGCGGTGCGGCAGGGCAAGGCGCTCTACGTCGGCATCTCCTCCTACGACGCCGAGCGCTCCCGGCAGGCCGCGGCGATCCTGCGCGACCTGGGCACACCCCTGCTGATCCACCAGCCCTCGTACAACATGCTCAACCGGTGGATCGAGACCGAGGGCCTGCTCGACGCGGCCGCCGACGAGGGCTTCGGCGTCATCGGGTTCACCGCACTGGCGCAGGGGCTGCTCACCGGCCGCTACCTCGACGGCGTGCCCGAGGGGTCCCGCGCCACCCAGGGCAAGTCCTTCGCGACCGGCTGGCTCACCGAGGACACCGTCCGGCGGCTGCGCGCCCTGAACGACATCGCCGCCCGCCGGGGCCAGAGCCTGGCGCAGATGGCGCTCGCCTGGGCGCTGCGCGACCCGCGGGTCACCTCGCTGGTGATCGGCGCCTCCCGCCCCGAGCAGCTGGAGGAGAACGTGGCCGCCCTGGCCAACCCGTCCTTCGGCGACGACGAGCTGGCCGAGATCGACAAGTACGCGGTCGTCGACGGCGACGTCGACCTGTGGCGGCGGGCCCGCACCGGCGACCTCGGCTGAGGCGTCCGGCCCCGGTGCGCACCAGTGCTCAGGGCCCGCCGACGACGCGCAGCACCCGGGGCGGCCCGCCGGCCGGCTCGGGCAGCCGCAGGGGCTCCCGCCCGGGCGTGATGCTGCCGAGCAGTGACGCCCGGCGGGCGCCCGTCCCCGAGGGGATCGTGCCGGGCAGGCCGTTGACGGTCAGGAAGCCCAGGAGGGCGAAGGCCAGTGCCTCCTTGGCGTCGGACGGCAGTCCGAGCGCGTCGCTGGCACCGAGGGCCACCCCGGGCAGCTCCTCGGCGATCATGCCCATCAGCACGGGGTTGCGCGCGCCACCGCCGGACACGACGAGCCGTGTCACGCCGTGCGCCCGGCAGGCGTCGGCCACCGTGACGGCGGTGAGCCGGGCCAGGGTCGCCAGGACGTCGTCGGGCTCCGCGACGGGCGCCGCCGCGAGCGCCCGCAGCAGGTAGGGCAGGTGGAACTGCTCCTTGCCGGTGCTCTTCGGAGCGGGCCTGCCGTAGTACGGGTCGTCCAGCAGCACTCGCAGCAGCGCCGGATCGGCCCGGCCCGCACCGGCCCGGCGCCCGTCCTCGTCGTACGCGGCCGCGCCGTCGGTGAAGTGCCGTACGGCGGTGTCCAGCAGTGCGTTGGCCGGACCGGTGTCGAAGGCCAGCGGCTCGGCGCCGGGGGCGACGACGGTGACGTTGGCGATCCCGCCGAGGTTGAGGGCGGCGGGGACGCCGGGCAGCGCCGCCATGGCCAGGACGTCGGTCATGGCCACCAGCGGCGCCCCCTGACCACCGGCCGCGACGTCCCTGCCGCGCAGGTCGGACACGACCGGCAGACCGGTCGCCTCGGCGATCCAGGCGGGCTGGCCGAGCTGGAGGGTGCCGCGCACGGCGCCGTCCTCCACCCAGTGGTACACGGTCTGCCCGTGCGAGACCACCAGGTCGGCGGCGCCCCCGCACAGCTCGCGCACCGCCCGCACGGCCACCTCGGCGAAGGCCTGCCCGATGCCGGTGTCGAGCCGGGCGACGGTCCGGACGGTTGCCGCCGCCGGGGGCAGGCTGTCCGCGATCAGGTCGCGCAGCCCGTCCGGGTAGGGGGCGGAGAGATGGCCGAGCGGGCGCATCACCAGGGCCTCGCCCCGCAGTTCGAGGTCCGCGGCGGCCGCCTCGATGGCGTCGTAGGACGTGCCTGACATCAGGCCGATCACACGCACGATGTACTCCTGCGAGGGTTGAGCGGGACGGGGACGGGGGTCAGTTCCGCCCGGCCGTCGTGGTCAGCCGGTCGGGTCCGGCGCCGGGGTCCTCGTCGAGTGCCGGGCCCGCCGAGGGCTCCGGCGCCCGGTGGAACAGGCTCAGCACACCGCCGACGAGCAGGGTGATCAGTACGCCGATCGGCACCAGCCACTGGGCCGCGATCGCCTGGGACACGGTGGTCCCGCCGGTGGTGACGTCGATCTTCACCCCGCGCACGATGTACGTCATCACCCCGATGGTGACCAGGAAGGCCACGACGGAGTCGACCTCGTTGGCCCGTTTGACCAGCCGCCCCAGCAGGAACGCGCCGAGCAGCGCGCCGTAGGTGTAGCCCGCGATGGTCAGTCCGGTCAGGTACACGTTGCCCGTGCTCGCGCTGAACGCGCAGGCGAAGACGGCCATGAGCGTCGCCCACACCAACGTCATCCAGCGGGCGAGCCTGAGCAGCGCCTCCTCGGACGGCGTACTGCGGAAGAAGCTGTGGATGATGTCGGCGACCGTCGAGTTCGACATGGAGTTCAGCGCCGAGGACAGCGAGCCCATCGCGGCGCCCAGGATGCCGGCCACGAGCAGGCCCGAGACCACCACGGGCAGCCCGTGCAGGATGAACTCGGGGTAGAGGTTGTCCGAGCTGGACAGCCCCAACTCCGCGAAGGACTTGCCCTCGTTGTACGACCACAGCAGCGCGCCGACGAGGGAGAAGGCGGCGAACTGGACGGTGACGAAGACACCCGAGGCGATCATGGCCTTCTGGCCCTCGCGCAGCGTCCGCGTGGCCAGCACCCGCTGGACGATCAGCTGGTCGGAGCCGTGCGAGGCCATGGCGAAGATGGCGCCGCCGATGATGGCCGTGGGCAGGGCGAACGGACTGGTGAGGATGTGGGCGAGGTCGAAGTCGGTGTCGAAGAGTGTGAACTTCCCGGCGTCCAGGGCACGCGCGTAGCCGTCACCGCCGACGTGGGCGGAGAGCACCGCCACGGCGAGGACCGCGCCGCCGAGGTAGAGGACCATCTGGATGGCGTCGGTCCAGATGACGGCCTTGATGCCGCCCAGGTACGTGTAGACCACGGTGATGAGCGTGATCACGATGATGATCACGCGGTAGCTCGCGTGCACACCGAACTCGTCGAGCAGCAGCTTGATCGGGATGGCGGAGGCGAACAGCCGCACGCCCTCGGCCATGAGCCGGGTGAACACGAAGGTCACCGAGGCGAGCCCCTGCAGCTTCAGGCCGAACCGGTCGCCCAGGTACTGGTAGGCGCTGACGAAACCGCCGCGCTTGTAGAGGGGGATCAGCACGGTGGCCACGACGACACGTCCGACGACGTAGCCCAGGGCCAGTTCGACGTTGCCGAACCCCTGGCCGCTGTAGGCGCCGCCGGGGACGCTGATCACCGTGAGGACACTGGTCTCCGTGGCGACGACCGAGAAGGAGACCGTCCACCACGGCATGTGGCCTTCACCGACGAAGTAGTCCTTCGCCGACTTCTGCCGGCCTGCCTTCCGCAGGCCGATCCAGGCGATCCCGATCAGGTAGACCACGATCACCACGAGGTCGAGCTGGCGCACACTTGCTCCTAGACACTGGCCGGTGGGGTCGCCGGCGTGGGGAGAGGGGGGTTGGCGGTCGTCCGGCGGACCCGGACGACGAGGGAGGTGTGAGGGGTCGCGCGGTCCAGCGCCAGCAGGCGGGCCCCGTCCAGGGGGTCGCCGAGCGCGGGCGTGAGCCGCACGGGGAGTCCGGAACCGGTGAGGGCGGCGGTCAGCGGTGCCATCAGGGCCGGGCCGAGACCGGTCAGCCCACCGGTGACGGCCGTCGGCAGTGGCTCGCCGCCGGTGGTGATGCGGCCGGCCGCCGCGAGCGCGGTCTCGGCCAGGTCGGCGGCCGCGTCCCGGACGATCGCCGAGGCGACGGCGTCCCCCGCCTCGGCGGCGCGGGCCACCTCGGGGGCGAACGCGGCGGCCGTACGAGCGGGATTGCCGTCCCGTCCGACGGTCGCCGGCAGCCGTTCCAGGTCGCCGAAGAGGCCGACGGCGGCGTCCAGCAGCACGGTGTCCGGGCCCCGCCCGTCGTGGGCCCGCAGGGCCGCGCGCAGTCCGGCCGTGCCGATCCGCGCGCCGCTGCCGTCGTCGCCGAGCAGTGGGCCCCAGCCGTCGACGCGTGCGTACGTCCCGTCGGTGCCGATGCCGACGGCGACCGCCCCGGTGCCGATCGCCAGTACCACCCCCGCCCGGCCGCCGAGCGCGCCGGCGTGGGCGGTGACGGCGTCGCTGGTGACCGCCGCCTCCTGGACGGGCAGGTCCTCCAGAAGGGCAGCCACCAGGGACCGGGCGGCCGCGGGTGCCGAAGCCGCTCCGGCGGCACCCACGAGGACGGACTCCGGCCGGTCGCCGCCCGCTTGTTGAAGGAGCGGCTCGACGGCGGCGCGCACGGCCGCCCGGGCCGCGGCCACCCCGTCGGGTGCCGCCAGACCGGGAGCACCGGCCACGGAGCTGACAGCCCGTGACGAGTCGGCACTGCTCCACAGCATGGCGCGGCAACCGGTCTTCCCGAGATCTACCGCCACTACTGAAGTCATACGGCTTGCCCTTTGCCCGAGTGACCCGGCACGTCGAGAGCCACCGGGTCGTCGGTGACCGGTGCGGATCGCCGTCCGAGTATGGGAACGCCGCCCTCCGGATGTCAATAAGTAACGTCCTGTTGTTTGGGGCGTAACTTTTTGACGCCCTCGGGCCGCCCCATTACCCTGTGTTCACCACATCCAGGAGGGGCCATGGTCCGCCAGTCCTCGTCCCGCGTGCCGGAGCCGTCCGCCCAGGACAGCCCGCTCGCCGACATCCTCACGCGCGTCCGCGCCGCCCGGCCCTCCCTGGCACCCTCGGAACGGCGGGTGGCCGACGCGGTCCTCGCCGACCCGGGACAGGTCGCGGAACTGTCCATCCACGCGCTGGCCGAGCGGGCGAGCACCTCGGCGGCCACCGTGATGCGGTTCTGCCGCACCATCGGCACGGGCAACTACCCCCAGTTGCGCCTGGCACTGGCGGCCGCCGCCGCGCGGGAGCACGCGCTGGGCGGCGAGCGGGCGGCGCAGGGCGGCACCGACATCAGCCCGACGGACTCGCTGGACCGGATAGTCAGCAAGATCATCTACAACGAGGTACGGGCCCTGGAGGACTCGGGCGCCGCACTCGACGTCGACGCGCTGGGCCGGGCGGTGGACGCGGTGGCCAAGGCCCGCAGGATCGACATCTTCGGCGTGGGGGCCAGCGCGTTCGTCGGCCAGGACCTGCACCAGAAGCTGCACCGCATAGGCCGGATGGCCTTCATCTGGAGCGACCGGCACGCGGCGCTCACCGCGACGGCCCTGCTGGGGCCCGGCGACGTGGCCCTGGCCGTCTCCCACTCCGGGGAGACCGAGGACACCACCGAGCCCCTCCAGGCCGCGGCCGAACGCGGAGCCACCACCATCGCCCTGACCAACGACCCGGGCTCCACGCTCGCGACCGGCGCCGACCTGGTGCTGACGACCTGCGCGCGGGAAACGCCGTTCCGCTCCGGCGCGACCGTCAGCCGCATCGCCCAACTGGCCGTCATCGACTGCCTGTTCGTCGGCGTCGCCCAGCGCTCCTACGACGCGGCGACCACCGCCCTCGAAGAGACCTACGGAGCCGTCCAGCGCCGCCGGCGCCCCACCCGCCGCACCGGGTGACGGCGCGTCACGACCGCACGGTCCGCACGCCTCCTATTCCGGGTACCCGCCCCCGCGCAGGCTCGTCACCAGCTCGCGCGGCAGGCCGTGGGTGTCATGGAGGTAGTGGAAGTCCTCCTCTCCCAGCGGGCCCCGGAACCGGGGCCGGGCCAGCACGTTCCGGCCGCGTTCCAGGAGCCGCCGGAACCGGCGCTCCTCGTCCACCAGCAGGCGCCGCAGGAGGCCGGGGTCGCCGTCCTGCCGGAAGTGGTCCAGGGTGTGCGTGATCAACTCGTCCGGCAGGTCACCGAGCCCGCGCGAGGGGTCGTCCCGCCACAGCACGGTGAGCAGCCGCCGCACCAGGCGCCGCAGCACGTAGCCCCGGCCGGTGTTGGACGGGCGGACGCCGTCGCCGAGGACCACGACGGCCGACCGCAGGTGGTCGCAGACCACCCGGAACGACGGTTCGTCCAGCGGCCACAGGGTGGGCAGCAGCCGTCGCCACGGCTCGAAGACGTCGCACTCGAACACCGACGACTTGCCCTGCAGCAGCGTGGCGAGGCGCTCCAGGCCCAGGCCGGTGTCGACGTTGCGCTGCGGCAGCGGCACGAGGCGGCCGTCGTCCAGCCGCCGGTGGCGCATCATCACGTGGTTCCACACCTCCACCCAGCGGTCGTCGCCGGTGGGCGTGGACCGGGGTGGGGTGTCTCCGCTCCACAGGAAGATCTCCGAGTCGGGTCCGCACGGGCCCACCGGCCCGTTGGACCACCAGTTGTCGTCCACCGTCGGCTCCACGGGAACGCCGCGCTCCTGCCACAGCCGCAGCGACTCGGTGTCCGGCCCCACCTGCTCACCGCCCCCGTACACGGTGGCGTGCAGCAGCCCCGGGTCGACCCCGAAACCCTCGGTGAGCAGCCGGTGGGCCCAGTCGAGGCTCCGCGAGCCCTCGTAGTCGCCCAGCGACCACGTGCCGAGCATCTCGAAGACCGTCAGATGCGTGCTGTCCCCGACCTCGTCCAGGTCCGTGGTGCGCAGACAGCGCTGTACGTTGACCAGCCGCCGGCCCAGCGGGTGGGGGCGGCCCTCCAGGTACGGGGTGAGCGGATGCATGCCGGCGCTGGTGAACAGCACGGGATCGCCCGGCTCGGGCAGCAGCGTCGAGCCGGTGATCCGGCGATGGCCCTGATCCTCGTAGTACTCGACGAACGTGCGCAGGACGCCCTCGGTGTCCATGGGGTGACTCCTTCGCTTGGAGGCGGGAGAGGCACCGGAGAACGGAACCGCGCGGTCCTCGCACCTGGGCGAAGGTGGCGGAGCGCCACGTGAACCACCGACGAACCGTTTCCGGTCGCCGGTGGGAAAGGGGGAAGGTCAGGCGGCGGCAACCGGCGAGCTGGTCGCTCGCGCGGTCGCGAAGATGTTCCTGCCGATGACGTTCATGCCACGAAGATAGCGCCCCGGGCGCGGTCGAGCACCCGGATATTCCGCAACCGCGACGCCCCGCCCGGGAGTCCCTACCTTGGTAGGGACAGCGCGCACCGACGGATACGGGGGAGCAGCATGGCCGACTTCCATCCCTTCAGCAAACGAGAGTCCCTCACCCGGACGCTGCTCACCTCGCTGTGGGCGCTGATCCCCGTCCTGACCCTCGGACTCGGGACGCTGCCCCTGATGATCCACGCGACGGTGCGCACGAAGAGCCCGGCGCAGGCACTGGCCACCGTGCCCTACGGCGTGGCGGCCGCACTGTTCATCACCTTCGACCCGGACGTGTCCGCCACGTACGAGGTCGTGTTCAGCGCCGCCATGTTCTTCAACATCCTCGTCGGGGCCGGGCACGCGTTCGCGATCCGGTCCCGGGTGTGGAAGAGCCCCGACGCCGAGCTGCTGCGCCCGCTGCAGAACCGGCAGCGTGCTCTGCTCGCCGCGCACCACGACGAGCGGGCGGCGCGGGAGACCGCGCGGGGCATCGCCGCCACCGACCCGCGGCAGGCGCTCGAACTGCGTATCGGCCGGGTCGACCTGGCCGACCGGGCGTTTCCCGACGGCGGTCTCGTCGACGTCAACAACGTGCCCGCCGGCGTCCTGGCCCGCCACCTGACCCTGTCCGACGAACGGGCCGCGGCGGCCGTGCGCATGCGGGCGGCGGTCGGCGGCTTCGCCTCCGCCGAGGACCTGTCCGTCACCATGGACCTGCCGCCCCGGCATCTGGACGCCGTCGAGGACCGGCTGCTCTTCCTGCCGCCGCAGGAAGGGGCGGGCCCCGGCCGGGAAGACCCGTCCAGCCGGACCGGCGCACGGACCCCGCGGTCCCGTCCGTCCTCGTAACACCCCGGCTCTCACCCTGCATCGGTTTCGTCACGGCTCGCCACCCGCCCGTCGGCGGCGCGGTGCACGGCGGGCACGATGGGACGGTACGACGGCATTCACTGCCGTGAACGCGGGACACGGGGGACACATGGACTGGGGGAGACGGACACGGGTGCGGGTACGGCTGGGCGGCGGCGCGCTCGCCCTGGCCGTCCTCGCGACGGGCTGCTGGGGCGGCGGCGACACCGACGGCACCGGCGGGCCGTCCGCGAGCCCCGAGACATCCGGGCAGCCGACCCCGTCCGGCGACCCGGGCCCCGGCCCGACCGTCGACACGTTCCTGGACTTCGTGCCGGACCCGGACCGGCAGCCGAAGAACCGGGCACAGGCCCTGAGGATCGCCCGCAAGGTCGTCGCGAAGCCCGCCGACTGGGGAGCCGGGTACGTGAAGGGCAGCGACTACAAGAGCGGCCCTGGGCGCTCCTCCGAACTGGACGAGGACTGCGTGTGGGAGCAACGCCCGCTGCCCGACTCCCAGTTCGTCGCCGTCGTCCGGCGCAGCGAGCTGCCCGCGAAGGGCGACGCCGGGCCGCTGCGGGTCACCGCCGTCGTCACGGTCCACCGCACCGAGGAGAGCGCCCGCTGGGAGATGGCCCGCACTCTGGAGGAGCCGCTGCGCTGCCCCGACCAGCGACTGAACACCACCGAAAGGATCACCGGACTGCGCTCCGGCGGCGATCTGTCACCGGACCCGAGCGGGACCGGCGACTACCTCCAGGAGACCGGCCGGATCCACAGCGACCTGCCCGGCAGTCCGCACCCGTACATCTGGGACGTGGCCCGGATGGGGGTCGTCACCTTCGCCGTCTCGGTGAAGGGCGGCACCGGCCACGAGGAGCAGGAACTGCAGTCCACCAGCTCGAAGGTCATCGGGTACATGTCGGCCAGGGTCGAACTGGAGACAGGGGTGCGCAAGTGAGCCAACCGCTGCTCCCGGACGACCCGGCGACGATCGGCGGCCACCGCCTGCTGGCCCGGCTCGGAGCGGGCGGCATGGGAGTCGTCTACCTCGCACGGTCCGCCACCGGAGCGCCGGCCGCGATCAAGGTCGTCCTGCCGGAACTCGCCGACGAACCCGACTTCCGGGCCCGGTTCCGCCGCGAGGTGGCGGCGGCCCGCCGGGTGGTCAGCCCCTGGGCGGTGCCGGTGACCGGCGCGGGACCCGACGACCCCACGCCGTGGCTGGCGACGGCCTTCGTCCCCGGCCCCTCGCTGGGCGAGGCGGTCCACCGCTCGGGGCCGCTGCCGACGCACAGCGTGCGCGCGCTGGGCCGGATGCTCGCCGCCGCACTGCGCGCCGTGCACGAGGCGGGGATCGTCCACCGCGACGTCAAGCCCGGCAACGTGCTCCTCGCCGTCGACGGGCCCCGGCTCATCGACTTCGGCATCGCCCGGTCCACCGGCCACACCGCGCTCACCGCCACCGGCCTGGTCGCCGGGACGCCCGGCTTCCTCTCCCCGGAACAGGCCGAGGCCCGGCCCGGTGCGCTCGGCCCGCCGAGCGACGTGTTCTCCCTCGGCTGTCTGCTCGCCTACGCGGCCACCGGACGGCTCCCGTTCGGCGAGGGCACCGCGCAGGCCGTGCTGTACCGGACCGTGCACGACGAGCCCGACCTGGCGGGCATCGCCGCCGACGACGGCGCAGCGCCCCGCCCCGCCGCCGATCCCGCGGCGGCCGGTGAACTGCTCGCGCTCCTGCGCCAGTGCCTCGCCAAGGATCCCGCGGCCCGCCCCCGAGCGGGGGAGATCGAGGCCCGGCTGGCGGGGGATCCGCCGTCCGGCGGTGCCTGGCTGCCCCCGCACGTCGTACGGGACATCGCCGACCGCTCGGCCCGCATGCTGGCGCTGCCCGACATCGACCGCACCGTCGTCGACCGGCCGGGCGGCGCTGTGACCCCGCCGCACACCGGCCCCGGCCGACGCTCGGTCCTCGCGCTCGGCTCCGGCGGCGCGGTGCTCGCGCTGGCCGGGGGCGGTGCCGCGCTCTGGGCCGCGACCCGCGACGACGGCGCCGCACCCGCCGGGGAGGAGCCCTGGGCGGTGGGCGTGCACGCCGACCTCAGCGGACCCGGGAAGGCGGCGGGCAAGGCCCACGAGCAGGGCGTGCGGCTCGCCGTGGAGCAGTACAACGCCCGGGCCGGCAAACCCTTCGCACTGCGCCTGCGGACCGCCGACGACGGCGGCTCGCTCCGGCGCGCCCAAGCCGCCGCGCAGGCCCTGGTGCGCGACCGGCGCGTGCTCGCCGTGGTCGGACCGACCACCGACGCGTGCGTCGACGGCGCCGTCGCCGCCTACGAGGAGGCACTGCTGCCGATGCTCCTCGTCAAACCCGGAGCCTTCCGGCTGGTCGGCGGCCGCCACCGGGTGCCGCTGCACTGCCGGCCGCTGGTGTACGCGCTCGGGTTCGGGCTCGCCGTCCATCTGACCCGGCAGGAGAAGGTGTCCTACCCGGGGCTGATGCAGGACCGCACGGCGGACCCCGTCGCCTGGCAGATCACCCAGGGTGTCGCCGACGGCATGCGCAAGGCGCGGACCCGGTTCTACCCGCGAGTGGTCCCCGCCGGCCTGGACGACCTCGGCCCGCAGGTCACGGACATCCTGCACGCGAAGGTCGACTCCTTCGTCTACGCGGGACCGGCCGAGGGCGCGGCGGGGGTCGCCCGCGGACTCGCCGCCGCGGGGTTCGACGGGCCCCGGGTCGGGCCGGAGGACGTGGCCGAGACCGTCTTCCTCGACGAGGCCGGTGCGGCCGCCGAGGGCTGGCTGCTCGGCACGTCCTTCGTGGACCCGCAACGGCTGCCCGCCACCGCGTCGTTCACCCGCGCGTTCCGGCGCCGCTTCGGCGCCCCGCCCGGCCGGTACGCGGTGGAGGCGTACGACGCCGCGAACCTCGCCATCGACCAACTGGTGCGGGGCGTACGCGACGGCCGGCCCCCGGAGCGCGCCCGGCTCACGACGCTGCTGCGCGCCGCCCGGTACCGCGGCCTGACCAAGACGTACGTGTTCAACCGGGAGAACGGCCGGTTCGAGGGCGAGGTCTGCTACCTGCACCGGGTCGAGAACGGCGAGTTCCGCTTCCTCGGTGCCGTGCCGGGAGGGGACTAGCCGGTGGGCGAACGAGGGCCGGCGGTGCGGCCGCTGCGTCGGGGCGACCCCGTCGAGATCGGTGGCCGGGTGCTGCTCGGACGGCTCGGCGCGGGCGGCATGGGCGTGGTCTACCTGGCCCGCTCGCCCGGCGGCGGCCTGGCGGCGGTGAAGCTGGTGCGCGCGGAACACGCCGCCGACCCGGCCTTCCGGGCGCGGTTCCGACGCGAGACCCAGGCCGCCGCACGGCTGTCCGGCCGCTGGCTCGTGCCGCACGCCGACGCCGATCCGGAGGCCGCGGTGCCCTGGCTGGCCACGGCGTTCGTACCGGGACCGAGCCTCGCCGACGCCGTCGGGCGTATGGGCGCGCTGCCCGAACACACGGTGCGCGTGCTCGGCGTACGGCTCACCGAGGCGCTGGCCGAGGTGCACACGGCGGGGCTCGTGCACCGCGACGTGAAACCCGGCAACATCCTGCTCGCCCTCGACGGTCCGCGGCTGATCGACTTCGGCATCGCCCGCGCCGACGGCGTCACCTCCCTGACCGCCGGTGGCCTGGTCATCGGTTCTCCGGGGTTCCTCTCGCCGGAGCAGGCACAGGCACGGTCCGGCGAGGCCGGGCCGCCCAGCGACGTGTTCTCCCTCGGCTGCGTCCTCGCCTACGCGGTGACCGGGCGGCGCCCCTTCGACGCGGGCACCGTGGCCGGCACGCTGTTCCGCACGGTCCACGAGGAACCGGATCTCACCGGCTCGCCACCGCACCTGCTCGGGCTGCTGCGCGCCTGTCTGGCCAAGGACCCGCGCCACCGGCCCGGCACCGACGCCGTACGGGAGCGACTGGCCGACGGGCTCCCGGCGGGGGCGTACGACGGCTGGCTGCCCGCGCCGCTGCCCGGCGTCATCGCCGAACGCACCGCGGAGGTCCTCGCGCTTCCCGACCCGGCACCGCCCGCGCCCGCGACCCCCGCACGGGACTCCCCGGTGCGGGCACCCGGCGCGGACACCGCGGGGGACACCACCGCGAGCCGGGGGACGACCCGCCGCCGGATGCTCCGGGCCGGTCTCGGAGCCGGGCTCGCCACGGCGCTGACCGGGGCCGGACTCGCCGCCCGGCGCCTGCTGGGGCCCGGCGCGGACGACGGCGGTGCCGCACCACTGCCCCGCTGGACCATCGGGCTGCACGCCGACCTGTCCGGCCCGTCGAGGGTGCTGGGGCAGGCACAGGAGCGGGGCGCACGACTCGCGGTGGCGCACTACAACTCCACCGAGGGCCGCCCGTTCGACCTGGGCCTGACCGTCCTGGACGACCGGGGCGACGCCGACCGCGCGGCCGAGGTGGCCTACCGGTTCGTGGCCGACACCAGGGTCGTCGCCGTACTGGGCCCCACCACCGGGACGGGCTTCGCCGCGGTCTCGGAACGGTACGAGCGGGCACTGCTGCCCATGGTGACCGTCTCCGCGCGCCCGCTGCTCCTGTCCCTGGCCTCACGGCAGGCGCTCTTCCAGCTTCGCGCCGACAAGGTGGACGCGGCCGACGGCTTCCTGCGCTACCTCGGCACCGTGGAACGGACCGCACACACCGCCCTCGTCGACGACCGCGCCGCCACCGGCGACGAGGACTGGGGCCTGGTCGAGCGGATCCGGCAGACTCCGCCGGGCGGCGGCCGGGTCAGCGTGCACCGGGTCCCGGCGGGCCAGGACGGAGCGGGCGAGGCGGCCCGGTCGGTACGGGAATCGGGCGCCCAGGCGGTGATCTACGCCGGCACCTCACCGTCCCGCGCCGCCCGCTGCGCGCGGGCCCTTCGGGCGACCGGCTTCGAGGGCACCCGCATGGCACCGGAACCCGTCCTGTATCCCGAGCCGCCCGAGGAGGGGGAGTCACCCGCCTTCCCCTTCCTCCAGGAAGCGGGAGACGCCGCTCAGGGCTGGCTGTGCGTGACCGCGTACGCCGACGCGACCCGGCTGCCCGGGGCGCGTGGGTTCACCGCCGCGTACGCCGAACGGTTCCCCGCCGCACCCGCGCCCGGACCGGCCGCGCCCTTCGCCCTGGAGGCCTACGACGCCCTGCTCCTCGTCGGTTCCGCGCTGCGCCGCCCCGCCGACGGCGGTCCGGAACGCGGCTCGACCGCGGCGCGACTGCGCCGGGCCCGGTACGAGGGCCTCGCCAAGACGATCGCCTTCGCCCCGGACACCGGGGAGTTCGAACGCGCGGCCGGTCTCTACCTCTACCGCGTCGAGGACGGCACACCGCGCTTCCTGGGCAACTACCGCGACGTGACGGAGCCCGCCTGACCCGGCGCAACGGGAGAGTCTCCCGCCCACACGGCAGGGGTGCGGTCCGACCACGGCTGCGCCTGTTCGAGCTGGCCGGCGAGGCGGAACAGGAGCCCTTCGAGGCCGTAACCGGCGGCGAACTGCATGCCGACCGGGAGTCCCGTCCCGGTGTCGGCCGTCACCGGCACGGACATGGCGGGTGTGCCCGCCACGTTGAACGCCATGGTGAATGGGGAGTGGTCGTTGAGCCGTTCGATCCAGCCGAGGCCGTCGAGCGCCTCCGCGCCCGCGCCGTAGGCGCCCAGCGCCGGGGGCAGCTCCGGCAGGGTGGGGGTGAGCAGCAGGTCGTAGGTGTCGAAGCAGCGGGCCAGGCCGCGGGCGACGCGGTTGCGGATCGCGAGGGCGGTGACGAACTGGGGGCCGCTGACCCGGTGCCCGTAGCGGTGGGCGGCCAGCGTCGCCGGTTCGAGGGACGAGGAGTCGACGGGCCGGCCGAGCGCCGCCGACAGGTCGTCGACCGAGGCCGCGACATTCGCGGTCGACAGCCGCGCGTTGGCCAGCACGAACTCCTCCCAGTCGGCGCCGAGGCCGACCGCGGCCTCCTCCGTGCGGTGTCCGAGGGATTCGAGCAGCCGCACGGTGCGCTCCAGCGCCTCGGCCACCGGGGCGGCGGTGGGGCGCCCGCCCCAGGCCCGGGCGAGGACCCCGATCCGCAGCGAGCCCGGCGGGCGCGTGACTTCCTCCGCGTAGGGGCGGGACGGCTCCTCGGCGAAGTAGGGGTCGCCCGGCTCCGGGCCGCGTATCAGGTCCAGCAGTGCCGCGCTGTCCCGTACGGTGCGGCTGACACTGCCCTGCACGGCCAGGCCGTTGAATCCCTCGTCGAGAGCGGGGCCCATGGAGACCCGGCCGCGGGTGGGCTTCAGCCCGAAGAGGCCGTTGTACGCGGCGGGGATGCGCAGCGAACCGGCGGCATCGGTCGCGTGCGCGAGGGGGACCGCTCCGGCCGCCACGGCCGCGGCCGCGCCACCGCTGGATCCACCGGCGCCGCGCCGGGGGTCCCACGGATTGCGGGTCGGGCCGTACAGCACCGGTTCCGTGGTGATGCTGTAGGCCAGCTCCGGTGTCGCGGTACGCCCTAGGGTCACGAGTCCCGCGCGGCGGAAGCGCCGCATCAGGAAGGAGTCGGAACGGGCGACGTGCCCGGCCGCGAGCCGGCTGCCCAGCTCCGTGCGCCGGCCCGCCATGGCGACCCCGAAGTCCTTGATCAGGAAGGGCGCGCCGGCCAGCGGCGTGCTGCCGGGGGCGGGCCGGTCGTCGGCCGGCCAGGTCTCCACGACGGCGTTGATCCGCGGATTGACCCGCCGCACCGCCTCGTGTGCGGCGGCCTCCACCTCGGCGGGGGTCACCTCGCCCCTGGCCACCAGTTCCGCGAGCCCCACCGCGTCGTGGCGCACGTACTCGGACACTCTCACTGTCACTCCTGGGAACGTGGGAATACCGTTGAGTCCCATGTGATACCGAGCGGTATCGAGTGGGACGGACTGGTACCGTAACAGAGGAGTGAAGGACCCCACCGACCGGAACACCGGACACCACGGAGCAGGCATGACATCGACCGCCGCCAGGCCGGGCAGAGTGGCGAAGCTGCCGCCCCGCGAGCGCATCCTCGACGCGGCCGAGGAGCTCTTCCAGAGCGAGGGCATCCGAGGCGTGGGAGTCCAGGCGATCGCCGAGCGGGCCGAGACCACCAAGATGGCGATCTACCGGCACTTCGAGACCAAGGACGCGCTCGTCGCCGAATGGCTGCGGATCCTGGCCGCCGAGTACCAGGCGGCCTTCGACCGCGTCGAGGCCGAACATCCCGGCCGCCCCCGGGAGCAGATCCTGGGCCTCGCCCGCTTCATCGCCGACGGGCTGCCGGGGCTCTCGCACCGGGGCTGCCCCTTCATCAACTCCCTCGCCGAACTGCCCGACCGCGCCCACCCCGCGCGACAGGTGGTCGAGGAGCACAAGGCCCGCCAGACCCGCAGGCTGGTCGGCATGTGTGCCGAGGCGGGGATGCCCGACCCCGAACAGGCCGCGGCCCAGATCACCTTCGTCCTCGAAGGGGCACAGGTCAGCACGCAGAACGGCAGCATCGACCGGGCGGGGGAGCGGTTGCTGCGCATCGTCGAGGCGATCGTCGGCCGGTAGTACGGGGCCCGGCCGGATCGCGTCGGTGCCGCGGGCGCCTCTGGCCGGTGGGCTCTACTCCGGCCGGCCCGTCGCCCAGGAGGGCAGCCAGGTGTCCTCGGGCAGCGGGGCCAGGTTCGCGAAGTGGTTGACGACCGCCCGGAGCCCCGGGTGCGGATTCTCCCGGGGAAGCAGGAGCGAGAGCGGGTAGGCGAGCGTCGGACCCGCGATCGGGATGCGGCGCAGATCGTGACCGGCCGGCCAGATGTACCGGTCGCGCGAGCCCACGAGGGTGGCCACGTCGTCGGAGTCGGCGAGGATGTCGAGGAGTACCTCGTTGCCGAAGTTGGGGCCCGCGGCGTCCACCCGGAGGCCGAACCCGGCGGTGAGCTGATCGTAGAAGTCCGCCCACTCGCTGCCCGGGGCGATACCGGGCACCCAGATCCGGTGCCCGCGCAGCCGGGCCGGCGTCACGGTGCGTGCGGAGGCGAGCGGGTGTCTCGGGCCGACGACGAGTTCCAGCGGGGAGTGGAACGCGTGGATCATCCGCACCTCGGGCGGCAGCGCCGCCGGGTCGGTGACCGAGCGGAAGGAGGCGTCGACGTCGCCCGCCCGCACGGCGGCCACCGCCAGCCGCGGGTCGTCGACCTTGAGCGTCACCACGTCGAGTGCGGTTCCGGGATGTGAGCGCCAGTAGTCGTGCAGGACGACGGCCTGCGCGGACCGCAGGCCGAGGACGTCGATCCGCAGCGCCCGCGAGCCTCGTCGGATCGCGGTGACGGCGCGGTCGGCGTTCGCGACGATGTTCCGGGCGTGCGGCAGGAAGGCCTGCCCGTCGAGCGTCAGCTCGACCCCTCGGGGCGTGCGGGTGAACAGCCGGACGTCCAGTGCCCGCTCCAGGGCCGCGATCCGTTTCGAGACGGCCTGCTGCGTCACACCGAGTTCGTCGGCCGCGTGCCGCAGCTGTCCCAGCTCGGCCGCGCGGACGAACGATCGCACCGCCTCGGTATCCATGGGGCGAGCATAGGGCTGCCCGCCGGGGCCCGCCCCGCCGTGCCATAACCTCGTCCGTGGGAACGGCGGTTGCCGTGTGTGTCCACACCGAGGAGGCGGCGGTGCTCAAATGGGGCGGCTCGCGATTGCTCGTCTGCGCGGTGGCGCTGGCCTGCGTCGCACTGGTGGGGCCCAGCGCCCCCGGCGGTGCCCTGTCCGGCAGGTCGCTGCCCGTCGAAGCCGTCAAGGACATCGTGCCCGACCGGGTCATGACGTGGAACCTGTGCAACCCCTGCGACGCGAGCAACCTCGACCGGGCCGCCGAGATAGCCGCGCAGGCGCCCCAGGTCATCGGCATGCAGGAAGCCTGCGCCCGTGACGTCGACAGGATCCGGGACTACCTGGAGGCCTTCCACGGGCTCGTCTACCACGTCGCACACGGATCGGTCCTGCAGAACTGGGGCCGCTGCGGGGGAGCACCGTGGAACCCCGGGGGCTTCGGCCAGGCCATCCTCTCGGCGGCACCGATCACGGACGCCGTCAACGTCGAGTACCCCGACGGCGGCTCCGAGGACCGCGGATACCTCGCGGTCACCACCGAGGTGGGCGGCCGGTCCGTCCGGGTGTTCAACACGCACCTCGCCCAGCGCCGTCAGGAGGAGTTCAGGACGGACCAGGTCCGCGTACTCGCCGAGGAGGTCGCCCGGCACGAACGCGCCATAGTCGTCGGCGACTTCAACGCCGTACCGGAAGCCTCCGAACTCGACCCGATGTGGTCCCTGGCCACGGACACCGACCCGGAGTGCCACCCCGCGCCCGTCGGCACCTGCGAGCCGACCACGGACTGGCAGAGCAAGTTCGACTACGTCTTCCTGCGCGGCATCGCCCCGCGCGAGCACCGCGTGGTCGGCACGGAGCACTCGGACCACGACATGCTCTACGCCGACCTGGACGTCACCTGAGGCCCCGTCACCGGATGCGGTGGCTCTCCCAGAAGGGGCCGAGGTCCTCGTCCGTCATGGACTGGGCGGCCCGCTTGAAGTCCTCGGTGGTGGAGACGCCGTACCAGTGGTCCCGGGCGTAGCGCTTGAGGAGCCGGGCCATGGTGTCGGCGCCGAGGGTGCGTTCCAGGTCGGCCAGCGCGCAGGGCCCGGCCGTGTAGAGAAGGTGGTACTCGCCGCGGTGCCGCGACCAGTAGTCCATTGAGGCGGTCAGTTCGGAGTTCTCGTCCGGCCAGTAGACGTCCGACCAGCAGTCGCGGGTCTCCAGTCCGTAGAAGCGGAAGTTGGCGTACTGGGCGAAGCTCTCGTCCAGCCACGGCGCGGCGTACTCGTCGTTGCCGACGATGCCGTACCACCACTGGTGCGCCAACTCGTGGACGACGGCGTTGCCCTCCTCGGTGGTGCCGAGCAGGACGAGGCCGGGATACTCCATACCGCCACCGAACCCGCCGGTCATCACGAGATCGACCTCGCCGTAGGGATAGCGGCCGAACTCGCGGCCGAACCGGTCGACGGCGGCGACGGCTTCCGCGCGGCCGAGGCGGACGCCCGCGGCAGGGGCGTCGGGCGCCCAGAACGACTTCACGCGCACACCCCCGGGCGTGGTTTGGGCCGCCGTGCGGAACGGTCCCGCGGCCCAGGCGAAGTCCCGGACGCGCTCCGCGAGACTGAGGGTCACCGAACGTCCCGGTGCTCCCGGGCGGGTCCTGGTGCGGCCCGTCGCGGGCACCGCCATGTCCGACGGGTGGTCGAGGCGCACCCTGAAGTCACCGGCGAGGGCGTAGAAGCTCTCGCCGACCGCCACGTACGGGTCGAGGTGCCATCCCTCGGCGTCGTGCACGGCGAGTACCGGCAGGGCGTTGCCGAGGAAGCGGAAGGCGCCCTCGCGGCCGAAGCGGGCATTGCGGTCCGGCACCGTAATGGACACGTCGAAGGCCACGGACGCCCGCTCTCCGTGCGCGAGGGGCTTCGGCAGAGCGATGCGCACAGCCGTGCAGCCCACCGTGAGCGGGTCCGCCGTGCCACCGCGCAGACCCGACACGACGACGGGCGAGGGCACACCGGGCACGCCGGGCGTGCCGCACCCGTCCTCGCCGTTGCCCCACAGGCGCAGGTACACCTCGCGCAGCGGCCGGTCGGACGCGTTGCGGAAGGACACCCGCTGCCGTCCCGTCCAGCGGCCGCCGTCCGCGTCGGAGCGCAGGTCCACGTCGTAGCGGGCGCGGTCGGGTGTCGCCGCGGACCCGTCGGCCCCGGCTGCCGCACCGGACTCACCCACCAGCGTGCCCACCGCCAGGAGGAGCACCAGCAACACCACGAACGGACGACGACCGGCCCGGTGCGACCACGGGGCGGGCAGGGACGTGCCAAGCGGTGACATGACAGCGGATACTGCCACAACTCCCCGTCGACCGACCCGACTTCGCCGAAGCCTCAGTCCCGCCGAGCCCCTTGGGCGAGACCGGCCCCGATGGCCATGGCGGTGAACGCTATCGTGTCCTCGGCCCGGCGTTCGGGCTCCGCGTCGTAGGCGGACGGAGCGCCGGTGGACTCGCGCACCCGCAGGGCCTCCCGGACGATCGGGTGCCAGCGCGCGTCGAACGCGGTCAGGGCGTACCGGCCCGCGCCGCTCTTGGAGGTGAGGGAACCCGTCGCGAGCAGGTGATGCAGGCGGCTGACCCCGAGCACGCACCACTCCACGGCGTCCGGCTCGGCGGCCTCCGCCGGACTCCCGACCAACTCCCGGTGCACGTGCGACCAGTAGCTCGACAGGTTGTCGTGGCTGAAGGCGCGCAGCGCGGCGTCGTCGACGTACACCTCGGACTCGGTGAGCACCGGGCCGCGGACCGTCACCCCGTGCCGGACCAGCTCGTGCCAGGTGACGGGGTTGATGCCGAACCGCCCGGCCTCCTCGTAGACCCCCATCCGGGTGCAGGGCAGGTCGGGACAGCGCTCCGGTGGTCCGGCCAGGTCCTCGCGCACCGCGTGGAAACCGTCGAAGAAGGGGCGGGGGTGCTCCCGTCGCACGGTCTCGTGTGCCGCCGCCAGCGCCGCCAGCGCGGCCCGGTCCGGGCGCCCGGCCAGCACGCTCACGAAGTCGACGTCACTTCGGTCGGGGAAGAACTCGCCGAAACCGAGCGAGCCGCACAGGTACAGCCCCCGGACCAGACCCGGCGCAGAGGCGTCGATCGCGGACAGGAACGCGGACGTGGTCCGGTGGACCTCCGGGGGCAGCGGCATGCCGGCCAACCTAACCAGGGGCTCGCGGAACGCATAATCGGTTGCCGTCGGCGCACGGGGTGGATGCAATGACCGCCATGGTCACCCAACACCCCCTGCCGGGGCGGGACGAGACGAACGGGCACGTCCGGATCGGCGCTCTCGTGCCGCTGACCCGGCCCGGCTGGGACGAGGCGGGCCGGCACCTGCTGGCCGGAATGGAACTGGCCGTACGCGAAGTCAACGACGCCGGCGGCATCATGGGCCGACCGGTGGAGCTGGTGGTGCGGGACACCGCGGCCGATCCCCGGCGGGCCGCGGCGGCCGTGGAGGAACTGGCCGGTCTCGGCGTGGCCGCGCTGGCCGGGGAGTACCACAGCGTCGTCGCGCGTGCCGCCGCCGCCAGGGCCGATGCCCTGGGCGTGCCGTTCCTGTGCGCGTCGGCCGTGCTCGACGCGCTCACCGAACAGCCGACGCCGTGGGTCGCGCGCCTCGCCCCGGCGCAGTCCCACGGCTGGCGGATCTACGCGGACTTCCTCCTCGCCGCGGGCCACCGCCGCATCGCCGTGGCCATCGACCCGAGCAGCGTCTACTGGGCGTGCGGCGCCCGCATCCTGCGGGACCATCTCGCGCCGCACGGCGCCACCGTCGTCGACATCGACGTGCGCGGGTCGACCGCCGCGTCCGTGTGCGACACACTCGTCGACCGGCACGCGACCGCGCTCCTCCTCCTGGTCGGTCACCCTGAGCCGGCCGTGTCGATCGTCCGCTCCGTGCGCCGGGACCGGCGCCTTGCCGGGATCACGATCGGTGCCCCGGCCGGGCAGCCGGAGTTCACCGGATGGGCGACGTCGCTGGGCGCGGACGGCGCCGCGGTTCCCTTCCTGCGCTACCTGCCCGACCGCCTGGGCCCGCTCGGCGAACGGGTCGGAACGGCCCTGCGCGAGCGGCTGGCCGAAGCGCCCTCCTTCGTCGCCTTCGAGGGCTACGACACGGTGGCGGTCCTCGCCGGCCTGCTGCGCTCGCACGGCCTGGACCGGGCGTGGACCCCCGAATCCTGGGCGAGCGTCTCGACCGAGGGCACCCGGGGGCGGATCCGGTTCTCCCGGACGCCGGACATCGGCGTGTGGCAATGGGTCTGGGCGCCGGTGCAGGTCGTGGACCGGGATCCGGCGGAACCCGGCCGCCTGCGGGTCCTGCACACGGGCTGACGCCCCGGACCGGCGTGCTCCGGTCAGCCGTACATCGCCACGCGGTGGAAGGCCGCGAGCGCGTCGTCGATGGGATGGGGCCGCGGCCTGCCCGCCGGGTCGAGGGCGTGCCACCGCTGGAGGTTCACCGCGAGGGCCATCCGCCGCCTGCCGTCGGCGCTGATCACGGCCAGCGCCCCGGCGCCCCAGGCCGTGCCGCCGTGGCCCCAGAAGGTGTCCCGACCGGGCTCCTGTGTCGGGTGCAGGCCGAGACCGTACTCGATCGTCCGCCCTTCCTGGGAGACGACCGGCACGGTACGCCGCATCTGCGCCAGCGACGACGGGCTCACGATCTCGCCGGCCAGCAGCATCCCGAAGAAGCGGTTGAGGTCCGAGACGGTGGATATCAGCGACGCCGAGGGCCCCACCCACGACATGTCGTAAACGCTGTAGTCGCGCGGCGGGTCGATCATGCCGAACCAGGACTCGTAGAGGCGCGAGTGCGGCTCGCCCACGTACGGCCCGGTGGGCAGCTCGGTGTCCCGGAGTCCGGCGCGCTCGATGACGTTCCGCGTGATGCAGCGCTCGGCGCTGGTGCCGGTCACCTCCTCCAGGAGCCTGCCCAGCAGCAGGTAGTTGGTGTTCGAGTACAGGCCCGGAGTGCCGCCCGGGGGGCCGACGGCGGGTGCGGCGACACCGAGTGCGATCAGTTCGGCGGGATCGAAACGGGTGAACCGGTGGTCGTCCAGGCTCTGCGGCCCGGTGTCCGCGACGGCGGGGAACGCCTTGAGGGACGGGTAGGCGTGGGGCAGGTACTCGGCGAGACCGCTGGTGTGGTTCATCAGCATGCGGACCGTGACGGCCTCGCCGCGTCCGTCGGGAAGGAGCCCCGGAAGGTACCGGCCGATCGGCGCGTCGAGGCCGATGCGCCCCTGCTCCACCTGCTGCAGGACCGCGGCGGCGGTGAAGGTCTTCGTGATGCTGCCGACCCGGTGGCGCATGCCTGCGGTGACCGGACGGCCGGTGTCGAGATCGGCGACTCCGGCGGCGCCCCGCCAGACCTGGTCGCCGTCCCGCACCTCGGCGAACAGGCCCGGCATGCCGGCGCGGTGGACGTTCTCGACGGCTGCGTTCAGTACCTCGGGATCCAGTGCGTCACTCATGGCAGGTGTCCTCTCCCCGGTTCCTCGGCGGCTCTTCGGCATGCCCTTGAACCCATTATGCACGCGGTGCGTGCAACACCGAGTGCACAGGTGAGGGAGAACGACTCGGTACGGCGCGCCGCCGCGCATGCCCGCCGCCGCCCCGGGTAGGACAATCCGGTACGAGCGCGTAACGCGAGGGCCCGAAGAGCGAGGAGTGTCGGACGTGATTCGAAAGCTGCAGGCGGTCGCGCTGGACTGCGCGGATCCGGTACGGCTCGCGTCGTTCTACGCGGAGCTGCTCGGCGGGCGGGTGGTCGCGGATCCGGACGACTCCGACTGGCTGGAGGTGCACGGCTTCGAGGGGACACCGCTGGCCTTCCAGCGGGCGGACGGCTACCGGGCGCCCGAATGGCCCGGCCAGGACCGTCCCCAGCAGCTCCATCTGGACTTCGACGTCGACGACCTCGAAGGCGAGGAGAAGCGGGCCCTCGCGCTCGGCGCGACCGTGCTGGAGCGGACCGACCAGCTCCGTCCGGGCGCCAACTGGCGGGTCTACGCGGATCCGGCCGGTCATCCGTTCTGCCTCTGCCTCCACTGAGCCCGGACCCTCGCCCGCCGGGGCGTGGCGGCCGTCGGCTCCCTTCGGCCGTCAGCTCCCCCCGGCCGCCGCGGCCAGGATCCGGGCCAGCTCGGCCGGCTTGGTGATCATGGGCCAGTGGCCCGAGTCGATGTCCGCGAAGTCGACGTGCTTGGCCCGGGCGAGTTCCGGAACGTCGCCCGCGCCGATCCACTCCCGCGCCTGCGCGGGCGTGAACTCGGGGCACACGACCACGACCGGCACGTCGTAGCGGCGCTCGTCGGACAGCCGCACCACGCCGCGGGCCACGGCCTCGGGCACCGGGATCGCTGCCGCCGCCAGCTCGCGCCGCGCCGCCTCGTCGAGGTCGGCGGCATCGGGCCCCTGGAAGGGCTCCCAGCCCGGAAAGGGCATCACACCGTCCCTGACCTCGAAGAAGTCCGCGTACGGCCGGCCG
The DNA here is from genome assembly GCF_044327745.1 of Streptomyces sp. NPDC018026. Classification (NCBI taxonomy): domain Bacteria; kingdom Bacillati; phylum Actinomycetota; class Actinomycetes; order Kitasatosporales; family Streptomycetaceae; genus Streptomyces; species Streptomyces sp. NPDC018026. Next base: position 457,867 of record NZ_JBIRFY010000003.1, read on the forward strand.
TCGGGGGTCGGGATGCCGCCGATGAGCGCGACCTTGGCCAGCCGCTCCGGCCGCCGGTCGGCCGCCAGCCAGGCCAGCGCACAGGCCGCGGAGTGCCCCACCACCATGGGCTTGCCGGGCGCCGCGTCCACCGCGGCCAGCACCGCTGCCACCTGATCGTCGAGCGTGGCGTTCGCCGCACCGTCTCCCTGCCCCGGGAGCGTGAGCGGCACCGGACGGTGGCCGAGCGACTCCAGCGTGGAGGCGACGCCCGCCCACACGGATCCGTTCAGCCACAGGCCGCCGATGAGCACGATGTCCATGATCGGTTCCCTTCGTGTGCGTGACCTCACCGTAGGAGGAGATCCGGACGTTCCACTGCCGGTTTCCTCAGCGTGCCCACTCCTGGCGTCCGCGGCGCGGACTAGCCTGTTCCCGTGCCCAACGACCCCGGTCCCACCGCGCGAGCGCTGCGTGCCCTGGAGATCCTCCGGACCCGCCCCACCACGACGGCCGGTGAACTCGCCGTGCGGCTGGGTGTGACGGAGCGAGCGGCGCGCCGGTACGTCGGGATCCTCAAGGAGGCGGGCATCCCCGTGGAGTCGGCCCGCGGACCGCACGGCGGATACCGGCTGGGACGCGGGACGAGGCTGCCGCCCGTGCACTTCACACAGGCCGAGGCCCTCGGCCTGGTCATGGCGGCACTCGGCGGCCGGCCCGCGGTGGCCGACGCCGACGACCTCGTCGGTACCGCGCTGGGCAAGGTCGTCAAGGCGCTGCCGGAGAGCGTCGGCCGGCAGGCGGCACTGCTGCGGGAGTACGCGGCCGCCGCCCCCGACCCGCTGGCGGCCCACCCGGATCCGGCCGTCACCAGTTCCCTCGTCGAGGCCGTCGCGCACCGGCGCCGCGTGCTGCTCGCCTACCGCAGCGAGGCCGGCAACGCATGGGAGGAGGAGGCGGACCCCTGGTCCCTGGTCGTCCGCCACGGGCGCTGGTACCTGCTGTGCCACTCCCACCGCGCCGACGCCGTCCGCACCTACCGGGTCGACCGGATCGGCGAGGTCCAAAGCACCGGCCACCGATTCGACGCCCCGGTGGACTTCGACCCGGTGGCGGTGCTGGAGGAGAACCTGGGCACCGGATGGCAGTTCGCCACCCGCGTGGTCTTCGACGCACCGCCGGCCGAGGTCGCCCCCTGGATCCGCCCGCCCATGGGACGGCTCGAACCCCTGGGAGACGGCTGCGTCCTGGTCGGCAGCACCCGCAACCCGGACATGTACGCGCAGGAGTGGCTCGCGAGAGTGCCGTTCGCCTTCCGCATCGAGGGCGGAGACGAACTGCGGGCCGCGGCCGCCGCCCTCGCGGCGCGCTTCAGCACCGCGGTGACGGACCACCGGCCCGGCTCCAGGCCGCCAACCGGATGAAGGCCGACGGGGCGGAGCCGGTATCCGGTCGCCGGACCGCATGCGGCTGAACCGCCGGTTTCAGGCGGTTGAACCTTCTCGGCCGACGCGAAGTGGGGGCACGGCGACGGAACGGCGGGCGACGATCTCCGGCTTCCTCATCACCTGGCTGCTCCTGCGGGAACTCGCCACCACCGGCCGGGTGCCGCTCCGTACCTTCCACGCCCGCCGGGCACCGCGGCCGCTCCCCGCCTCGTCCCCGGTCCACGACGCGCGGCCGGGCCGTGCGCGCCGCCGCATCCGCCACGGGCACCGCCGTCATCGACCGCACCCCCTGGGTCTGCGCCCCGCGCACCGGCAGTTGCCCCGTGGTGGTCGCCGACACCGCGGTCCACCGCGACGACAGCCACCCCTCGGAGGGGTACGCCGAGGCACTCGCCCAGGTCACCCATCACGGCCGGGCGACCCGCAGGTGCCGTCGGGCAGCCAGCTCCTCCTCGCCCACCACGGTCAGCACCGGGCTGCCCGGCGCCGCGAACATGGTCACCACCAGCTGCGACTGCGCGTCCGAGAGGTTGTTGGCGCCCTGGTAGTGGATCACGTCACCTCCGGGCTCGAAGACGGCGTCACCGGCCTTGAGCACGCGGGGCGCCTCCCCCTCCAGCTCGAAGAGGATCTCGCCCTCGGTCACGTAGCCGAAGAGCGGTCCCGGGTGCCGGTGCGGCGGCGCGCCCGGGTCTCCGGGCGCGAGCGTGACCCGGACGGTCCTGGCCTCGGCACCGGCCGGAATCCCGGCCGTCGCGTCCGGCAGGCTCGCGACGATCTCGACGCCCGGGGGCAAGTGGTTGTGCTGGGAGTCCATGCGATCCTCCTGAAGGGAACGGTTCACAGTCATGACCGGACAGCCGCCTCGTTGGTGACAGTCCCGCGCGGGCGGCCGGTCCCTATTCGACGAAGTACGAGTCGTGCCTGTCGAAGAACGCGGCACGCTCCTCCTCCGAGGAGTGCGCCAACTGCGACACCTGCTCGAAGTACTCCTCGCGCGGCGCACCGGGAGTGAACAGCAGGAGCATGTCCGCCGGGGCGTCCGAGTCGTTGCGGAAGGCGTGCAGGCCGCCCTGCGGAACGTGCAGGAAGTCGCCCTTGCGCGCGTCGACCCACCGCACGCCGTCGAAGACGCGCACCGTGCCGTCCAGGATGTAGAACGACTCCGAGATCCGCTTGTGGAAGTGCGTCTTCGGCCCGCCCGCCCGCGGCGCCATCTCCACCCGGTACAGCCCGAACTCGCCCCGGGTGGTCCCGGTGGTCGCCAGGTAGTGCGTGGCGTTTCCGCCGCTGCCGCTCTCCCCGAGGTTCGGCGGTGTGGTCGCCGGCCGGAAGACGGCACTGACCTCGCCGTCCTCTCCCCAGTACTTCTGCTCCGGATACGGGTAGGACATGGTGGTTCCTTTCCTGGGGCGGGCACACGGTGACGTCCCGGCACGGATGCCGGCGAACGGTCCTCCGTAGCATCAGACCGACCGGCTCCCGCGGGTGTGACAATGCTGCCGGGTCTGCGCGATCATGACCGGAATGGACACTCGTTTCGTTGGCATACCCGAGGTGGTCGAGACTCCGTCCGTGGCGGTCGTCGTCGACGTCATGCGCGCGTTCACCGTGGCCGCGTGGGCCTTCGCCCAAGGGGCGGAAAAGATCGTCCTCGCCGAGTCGCTGGACGAAGCCCTGGCCCTCAAGGAGCGCGACCCGGACCGGGTGGCACTCAGGGACGGGCCGCTCACACCCGGGTTCGACCTGGTCAACTCACCGGGCCTGTTGCGCTCCACCGACCTCGCGGGACGGACCGTGGTGCAGAAGACCACGGCGGGGACCGTCGGCGCCCTCGCGGTCAAAGACGCGTCGCTGGTGCTGTGCGCCGGCTTCGTGGTCGCGGAGGCGACGGCCCGGGTGCTCGGGGCACGCGGCGCCGAGCAGGTCACGTTCGTGGTCACCGGCGAGGACGGCCGGGCCGACGAGGACCTGGCGTGTGCCCAGTACATCGCGGGCAGGGCCACCGGAGACGGTGCGGACGCCGCCGGGTTCCTTCGCCGTGCCGCCCAGTCGCGCGCCGCCGCCGAACTGGCCGAGGGCGTGCGTCAGGGCGTCCATCCCGATGACGTCGCCCTCTGCCTCGAACTCGACCGGTTTCCGTTCGCCATGGTCGCGGCACCGGAGGACTCGCTCATGGTCCTGCGTCCGTGCGCCGCGCCCCGGCCGTCGTAGGTTCAGGAGGAGCGGATCGCGGAGATGTCGAACTGCAGACGGACCTTCTCGCTGACCATGCTGCCGCCCGCCTCGAGTCGCTGGTTGTAGACCAGGCCCCAGTCCCGGCGGTCGATGGTGGTGGTCCCGTCGAAACCCGCCCGCTCGTAGCCGAACGGATCAACGACCGAGCCGAGGTAGTCCAGTTGGAGCTCGACGGGGCGGGTGGTGTCCCGGATGGTGAGGTCTCCCGTCATGCGGAAGCTCTCCGCGGACTCCTGGGTGGTGGAGGTGGAGCGGAAGCTCATCTCGGGGTGGCGCCGGGCGTCGAAGAAGTCCTTGCCGACGAGGTGGGCGTCCCGTTGTTCCACGCCGGTGTCGACGCTGGCCACGCGGATGACGAGGTCGGCGCGGGACTCCTCGGGGCGGGCTCCGTCGAAGTAGAGCGTGCTGTCGTAGTCGGTGAACGCCCCGCGGACCGTGGTGACCATCGCGTGCCGCACGGAGAATCCGATCCGGCTGTGCGGGCGGTCGATGGTCCATCGCCCGGTCAGCGCGCGAAGGGCCGGGTCGAGCGTGGCGACCGCCGTCGCGGACCGCGCGGCGAACGGGTCCCGCCCGGCGGCCGCCGGCTGCTCGACGGTGGCGGTCTGGCGGCGGCTGAAGATACCCATGAGTCGGCCCTTTCGAATTCGATCACCTCGTGTTACCACGAAGCCGATCAATGGCCCACGGCGAGATGGGTGACCTCGTCCGGGTTCCATGACCCCGACCGCAAAGCTGCACGGGTTGGACACGTGGCCCCTCGCTCGTGCACACGCCGGGTCTAGCCGAGCCGCCCCAGTGCCTCCCTCAGGCGCCGGGCGTCCCGCAGCCGTTGCTCGTAGGTGGCGCCGAGGACCAGCAGCACGAGACCGGCGAGGGCGGGAGGGACCCAGCGGGGGAGCGCGCCGACGACCTGGGTGAGGTACGGGGCCAGTTCGTGCAGCGCCACCAGCGCGAGTACACCCGCGCCGAGAACCAGCGGCGCCTGGAGCCGGTACCGGGCGCCCGCCAGCGTCACCGCGAGCGCGGCGACGCCGAGCGCCAGCGGACGCAGCCAGTGCTGGTCGTTCCAGGCGGCGAGCAGACTCGGCACCAGGGTGACGGCCAGCCCGGAGCCGTACGCCGTCCACGACGACACCGCGACAGCACGGCGCCGCCGCAGAAGTCCGACCACCAGCACGGGTCCGGTCACCGGCAGGGTGTAGGCCTCCACAGTGGCGACGTCCCACGCCGCCAGGCGCACCCAGGTGGCCAGCAGGAACAGCGCCGCCGCCGCCCAACCGGCCGCCCGCCGCTCGGGGCGCAGCGCGGTGGCCGCCGTGATGGCACCGCACAGGGAGAGCACCAGGGCCAGCATCGGCGGCTCCGGCACGGCGAGCGCGACGGCGAGCAGCCCCGCGCCTGCACCCGCGGCCTCGACCGGGACGGTGGCGCGCGACCCGCCGGTTCGCGAAGCGACCAGGGCGGCGACGGCGGGTACGACGAGGACCAGCAGCGCCGTGTGGTGCGGCGGTCGGCCCGCGGACGCGCCGATCGCGCAGGCCAGCGCCGTGGCGTGGCAGAGGGCTGCGGGCGCGGTGAAGGGAGCGGTCCCCGGGCGGAGCCCGGCGGCGGCGAACAGGACCGTCAGCGTCCCGAGTACGGCGATCGTCGCGGGCTCGGAGGCCAGCGAGACGAGGGCGAGAGCGACCGAGGTGACGAGCGCCGACAGCAGGGCCGTCAGGGCCGGCGGCGACAGCCGCGTGCCGGTGCGGCCGGACCGCACCGCGAAGCCCAGGGCCGCCGCCACCACGACCGCGTGCACCGCCAGACCGGCCGCGTACGGCAGTCGGAGCACGACCGGTAGGACGAGGACGGCCGCCCAGCCGAGGACCAGCGCCACCACCGTGACCGCCGGGCGCCGGGCCGTGCGGCGCCCGGCCACCACCAGCACCGCGGCCACCACGGCGAGGACCAGCGGCGCGGTGCCCGCGTACGGCGGCCGGGGCAGGCCCGCGAACACGGCGTCCCGGAAATCCTGCGGCGCACCGGACCAGGGCCGCGCGTCCCGGACCGCCGGACCGAGCAGGCACCCGGCGACCAGGGGGAGCGTCCACAGCACCGCGAAGCCCTGAACCGCAGCCGAAGCACGCACCAGGCCCTGCCGCAAGGGCTGGTGAAGGGGAGTTCGCTCCACCGCCAGCAGGGCGATCGCGCAGGCCAGGCACCCCGGCACCGTCCATTCGCCGGGCACCGTCACCCGCAGCACCCCACCGGCCCCGGCGACCACGCACAGGCCGACCGCCAAGGCGGCGCCCCTGGAGATCTCCGGTCGGGGAGCGAAGCGGCCGGCCACCAGCGCGAGCACCGCCGCCACCAGCAGGAGCGCCGCCGCCCGTGCGGCCGGGCCCGGGCCGGACGCGCTCCAGCAGAGCCATCCCGCCGACAGCACACCGGCGGCGCCGGTGCCCAGTGCACCGGTGACGGCGACGATCCGCACCGGCAGCGGCGCGGCGCGCAGTGCGACGGCGGTGCCGCCGGCGGCGGTCGCCAGGGAAACCGCAGTGAGCGGGTACGGACCCGCTCCGACGGCGATCGCCCACAGGAGCAGGGGCAGATGGGCGGTCGCCACGGCGAGCGGAAGGGGATGCCGGAGCCCGAGGCGCACGCCGTACACGGCCCACAGCGCCGCCAGGGCGGCGGACGCGGTGGCCGTGTACCCGACACCGTCCGTGCCGGTGAACGCCACCTCGTGCAGCGCGTAGGCGTCGAGGACGGTCAGGGCGGTCCCGAGAGCGGCCACGGCCTCGGCCGTCGACCTCAGCCCGCGCCGCAGCAGCGCCACCGGCACACCGAGCGCCCCCACGGTCAGCGCACCGAGTACCAGAGCGCGTCCCGCGATCCCCAGATGACCCCAGCTGACGAGGGTGAACGCGATAGCCGCGATCGTCAGCAGTACGCCGCCGAGCACCAGCAGCACGTTCTGCACACCGGGCGCGGTGGCCTCCGGACGGCGTGCGGCGCCACCGGTGCCGACGGGCGGCGGTCCCACCGGCGCGGTCCCGGGACCGAGGGCGGGCTGCCGGGCGGCGGCCGCGCGCAGCGTGTGGACCAGCCACGCACGGCGCCGCAGCAGGGCGGCGCGGCGCAGGTCGAGTTGCCGCAGCTCGGCGTCCAGGAACCGCAGCTCCTCGGCCGGGGGCGGAAGGTTCGTCATACCTCGGAGTGTGGTCCTCGCCACGTTCCGGGACATGAGCGCGCATACTCAGCTCGTACTCAGGAGCGGAGCGCCCCGTCGGGGGTCAGAACTCGATCCGCAGAACCGCCCAGACGGTGTTGCCCCCGGTGCGATCGGACCGGGCCGTCCCCCACGAGTCGGCGAGCTGCTGCACGATCAGCAGCCCCCGGCCGCTCTCGTCCTGCGGGCCGGAGCCGCAGCCGGCCGGGCCGGACGAGGTCCGCCCGTCGTCGTGCATCTCGATCCGCAACTGCTCGTGCGAGGTCAGCGACAGGCCGCACAGCATGCGGTCGCTGCCCGAGTGGAGCACGGCGTTGGTCGCCAGTTCCGAGACGAGGAGCACCGCGTCGGTGCACACGTCGCCGGGAAGCCGCCAGGTGCGAAGCTGCCGGCGGGCCGTGTCGCGCGCCGTCCGCACGCTGACCCGGAGCGAGGGGAGGTCGAACCAGTGCTCCAGGTCGGGGCGCGCCGGTGGTAACAGTCCGGGTGAAGGGCTCGTGTGGGGGGTCACGGTGATCGCCTTCCAGTGAGGACGGGCGCGATGCTCACGACCGCAACTATGCTCGCCGCCGAGTTCAGCCTGCAACCGAATCCCTGATAATTTCAGAAAGACCCGTTCAGTCTGGTGTCGTCATCAAGTCGCTGTCACAATGGCGCCGGTGACAGCCCATCAGGAGGTGGGGGCGTGAGTGAAGCTCGGTCCGGCGCGGGCACCAGCGCCCCGACGGTGCTGCGCATGATCCTGGGGCGCCGGCTCCACGACATGCGGCAGAGCGCGGGTGCCTCACTGGCCGACGCCGCCAAGGCACTTCGGGTGACCCCCCTGACGATCCGCCGGCTGGAGAAGGCCGAAGTCGCCCTCAAACCCCTGTACGTCGAGAAGCTCCTGCAGACCTACGGCACCGGACAGCAGGAGATCGACGAGTTCGTCGCGCTCGCCGAGCAGGCCAACAAACCGGGCTGGTGGCACGCCTACCGCGACGTGCTGCCCAACTGGTTCACCGCGTACGTCAGTCTGGAGACCGGCGCCGGCACCCTGCGCACCTACGAACCCCACTACGTCACGGGGCTGCTCCAGACCCCCGCCTACGCCCGCGGCGTCCTGGGCGGAGGCTTTCCGAACGGCTCCGAGGAGGAGTTGGAACGCCGCGTCGGCCTGCGGCTGCGCCGGCAGAGCCTGCTGGAGCGGGAGAACGCGCCCACCCTCTGGGTGGTCATGGAGGAAGCGGTCCTGCACCGGGTCGTCGGCGGTCCGGAAGTGATGCGCGAGCAGATCGACCGGCTCCTGGAGGCGTCCGAGCTGGACCACGTCAGCATCGACATCCTGCCCTTCGCCGTCGGCGCCCACGTCGGGGCCTGCGCCCCCTTCACCTACTTCCGGTTCGAGGAGCCGGAGCTGCCCGACGTCGTCTACAGCGAGATCCTCTCCGCGTCGATGTACCTGGACGAACGGGCCGACGTCGTCGCGCACCTGGAGGCGCACAACAGGATGTCGCTGCTCACCTCGACCCGGGCCAGCACGGCACTCCTGAACCGCATGCGCAAGGAGTACTCATGAGCACCACCGACCTCCCCGTCTACAACGGGATGCCCGCCCGCGACCTCGGCGAAAGCGGCTGGGAACGCCCGTGGAGCGGCCCCAACGGCGGCCAGTGCGTGGAGACCAAGCAACTCGCCGACGGCCGCATCGCCGTGCGTCAGTCGACGGACCCGGCCGGCCCCGCGCTCATCTACACGCGCGAGGAGATCGGCGCGTTCGTCCGAGGAGTCAAGCAGGGCATGGCCGACCACCTCACGGCCGGCCGCACGAAGGGAACGGCATGAGCGACACCCGGGCCGCACGGGGCCTCGACACCAGCAGGCCGCACTCGGCCCGCATGTACGACTTCTACCTCGGCGGCAAGGACCACTTCCCGGTCGACAAGCAGGCGGCCGAAGCGGTCGCCGAGGCCTACCCGGGCATCTTCACCTGCGCGCGGGAGAACCGCGCCTTCATGCACCGTGCCACCCGGGTACTGGCCCAGGAGCACGGCATCCGGCAGTGGCTGGACATCGGCACCGGCATCCCCACCGAGCCGAACGTGCACCAGGTGGCACAGTCCGTGGTCCCCGCGGCCCGCGTGGTCTACGCCGACAACGACCCGCTCGTCCTGAAGTACGCCGAGCGCCTCATGCGCAGCACCCCGCAGGGCCGCACCACCTACATCGAGGCCGACGTCAACGACCCCGACGCCCTGCTGAACGCGCCGGAGCTGGCAGACATACTCGACCTGTCCCGGCCGGTCGCCCTGTCGCTGAACGCGCTGATGCACTTCATCACCGACGCCCGCGACCCGTATCGCACCGTCGGCCGGCTGATGGCGGCACTCCCGGCGGGCAGTGCGCTCGCGCTGAGCCACTGCACGCCCGACTTCGACCCTCCCACCTGGGAGAAGGTCACCGACATCTACACCGGCGCGGGCACGCCGGTGCAGTTCCGCTCGCGGCAGGACGTCGCCCGCTTCTTCGACGGGCTCGATCTCCTCACCCCCGGCGTCACCGTCGGTCACCGCTGGCGGCCGGACCTCCCCGCCGGTCCCGACGCCCCCACCGACGCGCAGGTCAGCCTGTGGGCCGGGGTCGGCATCAAGCCGTAGCCCGCTTGCCGGACCCCTTTGGCGGGGCGCAGGGTGGAGGGGTGAGCGGTCAGGAGGGCCCCACGCTCATCTCCTCGGTGCAGCGAGCCTTTCGCCTGATGGAAGCGGTGGGTGCCCACGAGAGCGGCGTACCGGCCAAGCAGCTGGCGCGCGAGACGGGGCTGGCCCTGGGCACCACCTACCACCTGCTGCGCACCATGGTCCACGACGGTTATGTGCGCAAGCTCGACGACGGCACGTTCGTGCTGGGCGAGAGGCTGGGCGCGCTGCACGCGGGAAGCCGCGACCAGACGGCGCTCAGCAGGGTCCGTCCCACGCTCACCGAGCTGCGGGACGACCTGTCGGCCGCGGCGTACCTGACCCTCTACGAGGACGGCGAGATCAGGGTCGCGGAGATCGTGGACGGCCCGAAGGCGCCCCGGGTGGATCTCTGGGTCGGCTTCGAGGATGCGGGACACGCCACGGCGCTCGGCAAGAGCGTGCTGCGCGAGCTGGACGCCGAGGCCCGCGCCGACTACCTCTCCCGCCACGCGATGAACGATCTCACCCCGCGCACCATCACCTACCGCGCCCAGCTGCTGCGGAGCCTGGACGCCTCGCCGCGCGGCCCGGCCGTGACCGACCTGGAGGAGTACCGCCTGGGCACCGCCTGCGTCGCGGTTCCCGTCCGCCGGGGCGACACCATCGGATCGCTCGGCATCTCCGTGGACATCAACCGCACGGCCTGCCTCGACGACGCCGTGACGACGCTGCTCGCCACCGCGGAACGGGTGTCCCGGGGGCTCTCGCTCACCATCTGAAAAGCGGGCTCTTGTGGCATCGCGGCCCCACCGCGTTTCCTGGATGAGACGGGCAAATCGGGCATGGTCGCGCAAGGAGAGCCGGAACGTGAGTGAGCAGGGCGTCGCAGGGCCGTACGGGCAGGTCGGCTGTCACGTGGCGAACGGCTGGACGGTCGTCCGGGCGGACGACGAGATCGACATCGCCTTCGCGCCGCTCGTCCGGGCCGAGGTGGGCCGGCGGCTCGCCGAGGGGCACCGGCACTTCGTCCTGGACCTGTGCGACACGCCCTTCATCGACTCCATGGGCCTCGGCATGATCGTGGCCGTGACCAAGCTCATCCGGACCCGTCACGGCTCGTTGCGGATCGCCTGTCCGGACCGGCGGCTCCTGCACGTCTTCGCGCTCGGCGGCCTGGGGGCGGTCTACTCCTTCCACGACTCCGTGGACAAGGCCGTCGCGCAGCCTCCCGGCACCGAGGGACTGGCCGGCTGGCCGCACGTGCGCGACTGACGCGGCCGTGACCGCCGGCCCCGTGTTTGGGTCCGCCCGCGGCGGTTCACTCGAACGGATGTCGCTGCTCAGGTCCTGTCCGGAAGGTGGCTCATGACGGCACGGGTCGGATACCGGAGAATCTACGAAAGCCCCACGCCCCAGGACGGCAAGCGCGTGCTCGTCGACCGCCTGTGGCCCCGCGGCATGAGCAAGGAGAAGGCCGGTCTGGACGAGTGGCTGCGCGACGTCGCCCCGTCGGCCGATCTGCGGCGCTGGTACCACCACGATCCACAGCGCTACGACGAGTTCCGGCGCCGCTACTTCGCCGAACTGGAGGACCCCGACCACGAGGCCGCGCTGGAGCACCTGCGCGACCTGGCGGGCCGGGCCAGGGTGACCCTGCTCACGGCCACCAAGGACGTGGACCACAGCGAGGCGGCCGCGCTCGCCCAGTGGCTGGACGGGTCCTGAGAGAGCCCCCGCCCGCCCTGCCGCGCAGGATCGGCGGGGGCGGCCCCGAGCACATCGCCGGGCCGTACGCCGAGCAGGGCGACGGGAGGCCTCCGCGCGGCGCCCACCGGCCCGGCACCGCCGTCACCGCACCGCACCGCATCGCCGTCATCCCACCGCCGTCACCCCCTGCGCGGCGGTCCGAGGGTCTCGTCCGGTTCCGGGCCCGAGTGCCTCCAGGATCGCCTCGACGCTCTGCTTGGCGTCGCCGAAGAGCATGCTGCTGTTGTCCCGGAAGAAGAGCGGGTTCTGCACGCCCGCGTAGCCGGAGGCCATCGAGCGCTTGAACACGACGACGTGTTCCGCCTCCCAGACCCGCAGCACGGGCATCCCCGCGATCGGACTGGCGGGGTCGTCGGTCGCCGAGGGATTGACCGTGTCGTTCGCGCCGATGACCAGCACGACCGAGGTGTCCGCGAAGTCGTCGTTGATCTCGTCCATCTCCAGCACGATGTCGTAGGGCACCTTGGCCTCGGCCAGCAGCACGTTCATGTGCCCGGGCAGCCGCCCCGCGACGGGGTGGACACCGAAGCGCACCTCGACGCCGCGCTCGCGCAGCCGCCGGGTCAGCTCCGCGACCGGGTGCTGGGCCTGCGCCACGGCCATGCCGTAACCGGGGGTGATCACCACGGACCGTGCCCGCGCGAGCAGTTCGGCCGCCTCGGGCGCCCGTACCTCACGGTGCTCGCCCTGCTCCCGCGCATCGCCCGGCGGAGCCTCGATGCCGAAGCCGCCCGCGATGACGGAGAGGAAGGAACGGTTCATCGCCTGGCACATGATGTAGCTCAGATACGCACCCGAGGATCCGACCAGTGCGCCGGTGACGATGAGCAGGTTGTTGTCGAGCAGGAAGCCGGCCGCCGCCGCGGCCCAGCCGGAGTAGCTGTTGAGCATCGAGACGACGACGGGCATGTCGCCGCCGCCGATGGAGGCCACCAGGTGCCAGCCCAGGGCGAGCGCCAGGACCGTGACCGCCACCATCAGGGGCAGGCCGGGGCTGACGGTGAACCAGACGGTCAGCACCGCGAACAGGGCCAGCGCACCCAGATTGAGGGCGTTCTTGCCGGGCAGCGTCAGCGGCCGGGACTTGATCCGCGCGGACAGCTTCAGGTACGCGACCACGGAGCCGGTGAAGGTGACCGCGCCGATGAAGACGCCGATGAACACCTCGGCGTGGTGGATGCCGATCAGGTCGGCGGCGATCCGGCCCCGCGAGCCGTGCGCCTCGACCTCGAGATAGCTGTTCCAGCCGACCAGGACGGCCGCGAGACCGACGAAGCTGTGCAGCACCGCGATCAGCTCGGGCATCTGCGTCATCTCCACGCGCCGGGCCCGCCACAGCCCGATCGCGGCGCCGATCACCATGGCGAGCAGGATCAGCGCGACGGGGCCGGCGGACACGCTCCGCGCCGAGACCACGACGGTGGCCGCCAGGGCGAGGGCCATCCCCGCGATGCCGTACACGACACCGGCGCGTGACGTCCGGTGCTGGGACAGACCGGCGAGGCTCAGGACGAACAGCAGGGCCGCCACCAGGTCGGCGGCGCGGGAGGCGGTCATGGACGTCATCGGGTCTCGCCTCTCGAGAACATGGACAGCATGCGGCGGGTGACGGCGAAACCGCCGAATATGTTCACGCTCGTCAGCAGGATCGCCACGAAGGACAGCACGGTGACGAGCGTGCTCTCGTGCCCGATCTGCACGAGGGCACCGATCACCACAATCCCCGAGATGGCGTTGGTCACCGACATCAGCGGGGTGTGCAGGGAGTGGTGGACCTTGCCGATCACGTAGTAGCCGATGACCACGGCCAGCGCGAACACCGTGAAGTTCTGGGCGAGTTGGGCCGGAGCGAAGGCGACCAGCAGGAAGGTCGCCAGCATGCCGAGGCCGATCAGGCCGAAGCGCCCCGCCGGGGTGAGCCGGCGCGGTTTCCCACCCGTCGGTGCGGCGGGCGCCGCCGCCGGGGGAGCGGTGGAGGGCGGGGCCGCCGACACGGCGACCGGCGGGGGAGGCCAGGTGACCGTGCCCGCGCGGACCACGGTCACGGTCCGCTGCACCACGTCGTCGAAGTCGATGACGATCCGGCCGTCCTTGCCGGGGGTGAGCAGCCGGAGCAGGTTGACCAGATTGGTGCCGAACAGCTGCGACGCCTGGGCGGGCAGCCGGGCCGCCAGGTCCGTGTAGCCGATCAGGGTCACACCGTTGCCGGTCACCACGGTCCGGCCCGCGACGGTCCCCTCGACGTTGCCGCCCTGGGCGGCGGCCATGTCGACGACGACACTGCCGGGCCGCATCGCCGCCACGTCGTCGGCGGTCAGCAGGCGCGGGGCGGGCCGTCCGGGGATCAGCGCGGTGGTGATGACGACGTCCACGTCACGGGCCTGCTCGTGGTAGAGCAGGGCCGCGGCCCGGTCGTAGTCGGCCGACGTGGCCTTCGCGTAGCCGTCGGCGCTCTCCTCCTGGGCCACGTCCACCGCGAGGTACTCGCCGCCCAGGGACCGCACCTGGTCCGCGACTTCCGGCCTCGGGTCGGTGGCGCGGACGATCGCACCGAGGCTGGAGGCGGCCCCGACGGCGGCGAGCCCGGCGACCCCGGCCCCGGCGACGAGGACCTTCGCCGGTGGTACCTTGCCCGCGGCGGTGACCTGCCCGGTGAAGAAGCGGCCGAAGACGTGCGCGGCCTCGATCACGGCCCGGTACCCGGCGATGTTCGCCATGGAGCTGAGCACGTCCATCGACTGCGCCCGCGATATGCGCGGCACCGCGTCCAGGGCGAGCGCCGTGACGCCCCGCGCGCAGAGCGCCTCGAGCAGCTCGGGCCGCTGCGCCGGTGCCAGGAGGGCCACCAGCGTCGTTCCTTCGCGCAGTGCGGCGGTCTCGTCGGCGGTCGGCGCGTTGACCTTGAGTACGAGGTCCGCGGCCCAGGCCTCGCCGATGCCCGCCCCCGCCTCGGCGTAGGCGTCGTCGCCGAAGCCGGAGGCCGCGCCGGCCCCCGACTCGACGACGACCTCGTAACCGAGGCCGAGGAGCTGGCGAACCGTCGAAGGCGTCGCGGCGACGCGCGTCTCCCCGGGCAGGGACTCGGCGACGACGCCGACGCGCCGAGGCGGGTGGTGAGCGGATTGGTGTCCAGTCATGTCCAGTCTCTCGTGGAGGCGTTGTTGACCGGTTCCGTACCCACGGGAGGGCGACGCGGCACGAGAGACGGCCGTCGTTCTTGGACGCGGCCGGTCAGGGACCGGTCGGCCCGAGGACCTCCGCGACCAGCCGGCGCGCGTATGCCGCGTTGAGTCCGTCCGGGCGGAAGAGGATGCGGTACATCAGGGGGGCGACGACGCGGTCCATGACCGTCTCGACGTCGGGCACGTCGTCCCCGCGTCCGGCCGCGCGGGTGAGGACCACGCCGAGCTGGTCGGCGGCGTAGGCGGAGCACCGGCCGGCGTTGCCGCCGTCCGGGTCGCCGAGCAGCGCGTCGCGGATGTAGGCACGGCCGGTGGGGGAGGCCATCTCGTCGAGGAACTGCTCGGCCCACGCCGTCAGGTCGGAGCCCAGCCCGCCGTGGTCCTCGGGGGCGGTGTCGGGCCGCAGGCGCTCGACCGCGACGTCCGACAGCAGTTCCTGCAGGTCTCCCCAGCGGCGGTAGACCGTCGACGGCGTCACGCCCGCCCGCCGGGCGACCAGCGGTACGGTCAGCGCGTCCCGCCCCACCTCGGAGGCGAGCTCGCGCACGGCGGTGTGCACCGCCGCCTGGACCCGGGCGCTGCGCCCGCCGGGGCGCACCATCTGCCTGCTCATGGCACCAGCTTAAAGCAAACACGTTGCGTCAAGAGGGGCGTTCCTTCAGGCCACGCGCGCGAGTCCGTGAGCGGGCCGGGTCTGCTCGTAGGCGTGACCGGCCCGCAGGAGCACACTCTCGCCCAGCGGTCGCCCGAGCAGCTGCATGCCGATGGGCAGCCCCGCGGTGTCGTGGCCGACCGGCAGGGACAGGGACGGCACCCCGGTGATGTTGGCGGGGGCCGACAGGCGGACATAGGCGTCGGAGACCGCCTCCGAAGTGCCGTCCGGCCAGGTGACCGTCTCCTGGCCGGCCCCGACGGCGGTCGCCGGGACGGCGGGGGCGGCGATCAGGTCGACCTCCCGCAGCAGGCGCGCCCACTCCCGCCGCATCAGGGTGCGGGAGCGCTGGGCGCGCAGGTAGTCCCCGGCGGACATCAGTTCGCCGGCCTCCAGCAGGACGCGGACGTCGGCCTGGTAGAGCTCGGGGACGGTGCGCAGGGTGCGCTCGTGGTAGGCGGTGGCCTCGGGCACCATCAGGCCCCACTGGGTGGCCCGGATGTAGCGGGTCAGGGGGATCTCGACCTCGACGAGCCGTGCGCCGAGCGCCTGGAGCTGGTCGATCGCGCGCCGGACGGCGGCTTCCACCTCCGGGTCGACGTGGTCGAAGTAGTAGGTGCGCGGCACGCCGACGCGCAGACCGGTGAGGTCGGCGCCCGCGGTCGGCCGGTACTGCGTGGCGGGTGCGGCCAGGGAGGCGGGGTCGCGGGGGTCGTGCCCGGTCAGGGCCCCCAGGACCAGGGCGGCGTCCGCGACGGTACGGGTGATCGGGCCGACGTGGTCCAGCGACCAGGACAGGGAGGTGACGCCGTGGCGGGGGACGAGGCCGTACGTCGGCTTGAGGCCGACCACCCCGTTCAGGGCGGCGGGCACCCGGATCGAACCGCCCGTGTCGGTGCCGAGGGCGAAGGTCGCGGAGCCCGCGGCGACGGCGACGGCCGATCCGCCGCTGGACCCTCCGGCCACCCGGCCGGTGTCCCAGGCGTTGCGGGTCTGCGGGGTGGTCAGTCCGTAGGCGAACTCGTGGGTGTGGGTCTTGCCCACCAGGACCGCGCCGGCGGCCGCCAGCCGGGCGGCGACCGTGCTGCTCGCCCCGGCCCGGTGGCCGGTGCGGACCCGGGAACTGGCGGACGTCGGCACGCCGGCGACGTCGATCAGGTCCTTCAGCGCCATCGGGATGCCGTGCAGCGGGCCGCGGTGGCGGCCGGCCGCGATGTCGTCCGCGGCCTCCCGCGCCGCCCGGCGGGCGTGCTCCTCGGTGACGGTGACGTAGGCGCAGAGGTGCGGCTCCGTCCGTCCGACGCGTTCCAGGACGGAGTCCAGCAGCTCGACGGGTGACAGGCGCCGGGCCCGGACGGCGTCGGCGGCCGCGCCGAGGGTCAGTTCACAGGGCTGCATCGGGGGACTCCTGTTCCGCGCGGTAGGCGGGGGCGGGCGGGGTGTCGGCGAAGTCCAGCTCCCGCAGGACGGCGACGACGGAGTGGATGTGGTCGGCGGTGGCGGCGAGGGCGGCATGGCGGTCCGCGGGCAGCGGGAGTCCGGCACGGGCGGCCCAGCGGGCGGCTTCGGGCGGGGTGAGTTCGGAGGCGGACATGGGGTTCTCTCCCGGGGCTGGAGCGGCGGAGCGGACTCCGTGACTCAAAAGCTAAGTGTTTGCGTTTGGTGGACTGTAGGTCCTACCGTGGACTTAAAGCAAACAGATTGCATTAGCGCGAAGGATCCGCTCCCGGGTCCACCGCCCGCCACCCGGAGGAAACCGATCATGAGCACCGCACCGGCCGCCCACCGGACCGCCGTCCCTTCCTGGACCGTGGGCGACGTCCTCGTGCACCGCGTCGACGAGGTCCCCCTGCCCGCCGCCACCGGAGCATGGCTGCTCCCCGCCGCCACACCGGACCTCGTCGCCGGACAGCACTGGCTGCGCCCCCACTTCGCCGATCACGAGGGCACCCTGCGCATCGACAGCCACAGCTTCGCCTTCGCCGTCGGCGGGCTGCGGGTGCTGGTGGACACCGGCATCGGCAACGGCAAGGAGCGGGCCAACCCCGCCTGGCACGACCTGCGCACCGACTTCCTCCGGCGGCTGACCGCCGCCGGATTCCCCCCGGACTCCGTCGACCTGGTGATCCTCACCCACCTGCACGCCGACCACGTCGGCTGGAACACCCGTGAGGCGAACGGGGAGTGGGTGCCCACCTTCCGCAACGCCCGCTACCTGACCTCGCGCACCGAGCGCGAGTTCTGGGCCGGGTACGACATGGAGGAGGCACGCAGGCAGATGTTCCGCGACTCCGTGATCCCGGTGGAGGAGGCGGGACTGCTCGACCTCGTCGACGTCCCCGCCGCAGGGGTGGAGGCGGCCCCGGGGCTGCGCCTGATCCCCACCCCGGGGCACACGCCCGGCCACCTCGCCGTCGAGCTGACCAGCCGCGGCCGAAAGGCCCTGGTCACCGGCGACTGCGTCCACCACCCCGTCCAGCTCGCCCACCCCGCCGTCGGGGCCTGCGTCGACATCGACCCGCGACGGTCCGAGGCGACCCGCCGCGAGCTGCTCGGCTCACTCGCCGGCACGGACACCCTCGTCCTGGGCACCCACTTCGCACCGCCCACCGCGGGCCGCGTCGTCGCCCACGAGGACGCCTACCGGCTCGAACCCGTCCCCGCCCGGGAATCCCGCGGTGCCCGCCACCCGCGCCGAGCAGGCGCGGACGTCAACTCCCTGGCGGCCGGGCGAGCCTGACGGCCACGGCGTCGAGGACCCAGTCCAGGCCGGCCGTGAAGGACTCCTCGGCACCCACGTGCGTGCCGTCGTGCACCGCCCTGGCCAGCGCCGGGTAGCGGCCCGTGGCCAGCATCCGGGTCAGGTGCGGGCCGTGGGCGCGCTGCCACTCGGGCTTGGACAGGCCCGTCGCGCGCTCCGCCCGCAGGTCCGCGATCTCGCGCCGGACGGCTCCGGTGAAGTAGGCGCTGACCGTCTCCACGGCGCGCATGGCGGTGTCGACGTCGGCCAGGCCGTCGAGCGCGGCCAGGGTCGCCTCGGCCACGGCGAGACCGTTCGGCCCCAGGGCCGGGCGGCCGCCGAGCAGGTCGGCCAGCCATGGGTGCCGCAGAGCGGCCTGCCGGGTCCGGTGGGCCAGGGCGCCCAGTGCCTCGCGCCAGTCACCGGCCCGTTCCTCGGGGAGGATCTCCGCGTACACCGCGTCCACCATGAGGTCGAACAGCTCGTCCTTGGTGGAGATGAACCCGTACAGCCGCATCGGCCCGGCGTCCAGCCGGGCCGCCACCTTGCGCACGGACACCGCCGCCAGGCCGCCCTCGTCGGCGAGCGCGATCGCGGCGGCGACGATCCGCCCGCGGTCGAGCGGCACGGGGCGATGCGGCGGCTCCGGCCGGTCCCAGACAGTCATGCCCCCACCGTACTGTTGCGATACGCCGTAGATGGAAAATACACTGTATCGACATGAGACATCGTAAACGAGATAGACAACGTATCGCGGTGGTCGGCGGCGGTCCCGCGGGACTCGCCTTCGCCCGTGTCATGCACCGCCACGACCGCCCCGTCGCCGTCCTCGAACGCGATCCCGCTCCCGACGCCCGCCCCCCGGGCGGCACCCTGGACCTGCACGAAGGGCTGGGCCAGCTCGCCATGGACAAGGCGGGACTGCTGGCCGAGTTCCAGGCGCTGTCCCGGCCCGAGGGCCAGGCCATGCGCATCCTGGACCCGGACGGGACCGTACTGCGCGACTGGCGGCCGGATCCGGCGGAACGGGCCAATCCGGAGATCGACCGCGGGCAACTCCGTGACCTGCTGCTCGGCCCGCTCGACGTCCGGTGGGGCCAGGGCGTGACGCAGGTGGTGCCGGGGGCCCGGGACGGTGTACTGGTCCATTTCGAGGACGGGCACCAGGAGACGTTCGATCTGGTGGTCGGCGCGGACGGTGCGTGGTCCCGCACCCGCCCGGCGGTCTCCCCGGTGACGCCGCACTACACCGGCGTCACCTCGGTCGAGACGTCACTGGACGACGTCGACACCCGTCACCCCGACCTCGCCCAGCTGGTCGGCGACGGCTCGGTGGCCGTGTACGGCGTGAACCGGGCGCTCGTCGCCCAGCGCAACAGCGGCGGCCACGTCAAGGTTCACGCCCAGTTCCGCGCGCCACTGGACTGGCACGCGCACCTCGACCTCGGGGACGCGGAGGCCGTGCGGTCGCGTCTTCTGCCGCTGTTCGACGGCTGGACCCCTCCCGTCCTCGACCTCCTTCGCCACGGCACCGCGTTCGTCCACCGGCCGCTGCACGTCCTGCCCGTGTCCCACACCTGGACCCACGTCCCCGGAGTGACGCTCCTGGGCGACGCCGCCCATCTGATGCCTCCCCTGGGGGCGGGCGCCAACCTCGCGCTGCTGGAAGGCGCCGAACTCGCCGAGACACTCGCCGAGGGCCCCGCGGATCCGGACGACGCGGTCCGCGCCTTCGAGGAACGGATGTGGGCACGGGCCGGACGGTGGGCGAAGATCACGACGGCCGGTCTGGAACGCCTCGTGAGCCCGGATCCCGCCGCGGCCCTCGCCGTCTTCGACCGGGTCCAGCCGTCCCGTTGAACGGCCGCCCCGGCCGCCCCGTGGGCCGCCGGCGCCGGGTCAGCCGACGGGCTCGCCGAACCAGCGGGCGAGGTGCTCGTCCAGGTCCCGCTGATCGTCGCCGATCCAGGCGACGTGGCCGTCCGGACGGAGCAGGACGCACGGGACGTCCAGCGCCGCGGTGGGGTCCGCGAGCCGGTCGACCCGGTCCGACCAGCCGCCGACGGTCAGGCGTTCGGTGCGGTCCAGCAGCAGGCCGCGTCCGCGACGCAGCAGACCGTAGAGGTTGCCCTGTCCGACGCCGATGTCCCGCATCCGGCGGCCGAGCAGGTCGGGGCCCGCACCGAAGTCGTAGCGGATGCCGGTCGCGGTGACCTTCTCGATGAGCCGGCGGTTGACCTCGTCGAAGTCCATCAGTTCGGTGAGCAGCCTGCGCACGGCCCGCGCGCCCGGTTCGGTGGAGTGCAGTTCCATCTGCGCGCGGGTGTTGTCCAGTACGTCCTCGGCGACCGGACGGCGCTCGGCCTGGTAGGTGTCCAGCAGTGTGTCCGGCGCCCAGCCGCCAATCCGCGCGGCCAGCTTCCAGCCGAGGTTGAACGCGTCCTGAAGGCCCAGGTTGAGTCCCTGCCCGCCGGTGGGCGGATGGATGTGTGCCGCGTCACCGGCCAGCAGCACCCGCCCGACCCGGTAGCGCTCGGCCAGCCGGGTGGCGTCCCCGAAGCTGGACAGCCAGCGCGGCGAGTGCACGCCGAAGTCGGTTCCGGCGACGGCGCGCAACTGCCGCCGGAAGTCCTCCAGAGCGGGCGGTTGTGAGCGGCCGCCGCCGTCCGCGGGGGGGACCACGACGGGGACCACGACGCTGTAGACCCCCGCGCCGAAGGGCCGCAGCCAGAACCGCTGCTGGGTCTCACGGACCCGCGCCACCTCGGCGGAGACCTCCTCCGGAGGCACCCCCACTTCCATCTCGCCCATCAGCGTCTCGTTCCGCGAGGGCTCGCCGGGAAACGGGACGCCCAGCAGTTTGCGCACCGTGCTGCGGCCGCCGTCGCAGCCGACGAGGTAGCGCGAACGCAGCCGTCGCCCGTCGGCCAACTCCACGGTCACCCCCTCGCCGTCCTGCTCGAAACCGGCGACCGCGCCCCCGTGCAGGATCCGCGCGCCCAGGTAGGCCGCGTGTTCCTCGAGGAGCCGGACGACGACCGGCTGCGGGATGCCCAGCAGATACGCGTACTCGGAATCCAGGCCCTCGGGCGCGGGCTTGGGGATGGCGGCGAAGACTCCGCCGACCGGACGCTGCCTGCCGTGCCGGAGGAGGCGGTCCAGCAGTCCGCGCATGGCCAT
Source organism: Streptomyces sp. NPDC018026 (assembly GCF_044327745.1). Taxonomy (NCBI): domain Bacteria; kingdom Bacillati; phylum Actinomycetota; class Actinomycetes; order Kitasatosporales; family Streptomycetaceae; genus Streptomyces; species Streptomyces sp. NPDC018026. Next base: position 478,927 of record NZ_JBIRFY010000003.1, read on the forward strand.
CAACTCGATGCTGCGCATGTGCAGGGCGACGATCCGGACGAACGACGCGGGCTCGGTCTCCTTCTCCAGAACGAGTACCCGCACATCGTGCAGCCGCAGCTCGGCGGCCAGCATCGCACCGGTCGGCCCGCATCCGGCGATGATCACGTCGAAGTCGCGCTCCACCGTGTCCTCGGACGACGGCTCGGCGGTGAACTGCCCAGAGTTCATGGGTGTTGCCTTTCGGGAGTGCCTTGTGGTCGAGGCGCTCCCGGCGACACCCGTGTCAGTCGCCGGCCATGACGGGAAGGGGGAGCACCCACGTCGATACAGCGTTCATGGGTCTCACCTCCTCGGGCGGCGTCACGGTCGCGTGCAGGCTACAAGTGCGGAGTTCGGCCCGTCCAATGCTTTCCGGCGATGACTTTCGGGCCCGGCAGCGGTCGTATCCGGTAGACAGATCCGGCTGATCCGGCATACCTGGCAGACCCACCGCAGGGAGGAACGGACCCATGGCAAGTCTCATGGTCGACTTCATCATCTCGCTCGACGGATACGCGGCCGCGGACGGCTGGCCCGGCTTCTGGGGCATGGAGGGCCCCGAGTACCTCGCCTGGCTCGACGGGGACGCCGAGAAGCGGCACACGAGCCTCATGGGGGCCACGACGTACCGGCTGATGTCCGGCTTCGCCCGCGAGATGCCCGACGATCCCGGCTTCAAGGAGATCACCGCGATGCCCAAGGTGGTGTTCTCCTCGACCCTCCGAACCCCGCTGTCCTGGGACAACACGGAGCTGGTCCAGGGGGACCCGGTCCCGGCCGTGTGGGACATGAAGCGGAACGGGACGCGGCCCCTGCGCACCCTGGGAAGCCTCACCCTGTGCCGTTCGCTGCTCCGGGCCGGTCTGGTCGACCGCTTCCGTGTGGTCGTCTTCCCGGTCATCACCGGGGCGACGGGCAGGGAACGGATCTTCGACCAGTACCCGGACGTCACCCTCGACCTCGTCGGGAGCCGCACCTTCGACGGCCGGCTCCAGCTGCTGGAGTACGTTCCCACGGTCCTGGACGGACCGCCCGGGGCCGCCCAGAAGTAGCGCGTATTGGCCTGGGCCTGCAACGCCCGACGCCCTATTCTCGGCGGTGGCCGACGACACCCCCACCCCAGTCGTCGGCCGGCCCGGGCGACCCCAGGTCCGGCCCGGGCAGTCAGGTGCACTCCCCCCACTCACCGCCTCCGGGAGGCCATGGTGAACATGCGCACCAGAATGTCGGCGATCGTCGCAACAGCGGGTCTCGTAGGATCCCTGGCCCTGGCCACGGCGTCCGCCGACGAGTCCCGCACACCCCGGGCCGCGGCGCAGGTCGCACTGACCGAGGTGGCCCGGGCACAGAACCCGACGGCCGGTGCCGCGGGCCCGCAGGACACGGTCTGGATCGCCGAACGCGCCGGCACCGTCCGGGTCTTTAACGACGACGGACTCGGCGAACCCGTGCTCGACATCTCCGACGAGACCACCACCGACGGCGAACGCGGCCTGCTCGGCCTGGCCTTCGACGAGCGGTTCGCGCACCTCTACGTCTCCTACACCGACCTCGAAGGCACCAGCACCGTCGACGAGTTCGCCGTCCAGGACGGCACGGTCCAGGAGGACACCCGGCGCACCGTCCTGACCCAGGAGCAGCCCGAGTCCAACCACAACGGCGGCGCCATCACGTTCGGACCCGACGGCTACCTCTACATCGCGCTCGGGGACGGAGGGGGCGGCGGCGACCCCCAGGGCAACGGCCAGAAGCTCGACACCCTGCTCGGCAAGCTGCTGCGGATCGACCCGCAGGGCGGCGACCCGTACGCCATCCCGGAGGACAACCCCTTCGCCGACGACCCGGACGCCAGGGGCGAGATCTGGTCGTACGGGCTGCGCAACCCCTGGCGGTTCTCCTTCGACGCCGCCTCGGGCGACCTGCTCATCGGCGACGTCGGCCAGAGCGAGTGGGAGGAGATCGACTGGGCGCCCGCGAGCAGCCCGGGCGGCGAGAACTACGGCTGGTCGCAGATGGAGGGCACGCACCCCTTCCGCGGCGGCACCGAGCCCGCTAACCACGTTCCGCCGATCCACGAGTACGACCGCACCGGCCTCGGCTGCTCCGTCACCGGCGGCTACGTGTACCGGGGCCAGGCGGTCCCCGGCCTCGCGGGACAGTACGTCTACAGCGACTACTGCGACGGCACACTGCGCTCCCTGGAGATCGAGGACGGCCGGGTGACCGCCGAGCACGACCTCGGGGTGAACGGCGGCGAGGTCGTGTCCTTCGCCCAGGACGGCGACGGGGAGCTGTACGTCCTCGCCATCGGAGGTACGGTTTCCCGCGTCGACCCCGCGTGACCCCGGCACGGGCCTGACCACCGGGCGCGCGTCGCCGAGGAGGAACGCCCCTGTGAAGATCACCGCCGCCGACGTCGTCGTCACCAGCCCGGGACGCAACTTCGTCACCCTGCGCATCACCACCGAGGACGGGCTCACCGGCCTCGGCGACGCCACCCTCAACGGGCGCGAACTGGCCGTCGAGGCCTACCTGCGTGAGCACGTGGCCCCGCTGCTGCTCGGGCGGGACGCGCACGCCGTCGAGGACACCTGGCAGTACCTGTACCGCGGCGCCTACTGGCGCCGGGGCCCGGTCACCATGGCGGCCGTCGCCGCGGTGGACATGGCGCTGTGGGACATCAAGGGCAAGGCGGCGGGCATGCCGGTGTACCAACTCCTCGGCGGCGCCTGCCGCACGGGCGCCCTGGCCTACGGCCACGCCTCGGGCCGGGACATACCCGAACTGCTCGGCTCGGTGCGCGAACACCTGGCGGACGGCTTCCGGGCCGTCCGCATCCAGAGCGGCATCCCCGGTCTGGACTCCGTGTACGGCGTCGCCGCCTCCGCCGCCGGCGACGGGGACCGCTACGACTACGAACCCGCCCGCCGCACCGGTGCCGCGCACCCGCGCCCCACCGAAGAGACCTGGGACACCCGCGCCTACCTGCGCCACATGCCCAAGGTCTTCGAAGCCGTACGGCACACCTTCGGCCCCGAAATCCCCCTGCTGCACGACGGGCACCACCGCATGACGCCCATCCAGGCGGCGCGGCTCGGCAAGGACCTCGAACCCTACGACCTCTTCTGGCTGGAGGACGCGACCCCGGGCGAGGACCAGGGGGCACTGCGGCTGATCCGGGAGCACACCACCACGCCGCTGGCCATCGGGGAGGTCTTCAACTCCGTCCACGACTACACCACGCTGCTCCAGGAACGGCTGATCGACTACGTCCGCTCGGCGGTGACGCACACCGGCGGCATCACCGCCGTACGCAAGCTGCTCGACATGGCCGCCGTGTACGGCATCAAGTCCGGCATGCACGGTCCGACCGACATCTCACCGGTGGGCATGGCGGCCGCCCTGCACCTCGACCTCGCCGTGCACAACTTCGGCATCCAGGAGTACATGCGCCACGCCCCGGACACCCTTGAGGTGTTCCGCACCTCCTACCGCTTCGAGGACGGCCTCCTGCACCCCGGCGAGAGCCCCGGCCTCGGCGTCGAACTCGACGACGCGGCCGCGGCCCGCTTCCCCTACGAGCCCGCCTACCTGCCCGTGAACCGCCTCGGCGACGGCACCGTCCACGACTGGTGAGGCCCGGGACACCGGCGGCGCGTGGCACAGTGGAGATGCCCTGCCCCCCGTCGTCCCGCAGAAAGTCCCCGTCGCATGCGTCTCCTGCTCATCAGGCACGGCCAGACCCCGTCCAATCTCAAGCACCTCCTGGACACGGCCGAGCCGGGCCCCGGCCTGACCGCCCTCGGCCAGGAACAGGCGGCGGCGCTGCCCGAGGCCCTGGCGTCGGAGAAGATCGACGCCCTGTACGCGTCGACGCTGGTGCGCACGCAGCTGACCGCCGCGCCCCTGGCCTCGGCGAGGGGACTGGAGGTCCGGGTCCGGGCCGGGATCCGGGAGCTGACCGCGGGCGACCTGGAAATGCGCGGCGACGAGGAGGCGGCACACACCTACATGCACACCGCCTTCGCCTGGTCCGCGGGTGACGTGCGGCTCCGTATGCCCGGCGGCGAGAACGGGGTGGAGGCGCTGGCCCGCTTCGACGCCGTGGTGGCCGAGGCGCACCGGGGCGGCGCCGAGACCGCGGCCATGGTCAGCCACGGCGCCGCCATCCGCATGTGGGTGGCGGCGCGGGCCGACAACGTGGACGTCGCCCACGCCGCGGGGCACCCCCTGGCGAACACCGGAATCGTCATCCTCTCCGGTTCGCCCGGTCAGGGATGGCGAGCGCTGCTCTGGGAGGGCGAGTCCCTGGGCCCCCTTCCCCTCACGCCGGGCCCGAACGACCCCACGGGTGCCACCGTGACGCCGTTCAGTCCACCGGAGTGAGGAACTCCCGTACCGGCAGGGGGCGCCCGACGATCCGGGTGTCGCCCAGCCAGCCGTAGAAGCCCTGCCCGAACCGTTCGTCGAACTGCGTGCCGCCGAGGACGAAGGGCTTGCCGAGGGTGGCGATCCCGGTCGACGGCTGTGCGGGATTGCGCGCGATCCTCGATCCGTCCACGTACATCACCGTACGGCGGCCGTCGTTGACGACGGCGATGTGCATCCAGCGCCCGACCGGGACGGCATGGCTCCACGACGTGGGGTCGGCGTCCTGCCGGTGCGGGTAGACGACGAACTGGAGAAACCGCTCGGGGGACAGGTTCAGGCTGCACGTCGGTTCCAGCGGGGACCAGCCCGTCGTCTTGCCCGCGTCGCCGTTGCGGCCCTCCCAGCTGAGGATGCCCATCCAGTCGTGGTTGCCCTCGAACGGCTCGGGCAGCCGGACGAAGGTCTCGATGGTGTACCCGCGCAGGAACTTCTCACTGTTCAGGGCCGCCCCGTCCGCGGTGGTGAGGACGGCACCGCGGTCGGGGCCCTGACCGCCGTCGAAGCGGAGGCTGGCGTGCGCGGGCTGGCCGCGGTGGTGGTCCCGCGACCACGTGAGCGCGTCGGCGCCGGAGGCGTGCAGCCGGCGCACCGTCAGGTCGTTTCCCCGGCCGGTGAGGTCCCTGACCACGGTGCCGTCGGGCAGGGGCGCACCGGGCTGCTGGGCCGCCTCGGTTCCGGACCCGTCGAAGCGCCAGTAGGCGAGGGTGCCGCGGGGCATCACGGCCCGGGCCGGCCGGGGCTTCGGCGTGGGTACGGGGGCGAAACCGGCGAACCGCTGGTCGAAGTCGATGCCGAGCGTGAACCGGTCGGTGGGGCCGGTGAGTTCCAGCGTCTCGGCCGCCAGCGGGGAGCGCGCCGCGGGGTCCCGGGCGAGGAACCAGGGCGCGAACGTCTCCACGTCGACGACCCCGCGCACCAGGTCGAAGCCGTAGGTGCGGATCATGCCCGCGCCGCCGTAGTAGCGGTCCTGGTAGTTGGTGATGTGGACGTGGACGTCGTGCCCGGCGTCGTTGGTCAGCACGGTGCGGCCGGGCGGCCAGTAGTGCCCGCCCAGCGCCAGGAAGATCTGGTCGCTCCCCTTGATCAGGCCGTCCCACAGACGTTGGCCGTGGTCGGACAGACGGGCCTCGCCGTCGTCGCCGGACCAGGCGATGTCGTGCGTGGTCAGCACCGCCGGCAGGGTGGGATGCCGGGCGAGCACCTGCCGCGCCCACGCCAGCCCCTGGTCGGAGACCCGCCAGTCCAGGGCGAGGACGAGCCACTGCCGCCCGCCGGCCCGCAGGACGTGGTAGCTGTTGTAGCCGTCGGGCGAGGCACCGCCGAACGTCGGCATGGATTGGTAGCGGTCGGGACCGAACGCGGAGAGGTAGGCGGAGTCGCCCCGCTGGTCGTCCGTGGACGAGCGGATGTCGTGGTTGCCCGCCAGAACGCTGTACGGGACCCGGCCGTGCAGGACGCGGAAGGTGTCGGCCGCGAGACGGATCTCGGCCTCGGTGCCGTGCTCGGTGACGTCGCCGAGGTGCGTCATGAACGCGATGTTGGCCGCGGCCCGCTCGGTGACGAGGTGGCGGAACGTCGCCCGCAGCGGGGTCGGATCGGCGCTGTCGGCGTCGAACAGGTACTGGGTGTCGGGCAGCACCGCCAGGGCGAACCGCGGACTGTCGGCATCGAAGCGGCCGCCGGACCGGCCGGCCGCGTCGGCCGAGTCGGCCGCCCGTGCCGGGACGGCGGCCGTGCCGGCGACCGCGGCACCGGCCGCCGGTACGGCCACCGCCGCACGCAACAGCACGCGTCTGTCGGGGTGACGGCGGCCACTGCTCTGTTCCTCTGTGCTCATCTGGGCTCCACTGACCGGGTGACGGATGGCGATCAGTGCGCATGCTGCTCACCCGCGCCGACCGTCCGGTGGCGCCGAGCTGAACACCGCCCGCCCGGCCGACGACGGCCCGTGGCGGTAACCTGCGGCGGCGGGCCGGGAACAGGGGAGCCGTCACACGCTGTTGCATCGGCGGAGGGACCGGCGCCGCATCCGCGCCCGCCGTGTCCGGAGCAAGACGTATCCCAGCAGGAGGACTGCTTCATGACCGACCGACCCTTGACGCTCATGGCCGTGCACGCCCACCCCGACGACGAGGCCACGAGCACCGGCGGGGTCCTGGCGCGGTACGCGGCGGAGGGCATCCGCACGGTCCTCGTGACATGTACCGACGGCGGTTGCGGTGACGGACCGGGAGGCGTCAAGCCGGGCGATCCCGGGCACGATCCGGCGGCCGTCGCCCGGATGCGCCGACGGGAACTGGAGGAGAGCCGTGACGTCCTGAAGATCAGCGATCTGGAGACCCTCGACTACGCCGACTCCGGAATGATGGGCTGGCCGAGCAACGACGCCCCCGGTTCCTTCTGGCGGACCCCGGTGGAGGAAGGCGCCGCCCGCCTCGCGGAACTCATGCGGCACTACCGGCCCGACGTGGTCGTCACCTACGACGAGAACGGCTTCTACGGCCACCCCGACCACATCCAGGCCCACCGCATCACCATGGCGGCGCTGGAGATGACGACGCCGGCGCCGAAGGTGTACTGGACCACGGCGCCCCGCTCGATGACGCAGCGGTTCGGCGAGATCATGCGCGAGTTCCAACCGGACATGCCGGAGCCGGACCCCGCCGAGGCCGCCGCGATGGCCGAGATCGGCCTCCCCGACGAAGAGATCACCACCTGGGTGGACACCACCGCGTTCAGTGGCCAGAAGTATGACGCCCTGGCCGCCCACGCCAGCCAGGGCGAGAACATCTTCTTCCTCGGGATGGGCAAGGAGAGGTTCGGCGAGCTGATGGGCATGGAGACCTTCGTACGCGTCCGGGACACCACCGGCGCGGCGGTGCCGGAGAACGACCTCTTCGCCGGACTGCGCTGACCCGCCGCCCTGCGGCCCGCGGGCCGCAGGGTATCCATGACATCGTTGTCCGGCCGCAGTGCGGCGCGGCGCCCTACGGCGTGTACACGGCCTCGCTGCCGTACAGCTCCCTGGTGAACGCGGAGACGTCGGCGCTGCGGTCGCCGCCGTCGAGGTTGTACGTCAGATAGACGCCGTATCCCTCGGCGACGGTGCGCCGGGCGAGGTCGGCGGACGTGCTCCGCGAGGTCCGGCCGATCTCCACGGCGGCCGGTGACAGCTTCGACTTGGGCAGCGCGATCCGGGGCACCTGCCAGGTGCCGTAGTACGGGTTCCAGGCGTAGTCGAAGTCGGTGGAGACGTCGACGCCGCCGTAGGAGAGGCGCGAGGCGGCCGGACCGATGTTGTACAGGCTGATGATCTTGTCCGGCATGTTCGCGCGCAGGGCCGTCACCAGGTGGACGAACGAGCTGTCGTTGGGCTGCCCGGTGCCGTTGGTGCCGTACTCGGCGTACTCGTCGTCGAAGTCGATGCCGTCGAGGCCGTACTCGGCGACGGCGTCCGAGAGTTGCTTCGCGAACGCCGAAGCCGCCTGCTGGGACGGGAAGTTGGCGAACCCCGCGCCCTGGTGGTTGCCGAGTACAGAGAGGACGACCTTGATGCCCTGCTGCTGCAACGGCCGTATCTGCGTGGCGGCGTTGTCGAGGACGCGCTGCACGTTCTCGTTGAAGTGCAGGTACGCCGACTTGGTGCCCGTGTCGTAGTTGATGTTCGCCGCGAAGATCACGGCGACGTCGAAGACGTTCCCGCCGCCGTCGGCGAGGGTGTACTTGCCCGCGTTGAGCATGCTGTTGTTGTTCACCTCGATGTAGGCCACCGAGGTCGGCCCCTGCTTCGCGGGAGCGGGAGCCGCCGCCGCGCCGTTCGTGGTGGCCGTCGCGGTCGTGCCGAGGGTGAGGGCCGCGACGGCCGAGAGCGCGAGCGCGGCCCTGCGCACCCTGCTCCGTACCGGAGTGGACTTCATTGATCGTTCTCCCATCTCGTGATCGGCGCCGGCCGGTTCACCGGCGGCCGAGTGAAGCCGTCCGGGTCTTCCGGACCCGGGCGGCATTGTCAGTGGCTGATGACAGCCTGGACCCATGACGGACACAACGACGTTCGACTGGCGGCCCTTCCTTGCCGAGTGGAGCGGGGAGTGGGCGGACTGCCTGCCCGAAGGGGAGACACAAAGCGCGGACGACGCGGCCGCCCGGCGGTCTCGTTGGCTGGGCTTCCCGCCCGCCGACGAGGCGCGGGTCGCGGCGGCCGAGGCACGCCTGGGCCTGCGCCTGCCCCCGTCGTACCGGGAGTTCCTGATGGTCAGTGACGGGTGGCGGCACGCGGGCGGATTCGTGTGGCTGCTCGCGGGCACCGCGGACGCGCGCTGGCACGACGACGCCTCGGGCCTGGCGGACATGTTCGAGGAGTACCTGGACGACGACGCCGGGCCGCAGGAGCGGCGGGAGGCAGGCATCTGGCGGCGCGGACTGCAGCTCGACGTCGCGTCCGACGCCACCTACGTCCTCATGGACCCGCAGGACGTGGACGAGGACGGTGAATGGGCCGTGTACACCTGGGCGGGCTGGCGGGCCGCACCGCCCGAGCGGCATGCGAACTTCCATGCGTTCATGCGGGAGATGCACCGCGAGTTCCACTGCCTGCGCGCCCGCCCGGGGGAAGGAGAGCCGGAGTTCGTCAATGACACGACGCGCAGACTCGACGCACTCGTCGAGGAGGCCCGGTTGGCGGCGCTGCGCGGCGACTGGGAGGGAGCCCTGCGACTCCTGGACGAGGCCAGGGCGTACGGCAGACCGCGAGCCGCCGGACTCGGCGACCAGATACGCCGTCTGCTCGGCCAGACCTACATGGTGGACTTCGGCGGCCTGGCCGCGGACCCGCGGTACGCGCCCGAGCTGTTGCCCCTGCTCACCGCCGAGATGCCCGGCCGGATGACGAAGGGCACGTACGCGTACACGGCGACCGGAGCGTTCGGAGAGGCGGTGGAGCGGGCGAGGGAGCTGGCCCGGTGGGGGGACACGGACGCGGCCTGGCGGGAGCTGACGTGTGCCCTGCCCTCGTGGGAGCCGCTGGGGCCGGACCATCTGGCACCGGTGGGCTGGATCGCGGACCCGCTGCTCGGGTCGCTGCTGACCGCGGAGCGGGGGCGCGAGCTGCTGTCCACGCCCAGGGGCGGTCAGGCCGGTCAGGCACCCGGGCCGACGCCGCCGCTGGACCCGCCCGGCCTGGCATGGCTCGCCGAGCCGGACCCGGGCAACCGCCGCACGTGCTACCGGTTCGTACTCGTCGAAGGGGTCGAGCCCGAGGAGTTGGCGGCGCGGCTCGCGGACGGGGGCGGCGCCGTGCTCGACGACCCCATGACCTCCTGGCAGGCGCGGCAGGGCTGGTCGCGCCGCCGCGGGGAGTTCCCGTCGTACGAGGACCGGGCGCTCCTCGCGGTCGGCCGGGCGGGCGACGGCTGGAGTTTCGCCTTCGACGGCGACCCCGCCCCCTTCGACCGGCAGCGGTTCGTCTCCCCCGCGGCCGGGGCCTGCGCGGGCACTCGGGCGGTGGTGGTGTGGAGCGGGCTGAGAACGCGGCACGGAGAACCCTTCTTCCACCTCTCGGTGGCCCGGGACGGCGTCGAGCGGTACGCCTTCACGTACGACGAGGGGGAGATCCGCGAGAGCGGGGAGAGCGGGGAGATACCGAGGACGCTGCGCCCGGACCAGTACTTCGGTGACCCGGGCGACGGCGCCGACGACGCGGAACGGGCGCTGCTGGCGGCGGTGGGCGGGGAGTTCGGTGTCCACCTGCCCCGGCAGGCGCTCGTGCACGGGAGGCTGCACACCTGCACCAGCCGCTCCTGGACCCGGCCACCGAGGGACGGGGAGAGCTACCTGGAAGTCCGTGTGTACATGCGTTGACCGTGCTGATCGTCGCCGAGGCTCAGTCCTCGACCAGGACGGGCACCGGCCCCGTGACCGCCGACGGAGAACCGGCCGCACCGGCGAAGTTGTTCTCGACCTCCGTCTTCTCCGCGGCGTTAGGGTACGGATTGGTGCACGGGACGCCCGCGCTCGATCCCGACATCAGACTGGAGCACGGCCCGGGTTTGCGGTCCGGCAGCCCCAGGATGTGCCCGAGTTCGTGGGACGAGATGCGTACCGTGTTGTAGCCCTCGTTCACCGCCTGACGTCCGATCCAGACGGTGCCCTTGCCCAGGGACGTGGGGAGGGCGCGCGGCCAGCCGTCGTCGGCCAGGATCCGGATGTCGGCCCGCTGTCCGGCCGAAACCGGACGCAGCTCGGCACCCTCGACGCTCTCGTTCCAGATGGCCGCGCCCCGGTCGACGGCGGACCGGAACTCCGCGGAGCCGCTGGCGTCGTAGGTGAGGACCCGGGCCGCGGCCGGTGAGCCCGCGGCCACGGCCTGGCCGCTCAGCAGCGGCAGCGACATCAGCGCCGCCGCGAGACATCCGGTCAGTGTGCGGACGTGCATGCTCGACCTCCTTGTGGGGGAGAGGAGTCGTGCTCATGACATCACCTGGCTCCCTGCCCACGCGGCGGCCCGGTCAATCAGTCAATTCGTGAGCAGGGGGCGGTCCGTGGGACGCGGAGCGGAGCCGCGTCCCACGTCGTCGCGCGTCTGCTCCTCCTGTCTCGCCGGAGTCAGCTCGTCGGGAAGTTGTCGCTGGTGCTGATGCGGCTCTTCAGCAGAGCGCCGGACTCGGTCAGCACGCCGCTGCTGCTGTAGTCGGTGCCCTCACAGGTGCCCGGCCTGAACGCGGCGCTGCCCTCGTCGGCGTCGGAGTACGTCCAGTTCGCATAACTGATCTTGAGCTGGTCGAGCAGATCCAGCCAGGCGATGCTGCTCGACCGGTCCACCGCACCACCGCCGGTGGCACTCACCGTGCCGAACTCCGACACGAACAGGGGGAGTCGGGTGGCCGCTCGGCTCACCGCCGCCCGGTAGGTGTCCTTGTGGCTGGCGGCGTAGAAGTGGAACGCGTACATGATGTTGGTCGCGTTCACCGGGTTGTTGACCACCTCGCTCTCGTTCGCGCCGTCCGAGACGCCCAGCGAGGACCAGCCGCGGGTGCCGACGATCACGACGGCGTCCGGGTCGGCGGCCCGGATCACCGGGATGACCTGCTCGGCGTAGCTCTTCACGGCCGTCCAGCTCACCCCGTTGGGCTCGTTGGCGATCTCGTAGATCACGTTCTCCTTGTCCGCGTTGCGGGCGGCGACGGAGGAGAAGAACGTCTTGGCGCGGTCCAGGTTGTAGTTCGGGTCGCCCGGCGTCAGCGTGTGGAAGTCGATCACCGCGTACATGCCCCGGGCCTCGGCCATGTCGACCAGGCCGTTCACCCGGCTGGTGAAGCCCGCCGGGTCGGTTTCGTAGCCCTCCTCCTGCACGTACATGGCGACGCGGAGCAGGTCCGACTTCCAGTCCTGCGCCAGGGCGTCCAGGGAGGCGTCGCCGTAGCACGGGCCGAACCACTGGATGCCGTGCGTGCTCATGCCGCGCAGCTGTATCGGGCGGTCGTACTGATTGCACAGATGCACACCGCAGACGTGCAGTTGGCCGTTGACGGCAGCCGGTGTCCCGGTCGCGGGCGGATCGGTGGGCGGGTTGGTCGGCGGATCGGTGACGGATCCGCTGCAGGTCACGCCATTGAGTGTGAAGGACGTGGGCGCGGGATTGGCGCCCGTGAAGGACCCCACGAACCCCAGGTCGGCCGACGCGCCGGTGGACAGGGTGCGGTTCCAGTCGACGCCGTCGGCGGTGACCGCGGAGCCGGACTGCGACCAGGTCGCGTTCCAGCCCTGGACGACCCGCTGCCCGGCGTCCGGCATCGTGAACCCGAGCGTCCAGCCACTGACGGGATCACCCAGGTTGGTGATCTTCACCCCGGCCTGGAAGCCGCCCTCCCACTGGCTGGTGATCGTGTACTCGGCCTCGCAGCCGGTTGCGGCCTGCGCCGGTGGGCCGGCGAGCGCCGTCAGGCCGACGATCGATACGCCGGTCGCGAGCAGGGCCAAAAGGCGTTTCAAAGCGTTCCTCCTCGTGCGAAGCGGACACAACGCGATGGGAGCGCTCCCAAAGTCCATCGGCCCGAGACCGTACACCCGCACGCCGGTGCGCGACAGGTGTCGGAACGCCGAACTCCTCGCCCGTGAGGCGCAATCGGCCCCTGCTGCCGTCAGGTCCCGGTGGCGGACGTGTGACGGGCCAGCTCGGCGGCCAGGCGCCGCATGACCGTGCGGTTGGCGCGCCGCATCGTCGTCCGAACTACGGGTGCGAGCAGCCGGTCGGAGAGCGGGGCGCGTACCCAGGAGTAGGTGAACGAGACGCGGGCCCCGCCGGTTCGCGGCGCTTCGACATCGTAGGTTCCGTGGGCCACACGCCGGCCCGCGGCGCTGACGTTCCGTTCCACGATGCGCCGTGGCGCCTCGGCCTCGACGACCTCGATGACGACGTCGGTCTTCCTGCCGCCCAGCGCGGCGGTGACGGCGGCGCGCGAACCGACGCCGCGGGCAGGGCCGCTGCAGTGCCAGTCGGAGAGGTAGTGATTCGTGAATCGCTCGTGGTGCGCCATGACGTCGAGGAAGTCGTAGACCTGCTCGGGCGTCTGGGGCACGGCGATAGACACAGTGACAGGCTTCATGTACCACACGGTACACGCGGGATGTACCACTTGGTACACTCGCGCCGTGGTGACAAGGGACGATCCGCAGCCGGCCTCGGGCCCCGGCCGGGAGGCGCCGGGCGACCGGCGCGCGCGGCTGGTGGAGGCCGCCGTCGACCACGTCGCGGAGCACGGGATCACCGACCTCAGCCTGCGTCGGCTCGGTTCCGCGATCGGCGTCAGCCATCGCATGCTGATCCACCACTTCGGCTCCAAGGAACAACTGCTCGTCGAGATCGTCCGGGCGTCGGAGCGCCGCCAGCGTGCGTTGCTGTCGCGGCTTCGCGCCGAGCCCGGTGTCTCGCCCGCCGATGTCGCGCGGCAGCTGTGGCGGCAGTTGACGGATCCCGGAGCGGCCGGTCAGGAGCGGCTGTTCTTCGAGATCTGCGGGCAGGCGCTGCGCGGCCGGCCCGAGGCCGCCCCGGTCCTCGAAGGGCTCGTGGGGGACTGGCTGGAGCCGCTCGCGCGTGCCGAGGCAGCGGCCGGTGCGTCGCCCGACGAGGCCCGCGATCGTGCCAGGCTGGGGCTCGCCACCGTCCGCGGCCTGCTGTTCGACCTGCTCGCCACCGGTGACCGCGCCGGGGTCGACTCGGCGATGGAGGAGTTCCTCCGGCTGTACTACGGTCCCGGGGCCAGCGGGCAGGCGCTCTCCAACGGTCGCTGACGGCCGGGCACTACGACGCCGCGGACGGCCCGCAACCCGACCCCTTTGCCCGTCGCGGGAGTGGTCTCGGGCGGATCGAGACCGGCGAGGATCCGGCCCGCCGGGCTGCCGGGAGCGCGGCGGGCCGGGTGCGGCTCACATCCCGCGCAGCGCGGAGCGGCCCGCGAACCGTGCCGAGGCGCCCAGTTCCTCCTCGATCCGGATGAGCCGGTTGTACTTGGCCGTGCGGTCGGACCGGGAGAGCGATCCGGTCTTGATCTGACCGCAGCCGGTCGCCACCGCGAGATCCGCGATCGTGGTGTCCTCCGTCTCGCCCGAGCGGTGCGACATGACAACGGTCCAGCCCGCCTCGTGCGCCGTGGTCACCGTCGCCAGTGCCTCGGTGAGCGTTCCGATCTGATTGACCTTGACCAGGACCGAGTTGCCGACGCCGGTACGGATGCCCTCCCGCACGAGTGCCTCGTCGGTGCAGAACACATCGTCGCCGGTGAGCTGGCACCGGTCGCCGACGCGGGCGGTCAGCTCGCGCCAGCCGTCCAGGTCGTCCTCGGCCATCGGGTCCTCGACGGAGACGACCGGGTAGGCGTCGATGAGCCCGGCCAGGTGGTCGGCGTGCTCGGCGGGGGACCGGCGCACCCCCTCGCCCGCGTAGTCGTACACGCCGTCGCGGAAGAACTCCGACGACGCCGGGTCCATGACCAGGCCGATGTCCGGTCCGGCGCGGTACCCGGTGCGTTCGATGGCGGTCACCACGAAGTCGAGGGCCTCCTCGGCGGTGCGCAGCGCGGGTGCGAAGCCGCCCTCGTCGCCCACGCCGGTGGAGTGCCCGGCGGCCAGCAGATCGCGGCGCAGGGTGTGGAAGACCTCGCTGCCCATGCGGACGGCTTCGGCGAACGTGTCCGCGCCCACGGGCACGATCATGAACTCCTGGAAGTCCAGCGGATTGTCGGCGTGGGCGCCGCCGTTGACGATGTTCATCATCGGCAGCGGCAGAAGGTGCGCGCCGGAGCCGCCGAGGTAACGGTAGAGGGGCTGGCGGCGGGCCGCGGCCGCGGCCTTGGCGGCGGCGAGCGAGACGCCGAGGAGTGCGTTGGCGCCGAGCCGGGACTTCGTGGCGGTGCCGTCGAGGGCGATCAGTGCGGCGTCGAGACCCGCCTGGTCCGCCGCGTCGCGGCCGTGCACCGTCGCCGCGATCTCCCCGTTCACATGGGCCACCGCGCGGTCGACGCCCTTGCCGTGCCAGCGGGTGGGGTCATCGTCGCGCAGCTCCACCGCTTCCCGGGCGCCGGTGGAGGCGCCGGAGGGGACGGCTGCCCGACCCAGGGACCCGTCTTCCAGGACGACGTCCACCTCGACCGTGGGGTTGCCGCGGCTGTCGATGATCCGGCGGGCGGTGACGGACTCGATCGCCGCGGCGGGTTCGACTGCTGTTGCGGACATGGGAGTTCCTTCCCGTTGTCGGTGCCGTGACCCGGCTGCGGCAACGCTGGCGCGGGGCCCGGCGGACCAGACTCTACAGCAATGCTGCTCAGTTTGGCTGAGCAGCATTGCTGCGCAGGCTGTCTGTTTAGCTTGGCTGTGCAGGTCAGGTGAACAGCTTTGCTGGTCAGCGGGGGTAAAATGCCCCATGCCCACCCCGGAAGCCGCCGCCATCGCCGCCGAACTGCGCACCGCGATGAGCAAGCTCACCCGACGCGTCAAGCACGAGGACCGCATCCCGTTGGGTCAGGTCGCCGTGCTCGGCGCACTCGACCGCGACGGTGCCATGACCACCAGCGAACTCGCCGCCGACCAGCGCGTACGCCCCCAGTCGATGGCGCGGGCGGTGGGCCTTCTCATGGAACAGAACCTGGTCACCCGACGGGCGCACCCCACGGACGGCCGCAAGTCGCTGGTCGAGCTGTCGGACGCGGGCCGCACCGCGCTGGACGCGGAGCGCGGCCGCAGGGTGGGCTGGCTCGCGCAGGCCATCGAGGACGAACTCACGGACAGGGAGCGGGCGTTGCTGGCGGAGAGCGCCGCCCTGCTCGACCGGCTGGCCACTCGCTGACACCGTCGCGGTGACCGGGTCACCGCCCTCGTACTCTCAGCGCCTGTTGCGCCTCTGCGCTCTCCCTGGCGGCGACCGCCTCTCGGGCCGCCGCCGGTGACGTGTCCGTCGGGCCCCCGGCGGCGGCGAACGCAGTGGTCAGCTCGTCGTGAAGAGCGGCCGCACAAGGGTGGGGCTCGCGATGCGGGGTGATCGTGTAGACGCCGCGAGTCGGAGCGTCGACGAGGCCCACCGTGACGACGTCGGCCCGCAGCGCACGCCTCAGCACCCCCGGCACCAGCGCGATGGCGTGACCGGTGGCGACCAGGGCCAGCTTGCCGGGCAGATCGGCCGCACCGAGGTCGATGCGGACACCGACTCCGGCGCGGGCGGCGTGCCGGCGCAGGAGCGCCGCCGATCCGTCGTTGTCCTCGGCCCAGGTCTCGTCGGCCAGCGTCCGGATGTGCACCGGGCCGGTCCCGGCCCGCGGATGGCCGACGGGCAGGACGACGACCATGCGGTCCAGCCCCAGGAACCGTTGTTCGACCTGTGGCGCATGGGGCAGGCCGGGTGGTGCGTCGGTGACGACAGCCAGGTCGATGTCGCCGCCGATCACCCGCCGGTGCAGCTCCCCGCTCAGGCCCGGCACCAGGCTCCACCGGATGGGTCCGGCCCTGTCCAGCAGACCGCGGACGGCTTCCGGAACGATCCCGGAAGCCAGGGAGGGGACGGCGCCGACGGCCAACGGCCGACCGGATCCCCCGTCGCGGACGTCCCGTGCGGCGCGGACGGCGCGGTCGGCCTCGCCGAGCGTGGTCAGGGCGTGCCGGCGGAACACTTCGCCGGCCTGCGTGGGACGCACGCCCCGCGCATGGCGCTCGACCAGCGGCACGCCCAACTGCCGCTCCAGTCCCGCGATCTGGCGGGAGACCGCCGACTGGGTGTGGTTCAGCTCGTCGGCGGCCGCCGACAGCGACCCGAGACGGCACACGGTCACGAAGGTCCGCCACACGGTGAGATCCATCGCGCCAGTATCCACGCAGACATGCGGGCAACGCAGAGGAGGCCTGCGAAACCTGCGCTTGTCGCAGCCCCCCGAGTGCACCACTGTGGCGGTCATGACCGCACCACACGCGCCATGCACCATCGCCGTTCTCGGCCTGGGACGTATGGGAGAAGCGATCGCCGCCCGGCTCACCGCCCAGGGCCGGGACGTCGTCGGCTGGACCCGCTCCGGCCGCGCCTCGGGCACCGTCGAGGTGGCCCCCGATCCGGGCACCGCCGTGGCGAAGGCGGACCTGGTGCTCCTGTCGCTGTTCGACGGACCCGCCTGTCTCCAGGTCCTCGGCGACATCCGGGACTCGCTGCGCCCGGACACCGTCGTGCTGAACACCAGCACCGTCGCCCCCGCCGAGGCGGCGGAGTTCGCGCGGCACCTCGGCCGGTCCTACGTCCACGCGCCGGTGATCGGCTCCGTTCCGGCGGTGGCCGGTGGAACGCTCCGGATCCTCGCCGCCGCCGAGCAGGGCACACTCGAAGGCGTCCGGCCGGTGCTGGAATCGCTGGGTACCGTGCGACGCGTCGACGACGCCGCCACCGCCGCGGCGCTCAAGCTCGTCGCCAACAGCAGCCTTGCCGGTGCCCTTCTGGCGCTGCGCGACTCACTGGGGCAAGGGGACGCGCTCGGCCTGCCGCGCACTCAGGTGCTGGACGTCCTCGAACTCGGCCAGCTCGGCGGGCTCGTCGCCCGCAAGCGTCCCTTCCTCACCGGTGAGCGGGCCCCGCACACGGCAGATTTCACCATCGGCGCGCTGGCCAAGGACATGGCGCTGCTCGCCGATGCCTCGACCTCGCCCATGCGGAGCGCGGACGCCCTGGCAGGTCCCGTGGCCGACCCCGCGGCCGACGTGGCCGTCGCCGCCGTGCCCACGGTGGAGGGCGATGTGGCGGGCGCCGTACTCGATCCGCTCCGCGCCTACATCCGCGGACACGCCACCGGCGACCCCGGCCACTTCCGTGACGCGTTCCTGCCCACCGCCCACATCGAGGGCGTCCGGGACGGCGCCTTCGTCTCCTGGGGCCTGGACGAGTACTGCGCCCTCTTCCGGGGCCGGCCGGCAGCGGACGAGGCGACCCGGACCCGCCGTATCGACGCCGTCGAGGTCCATGGCACCGTCGCGACCGCCACCATGACACTGCGCCACGGTGCGGACCGGTTCACGGACGTCTTCCTGCTGGTGCGTGCCGCAGACGGCTGGCGCATCGCGAACAAGGCCTACCACCGGCACGTCGGCCGGTCCTCGGGGTCACCGATGAGTTTTCCCGCCCGCCTCCGTCCCACCTGGTGACCGAAGGCCGACGAGTACTTCGGCACCCGCGGCCTGGTGAAGGTTGGGCGCCCAGCGCTTCCTGGCACATCGGCTGACGCCCCTCGACCGGCCGTTCACCGCGGTGCCCGGGCAACAAGGCGGCCGTGCCCGCCGGTATCCCCGGCGACCACTTGGCCGCCGGCCTCTCCGGCCGACCGGCGGCGGGGGCCGGACGGCCGGGGTCTCAGGCGTCCCCGCCGTGCCGTTCCGGCCGTCCGATTCCATCGGGGACGGCCGGGTCCGAGATGTCGAGCGCCACCGCCGACACCGGGCAGCCGACGCACGTCAGCACCCAACCCCCGGCCTTCTGCTCCGGAGTGAGACAGGTGTGTTCGGGCTGCGTGACCTCGCCGTCGCGCACGCGCGCCATGCAGTCGCCGCAGTTGCCGACGGTGCACGAGTACGGCATGGGCAGACCCGCGGCGAGCCCGGCGTCGAGCAGTGTCTGGCCGGGTTCGACCACGGTCGCGCCGAGGAGGTTCCCGTCCGTCTCGACGCTCAACTCCTGGGGCGCCTCGGCGGTGAGAGCGGTGGTGGCGGCGCCGGTGAAGCGCTCCCGGTGCGTGCGTTCGTCCGGCACTCCGAGACGTCGCAGGACGTCCTGGACGGTGTCCATCAGGGCTTCGGGACCGCAGACGAAGTGACGGGTGCCCTCGGACGGGGGCAGCCCGGTCACCCACCGGTGGATGCCGTCGGCGTCGAGTCGGCCGTCGCGGGTGGTGAGGACGTGCGTGACCGACAGCCGGTCCGGACAGTCCTTCTCCATACGGGTCAACTCGGCGCCGAAGATGATGTCTTCGGGGCGACGGCTGCTGTAGAGGAGGTCGATCCGGCCGGCCGGTGCGGGATCGGACAGACGGGTCCTGATCATGCTCATCATGGGCGTGATGCCGCTGCCGGCCGCGACGAGCACCAGATGCTCTGGCGTCCTTGCCCGGGCATGGAAGGTGCCCGAGGGGCCGCGTACCGCGAGTCGGTCCCCGGGGCGCAGGCGGCGGTGGGCGTGCGGGGAGAAGAGACCGCCCTCCACCAGTTTGACGGTGAGTTCCAGCCGGGTCGTGCCCGGGACCGAAGAGGCCGAGTAGGCACGCCGCACCGGGCTGCCACCCACATCCGTGACCAGGGTGAAGAACTGGCCGGGCCGAAAGTCGAACGGCTCGGCCGCTCCGTCCGCGTCCTCGAGCACCAGGGTCCGGACGGAGGGCGTCTCCTCGCGTATCTCGTGTACGCGCACGGGCCGCAGGGGACTCCCCACCGCCTCGCCCCCGGGTGCGTCGCCGCGAGCGGCGGCCACGGGGACGCGCACGCCGTCGTAGCCCTCCTTGCGCAGGCCGGACACGTACGCGCGGTCAATGACGTTCCGCATCAGCCGGCTCACCCCCGGGACCGCGGTGATCAGCCTGATCAGCCGTGCCGACGCTCGTCCGGACTCCGCCGCGTCGGCGGCCAGGTGGGCACTGCCCAGGGCCATCATGTCGGGGGCCCGACCGCGGGCGGCCCGTCCGTCAACGGCCCCTCCGTCGGGCGTCCACAGCCGCGCACCGGCCACCGCGTCGTTCCCGTGCACCTCGGCGTACTCCACGTCGATGAGGAGGGCGAGATGCGGTGGGACGCCGCGCAGCGCCATCGTCCGCAGCAGCGCGGCGTCGTCGGTGATCGCGGCGCGCCCGTGGACGTGCAGCACACCGCTGCGGCCGGGGACGAGTGCGGCCAGGGAGAGCCGGTCGTCCCGCAGCAGATTGCGCAGGGTGTCCGCGCGTCTGTTGCCCTTGCGGTCGGCCAGCACCAGGGTGCGGCCGTCCAGGATGCGGGCCACCGGCCGCCGCTCCCCGCGCGGGCTGGTGTCGCTGCCGCCGTCCGCGTCCCACGTGGAGAGGGCCAGGAAGGGGGACGCGGCAAGGAAGTCGCCCACACCGGGGCCGGACAAGGGTCCCTCGTCCGGTGCCGACTCGGCCGACCGGCACGGAGCGGGCGGCTCCCACAGCCCGGCGCGGATGACGGCCTGCGCGCAGTGCACGTAGGCCTCGGTGACGTCCACGGCGGTCTCGCCCCTGAGGGCGGACGCGGTGCCGTTGACGCGCAGCACCTCGCCCACACCGGGCAGCAGGAAGAAGAGCGAGACCGGGCCCGGTACGACGCCCGGCGCGGGGGCGGTGAAGGAGAAGCGCCGCGGGGAGTGCACGCGCGCGAACCCGGGCCTGCCGCCGACGAAGGTGGTCCGGGCGGTGCCGTCGCCGTCCCGGTGGCCGAAGGCGGCGACCGGACTGTGGGCCAGGACGGCGCGACAGCCCGCGTCGAGGCTGCCGATCTGCTTGCGCATGATCATCGCGGCCGGGCGGCCGACGACCGCTTCGACCTGGTCCAGGGAGGTGAGCCGGTGCAGCGAGCCCGGCCGGAATGTGTGCTGGTGCATGACAGTCCTGTTCAGCCGGGGGTCGACCGGCCCAGTCGCCAGTACCCGTAGAAGGAGACGTCCCGCTTGGGTACGCCACGGTCGTCGACCAGGTGCCGCCGGACGCCGGTGGCCAGCCGGGACTCGCCCGCCACCCACGCGTAGAGGGGGCCTTCGGGCAGTTCGGCCTTCCGGACCGCCGCCAGCGCGAGGGTGCCGGGCCGGATGCTCGCGTCGTCGCGGCTGAGCCAGTGGAGGCGCACCCCGGCCGGGGTCGGGACGGGCCGGACGTCGGCCGCCGTCGCCACTTCCGCGAAGACCTCGGTGGGCGGCGGGTCCGGATCGTCCTCCAGGATCGACAGGATGGCCGGCAGTGCGGTCTCGTCGCCCACCAGCAGCCGCCCCCGGGCGTGTCCAGGCAGCCGGTACATGGTCCCCAGGTCGAAGATCCCGGCCGGGTCGCCCGGCCGGACCCGGCGCACCCACGACGACAGGGGCGAGTCGCCGTGCAGGGCGAACTCGATGTCGATCTCCTGCTCGGCGGGCCGCAGACGCCGGACGGTCAGGTTGCGCACCCACGGGCGGGCCGCTTTGGCCATGAGCATGACCTGCACCATCCACGCCTCGTTCGAGGCGGTCGGCATCCTCAGCCCGCTCTGCCCTTCTCTGGTGAAGAAGAGCCGGACGGCCTGGTCGGCGCCGCCTGGGACGAGGTCGCGCACGCCGGGTCCGCCCAGGGTGACGCGGGCGAAGCCGGGAGTGAGGGGCTCGCACCGCCGCACCTCCAAAGTGATCATCCTGCGCTCCCGCGGGACGCTCACCGGGGGGATCACGTCCGTACCCCTGGATAATTCTCCGTCTTGTTTTCGCAGCTCATGCCACTATTCTGAGCAAAAGCTCAACTCTTTGGCTACTCGCTTTTCGCCGCCCGGAAGGATCAACGGATGCCGTCCTCCGACCGCCGACTCACCCCACGTCGCAAGCCTCGACAGGTGCGGGCCGAACTCACCCGGGAGCGCGTCCTGACGGCCGCAGCTCAGGTTTTCGGCGAGTACGGCTACGCCGCCGGCACGACCAACCGGATCGCCGAACGCGCCCGCATGTCCATCGGCTCGCTGTACCAGTACTTCCCGAACAAGGACGCGATCCTCGCCGAGCTGCTGGTCCGGCACATCGACCGCGGCGCCTGGACGGGCACGGAGGAACTGGACACGACCCCCGGCAGCCTGTCGGAGACCGTGCGCGCCCTGGTCCGCGACGCGATCGACCACCACCGCGACGACCCGCAGCTCCTGCGGATGATGATCGAGGAAGCGCCGGTCTCCGACGAACTGCTCGAAGCGATCGACCGGCACGGCAAGGCGCGGGTGGGGCAGGTGCGCGAGGTGTTCGCCCGCCACCCGGACGTCCGGGTGGGGGATCTCGACATGGCCGCCGAACTCGTCGTGGGAACGGTGGAGATGAACACCCACAAGCTCATGGCAGGCCCGCAGCCCGTCCAGGTCGAGAGACTGGAGACGGAGCTGGTCGCCATGATCACCCGATATCTGACGGGCGACCGGTAGCTCGCCGACAGGTCGAATCCCCCGCGTCGCGGACCAGGAGCGCGATCTGGACCCGGTTCTCGACCCCCAGCTTGGCGAACAGACTGCCGGTGTGCGCCTTGACCGTCGCGACGGTGATGCGCAGCCGCTCGGCGATCTCCGCGTTGCCCAGCCCGTCCGCGACGGCCCGGGCGGTCTCCCGCTCCCGCTCCGTCAGCACGGACAGCCGTTCGCGCGCGGCCTCGCGGGTGCGGTCACGGCTGTGCGAGGAGTCCGGGCCCGTGGCCGCGGCGATCACTCGTGCCGTCGCCGCCGGGGACAGCACCGGATGGCCGTCCGCGACGGTCCGCACCGCGTCGAGGATGCGCGGGGGAGGGGTGTCCTTGAGGACGAAGCCGAGCGCCCCGGCACGCAGCGCCCCGAGCACGAGGTCGTCGGAGTCGAAGGTGGTCAGCATCAGCACCCGCGGCGGCGCGGGCCGGGCGAGCAGCGCCCGGGTCGTGTCCAGACCGTCCCGGCCCGGCATGCGTACGTCCATCAGCACCACGTCGGGCCGCTGTTCGTCCACCACGGCGAGGGCGGCGTTCCCGTCGGCCGCCTCCGCCACGACGGTCAGGTCCGGTTCGCCGTCGATGACCAGCCGCAGGGCCATGCGCACCAGTTGCTCGTCGTCGACGATGACGATCCGTACGGGAACGGGAACGGGAACGGGACCGGGACCGGGACCGGGTTCGGAAGCGGAAGCGGGGTCGTGTCGGCCGTCCACTCATGCGCCCCTTTCATGGCGGTGGGCGGGGCCGTCCGGCCAGGGCAGCCGTGCGGTGAGGGCGTACCCGCCGTCGGGCGTGGGGCGGTGGCCGAGTTCGCCGCCCGCGACGGCGATGCGTTCGCCGAGGCCCAGCAGGCCGAAGCCGGAGGCCGGCGGCCGGGCGGGGCGCAGGGGAGCCGGTCCGTTGCGGACGCCGATGTCGAGCGTGCCGCCCGCGGCGCCGTCGAGGGTGACCCGCACGACCGCGCCCGGGGCGTGCTTGGCGGCGTTGGTCAGCGCTTCCTGGACGATCCGATAGCAGGTCCGTCCGACGCCGTCGGGCGGAGCCGCCGTCACGGTGCTGGTGAGACTGACGTCGAGCCCCGAGGCGCGGGTGTCGGCCACCAGCTCGGGAACGCGGTCGAGGGAGGGCTGCGGGGGTTCCGGGCGGCCGGGGTCCGAGCGGAGCACGCCGAGGACCTCCCGCAGTTCCTCCAGCGCCTGGTGGGCCCCGTCGGCGATACCGCGGACCAGGACGCGGTTCTCGTCGGCCGAGAGGTCACCGCGGTGGTCGAGAACCCCGGCCTGCATGGCCACCAGCGAGATGCGGTGGGCGAGGACGTCGTGCATCTCGCGGGCGATCCGGTTGCGTTCCTGGGCTCGCACCTGCGCCGCCCGCGCGCTCTGCTCCCGTTCCGCGCTCTCCGCCCGCTCGCGCAGGGACCGTACTTCGGCCCGCCGGGCCCCGACCGCCATGCCCGCGGCCACGGCGATCCCCGCGGTCAGCGCCGGTACCACGACCTGGACCCACCACATCGAGTCGGTCGCACCCTGCACCGCGTAGACCTCGCCGGCGAGCCGTGACGCGGTCACGTAGGCCACGACGACGATCCCGATCTCCGCCGGACGGCGGCGGGTGGCGACCGAGCACAGCGCCAACAGCGCGGCGCCCGTGGCGAACGCCGACACGGACGAGGCGACCGTGACGGTCACGGCGACCGCGACGGGCCACCGCCGCCGCCACCGGAGCACCGTCAGGCAGCCCAGGGCCACCAGCGGATCGCCGACGAGGACCCAGGAGTCCGGCTCGCCGGACCGGGTCCGCACCAGCGCGAGGGTCGAGAGCCAGACCGGCAGGCTCACGACCGCGGCCACCGTCAGCCGCCATGCGTGCTGCCACGCCCCGAGCCGCGGCACATCGTCCGTGTTCACCACGCCATTGTCGCCACACCGTGCGGCCGGTGGATCAGACCGGGGACCGATGCGCCTTGGACCCAGGTCCAACCGGCACCTCTCCCAGGGTCGGAGACGGAGCCGGTCCGCCGGGTCGATGTACCGGTCGCCGCCGCCCAACAGACTCGATCCCGTGCCGGACAAGCCCCCCACAGGAGGACACCCCATGCGCAGAAGCCTGTCACTCGCCCTCACCGCCACCGCGTTGGCGGTGACCGCGCTGCCCGCTTCGACAGCCCCGCCGGCGGCCGCGACGACCACGCCGGCGCCGGGCGCCCTGCGGTGGGGTCCGTGCCCCGAGGGCGCCGCCGCACCCCGTCTGCAGTGCTCGACTCTCCGCGTCCCGCTGGACTACCGCGATCCGGACGGCCGTCGAATAGAGATCGCCGTCTCCCGGCTGGCGAGCGAGAAGCCGGCGCGGCGGCGTGGCGTCCTGTTGACCAATCCGGGCGGCCCGGGCGGATCGGGCCTCCTCTACCCGGCCGTGCTGGCCGCCTCGGGGCTGCCGCAGGAGGTGCTCGACTCCTACGACATCATCGGCTTCGACCCACGCGGTGTCGGCCGCAGTACGCCGGTGACCTGCGACCTGACACAGGAGCAGCAGTGGCGGGGCAACTTCCCGCCGTACGCGCACACCGCGGCCGACGTCACGCGGGAGGCGGCGAACGCGCGGAAGATCGCCGAACAGTGCGACACCTCGCGGACGGCGTGGATGCTGCCGCACACCACCACCGCCAACACGGCACGCGACATGGACCGCCTCCGGACGGCCCTGGGCGAGCCGAAGGTGTCGTACCTCGGCGCCTCCTACGGCAGTTACCTCGGCGCGGTCTACGCGACGCTGTTCCCGCGGCGCGGTGACCGGATCGTGCTCGACAGCAACATGGGTCCCGGCGGCTACGACGTCACCGCCATGCGGCTGTTCGCCCGAGGGCTGGAGGACCGCTTCCCCGACTTCGCCGCGTTCGCCGTCGCCCACCCCGAGTACGGCCTGGGTTCGACGCGGGAGGAGGTCACCGACAAGTACTTCGAGCTCGCGGAGCGGCTGGATGCGAAGCCGTACCAGGGCGTGGACGGGACCGCGTTCCGCGGATACACCTTCGACAGCCTCTACGCCGATGCCTCCATGCCCCGGCTCGCGGAGTTCTGGCAGGCCGTCGACACGGGCGGGTCACTGGCGCTGCCGGAGCCGCCCGCGGGCCTGGAGAACCTGATGGCCGCGCGTTTCGCCGTGGTGTGCGGTGACTCGCGCTGGCCGCAGACAATCCGGGAGTACCAGCGCAACGTCGCCGTGGACCGGCTCAGGTACCCCATGCTGGGCGGCTCCACGGCGAGCATCAACCCCTGTGCGTTCTGGCCGCGGGAACGGACCGAACCGCCGGTGCGCATCACCGGCAGGGGGCCGTCGAACGTGCTGATGCTGCAGAACGAACGCGACCCGGGCACGCCCCTGGCCGGGGCCAGGGAACTACGGCGCGCCTTCGGCGGGCGGGCCACGATGGTGACCGCCGACCAGGGCGGCCACGGTGTCTATCCGTACGGTCGCAACACCTGCGCCAACGATGCGGCGACCAGGTTCCTCACCACCGGGGAACACCCCGCGCGGGACCTCGCCTGCGCGGCGCAACCGGGCGAGTGAACCACCGCGCCCCGGGGCCAGGGCGTTCGCCGCGTTCCTGCGCCGCGACCACCCGGTCGCGCAGCCGTCCACGGCTCTGCGCGTACTCGCGGACGGGCGGCGGCGGGCGACTGTGCGAAGCCGCCCGCGCTGTATGGGGCTGGACACACGGTCCTTCAGCCGACGTGGGTCACCGTGAACTCGTTGCCGTCCGGGTCGAGCAGGAACGCCCGGCCGCGGGCCCCCGCACCGGCCGCGGAGCGGGTCGCGCCGAGCGAGAGCAGGCGGGCGGTCTCCGCCTCGAAGTCGGCGTCGGCGGGCAGCGCGAGCTCGAGGTGGAGCCGGTTGGTGCCGGACTTCGGCGCCACCGGGGGACCGCCCCAGGTGATCTTCGTGCCGCCGGCCGGGGACTGGATCGCCGTCTCCTGGTCCTGGTCCCAGACCAGCGGCCACCGCAGCGCCTCACTCCAGAAGTAGCCGACCTCCTGTGTGCCGTCGCAGGCCAGCGCTCCGACGGCGCCGGTGCCGGCGAGGAAGTCGTTGCCCGCCTCGATGACGCAGAACTCGTTCCCGTCCGGGTCGGCGAGCACCACGTGCCCCTCTTCCGGCAGCTGGCCCACGTCGATGTGTTCGCCGCCCAGTCGCAGCGCCCTGGCCACCGTCGCCCGCTGCTCCTCGGGGGACGCACTCGTGAGGTCGAAGTGCGCCCGGTTCTGTCCGGTCTTCGGTTCCGGGCTCGGCAGGAACCGGATGCGGTACCCGGCGCCGTCGGGGGGCAGGACCGCGAGGTCGTCGTCCGCCCCGGCGGACAGCTCCCAGCCCAGGACCCCGGACCAGAATCGCGCCAGGTCCGAGGGCACGGAGGTGTTGAAGCAGATCGCGTACAGCTGACTGGTCATACGCCGTGCAACCTCGATCCATGACGTGGTTCGCCGGTCCCGTGGCCGAAGTCCGGGAGCGGCCGAAGCCCAGGGTTGGCCGCAGCCTAGAGGCGGCCGCTCCGGCCCCGCACCCGAGTTTCCGGCCCGGCAGCGGGAGAGGGTGCGACGTGCCCCTCACTCACATCGCGTACTTCTGAATCCAAGAAACCACAGCTGTTGGATTTCTGGATCAGCGCTTCCTAGAGTGAGCGCGGGGGACTCGCGCGGCACCCGCGCTCACGAGAGCGTCCAGGACGAGGAGAGCCATGCAGCAGCGCACCATCGGCGACCGGTCCGTCTCCGCGATCGGCCTCGGCGGGATGCCGATGTCGATCGAAGGGCGCCCGGACCCGGAGCGGTCGATCGCCACCGTCCACGCCGCGCTCGACGCCGGCGTCACCCTCATCGACACGGCCGACTCCTACCACCGCGACGCCAACGAGGTGGGCCACAACGAGGAACTCGTCGCCCGCGCGCTGCGCGAGTACGGTGCGGACGCCGCCGACGTCCTCGTTGCCACCAAGGGCGGCCACCTGCGTCCCGGTGACGGCACATGGACGCGCAACGGGGACCCCGAGTACCTCAAGCGTGCGGCCAAGGAGTCCGCCCGTCGGCTCGGCGTCGACGCGATCGGCCTCTACCAGTTCCACCGCCCCGACCCCGCCGTCCCGTACGCCGACTCGGTCGGTGCCCTCCGTGAACTGCTCGACGAGGGCGTCATCCTGATGGCCGGGATCTCGAACGCCGACATCGCGCAGATCGACGAGGCCCGTGAAGTCCTCGGCGGCCGGCTCGTGTCGGTGCAGAACCAGTTCTCGCCCGCCTTCCGCTCCAGCCGGTCCGAACTCGAACACTGCGCCGGACTCGGTATCGCGTTCCTGCCCTGGAGCCCGCTCGGCGGTATCGCCAACGCCAAGGACCTGGCGGCGCGGCACGGCGCGTTCCAGCAGGTCGCCGACGAGATCGGCACCAGTGTCCACCAGGTCGCACTCGCCTGGCAGCTCGCACTCGCGCCGGTGGTGATCCCGATCCCCGGCGCCTCGCGCCCCGCGAGCATCCGCGACTCCGCCGCCGCGGCCGACCTCGAACTCACCACCGACCAGGTCGCGCTCCTGTCTGCCTGACCCCTCTCCCGATCCCCCCCCCCGAGCCCCAGCGAAAGAGCGGTATGAAGACCTTCACCCTGCCCGGCACCGACATGGTCGTGCCCAACGTCGTCCTCGGCCTGATGCGCATCCAGGACATGAACGACGACGAAGTACGCACGCTCGTGCACACGGCACGCGACGCCGGCATCACCTTCCTCGACCACGCGGACGTGTACGGCACGGGCAGTCACGGCTGCGAGCGCCGTTTCGCGCAGGCCCTGAAACTCAGCCCTTCGGAGCGCGAGCAGTTCGTCATCCAGACCAAGGCCGGCATCGTCAAGGACGGCCCGTACTTCGACTTCTCCTACGAGCACATCGTGGAGTCGGTGAACGGCTCGCTCGAGGCACTGGGCACGGAGTACCTCGACATCCTGCTGCTGCACCGCCCCGACGCGCTGGTCGAACCGGAGGAAGTGGCCCGCGCCTTCGACGAGTTGTCCGCATCGGGCAAGGTGCGTGCCTTCGGCGTCTCCAACCAGACGCCGCGCCAGCTCGACCTGCTGCGCGCATACGTGACGCAACCGATCGTCGCGAACCAGCTCCAGCTCTCGGTCACCCACGCGCCGATGATCGCCCAGGGCATCGCCGCCAACATGCAGGGCCTCGACCAGTCGGTCGTGCGCGACGACGGAATCGTCGACTACTGCCGCCTGCACGACATCACCGTCCAGGCCTGGTCGCCCTTCCAGGCCGGGTTCTTCGACGGTCCGTTCCTCGGCTCACCCCGCTACCCCGAGCTGAACGCCGTGATCGACCGGCTGAGCGAGAAGTACGGCGTGCCGGCCGAGGCGATCGCGGTCGCCTGGATCACCCGCCACCCCGCCCGGATGCAGGTCGTGCTCGGCACCACCACGCCGGAGCGTGTCGCGGCGGCCGCGCTCGGCTCGGACCTCCCGCTCACCCGGCCCGAGTGGTACGAACTGTTCCGCGCCGCCGGCTACACGGTGCCGTAACCGACGGCGCGGCCACGGAGGAGGACGAGACGCGGGGAGGAACGAGGTGGCCCGGACGGGAACGACGGCGGTGCTGGCGCTGTTGCCGGACGCCGAGCCGTTGCTGGGGGCGGCCGCCGCGGTGGACGGGTCGGCGGTGCGGCCGGGCCTGCCCGCACACGCCGCCCTGCTCTATCCCTGGTTGCCCGCCGACGAGGTGGGAGAGCCGGAGCTGCGGCGGCTGCGGGCCGCCCTGCCGGTCGGGCCGGTCCCCCTCAGGCTGGCCACGGTCGAACGAACCGGCGGGTTCGTCGGTGTCCCGGTGCCCGGACTGAGTCAGGTGGCCGATGCCGTTCGTACGGCGTTCCCGGCGCAGGTGCCCTACGGCGGCCGGTTCGGCCCGCGCCCCCAGGTGCACGTCACCGTGGCCCTGGACGCGGCACCGCAGGCCGCCGCCGACATCGCCCGCCGTACCGCCGCCGCCCTGCCGATCACCACGTCGGTCACCACCTTGCACGTGGTCACCCTCGCCACGGCGGGGTGGCAGGGCCTCGCGGAACTGCCACTCGGTCACTAGCGCGACAAGCGGCAAGCGGCGACGGCGCCATCGGCCTGCGGGCCTGCTTCAGTCGAGACAGAACTCGTTGCCCTCGACATCCCGCATCACGATGCACGACTCGTTCTCCTCGTCGGCCGGCAGGAGCCGCTCGCGCACCGCGCCGAGCGCGACCAGCCGCGTGCACTCGGCCTCGAGCGTGGCGAGACGCTCCGCGCCCACCAGGCCGGTTCCCACCCGCACGTCGAGGTGCACCCGGTTCTTGACCACCTTGCCTTCGGGAACGCGCTGGAAGAACAGCCGCGGACCCGCACCAGAGGGGTCACCGCACGCGAACCAGGCGTCCCGGTCCTCGGGAGGCAGGGAGGCGTTGTAGTCGTCCCACGTACCGAATCCCTCCGGCGGCGACGGTGCGACGTACCCCAGCACCTCGCACCAGAAGCGGGCGACGCGCTCGGGTTCGGCGCAGTCGAAGGTGACCTGTACCTGCCTGATCGATGACATCCGCGCACCCTAGCAGGGCCCTTCGAAAGCGCCGCGATCCGGCCAACCTCCGACCGTTTCCCACCTTTTGGACAACCGGGCATCCGACCGCTCCCTCTCACAGCGCGGGCACAGCAAGTGCCCGCCTGCTTCCTTCCCACCGCACCCCCCAGCACCTGAAGGACGAGGGATCGATGACCAGAACGCGCACCACCCGGCTGCGGCGTCCACTGCTCACAGGCACCACGGTGGTCGCCGCGATGGCCGTGACCGCCGGACTCGTGGCCGCCACCGCGGAGCCGGCGAAAGCGGCGACGGGGCCCAAGCTGAGCCTCGTCGCCGCGACCACCTCACTCACGCTCACCTCCTGGAAGGAGGACCCGGGCGTCTACCTCGACCTCGGTACCTACCTCACCGCCGAGGGCAGGCCGCTGGAGCTGAAGGTGACCCGGAAGTCCTACAAGGACCCGGTGACCATCACCCAGACCGTGTACGAGGGCGGCAAGGCCAAGGCCAGGACGCTGCCCAAGGGCACGGTGAAGGACTTCTCCGGACTGCCCGGCTTCGCGGAGATCACGATCACCGACAAGGCGGGCAGGAAGGTCCTGAACCGGACCGAGGACTTCTGCCCGAACAACGCCAGCGGCCGGGTCCGCCCCGACGCACCCGCCACCTCCAAGTATCCGGAGAGCTGCCCCACCAACCCCTTCACCCTCGGTTCGGTGTGGGGCGTCGAGCAGGGCTGGGCGGCCAACACCTACGCGGGTTCCTACACCGAGCCGGTCGCACTGGCGGCCGGGACCTACACCGCCAAGGTCGGAGTCGCCAAGAAGTACCGCGACCTCTTCGGCATCGCGAACAAGCCGGCCACCGTCAAGGTGACGGTGGTGGAACGGAGTTACGAGGACGACCAGGGTGCCGCCGGGGCGGCCGCGTCCCGGTCCGCGACGGCGGGCGAGCACGCCGGTCACGGGGCCACCCACCGGGCTCCCGCCGCGCACGCGGGCCACGGGCCGGGGCACGCGCCGACACCCGCGCAGGCCGCCGCGCCGGTCACGAGCGGTGCGGGTGCCTCGTACAACCTGGGCCACGGGCCGCTCAGGGCCGCGCCGCCCGCCCTGCCGTGGGCGCTGAAGAAGCAGCAGGCCTCGCGTTCCATGCCGGTCGGCGACAAGGGAGGCCAGACCGACGGCTCGCGCAGGGCCCCGGCGCTCCAGCCGCTGGCGCAGCGACCCGCGGGCAAGGCCTCCGTGCCGGACGTCCCCAAGCCCGACCTGCGCTCGCTGCCGGCCTACGGCATCGTCGTCAGCGACGGGGAGGAGGACGTCCCCGGCAAGGACTACCTGGCCTTCAGCGCCAACGTGTGGAACGCCGGTCCGGCCCAGTTGGTGGTGGACGGCTTCCGGTCGCCCGGCAAGGCCAAGATGGACGCCTACCAGTACTTCTACGACGCCAAGGGCAAGCAGGTCGGCTACGCCCCGACCGGCACCATGGAGTGGGATCCGCGCCCGGGGCACGTGCACTGGCACTTCACCGACTTCGCCAGCTACCGGCTGCTGAAGGCGGACAAGAAGGAGGCCGTGCGCAGCGGCAAGGAGGCCTTCTGCCTGGCCAACACCGACGCGATCGACTACACGGTGAAGAACGCCAACTGGCACCCGTTCAACACCGATCTGGCCACCGCCTGCGGTGAGGAGAACTCCATCTCCGTCCGCGAGGTGCTCGACGTCGGCTCCGGCGACACCTACTCCCAGGACCTGCCGGGCCAGTCCTTCGACATCACGGACGTGCCCAACGGCACGTACTACATCCAGGTACTGGCCAACCCCGAGAAGCGGCTCAAGGAGACCGACCTCGGCAACAACAGCGCGCTGCGGAAGATCGTGCTCGGCGGCAAGCCGGACGCCCGGACCGTGACCGTACCGGCACACGACCTGGTCAACGCGAACTGACCCGACCCCGGGGCCGTCGGTGCCCCGGGCCGAAGAGCCGACGGCCGCCACCCGTGGCGGCCGTCGGACGAGATCCGCCGGACGAGCGGCTGGGCCCCGACACGACGTGCGCCCTCACTCCCACGGACGTAAGGTCGCCAACCATCGACCACGACATGGACGCCCTGCGCGGCCTGCGCGACGTGGACTACGGCCAGCACAGCGCGCTCCCCGTCTACGGCGGCAAGTGACCTCCCGGCGACTCACACGCCGTTCCCGGTGACCAGGTCGATCAGGCCCTGGGCCGTGTTGTCGGGGGAGTCCATGCCGACCATGTCGTCGCTCGCCGCCTCGGCGCTGCGGGGGAACATGGCCCGCTCGTACTCGGCCAGCGCCGCCTCGACGTCGCCCGGGTGTGCGGCGAGGGCCGTACCCAGTTCCGCCCCGTCGAGCATCGCGAGGTTGGCGCCCTCCCCGTTGGGCGCGGTGAGGTGGGCCGCATCGCCCAGCAGGGTCACCTCCGGCACCCGCTCCCACCGGTGTCCGGTCGGCAGGGCGTGCAGGGCGCGCAGGACCGGCGCGACATCGCTGTCGGTGATCAGCGCGGTCAGCTCCGGCGCCCAGCCGTCGAATTCCCGGGCGATGCGTGCGGTTGCCGCGGCGCCGTCGGTGAAGTCGATCCCGGTGAACCAGTCCAGCGGCCGGGACAGCCCCACGTAGGCGTGCAGGGTGTCGTCCTTCTCCCGGTGGGCGAAGATCTCCCGGCCCGGTGCGGGAGCGATCAGCATCCCGCCACCGACCGTCTTCGCGGCCACCGGGTGGCGGGTGCCGGCGTCGAACAGGTAGGTCTCGACCACCGACTTGCCGACGTACTCGGGTGTGGCGGAGGACAGCAGCGGCCGGACACGTGACCACGCGCCGTCCGCCCCGACCAGCAGGCTGGTGACGACCGTGCCACCGTCGGCGAACGTCACCTCGTGGCGGCCGCCGCCGAGCGAACGGGCACCGCTGACCTTGTGACCCCACCGCACGGTGCCGGCCGGGAGCGAGTCGAGCAGAATCTGCCGCAGGTCGCCGCGCTGCACCTCCGGGCGTCCACCGGTCCCGTCGTCGGCCTGGTCGAGCCGCACGGTGCCGTCCTGGTCGAGCACCCGCAGCGCCTGGCGGCCCTCCAGAACAATGGCCCGGAACTCGTCCGTCAGCCCGGCCGCCTCGACCGCGAGCTGCCCGTTGTAGTCGTGGATGTCCAGCAGTCCGCCCTGGGCACGCGCCGAAGGGGACGAGTCGGCCTCGTAGACGGTGACCGGGATCGCGTGGACGTGCAGGACGCGGGCCAGGGTGAGTCCGCCGAGCCCGGCGCCGATGATCGTGACAGGGGTGTGCATGCTGGCTCCTTCGGGATCGGGCCGTCCGGTTCCTCTCCGTCCGGCCACCTCCCGAAAGGTGTCAGCTGCCGCCGACGAGCCACCGACATCCGACCGACAGCCACCGGCATCACTCCTACGCGGTGCCGACATGACACCGACACCGCAGGTCGGACGAAGGGCTCAGGCGCGACGGGCGCGGATCACGGCGGCCGTACCCGCCGCGACGGCGAGCACCGCCGCGCCGCCGAGGAACGCGGTCCGTCCGCTCGTGCCGGTGCTGGCGAGGCTGGGCCGCGCGTCGCCCGCGGCCCGCAGGATCAGTTCGGTGACGTCCCGCGGGTTGGTCTCCATGACGGCATGCGGCGCGTCGACCTCGACGGTGGTGGCGTCGGCCCGCTTCGCCATGAAACGCAGGTTGTCGGTGCCGATGGTGCGGTCGTCGGTGGGGACGAGGTACCAGGACGGGATGGTCTTCCACGCGACGGCCCGCGTCGGTTCGTTGCCGGAGGCGGCGGTCGCGGGCCGCTGGGTGGCGGCCAGCACCTTCGCGCGGCTCGCGTCGAGCCGGTCGCTCAGGAAGACGTCGCTGAACTTCTCCGGCTTGAGGTACAGGTCCACGTTGGTGGCGTCGCCGCCGAGCGGTACGGCGTTCAGCGCGGTGGGGACGGGCGCGTTCGGGTCGTCCGTCACGCGGCTGCCGGGGAACTTGGCCGCGAGCTGGAAGGCGGACTCACCCTTGTCGGGCGCGAACCCGGCGATGTAGACGAGGGACTTGACGTTGGGGTTGCCAGCGGCGGCGTTGGTGATGACGGCTCCGCCGTAGGAGTGCCCGACGAGCACGATGGGGCCCTCGATGGCCTTGAGCCGCGCGGCGAGGTAGTCGGCGTCGCCGGAGAGGCTGCGCAGCGGATTCGCGGTGGCCACCACCGGATAGCCCTGGGCCTGCAGGTGCTCCACGATGCGGTCCCAGCCGGAGGCGTCCGCCCAGTATCCGTGCACCAGTACGACGGTCGGCTTGTCGCCTCCGGACGTCGCGCCGGGGGGTGTGGCACCGCCTCCGCCCTCGGACGCCAGACAGGGACCCGCGGCCATCAGGGCGGCCGTGGGGAGGAGGACGGCCAGGGGTAGCGCCCGCCGAGTGGCGGCGCGTCGTATGTGCTCCATGACCCTGCTTTCTCTGAGGGGAGGGACTGCTGACCACACTGCGTTCGGGTGAGGGACGCGGCACCACGGATATGGCCGAAGGAGTGAAGATCGGTCACGGAGCGTGACGGAGTGCCGCGCGCACCGGCTACGGCGACCTGTATCCCGTGACCCTGTGGGGCCGGCTCGTGGCCCGCCCGGAGGCCGCACCGATGAGTTCGCGGCGGTCGTGCGGTCTACCCGTCGACGAAGGGAGCGCACCATGCGCGAGATCATCGTTTGCACGTTCCTGACCCTGGACGGCGTCATGCAGGCGCCGGGCGCCCCGGACGAGGACGCCGAGAGCGGCTTCGAGCACGGCGGCTGGCAGAAGCCGGTGGACGACGACGAGGTCGGCACGGCCATCGCCGGTTGGTACGAGGACTCCGACGCCATGCTCCTCGGCCGCAAGACCTACGACATCTTCGCCTCGTACTGGCCGACCGCCGACCCCGACAACCCGTTCACCCCTCGGATGAACGGCATGCACAAGTACGTGGCGTCCCGGACCCTGACGTCCCTCGAATGGCAGAACTCGACCCTGCTGGAGGGCGACACCGTCGACGCAGTGCGCAGGCTGAAGGCGTCCGACGGCGGGAACGTCAACGTCGTCGGCAGCGGCGACCTCGCCCAGACCCTCATGCGGCACGGCCTCGTCGACGAGTACCGGCTGACCATCCACCCGGTGATCATCGGGACCGGCAAGCGGCTGTTCGCCGACGGAGCGATTCCCACCGCGCTGGAGCCGGTCAGCGTCTCGACGACGAAGGGCGGCACCGTCGTCGGCGTCTACCGGCCCAGCGGTGCGCCCGGCTACGACAGCTACTAGGACGCCGGAAAAACCGAGGTGCCCCGACGGGCCGGGGTCCGGTACCGTGCGGCTCATGTCGAGTCCCGAGTCAGACAGGGTGGGGGCTTTCGGTCACCCCGGCAGCCCCCTGAATCACTGAGTTCGCAGCCCTGCGCCGTCGTGCCGCTTCGCCGGTCGGACGAGCGCGCGCACGGGGGCCGGCCGTGGTGACGAGATGACCCTTCTCGTGCTTCTCCTCGCCTCGGAGCCACTCGATGCCTCTCCCGCTGTACCTGCTCGCCGTGGCCGTTTGCGCCATGGGCACCTCGGAGTTCATGCTCGCCGGCCTAGTACCGGACATCGCCTCGGATCTCGACGTCACCGTCGGGACCGCGGGCACCCTCACCTCGGCCTATGCGACCGGCATGGTCGTCGGCGCTCCCCTTGTGGCGGCGCTGGCCCGCACCTGGTCCAGGCGCGCCGGCCTCCTCGGGTTCATCCTCGCCTTCGCCGCCGCACACGCCGTGGGAGCCGGCACCACGAGCTTCCCCGTCCTGGTGGCCTGCCGGGTGGTGGCCGCGCTCGCGAACGCGGGATTCCTCGCGGTCGCACTGACGACCGCCGCCGCACTGGTCCCCGCCCACAAGAAGGGTCGCGCGCTGGCCGTGCTGCTGTCCGGCACGACGGTGGCCACGATCGCCGGTGTCCCCGGCGGGTCACTCCTGGGCACCTGGCTCGGCTGGCGGGCCACGTTCTGGGCCGTCGCCGTCTTCTGCCTGCCCGCGGCGCTCGGCGTGCTGAAGGGAATCCCCGCGGGACGTGCGACGGCGGCGGCGACCGGTGGGCCGTCGCTGCGAGCCGAGCTCGCCCGGCTCAAGACCCCCCGGCTGCTGCTGGCCATGCTGCTGGGCGCGCTGGTGAACGCGGCGACCTTCGCGAGCTTCACCTTCCTGGCCCCCGTCGTGACCGGGACCGCGGGGCTGGGCGAACTGTGGATCTCCGTCACCCTGGTGCTCTTCGGCGCCGGTTCCTTCGTCGGCGTCACCGTCGCCGGACGGCTGTCCGACCATCGCCCCGCCCAGGTCCTCGCCGTAGGCGGTCCGCTGCTGCTCGCCGGCTGGCCCGCGCTGGCGATGCTGGCCGACCGGCCCCTCGCCCTGCTGATCCTCGTGTTCGTCCAAGGAGCACTGTCGTTCGCGCTGGGCAGCACGCTGATCACGCGGGTCCTCTACGAGGCCGCGGGCGCACCCACCATGGCCGGTTCGTACGCGACCGCCGCCCTCAACGCGGGCGCCGCGGTGGGACCACTCCTCGCCGCGACCACCCTCGGCACCACGACCGGCAACCTCGGGCCGCTGTGGGTGAGCGGGCTCCTGGTCGCCGTCGCGCTGCTCGTCGCGTTGCCCTTCCGCAGGGTGATCACGACCGTCGCACGCGCCGGCGTGCCGTCGGGCTGATCACCGGGCGCGGACGTCACGGCGTCCAGTGGTGGCGGGCACGGGCCATGTCCACGCGCACTTGGCGCATCGGCGTTCCCTCGTCCCGCAGCAGGACCGGCGCCCGCCCGCCGTGGCAGGAGGGCGGCGTCCCGTCCGCGTACACGACACGCCACCAGGGCACGCCCTCGTCGAGCAGGCTCATGGCCCGACCCACCTGCCGCGCACCGGCACCGACCCGTTCACCGACGTCGCCGTAGGAGGCCACGGCACCCGCGGGGATCGAGCACACCGCGTCCCGGACCTCGTCGACGAAGGTCACGGCACCTCCGAGCCGGGCGGCGGGTAGGTGAGGCGGCCGTCGCGGACCCGTGCGTGCTCGTTCAGGACCGCCGGCTTCACGGCCGTCCGCGACATGATGTGCACGACCTCCACCCCGGCGACCAGCAGCGCGTCAGTGATCAGCCGGCGGTGGCACCGCCATGGCACCGCCTCACTGCACATGATCGCGGGCCGCTCGTGCCGCGCCAGCCGGATCAGCTCGTCCAGGCCCTCCGCGAATTCGTCCCCCGCCATGTAGTCGGCGTAGTCGCGGAACGCCTTTACTCGCCACGCACCGTTTTCACTTCGGACCCCCTTGGGCGTGTGCCGCCGACCGCCGAGCCGGGGGAACCAGCGGTACTCGATGTCGGACGGCAGATTCTCCACGACGGCGGACCGGTTCCACTGGGGATGCTTCCTCGACGACGGGTAGGAGCGCACATCGGCCAGGCAGGTGATGTCATGGCTGCGCAGCATGTCCAGCACCTCGTCGAAGGCACGCGTCGAATGCCCGATCGTGTGGACCCGGCTCACCTCGGCCCCTATGCCTTCTTCAGCGCTCCACCCCTGTGCATGGCGACATGGTCGGTCCTGTCGCTCCTGCCCCGGAGTTCCAGCGCACGCGGTTTCCCACGGAAAAGTCGTCCGCCATGCCGTCCAGAATCTCATGTGCGCAGGGTGGCGGCCATCCGGTGAATGGCTCAGTCCGCCGGGGGCGAAGTGGCCCACCCGGGCGGAGTGGCGGGAGCATACGGTCGAGGGAACGGCGCATCGCGTGCCGCGGGACCGCGCGCGGGGCACCGTGTGCGTGACGACCGCCGCTCGACCCCGAGGATCCGCTATGCAAGCCATCTCCGTCCATGACCGTGACGCGGGCGCCGAAGGGCTCGCCCTGACGGAACTGCCCTACCCGCACGCTGCCGAGAACGACGTCGTCGTGTGTGTGCACGCCGCCGGTTTCACCCGCGGGGAGCTCACCTGGCCGGGTACGTGGACCGACCGTGCCGGGCGCGACCGCACACCGAGTGTGCCCGGGCACGAACTGTCGGGCGTGGTCGAGGAACTGGGGTACGGCACCACCGGCCTCACCGTCGGCCAGCGGGTGTTCGGCCTGGCCGACTGGACGCGCAACGGTTCGCTGGCCGAGTACACCGCGGTGGAGGCACGCAACCTGGTCCCGCTTCCCGCCGATGTCGACCACACCGTGGCCGCCGCGCTGCCCGTCTCGGGGCTGACCGCGTGGCAGGGGCTGTTCGACCACGGCCGGCTCGCGACGGGGCAGACGGTCGTGATCCACGGCGCTGCCGGCAGCGTGGGTTCGATCGCGGTCCAACTCGCCCGCGAGGCGGGTGCCCGGGTGATCGGCACCGGTCGTGCCGCCGACCGGGACACCGCTCTCGGCCTGGGCGCCGACGTCTTCCTGGACCTGCAGTCGGACCGGCTGGAGGACGCGGGAGAGGCCGACGTCGTGTTCGACGTCATCGGCGGCGAGATCCTGGAGCGCTCGGCCGCCCTGGTGCGTCCCGGCGGAACCCTCGTCACGATCGCCGAGCCCCCTGTCGTCGGGCCGGAGAACGGGCGGGCGGTCTTCTTCGTCGTCGAATCCGACCGGGTCAGGCTCGCCGACCTCGCGCAGCGGGTGAGGGACGGGCGGCTCAAGGTGTCCGTCGCCCAGGTGCGCCCGCTCGCCGAGGCACCCGCCGCGTTCGCGTCCGGCCCGGGCAGGCACGGCAGGACGATCATCCGCGTCGCGACCGGGGGACCTGACGAGGCGGCGGGCCGGCGGTGACCCGTATGTCGCTCGACGCCCTGCCCGTGCCCGGCAGCGCGGCTTCGGCCGCCGCCCTGGACGTCGCGACCGCCTACCTGCCGCCCGCGCTGCTCAACCACTCGCTGCGCGCCTACGTGTGGGCGGCCGCCCGCGGCACGGCGGACGGCCTCTCGTTCGACCCGGAACTCCTCTACGTCGCAGCCCTCCACCACGACATCGGGCTGGTCCCGGCGTTCGACAGCCACACCGTCGCGTTCGAGGAGGCGAGCGGCCACGTCGCCCGCGTCTTCGCGGCGGGCGCCGGATGGCCGGCGCAGCGCCGCGAGCGCCTGGCGGACGTGATCGTCCGTCATATGGCGCCGCAGGTGGATGCCGCCACGGACCCCGAGGGGCACCTGCTGGCCCGCGCCACCGCGACCGAGATCACCGGCAAGGACGCGGACGACTACCCGCCGCACTTCCGCGACGAGGTGCTGGCACGCTACCCCAGGCTGGACCTCACCGAGCGGTTCCTGGCGTGCTTCGAGGCCCAGGCCGCGCGCAAACCCGGCAGTTCCGCGGGCGGTGCGGTGCGGTCCGGGCTCGCCGACAGGATGGCCGCCAACCCGCTCGGCCCCTGAGCCCGGCTCATGTTCCCCGAACCGGGCTCCTGGGCGGCCGTGCCGGTTCAGCGCACCGGCGTGAGGTAGCGCAGCAGCAGGGTGTCGTCCTCGGCGAGTGCGGTGGCCAGGCGCAGGCCGGTGGGTGGGGTGGGCGGCCCGGTGGCGATCCGGCCGGCCGGGCCCGCGGCCAGCAACGGGGACACGGTCAGCCGGAGTTCGTCGACCAGTCCGGCGGCGGTCAGTGCCCCGAACAGGTGGGGTCCGCCTTCGCAGTCGATGCGCCGCAGCCCTCGCCGGGTGAGTGCGGAGACCGCCGCGGCCAGGTCGACGCCGTCCTCGCCCGCGACGACCACGTCCGCCCCGGCCTCCTGCCAGGCCCGACGCGTCGGCTCGGGTGCCGAAGCGCAGGTGAGGACGATGGTCGGGACGCGCGCCCGGGTGATGACGGGGGCGTCGGCGGGCAGTGTTCTGCCGGTGCTCACGACGGCCGTCGGCGGAACGTCGGCCAGGCCGTGGCGGCGCCGGCGGGCGAGGGTGTGCCGGTCGGGGTGGACGCCGCGGAAGCCCTCGACCATGGCCGTGGTGGCGCCGATCAGCAGGACGTCGGCGAGGTCGCTGCCGAGCTGCAGCACCTTGCGGTCGGGCGGGGTCGACAGGGGCCTGGCCAGGCCGCCGACTTCCACGGCCCCGTCGGCGCTGGCGACGAAGTTGACGGCGAGCCAGCGCTCACGGTCCGGGTACGTGTAGAGGCGTTCCAGTTCGTCGTCGTCGACGGGCCGGGCGTGTTCGGCGGGCCAGATCAGGTGCATCAGGCGATCCAGGTACTCGTACGGGCGGGGGGACGGCTGCCGTTGATGCCCGCGGCCATTTCGACGACGTGCCGGGTGGGCAGGACCTGGTGGGCCCGGAAGACGGCGGCGCCGTCCCTGGCGGCGATGGCGGTCGCCGCGAGGGTGCCGGCCAGCCGGTCCCCCAGTTCCACATCCAGCATCTCGCCCACGAACGTCTTGTTGGACAGGGCCATCAGGACCGGCCACCCGGTCCGGGTGAACTCGGGGAGGCTGCGGAGCAGGAGGAGGTGGTCGGCGGTGTTCTTGCCGTAGCCGGTGGCGTCGATCAGGATGCCGCCGCGGGGCACCCCGGCGGCTTCGGCCCGCTCCGCCAGCTCGACGACGGAGGTGCGGACGGCGGCCACCACGTCGGGGTAGTCGGGCCGGTAGGGTTCGGCGCGGGGAGTGCGGCCGCCGGTGTGCGTGCACACGTAGCCGGCCCCGTGGTCGGCGGCCACCTCGATGAGTTTCGGGTCGGCGGCGGCCCAGGCGTCGTTGAGGATGTCCGCTCCGGCCCGGCAGGCGGCGTCGCCGACTTCGTGGCGCCAGGTGTCGATGCTGATCAGCAGGTCCGGGTAGCGGTCGCGGGCCCATTCCACCAGCGGAACGACGCGGGAGACTTCCTCGGCGGCCGTGACCTCCTCTCCC
This sequence comes from Streptomyces sp. NPDC018026, assembly GCF_044327745.1. NCBI lineage: Bacteria > Bacillati > Actinomycetota > Actinomycetes > Kitasatosporales > Streptomycetaceae > Streptomyces > Streptomyces sp. NPDC018026. The sequence continues at coordinate 519,514 of NZ_JBIRFY010000003.1, forward strand.
GGACTGGCCGCGACTCCGCCGAGGTCGATCATGTCGGCGCCCTCGGCGACGGCCCGGGCGATGGCGGATTGCGCCGCCTCGGCGGCGAAGGTGGCACCCCGGTCGTAGAAGGAGTCCGGTGTGCGATTGACGATCGCCATCACCAGGGGGCGGTCGCCGACTATGCGGCGGCCGCGGAACTCCAGGTCGACTGCTGTGGTGGTCATGGTGTGCGGGGCTCCTGTCGTCGGCCGGTCGAGGGCGCTCATCGCCGGGGCGATGCGTCGCCGGTGGCGAGTGTGTCGAGCTCTGCCTCGGTGAGCTGCTGGGCGGAGACCCGTGCACGGGTACCGACCAGGGCGGCGAGTGCGTCGCCATGGTCCCAGGAGTTGACGTTGAGGGCGGCGGAGATCCGCCCGTCGCGCAGCCAGAAGGCGAGGAACTCGCGGGTGGCCGGGTCGCCGCGCAGGACCAGTTCGTCGCGGGCGGGGTCGGCGAGGCCGCGGTACTCGCAGCCGAGGTCGTACTGGTCGGAGAAGAAGTACGGGTCGGCGCCGTACGCGTCGTGGCCGCCGAGGAGGTTGCCCGCCACGTGGGCGCCCTGCTCCTTGGCGTTGGACCAGTGCTCGACGCGTACGCGTCCCTCGTGGCGCGGGTGGTCGTGGGCGGCGATGTCGCCGGCCGCGTAGACGTCGGGGGCGGAGGTGCGCAGTGCGGCGTCGGTGGCGACCGCCCCCGCCGCGAGGTCCAGACCGGCGGCCTCGGCGAGTTCGGTGCGGGGCAGCGCGCCGACCCCGACGACCACCACGTCGGCGGGCAGTTCGCTGCCGTCGTCCAGCAGTACCGTCCGGCCGTCGGGGCGGACCGCGGTGCCGGTCGCCCCGACGCCCAGGCGCAGGGCGACGCCGTGGTCGGCGTGCAGGTCGCGGAAGACCGCTCCGACCTGGTCGCCGAGGGCGTGCCGCAGCGGCAGCGGCACGGGGTCGACCATGGTCACCCGTGCGCCGTGGGCGCGGGCCGCCGAAGCGACCTCGCAGCCGATCCAGCCGGCACCGACGATCACCACGCGGGCTCCGTCGGTCAGCTTCTCGCGCAGGGCCAGGGCGTCGTCGAGGGTGCGCAGCGTGTACACGCCGGGGCCCTCGAAGCCCTTCGGGACTCGGGGGCGCGACCCGGTGGCCAGCAGGAGCCGGTCGTACGCGTGCGTCTCGCCGTCGGCGCCGACGATCACGTGCTCGGCCGGCTTCAGCGCGGCGACGGTGGTCTCCCGGCGCAGGGTGATGTCGTGGTCGCCGTAGTAGCCGGCTCCGCGGACCCAGTCCGGCTCGTCCCGCTCGCCCAGCAGAACGCCCTTGGACAGCGGCGGGAGTTCGTACGGGTCGTGGGACTGCTCTCCGAACACGGTGATGTCTCCGTCGAATCCCTGTTCGCGCAGGGCGACGGCGGCCGACGCGCCGGCCAGGCCGGCGCCCACGATCAGGATCCGCCGGGGCGGGTGCTGCGGTGTGCTCATGACTGCCTCCCAATGGCCTGGTGCGTTGTCGTGCTACCGCTGGATGCCGGTGAGGGCGAGGAACTCCTGCCGGGACGCCGCGTCCTCGCGCAGCGTTCCGAGCAGGGTGGAGGTGACGGTTCTCGATCCGGTGGCCCGCACTCCGCGCAGGGTCATGCAGGTGTGTTCGGCTTCGACGACGACCCCGACTCCCCGGGGCCGCAACTGCTCGGCGAGGTGGTCGGCGACCTGCTTGGTCAGCCGTTCCTGCACCTGGGGCCGACAGGCGTAGTGCTCCACCACCCGGGCCAGCTTCGACAGCCCGAGGATCCGGGCGCCGGGCAGATAGCCGACGTGTGCCACCCCCACGAAGGGCAGCATGTGGTGCTGGCACACCGAACGCAGGGGAATGTCGCGGGCCAGGACGAGTTCGTCGTAGCCCTCGTCGTTGGGGAACGTGGTCATCCGGAAGGGGCGCGCGTTGAGCAGTTCGGCGTAGCCGCGGGCCATCCGGCCGGGTGTGTCCCGTGCTCCCTCGCTGTCCACCACGACCCCGAGCGCCTGAAGGAACTCCCGGGCGGCACGCTCGGCGGCCGCCAGGTCGGGCCCGGTGACGTCCTCGATCACCTGCAGTGCGGCTGTGGCGGTCATATCTACGGACCCTCCTGTGACATGTGCACGGCCCCTGTGTATCGACAAGTTCTGTTGTTTTTACAGGCTGGCCATGTGGTCCAAGGTTTGTCAAATCTCATTGGTGTTACATTGGGAATGTGGGTACGAACGAGGACCGTGACAGGGATGCCATCAGCGGACTGAGCAGCCTGGACGATCCGGTGCGGCGTCGGCTGTACGACTACGTGCGGACCTGCGACGAGGCCGTCAGCAGGGAGGACGCCGCGAAGGCGGCCGGGATCAGCCGCACGCTGGCGGCCTATCACCTGGACAAGCTGGCCGAGGCGGGCCTGCTGACCGTGGGCTACGCGCGGGCGGCCGGGCGCGGTGGTCCGGGAGCGGGCCGCCCCGCCAAGCGCTACACGCGAACGGACCAGGAGCTGTCGGTCAGCGTGCCGCCCCGCGACTACGGTCTGCTGGCCGGGGTGCTGGCCGAGGCCGTCGCCGCGGACGGCTCCGGGGCGGTCCGGGAGGCCGTGGCCGCAGCCGCGCACGCGGCGGGCAGATCGGCCGGTGGCGAGGACCTGACGGCGGCGCTGCGCGACTGCGGCTATGAGCCCGCGACGACCGCCGGGGGAAGCATCGACCTGCGCAACTGCCCCTTCCACCGGCTCGCTCGCGAGCACACGGAACTGGTGTGCTGGCTGAACCTGCACCTGGTGCGGGGCGTGCTCGAAGCCGGCGGACAACAGCCCGGCCGTGCGGTGCTCGCACCCCGCCCCGGCCGCTGCTGCGTGGTCGTCGACCCGCCCGAGCAGCCCTGACGAAGCGCTGACGCTGCCCTTTCTCCTCCCTTCTCGCTTCTGGCTTCTGGTCCAGCAATTTTTACGACAGTGCATGTAATAATTGGCGGCGGTATCCGCGGGGGCAGACCGCCCCGGCCGGGACGAAGAGGGATCACGCATGGCACCCGCTGCAGACGTGTACATCCAGGCGACCGACACCGACCCGGACCTCCGGGCACAGGCCGTCATCGAGGAAGCCCACCGGAAGGTCCTGGAACGGCTGGGCGCGCTCACCGGGGCCGGGGCCGCCGCGGAGCCCGCCGCCGCGTTCGCCGGACAGCTGCGCGTTCTCGTGGCCGCCACCGACCGGACGCTGTACGCCGCCGCCTCCGGCGCTGCCGAGACGCGGCTCCTGGTCCGGGCGCTGCGTGCCGCGGCCGACGCGATCGGCCGGCACGCCGACTCCCTGACCGCAGCCACCGACGAGGGCGAACGTTCCGGCACGGCCCGCGTCCTCGAAGGGATGCTCACCGTGCACGCCGGCATCGAGCGTGCCGTGCTGCTGCCCGCTCTGGCGTCCCTGCCCGGAGTCGACCTGTCCGCCCTCGTCGGCGACTTCACCACCGTCCTGGCGGGCGGCCGACTGGAGGACCCGGCGGTCGTCGACGTGCGCGAGATCCCGCACGGCCAACGTCACCCGCGCATCTTCACCCGCTTCGCCCGTCTGGCGGCCGAAGAGAGCTTCGTCCTGGTCAACAACCACGACCCCAAGCCGCTGCGCCGCGAGTTCGAGGCCACCCACCCCGGCCGCTTCACCTGGGAGTACGTCGAGTCCGGGCCCGAGCGGTGGCAGGTGCGCATCACCCGGGTGGCATAGACGGCGGCCCTTTCCTCGTTTCTACGATGAGGGCCGGGTAAAATCCACGAAATGAGCGAACGGACGCTGCACGACCCGCCGGGCCCTCCCGCCGTGGGGGAGAGCCGCGCCCAGGTGCTCGACGTACTGCGCGCCGCACACGACGCGGTCGGTGTACGGGAGATCGCCGAGCGGACGGGACTGCACTCCAACACCGCGCGCTTCCACCTCGACACCCTGGTCAAGGAGGGGTTCGCCGAGCGCACCACCGAGGGAAGCGGCCGCCCCGGCAGACCCCGCGTCGTCTACCGCCCCGCCGCCTCCTCCGCGGAACCGACCGGCCCCCGCAGCTATCGGCTGCTCGCCCGGATGCTCACCGGCCTCATCACCGAAGCCCTGTCCCAACCGGCGCAGGCCGCCGTCGGCGCCGGGGAGGCGTGGGGCCGCTACCTCGTCGACACCCCCTCGCCCGCCCGGCGCATCGACGCCGAGGAGGCCGTCCGGCGGCTGACCCGGGTGCTCACGGACGTCGGCTTCGCCCCCGGCCCCGTCGAACACCGTCCGGATCCGGTCGTCCCGCTGCGCCACTGCCCCTTCCTGGAGGTCGCCGTGGAACACCGCGACACGGTGTGCTCCCTGCACCTGGGCCTCATGCGCGGCGCCCTGAAGGAAGTGCGCGCCCCGTTCGGCGTCGACCGGCTCGACCCCTTCGTCGAGCCGTCGCTGTGCCTGGCCCATCTCTCACCCGCGGACGAGCACCGGACGCCGGACCGCGCCGCCTGAGTGCCCACGATCCGATCCGACGCGTCCTCGACGTCGTGGCGCCGGCCGTTCCCGGCCCGCGCCCGTCACACCGCTTGTTCCGTCTCCGTGGCAACGGCCCCGGGCGCCTGGGCGGGTCGCGGCAGCAACAGCCCGGCGCCCTCCAGATACGTACGCGCACCCCGGATCGCCTCCGGCGTGGAGGCGTACTCGCGCCCCGCCGGGCGGAGGAGATCCAGCGCGCCGACCGATTCGAGCACGCGGCGCTGGCCGGGACGGATGCCGGAGGCCATGACGACGATGCCGCGCCGGTTCAGCTTTTCCACGACGTCCTTCAGGACCAGGGCGCCGGTGGCGTCGACGGTGGTCACCCTCGACATGCGCAGGATGACCACCTGGACGTCGGAGGCCTCGGCCAGCTCCAGCAGGAAGCGGTGGGCCGCGGCGAAGAAGAGGGGCCCGTCGATGCGGTAGGCCACGATGTGCTCGGCGAGCAGGGCGTGCTCCTCGGCACTGTGGTCCCCGTGGTCGAGCGGCACCTGATCCAGACGGGCCTGCTTGGCGACCGCCCGCAGCGCCAGCGCTCCCGCGACCACGAGGCCGATGACCACCGCGTAGACGAGGTCCAGCGCGAGCGTGGCCACGGCGGTGAGCACCAGGATCAGCGCGTCCGAGCGGGTGGCCCGGGCCATGGCCCGGAGCGAGCCGACCTCGACCATGCGGACCGCGGTGGCCAGCAGGACCCCGGCGAGCGCGGCGAGCGGAATCCGGGACACGAGGGGCGCCAGGGTGAAGACGATCACCGCCAGAACGACGGCGTGGGTGAACGACGAGAGCCGGGAGCTCGCGCCCGTACGCACGTTGACGGCGGTGCGGGCGATGGCTCCGGTCGCGGGAACTCCGCCGAACAGGGGGGCGGCGATGTTCGCCAGCCCCTGCCCGAACAACTCGCGGTCGGGGTCGTGCCGCTGGCCGACCGTCATGCCGTCGGCGACGGAGGCCGACAGCAGCGACTCCAGGGCGGCCAGCGCCGCCACCGCCACCGCGGGAGTGAGCAGCGAACCCAGTGCGGACAGGTCCAGGAAGGACAGTGAGGGCGCCGGCAGACCGGACGGGAGGTCGCCGATCGGCCGGGCGCCGTCCAGACCGGCGAACTGGGCGACCGCCGTGGCGGCGATCACCGCGAGGATCGAGAAGGGGACCTTCGGCCACCGGCGGGCACCGAGCAGCATGACGACGGCGACCGAGAGGGCGAGCGCGACCGCGGTCCAGTTCGGGTGCTGCGCGAACTCCCGCAGGGCGCGCCAGGCGACGACCAGCACCCGCTCGCCCTCCGGCTTGGCCACGCCCAGCGCGTCCGGAACCTGTTGCAGGGCGATCACGCAGGCGATGCCGAGGGTGAACCCCTCCACCACCGGCGCGGGCACGTACCGCATGTACTTGCCGGCCCGGAGCGCCGCCAGCGCGACGAGCAGCACGCCCGCCATCAGCCCCACGGCGAGAACCCCGGACGGCCCGTGCTCGGCCACGATGGGCACCAGGACCACCGTCATGGCGCCCGTCGGCCCGGAGACCTGGAGGTTCGAACCGCCGAACACGGCGGCCACGGCGCCCGCGACCACCGCGGTCGCCAGCCCCGCCTCGGCGCCGAGTCCGGAGGAGACCCCGAAGCCCAGCGCGAGTGGCAGTGCCACGATCGCCACCGTCAGCCCGGCCAGCAGATCCCTGCGCGGGCTTCGGCGCAGCTGCGCCACATCGGTACGCCTGGGCAGCAGCTCCCAGAGCCGAGCGCCTGCCGACACGAACGCCTCCCTCGTCGGGGCCCGCGACTATCAGCGGGCCCAGCCAATGAAGGATCTAATGAATTGCAAAGTTTCGCAATTCTGCATGTCGGGGCCGGGGCGGCTCAGGCCAGCGCGTTCACCGCGGCCGAGAACACGCGGGGCAGACGAGCGGCGGTGGGCATGATGCGGGGGGCGAGCGCCGGCTGCAGGCGGGCTCGCAGCAGGAGTTCGGTCAGCAGCCGGTGCCTGCGGGTCGCCCTGCGCCAGTCCGCCTCGTAGCGGTCGGGTGTGCCCCGGCGCAGGTTGGCGACCAGGGCCTCGGCGCCGACGAGGGCGAGGGCGACGCCCTCACCGGTCAGGGCGTCGACGTATCCGGCGGCGTCCCCGACGAACAGGATTTTGCCGTGGGCCCGGGTGCGGGCCCGCTGCCGCAGGGGCCCGGCGCCCCGCACCGAGGTGACCGCCCGGTCCGGCGGCAGCCGGGCCGCCAGACCGGGAAAGCCCTCCAGGTGGGTGCTGAAGGAGGCGCGCCGGGTGGTCAGCACGGCGATGCCGACGAGCCGCGGGCCGATCGGGGTGACGTACGCCTCCGCGTCGCTGCCCCAGTGCACTTCGACGTACGGCGACCAGGGCGCCACCGCGTAGTGCCGGCGCAGCCCGTAGCGGGGTGCGCCACGGGTGGGCACCTCCAGGCCGAGGGAACGGCGCACACGGGAGTGCAAGCCGTCCGCCGCGACCAGCCACCGGGAGCGCAGCCCCGCGCCGGGCACGCTCACGCCCGCACGGTCCTGCCGCACCTCTTCCACGCGCAGCGGCAGCACCGGCACCCCGGCCGCCAGCACGGCACGGTGCAGCACGCCGTGCAGGTCGGTGCGGCGCACGCCCATGCCGGGGCCGTGGCGGAACGCGGCCTGGACCCCGCGGGCACCCTGGACGTAACGGATGCCGCTGACGGGGACGCCGGGGACCGTCAGGCCGAGCGCGGCGAGCGAGCGGACCGCGCCGGGCATCAGCCCTTCGCCGCAGGCCTTGTCGACCGGCGCCGGGCGGGGCTCGACGACGACCGTGTCGAGACCGGCGCGCGCCGCGTGCAGGGCGGTGGCGAGACCGGCGGGTCCGCCCCCGACGATCACCAGGTCGTGGCGGGTGCTCACGCGGGCGCTGCTTGGGCGAGGGCCGTGTTCTCACAGCGCAGGCGGACGGTGAGCAGCATCGCGTTGCCAGCGGTGAAAGCGGCCGCGGTCAGCCACGCCGAGTGCACCAGGGGCAGGGCGGCCACCTCCACCACGACCGCGACGTAGTTGGGATGCCGCAGGAAGCGGTAGGGTCCGGCGCCGACCAGGCGCGCTCCCGGAACGACGATCACCCGGGTGTTCCAGTAGGGCCCGAGCGTCGCGATGCACCACCAGCGCAGGGCCTGCGCCAGGAGCGCGAGGGCCAGCATGGGCCAGCCCAGGGCGGGCAGGAACGGGCGGTCGGCGAGCAGGGGTTCGAGCAGACAGCACGCGAGCAGCCCGGTGTGCAGGGCGACCATCACGGGATAGTGGCCGCGGCCGTGCTCGACTCCGGCGCGGCCGAGCGTCCACGCCGCGTTGCGGCGGGCGACGACGAGTTCGGCCACGCGTTCGGCGGCGACGGCGAGGACGAGCAGCGCGTACCACGGCATGAGAGCACCTCACCAGCGCAGCAGGACGAGTTCGGAGCAGAACCCGGGGCCCATCGCCAGGAGCAGGCCCCAGCTGCCGGGCTCCGGTGCACGACGTGCCCGGATGTCCTCCAGGATGTGCAGCACGGACACGGACGACATGTTCCCCACCGCCGCGAGGGAGCGCCGCGAGCAGTCCAGGGCGTCCTCGGACAGGCCGAGTGTCTCGCTCACCGCCGCCATGATCCGCGGGCCCCCGGGGTGGCAGATCCAGGTTCCGATGTCGTCGACGGTCAGCTCGTGCTCGGCCAGGAACGCGCGCAGATGCCGGCCGAAGTGGCCCCGGACGATGTCGGGGACACCGGCGTCGATCACGACGCGGAAGCCGGCGGCGCCGATCTCCCATCCGAGCAGCCGCTCGGTACCCGGGTACAGGTGACTGCGCGTGGCGACCACGCGGGGACCGGCCGCGGGTGCGACCGTGCTGCTGCTGCCGTCGGTGTCGCCGCCGCGGGCGACGAGTGCGGCGGCGCCGTCGCCGAAGAGCGCCCCGGCGACGAGGTTGGCGCGCGAGGAGTCACCGCGCTGGAGCGTGAGCGAGCACAGCTCCACGGTGAGCAGTACCGCGGTGTCGTCGGGGTGCCCGCGGAGGTGGTCGTGCACCCGGGCGAGACCGGCGGCGCCCGCGACGCAGCCGAGCCCGAACAGCGGAAGCCGCTTGACGTCGGGCCGCAGCCCCATGCGCCCGGCCAGCCGGGCGTCGAGCGACGGCGCGGCCACGCCGGTGATCGAGGCGAACACCAGCAGGTCGACGTCGGCCGGTGCCAGCCCCGCCTCGCGCAGCGCACCCGAAAGGGCCTCCTCGCCCAGTTCGAGACCCGTCTCCAGCCACGTGTCGTTGCTGCGCCCGAAGTCACCGAGCCGGGCGTACCGCTCGATCGGCAGGGCGAGGTGACGCGTACGCACCCCCGCGGACGCGTGCACACGGTGCAGCAGGGCGCGGTCCGCCCCGGAGGGCAGGCACAGGTCGCCGATGGGCCCGGTGAGCTCGTGCTGGGCGTACCGGTGCCGGGGCATCGCGCACCGCACGGCGGCGATGCGGGGACCCGCCGCGGGCGGTGGCGTCGGGCGCCGCGCGGGGGAAGCGGAAGCGGACGGGGAGGGAGCATGCTCGACGAGCACGGGGACACGCATGTCGTTCATGCCTTCCTCGGCCGCCGGTCCCACTACCGTGCGTACGTGTCACTCCACCCGTCCGGGGTTCTCCCGCGCTCGTCCGGCAGAGTCGTGGCACTGCTGCGCGCCTGCCATCCGGAACCGACCATCGCCGTCACCGTCCTCGCGACGGTCCTGGCGGTCGGAGCCGGCCGCGGGCCGGCCGGGTCGGTGGCCGTGGCCCTCGCCGTACTGGCCGGCCAGCTCTCGGTCGGCTGGTGCAACGACGCGGTCGACGCACGGCGGGACTCCGCCTGCCGACGCGGTGACAAGCCGGTGGGTACCGGGGAGCTTCCGTGTGCCGCCGCTGCCGCGGCGGCGGGCACCGCCCTGGCCCTGTGCGTACCTCTGTCGCTGGTCTGCGGGCTCGCCGCGGGAGCGGTCCACCTGGTGGGGGTGGCCGCCGGCTGGGCGTACAACCTGCGGCTGAAGCGGACGGTCCTCTCGCCACTGCCGTACGCGGTGGGCTTCGCCTCCCTGCCGGCCTTCGTCACCCTCGGTCCGCCCCTGTCTGCCTGGCCCGCATGGTGGGCCGCGACCGCCGGGGCCCTGCTGGGCGTGGGTGCCCACCTGGCGAACGTGCTTCCGGACATCGAGGACGACCTGGCCACGGGGGTGCGCGGGCTGCCACAGCGGCTGCACCGCTCGGCCTGCCGCAGGCTGGCGCCGGTCGTGATGTCGGCCGCCGTGGGAGTGCTCGCCGTGGGACCGCCCGGCGCGAGCGGAGTGATGGACCGGGTGCTGACGGGGGCAGCCGTGGTCGCCGCCGTGGCGGGCACGGCCGTGCGGTGGGGAACCTGCAGCAGGTGGCCGTTCCGCACGGCCATCGTGGTGGCCGGCATCGCGGTGGCGCAACTGCTGCTGCACGCTTCCGACATGAGCTGAGCGCGGGCTCCGAACCCGGACCGGCGCTCCAGAACGGGCCGGCGGCACCGTGCGCGGTCGGCCGCACTCCGAACAGACGCGGTGCGTTGGTCGGTTCGCGGGTCCTGGGGTGCACTGGGTCCGACAGCCGGGTGTTCGTACGGAGACCCGCAACGCCGCGGACGCGCCGGACACCGACGTCGTACCGGCCGCGACCTCGTCGGGCGCCCCCGCGGTCGACGTCAAGGACGGCACCTACGGCAAGTCGCTCGTCGACGAGAAGGGCCGGACCCTCTACCTCTTCGGTTCGTCGTCGACCTCGACGGCGACAAGATCACCACCAAGCCCAAGGCCGGCGACGGCGGCTACTGACCGCCCTGTCCGGTACGGCCAGAAGGCTGCTCAGGCGTAGTGCCGGTACACCGCCCGTGCCACGCAGGCCGGCTTCTCGCTGCCCGCCACCTCCACGGTGAAGGTCAGCGCCATCTGCACCCCGTTGCCCTTGACCGCGTCGACCGAGTCGACCGCACCGTGCAGGCGGATCTTCGCTCCGACCGGAACGGGGCTCGGGAAGCGCACCTTCTCCAGGCCGTAGTTGACGCTCATGGAGATGCCGGAGATCTCCAGCAGGTCGCCGAACATCGGGATGATCAGGGACAGGGTGAGGTAGCCGTGGGCGATGGGGCCGCCGAAGGGGCCGTGCTGGGCCTTCTCCGGGTCGGTGTGGATCCACTGGTGGTCGTCGGTGGCGTCGGCGAAGGTGTTCACGCGATCCTGCGTGATCTCGAGCCAGTCGGTACGGCCGAGGTCGCGGCCGGCGAGGGAGACGAGGCCTTCGAGGCCCTGGGCGGTGGTGGTCACGGGGTGCTGCCTTTCCACGGGGTCCGGTTGGTGGGTTCGAGGGAGGGGGCCGGATGAGCCTCGCGCACGGCCGATTTGATGATCTTGCCGGAGGCCGTCCGGGGCAGTTCCCCGGCGAAGGCGACGGTCTTCGGGATCTTGTACTTGGCCAGCCGGCCCCGCAGGTGGGCGAGGATCCCGGGCCCGTCGGCGAGGCGGCCGGCCTCCAGGACGACGACGGCGTGACCGACCTCGCCCCAGACCTCGTCCGGCACGCCGACGACGGCGCACTCGCGCACCGCCGGGTGACCCATCAGGGCATCCTCCACTTCGGCCGGGTACACGTTCTCCCCGCCGGAGACGAACATGTCCTTGACCCGGTCGACGATGTAGGCGTAGCCGTCCTCGTCCGTGCGGGCGACGTCGCCCGTGCGCAGCCATCCGTCGTCGGTGAAGGCCGCCGCGGTGTCCTCGGGGCGGCCCCAGTAGCCGGACATCACGTGGGGTCCCTGGACGAGGACCTCGCCGCGCTGCCCGGGCCCTGCGGGACTGCCGTCGGCGAGGGCCACCCGGGTGTCGGTGAAGAAGTGCGGGACGCCCGCCGAACCCGCCTTGGCCGAGGTCTGTTCCCGGTCCAGGAAGAGCACGCCGGGGGATGCCTCGGTCATGCCGTATCCCTGGCTGAAGGCCAGTCCGCGGGCGAGGTACCGCTCGATGGTGCGTGCCGGGACGGGTGACCCGCCGCAGGTCACGGTGCGCAGGCTGGACAGGTCGGTCGTCCGCCAGCGCGGATGGGCGGCCATCGCGTCGTACATCGTGGGCACGCCGAACATGTACGTCACGCGCCTGCGCTCGACGACGTCCAGCACCGTCCCCGGGTCGAAGGCCTCCAGCAGTACGACCCGGCCCCCCTTGAGCAGGGTCGGCAGGCAGGTCATGTTGAGCCCGGCGGTGTGGAACAGGGGGGCGACGACCAGGGTGACCTCGTCACCGGTCAGGTCGGTGTCGACGAGGACGTTGACGCTGTTCCAGGTGATGTTGGCGTGCGAGAGCACCGCGCCCTTGGGGCGGCCCGTCGTCCCGGAGGTGTACATGATGAGGCAGGGATCGTCCGGGGCGACCGGCTCGTCCAGCGGACCGACGTCACTGCCCGCCAGCAGGTCCTCGTAGCCGCGGGCCTCACCGTCCGGTGCGCCGAGGGTGATGCGGTGCCGGACTCCGCCGTCCGCGGCGGCCGAGGCGGCCGCGGCGGCCTGCGCGGCGCCGTGGACCAGCACCGTACTGCCCGAGTCCCGGAGACCGTACGCCAGCTCCGTTGCCGTGAGGCGGATGTTGAGCGGCACGAACACGGCACCGAGGGCACCCGCCGCGAACAGGGTCTCCAGGAAGGCCGGGTGGTTGGGGCCCAGGTGGGCGACCCGGTCGCCGCGGGCGACGCCGAGGTCGCGCAGCCCGTGCGCCAGACGCAGGATCCGTTCGTGCAGCAGCCGGTAGGTGATCTCGGTGCCCCCGTGGACCAGGGCCGTGCGCCGGGGGGTCTTGCGTGCCCGGCGGGCGGGCCAGGAGCCGATGCCTTGGTTCAGCACGGTGTCCTCCCTCAGTCCTTGACCAGGCCGAGCAGGCGGGCGGCGTTGTCCTTGAGGATCCTGGGCCGGACCTCGGGCTTGATGTCGAGCTTCTCGAAGTCGGCGAGCCAGCGGTCCGGGGTGATGACCGGGTAGTCGGAGCCGAACAGCACCTTGTCCTTGAGCAGCGTGTTGGCGTACCGCACCAGCTGCGGAGGGAAGTACTTCGGTGACCAGCCCGACAGGTCGATGTGGACGTAGGGCTTGTGCGTGGCGACGGCCAGCGCCTCGTCCTGCCAGGGGAAGGACGGGTGAGCCAGGATGATCCGCAGTTCCGGGAAGTCCACGGCCACGTCGTCGACGAGCATGGGGTCGGAGTACTTCAGCCGGATGCCGCCGCCCCCGGGCACTCCGGCGCCGATCCCGGTCTGCCCGGTGTGGAACAGGGCGGGCACACCGAGTTCCTCGATGACCTCGTAGAGCGGGTACGCCATCCGGTCGTTCGGGGCGAACGCCTGGATGCTGGGGTGGAACTTGAAGCCGCGTACCCCGTACCGCTCGACCAGGCGGCGTGCCTCCCGTACGCCCGCGCGGCCCTTGTGCGGGTCGACACTGGCGAACGGGACGAGCACGTCGCAGTGGGCGGCGCAGCTCTCGGCGACCTCCTCGTTGGCGATGCGCGGATGACCGGTGGCGTGTTCGGCGTCCACGGTGAACACCACGGCGGCCATGTGCCGTTCCCGGTAGTGGGCGGCCATCTCGTCGATGGTCGGCTGCCGGTGGCCGTGCGCCTTGAAGTACTCCTCGGAGGCCCCGAAGAGCTCGGGACTCAGGGCGCCGTGACCGGCACGGGAGATCTCCGCGTGGGTGTGGACGTCGATGGCGGTCAGGGCGTCGACATCGATGACCGGATCGCTCATGTCAGGCCTCCGGTGCCTTGGGAGCGGGGATGCCGAACGTCTCGGGGGCGGCGCCGACGCCGTCGTGCCAGCGCTCGCCGATCGCGTCGGCGCTCCAGCCGCCGTCGGCGAAGGCGACCGCCGCCTCCTTGGGGTGGGCCCACAGGGCCAGCCGGTCGCCGCCGATGCCGATGGCCTGTCCGGTGACGTCCTTGGCGGTGTCCGAGGCGAGGAAGGTGATCAGACCGGCCACGTCCTCGACGGTGCCGAGTCCCTCGTCCTTGCGCAGCCAGTCCGGCAGGGGCGCGCCGGTGCGCTCGGCCTCCTCGATGACCGGGGCGAAGGCCGGGATGGTCTTGGTCATCTCGGTGGCGGCGACGGGGACGACCGCGTTGACGGTGATGCCCGCCCGGGCCAGCTCCAGTGCCCAGGTCCGGGCCATCGCCACGATGCCGGCCTTGGCGGCGGCGTAGTTGGTCTGGCCGAAGTTGCCGCGCTGGCCGGCGGGGGAGGAGATCAGGATCAGCCGTCCGCCGTCACCCTGCTCGCGCATCCGCACCGCCGCGGCCCGGGCGCAGGTGAAGGTGCCGCGCAGGTGGACCTTGACCACGGAGTCGAAGTCGTCGTCCGTCATCTTCCACAGCACCCGGTCGCGGAGGATGCCGGCGTTGGTGACGAGGACGTCCAGCCGGCCGAACTCGCGCACCGCCGCCTCGGTGAGCCGTTCGGCGGCCTCGCTGTCGCCCACGGCGGCCACGACGCCGGTGGCCCGGCCGCCGGCCGCGGTGATGGCGCCGACCGCCTCGTCGACCACGTGGGCGTCGGTGTCGTTGACCACGACGGCGGCGCCGGCGGCGGCCAGGGCCCGGGCGTAGGCGAGTCCCAGTCCGCGTCCGCTCCCGGTGACGACGGCGACCTTGCCCTGCAGATCCATGACTGTGCCTCTTCCTGATGGCGGTGGGATTCCCGTGGAGCGGTGCGGCGGGCCGGGCCGGCACCCACGATAGATCGACAGGAATCCTGTCGGTTGGCTCAGTGTTCTCTTTCAACAGGAATCCTGTCAATGGCTTAGGGTGGTCCACCGTGAGACACGGATCTGCAGTCGGTGGAGGCACACGATGACGCGCACGCGAACGCCGGACCGGCCCGCGGGGGACGCCGGGTCCGAGACCGGAGCGGGGCCGTCGCTGCTCTACCTGCTCAAGCGGACCGAGCTGGTGGTCCGCGCGCGCCTGGAGGAGGTGCTCAAGCCCGCCGGCGTCACCGCCCTGCAGTACACGGCGCTGACCGTGCTGGAGCGCCACGACGGCATCTCCGCCGCGCAGTTGGCCCGCGACTCGTTCGTGACGGCGCAGTCGATGGCGGACATGGTGCGCGCGCTGGAGAGCCGGGGTCTGGTGCGACGCGAGCCGAACCCGTCGAACCGGCGGGAGAAGGTGATCCTGCTCGCGGACGCCGGGCGACGGCTGCTCGCGGACTACGCCGAACCGGCCCGGCTCCTGGAGCGGCGCATGGTGGCGGAGCTCGGCCCCGCCGACGTCCAGCGCTTCCGTGACGCCCTGAAGAGCGCGCACCGCGCGCTGTCCTGACCCGGGTTCAGGACTTCGAGCGCGTCACCTCGTCCAGCCGCCGTGCCGCCGCGGCCTGCTCGAACGGGGTGTCCCCGTGCGCCCTGCGGTCGCCCAGTGAGGCGTACAGGTCGGCTATGGCCGCGGAGTCGTGATGGGAGGCCAGTTCTGCCAGTGCGGGTGAGACCGTGCCGAGGATCTGCCGGAACCGCAGTTCGGCCAGGGGGCCCAGGCGGTCGTAGATCTCCAGGAAGACCTGCTGGGCGCGCGGCCGGTCCCAGTCGGACGGCAGCAGCTCGGCCGGCAGGTCCGGGTCGGTCTCGGGGAACCGCCGCCAGGCCACCCGGAGTTCGGTGCGGGTGCGCAGTGCCTCGGCCGGGCTGATCAGGCCCGCCGCGAGGCTTTGCAGCACCGGCTCGTAGCGTTCGGTGAAGGCGCGGTACTCCTTGCTCAGCGACGTCAGGTCGAACGCCGAGGCCGGGTCGCCCCGGCGGGTGCCGGGCACCGCCGCGCAGCGCAGTACGGTCGCCGTCTCGATGCCGAGTTCCCGCAGCAGTGCCTGCGCGTCGGCGCCGAGGTCGTGGGGTGACACCCATACGCCGTCGTACAGCGCGGCGAACCGCAGCAGCCGCAGGCGGGAGCGGAGCGCGGTGCGAAGACCGCGGGCCTGCTCGGGGACGGAAAACGCGACGACCGTCCACCGTCCGTCCCACTCGGGCGCGGTCGTGCCGAAGGTCAGCATCCGGTGGGTGCGTTCGACGATGACCTCGGAGGTGCGCGCCGGGATCCCGTACGCCGTGGTGCGTCCGCTGCGGGAGGTGTCCAGGAGCCCGCGGGCCGCCAGCCGGCGCATCGCGGCCCTGGCGCCGTCGGACGTCACGTCGAAGTCGGCGAGCAGTCTCACCAGGGCTGTGGCGGGGATGTGTTCGTCGCGCCAGTACCAGAAGTCGCCCAGCAGGGACGTCAGCAGGAGTTGGGGCTCCGCCCCGTTCTGAGCCCGGGGCAGCTCGGCCTTCGGCAGGTCCTTCCCCATGGCACCTCAGTTCCCTCAGGGGTCTTCGCGTCGCGTCGAAGTATCGCACGACTCTTGTCATAGGCGACACCTCATGCGACGCTCGGCATCGATACCGACAATGACGCGGATCTCCTCCCATGCAAGGGAACACCTTCATGAGTAACTTTCGAGGCCACCATCGGTGGCGAACATGTTGCACCCTCACAACCGCGCTGGTCTCCGCCATGGCACTCGCCGGCTGCGCCGCGGACGAGGAGGACGGGGTTTCCAAGCCCTCCATTCCCGAGGTGACCGCCCTTCACGACGCACTGCCGCAGTCGGTCAGGGACTCCGGTGTCCTGCGGTTCGCGGGTGACTCGCACCCGCCCTTCCGCTCGGTCGGCGCCGACGGCTCCGTGACGGGCATCGACCAGGACCTGCAGGAAGCGCTCGGGCAGGTACTCGGAGTACGCACCGAGATCAAGATCGTGAACAACCTCCCCGCCGCGCTCCAGGGCATGCTCAGCGGACGCTACAACGGCTTCAACGGGCCCGTGCAGGCCACCGCCGAGCGCGAGCGCCAGTTCGACACCATCACCTGGATGACCAGCCGCACGTCCTACGTCGTGCCCAAGGCCGGCAGGACCCGGATCTCCTCCGCCGCCGACCTGTGCGGAAAGCAGGTCGCCGTGGTGAAGTCGAGCATCGTCGAGAGTCAGCTGGCCAAGCTGTCCGCGTACTGCACCGACCAGGGCAAGCAGGCCACCAGGTCGATCGGACTGGACGACACCAACGCCACCCTCCTCGCCGCCCAGTCCGGCCGTGCCGACGCCGCCGGGATGACCCAGGCCGCCGCCATCGACGTCACCGGCTCCCAGTCGGACAAGTACGACTACGTCACCCAGACCGAGGAGCAGGGGGCCACCACCGACAACCTCGCCCTCCTCGTGCCCAGGGAGAGCAAGCTCGGCCCGGTGATCCAGAAGGCCTTCCAGAAGCTCGTCGACGACGGTGAGTACCGACGCGTCATGGAGCACTGGGGACTGAAGGACGTGATGGTCGACGAACCCGTCCTCAACATCGCCAGCAAAGAGAGCTGAACCGTGGCCGGACCCATCCCACTGACGGAGAGCAGGATCCCCACCGACCCGAAGACCGACGACGTCGCCCTGTCCAGGCGGCGCGTGCGGCCCTGGCGGGTGGTGGCCGGCGTGGTACTCGCGCTCGTCGCCGTGCTCCTCGTCCATTTCCTGGTGACCAATCCGCGCCTGGAGTGGGGCGTCGTCGCGGAGTACCTCTTCGAACCCTCGGTGCTCTCCGGGCTCGGCACCACCGTGTGGCTCGCCGTCGCGGCCACCGTCGTCGGCGCCGCCGTCGGCGCGGTGCTCGCCGCGGCGCAGATGTCCCAGTTCCCGCCGGTCCGTTGGGCGGCCACGCTCTACATCGGCGTGTTCCGCGGCATCCCGCCCCTGGTGCAGCTCATCTTCTGGTTCAACCTCGCCTACCTCCTGCCGCGCATCTCCCTCGGCATCCCGTTCGGCCCGGAGTTCGCCTCCTGGGACGCCAACGAGGTGATCACGCCGGTCACGGCCGCCGTCATCGGCCTGTCACTGGTCGAGTCCGCGTACCTGGCGGAGATCATCCGCGGTGGACTGCTGGGCGTGGAGCAGGGACAGCGCGACGCGGCCCGGGCGATGGGCTTCACCCCTGCCCAGACCTTCTTCCGGGTGGTGATCCCGCAGGCGATGCGCGTGATCATCCCGCCGGCCGGCAGCCAGTTCATCAGCGTGCTCAAGGGGACGGCGCTGGTCTCGGTGATCGCCATGTCCGACCTGCTGCACTCGGTCCAGGTCGTCTACAACCGCACCTACGAGATCGTCCCCATGCTCATCGTGGCCTGTCTCTGGTACCTCGCCGTGGTCACCCTGTTCACCGTCGGACAGCGCTGGCTGGAACGGCACTTCTCCCGGGGCCACACCGTCGGCGGCCCGGCCCGCCGCCCGAAGAAGACCACGGACGGAGCGTCCGCATGACCACTGGACCCGCCCTGCGCGTGCGGGGCATACGCAAGAACTTCGGCGACCACGCCGCCCTCGACGGAGTCGACCTCGACGTCGCCGACGGAGAGGTCGTCACGATCATCGGGCCCTCCGGCTCCGGCAAGTCCACCCTCATCCGGTGCGTGCACCAACTGGAGACCATCGACTCCGGCGCGATCCACCTGGACGGCGAACTGCTCGGCCACGAACACCACCGCGGCGCCCTGCGCCCCCTCGGCGCCCGCCGGGTCGCCGCCCAGCGCGGCCGGATGAGCATGGTCTTCCAGCAGTTCCACCTCATCCCGCACTTCACCGTGCTCCGCAACATCACCGAGGCCCCGGTCCGCGTCCACGGCAGGTCCCGGGAGGAGGCCGAGGCCGAGGGACGTGACCTGCTCGCACGCGTCGGACTCGCCGACCGCGCCGCCCACTACCCGCGTCAGCTCTCGGGAGGCCAGCAGCAGCGGGTGGCGATCGCGCGGGCCGTCGCGGCCCGGCCGCGCGTGATGCTCTTCGACGAACCCACCAGTGCCCTCGATCCCGAACTCGTCGACGAGGTACTCGCCGTCATGCGGAAGCTGGCCACCGAGGGCATGACGATGGTCGTGGTGACCCACGAGATCGCCTTCGCCCGCGAGGTCGCCGACCGCTGCGTCTTCATGGAGGCGGGCCGCATCGTCGAGAGCGGAACGCCCGCCGAGATGCTCACCAACCCCCGTACCGCGCGCCTGCGTTCGTTCCTCGCCCGGCACCGCCACAGCAACGACTCACCTCAGGAGCCCGTCTCGTGATCACCGTCGCCTCGGTCGGGGACCTCATCCTCGACGAGCCCGATCCCGCCTCGTTCCTGGCCCCCTCGGCACCCCTGCTGAGCGCCGCGGACGTCACCGTCGGGCACGTCGAGGTCCCGCACTCGACCACCACCGTCCAGCAGAGCACCGACGTCCCCGCACCCCCGGCCGACCCCGCCGCCCTCACGGCGCTCGCCCAGGCCGGCTTCGACGTCGTCACACTCGCCGGGAACCACATCTACGACGCGGGCGACACCGGCGTCGCCGACACCGTCGCACACGCCCGTCGGGCCGGCCTGGCCACCGTCGGCGCCGGAGCGAACCTCGACGAGGCGAGCACCCCCGCCCTGGTCGAGCGCGGCGGGCTGCGGATCGGTGTCCTCTCCTACAACTGCGTGGGCCCGCGCGAATCCTGGGCCACCTCGCGCAAGGCGGGCTGCGCCTACGTCCACGTCCTCACCCACTACGAACTCGACCACGCCAGCCCCGGCGGCCCGCCGAAGACCTACACCTTCGCCGACCCGGACAGCCTGACCCGCCTCCAGACCGACGTGGCGGCCCTGCGCGAGCGCGCCGACGTCGTCCTCGTCGGTCTCCACAAGGGTGTCGGCCACACCCCGGCCGCCGTCGCCATGTACGAGTCACCGGTGGCCCGCGCCGCCATCGACGCCGGCGCCGACGCCGTCTTCGGCCACCACGCCCACATCATGCGGGGCATCGAGACCTACCGGGGCCGCCCCATCTTCCACGGCCTCGGCAACTTCGTCACCGTCACCCGTGCGCTGACACCGGACGCGAGCAGCCGCTCCAGCGCGGAACTGACCGCATGGGCCCGCCGCCGCAAGGAGCTGTACGGCTTCGCCCCGGATCCCGGCATGCCCGCCTACCCCTTCCACCCGGAGAGCCGCAACACCGCGATCGCCGTGTGCCGTTTCGACGGCGAAGGCCTCGTCGAGGCGGGCTTCGAACCCTGCCGGATCGACGACCTGGGGCGCCCGGTGCCCTGCGGCGGCACCGACGAGGGCCGACGGGTCACCGACTACATCGAGCACATCACCCGCACCGCGGGCCTGAACGGCCGGTTCGTCCGCGAGGACGGCCGCGTCGTGATCGAGCTGAACACCGAGAGGGCATCATGAGCGACCAGCCACTGGCCGGACGGACCGTCATCGACCTGACCACCGCGCTGGCCGGCCCCTACGCCACCCTGCTCCTGGCCGGGCTCGGAGCCACCGTCATCAAGGTCGAGAACCCGGCCACCGGCGGTGACTCCTCGCGCAACAACGCCCCCTACGTCGGCGGCGACGGCCTCTCCGTGTCCCGGCGGAGCCCCGACGACATGTCCGTCTCGATGCTCGCCCGCGGCCGCAACAAGCTCAGCGTCACCCTCAACCTCAAGGACACGCGCTCCCGGCGGGTCTTCGAGGACCTCGTACGCGACGCCGACGTCCTCGTGGAGAACTACAGCCCCGGCGTCACCGGCCGTCTCGGCATCGACTACGCCGCCGTCCACGAGCTCAACCCGCGGCTCGTCTACACGTCCATCACCGGCTTCGGCAGCCAGGGCGGCCCCGGCTCCGGCAAGGCAATGGACTCCATCATCCAGGCGCTGTCCGGCGTCATGCTCACCGCGGGCGAGCCGGAGGAGGGACCGGTGCGCTTCGGACTGCCCGTCGGCGACATGCTCGCCCCGCTGTTCGCGGTCATCGGCACCCTGTCGGCGCTCATGCAGGCCGACCAGAGCGGCGAGGGACAGCACGTCGACGTCTCCATGCTCGGGGCGCTCACCTCTCTGGTGGCGTGCGAGCCCTTCGACGCCTTCGCGGCGGTCGGCATGCCGCAGCGCACCGGCGCGATGGTCCCGCGCCTCGCCCCCTTCGGCATCCTGCCCACCGCTGACGGACACATAGCCCTGTCCGCGCCCACCGACGCCTTCGCCCACGGTGCCCTGCGTGCCGTCGGCCGGCCCGACCTGATCGACGACGCCCGCTTCCACAGCCGCGACCAGCGGGTCCGCCACGCCGACGAGATCCACGCCCTGATCCGGGAGTGGAGCAGCGCCCGCCCCACGGCCGAGGCCCTCGACGCGTTCACCGAGCACGGCGTGCCGGCCGCCGAGGTGCGCGACCCCAGGGACGCCGTACGGGACCCGCTCGTGCGGCAGCGCGAGGAGGTCGTTCCCGTCACCCACCCCACCCTCGGCCCCGTCGAGGGTCTGGCCACCACCGGAGTCCCCATCAGGTTCTCCGCCGCCCGAGCGGGCTTCGACCGGCCCGCCCCGGCGCTCGGCGAGCACAACGACGCGGTGTACCGCGAGCGGCTCGGCTACAGCCCCGAGGAACTCGCCGAGCTGGCCGCCGAGTCGGTGATCTGAACCCGCCGCACCCGGGTCGCCGCTCCACCGCACACCCGCACCACCTGGAGGAACTCCCCATGTCCGCTGCCCTCGCGCGGCTCACCTCCCACGGCACCGACCGCCGCGCGGCCGCCGACGAGTTCAGAGCACGCCACCACGGCGGGGTGATCGGCTACGTCGGCGCCGACGTCCCCGTCGAGTACATCACCGCCGCCGGACTGCTGCCCCTGCGCCTGTCCGGCAGCCCCGGCACCCCGAGCACGGCCGGCGACCGCTACCTCGGCACCGGCCTGGACCCGGCGGCCCGCTCCGTCCTCACCCGCCTGCTCGCAGGCGACTTCGGCCCACTGGACGGAATCGTCGTCTCCCGCGACTGCGAGGCGTCACTGCGGTTGTTCTACGCACTGCGCGAACTGCGCCGCGTGGACCCCGCCCTGGCCCTGCCGCCGGTGCACCTGGTCGACGTACTGCACCTGCCGCACCGCACCACCACGCGCTACGTGCGTGCCAAGCTCGGCCAGTTGCGCGCCACAGTAGAGACCTGGGCCGGCCGGCCTATCGACGACCGTGCACTCGCCGACGCCATCACCGCCCACGACCGGCTCCGCGAGCTGCTCACCCGGGTCGCCGCCCTGCGCCGGTCGCGGCCGGCCCGCCTCACCGGTACCCAGACGCTCGCCGTCGTGGCCGCGACCACCGCACTGCCCGTCGGGCGTGCCACCGCACTCCTCGAAGGACTGCTCGCCGAGGCGGACCACCTGCCCGAGCACGAAGGACTCAGAGTGTTCCTCACCGGAAGCCCGCACGACACGGGACACGTCTACACCGCCCTGGAGGACGGCGGCCTGCTCGTCGTCGGCGAGGACCACGACTGGGGGGACCTGCTCTCCCTGCGCCGGACCGCCGCCCCCACCGAGGCCGCGCTCGCCGAGCGCTACCAGTACAACGGGCCCGCGGCCCCCCGCGCCTCGATCCGCGCCCGAGCCGGACACACCCGGCGTGCCGCGCGGGAGTGCGGTGCGCAGGCACTCGTCTGTTACGCCCGGGTGCGCGACGACGCCCCGGGCTGGGACTACCCGGCCCAGCGGGAGGCGACCGGACTGCCGGCCGTGCTGCTGAACCGGCAGCCGTACGGCGCGCTCGGCGCCGAGGCGGCCGAGGAACTGGCGGGGCTGAGGAGGACGATGCGACCGACCGGGCCGCGTGCCCGCGCGGAGGCCGCCCGATGAGCGCCGACCGACTGGCCTCCGCGTCGGCGGCGACCGCCCACCAGCGGCAGTGGTTCGCCGACCTCAGGAAGGAGGTCGCGGACGGCGGGCACCTCGCGCTGGTCAACGCCGACGCCCCCCAGGAGATCTTCCGCGCCATGGGCATCCCGTACGTCGTCAACCAGTGGTGGTCCTCGATCGTCACGGCCAAACGACGCGCCCAGGACTACCTAGGGCTGCTGCGCGAGCGGGGCTACCCCGACGACAGCGAGCAGTACAGTTCCATCCCCCTGGCCTCGGCCTTCGACCCGGACCCGGCGAACGCGCCCTGGGGCGGACTGCCCCGGCCCTCCATCGTCCTCGCGGAGACCACGGGCGACGCCTCCCGGAAGATCTTCGACATCTGGGACACCCAACCCGGCGTCTCCTTCTACCCCCTGGAGAGCGCCGCCGAGAACGACGTCCCCACGCGCTGGTGGGAACTGATGCCGCGGGACTGGGAACGGGCTGTCGGCAGCGACCGCCTGGACCTCATGACCGGCGAACTCGAAGGCCTGATCAGGTTCCTGGAGCAGACCACCGGCCGAGTCTTCTCCGAGACCCGCTTCGCCGAGGTCATGACCCTCGTCAACGAGCAGCAGGAGTGGAACCGCCGCACCCGCGACCTGATCGCCCGGGCACGTCCCTGCCCGCTGCCCGTCAACGACAGCATCCCCAGCGTGATGATCCCGCAGTGGCACCGCGGCACCACCTGGGCGCGCGACGCCGCCCGCGCCTTCCACGACGAGGTCGCCGAGCGTGTGTCCACCGCGACGTCCGTCTGCCCGGACGAACGGGCCAGGCTCATGTGGATCGGCCGCGGGCTCTGGTTCGACCTCGACTTCTACCGGCGCTTCGAGGAGAGCCACGGCGCGGTGTTCGTCTGGTCCATGTACCTCGCGATCGCCGCCGACGGCTACCTGCGCTACGGCGGCGACCCGCTGCGCGCCCTCGCCGCCCGCTTCGCGGCCTTCTCCGACCAGCTCTACACGCCGCCCTGGTCGGCCGAGTGGTACGTGAAGGAGGCCCGCCACCACGGCGTCGACGGCGTGGTGCACCTGGTCTCCGAGGACGCCCGCGGGAGCTACTTCACCACACGTGCCCTCGAGGCCGCCGGCATCCCGGTGCTCGAACTGCACGCCGACAACGTGGACGCCCGCGGCGCCGACGGCGATGCCCTCACCCGCACCGTCGGCGGCTGGCTGGACCGGCACGTCCTCGCCGGTGACTGAACCGGCGCCGGCCCTGCGGAGGGCGCTTTCCCTCGCCGGCGTACTCCTGGTCCGCCGGACGCCGCTCGACGCGCGCGGGTGGTCTTCCGGACCCCGAAGGCCCCGCCGGACGACTCCCCGGCCCGGCCGGCCAACCGGTTCGGGCCGCCCGGGGTGACCGAGCCGGACCAGTGCCCGGTCCTCAGCCGCTCCGCCATCGATGGTTGAAGATGAATGTCGTTTTCGATTAATGTCTGGTCATCGCGTGTCGGCCGCGCCCGCGGCCGCAGGGGAGGGGCCCTCATGTCCTTGGCAGATCAGGCGTTCGGAGCCGGGAGAGTCGGCGTCGAGCGGGACCGGTGTGTCGGGGCGGGGCAGTGCGTCCTCGCCGCGCCGGGTGTCTTCGACCAGGACGAGGACGACGGGCTCGTGCGCGTGCTCGCCGAGAGGCCCGCCGCGGCCGAGTCGGACGCCGTGCGTGCGGCCGTGCGGGCCTGCCCGTCCGGAGCGCTCACCCTTCGGTAGCCCGTGCGGGCCGCCCGTCCTCCGGCCTCCCGCCTCGCCCCACCTCGTCACCTCACGCGCCGCAGGGGTCTCGCGGCGCCCGGTTCAGCTCAGCAGAACGTCAAGGAGAAGCATGTCCAGACAGATCGATCGCCGTGCCTTCCTCCGTCGCGGCGCGGCCGGCGCCGCGGCTCTCGCGGTGGGACCCGGCCTGCTGGCGGCGTGCTCCACCGACGAGCCCGGCTCCGCCGGAAAGCCCGGACCGGGGTCCTCGTCCCGCTCCGGCGGCACGCTCCGCGCCGCCTTCGTCGGCGGCGGCGCCTCCGAGACCCTCGACTTCTTCAACGGCCCCTCCGCACTGGACCTCGTACGGGCCCGGGCCTGGCACGGCACGCTGGGCAACCTCGATCCCAGCGGTCCCGACGGGGTGCGGTACGGCGTGCTCAAGGGGATCGACATCGCCGACGACCTGTCGGCCTACACCCTGCACGTGCGGCCCGGCGTCCGCTTCACCGACGGCTCCCGGCTGACCTCCGCCGACATCCTGCACTCGCTCAGCAGGCTCGCGGCCCGGAGCAAACTGCCCGTGTACCGGCTCGCCGCCGCCAACTTCGACCTCGCGCGCGCCAAGGCCGACGGCGACCTGAAGGTCGTACTGCCCACCCTGCGGCCCATAGCCGACGGCCGCCTGATCCTCTGCCAGGGAAACTTCCTCGTCGTCAAGGACGGCACCAAGGACTTCCGCAAGGGCATGCCCAGCTGCGGCCCCTTCCGGCTGACCGGATTCACGCCCGGCCAGGGCTCGGCGTTCGAGCGCTACGACGACCACTACGGCCACGTGCCCCACCTCGACGGCCTGGAGCTGCGGTCCATCGCGGACTCGACGGCCAGGGCGGGGGCGCTCACCGGCGGCGCGGTCGACTTCGCCCACGACCTCTCACCCGTCACCGCGCGCACCCTCGCGGACGACGCCAAGGTCGAACTGGCGCCCACGAAGAGTCCCTACCTGGTCGGTCTCTCCTTCCAGCTGAACATGGGCGCCGAGCCCTTCGACGACCCGCGGGTCAGGGAGGCGTTCAAACTCGCGGTCGACCGCGAGGCCATGGTGAAGACCGTGTTCTACGGCAACGCCGAGATCGGCAACGACCTGCCCTCCCTCGGCTTCCCCGACTACGCCGACACCATCCCCCAGCGCGCCCACGACCCCGGGCGGGCCCGCGCCCTCCTCAAGGAGGCCGGTGCCGACGGGGTGAAGGTCCGGCTGACCACCGGCCCCGAGACGCCGGGCATGGTGGAGATGGCCACCCTCTTCGTCGAGGACCTGAAGAAGATCGGCGTGCGGGCGTCCGTCCGCGAGCTGCCCCCGGGCCAGCTCTACGCCGACTTCCCCGCGTACTCGGCACTGCCGCTGGCCGGCTCGTACCAGATGCCCATTCCCGCGCTGTCGACCTACCAGATGAACACGGCGGGCGGATCGCCGTCCGCGTTCGGCTGGAAGAAGTCCGAGACCGATGCCCTGGTGGCCGAGGCGCGCGCCGAGCGCGACCCGGAGCGCGCGCGGGAACTGGGCACGCGGGCCCAGCGCACGCGTTGGGACGAGGGCAACCAGGTGGTGCCGGTCTTCAAGCCGAACCTGAACGCCCGGGCCAAGGGGGTCGACGGGATCGCCGACGACCTCTTCGAACAGTTCCCCGGCTTCTCCCGGGCGTCGCTGGCGTGAACCTGCTCGCCTTCGCGGCCCGTCGCCTCGCGGGGGCGGCCGTCCTGCTCGTCCTGCTGTCGGCCGCCGTCTTCGCGGCCACGGCGGTCCTCCCCGGAGACGCCGTCAGCGCGGTCGCCGGCGTGGACGCCTCCGAGGCGCAACGCGCCGAGGTCCGGACCGAACTCGGGCTGGACCGGCCCGCCGTCCAGCGGTACGCCGACTGGGCGGCGGGCGCGGTCCGGGGGGATCTGGGGCGCGGCTTCGTGGGGGAGCGGCCGGTCGCCGACGTGCTCGCCACCCGCCTGCCCAACAGCCTGCTCCTAGCCGCACTGACACTCGCGGTCACCGCACCGCTCGCCACGCTGCTCGGCCTGTGGACGGGGCTGCGCGGCGGCGTCGCCGACCGGGTCGTCTCGACGTCCGCCCAGATCCTGGCCGCCGTACCGGAGTTCGTCGTCGCCGCACTGCTCGTCGCGGTACTGGCGGTGTGGCTGGAGGTGCTGCCGCGGGTCTCCGTCATCCCCCTGGGAGGCACCCCGCTCGACGTCCCGGACGCTCTGGTGCTGCCCGTGCTGACGCTCAGCGCGGTCGGCCTGGCGGTGGCCACCAGACTGCTGCGGGCCTCCGTCGCGGACACCGCGGCCACCCCGTACTGCGAAGCCGCACGGCTCAACGGCGTGCGCGGCGTGCGACTCGCGGTACGCCACATCCTGCCCAACGCGGCGGGACCGGCCGTACAGGCGCTCACCCTCACCACGGGGGCCCTGGTCGGCTCCGCGGTGGTGGTGGAGAACGTCTTCGACTACCCGGGCATCGGCCGGGAGCTGCAACTGGCCGTCGCGGCACGGGACGTGCCGATGGTGCAGGGCATCGCCACCGCCCTGGTCGCGGTGATGCTCGCGGTGCTGCTCCTGGGCGACGTCTGCGCGCGGCTGCTGGGGGCACGGGAGGGACACGGCCGATGACGACGGTACTGACACCACCGCGGCGGCGGGCACGCACGGTCCGCACCGCAGGACGCCGGCGGCCGCCGCTGCTCACCGGGGCCCTCACGCTGCTCGTACTCCTCCTCGCCCTGCTGGGTCCGCTGGTCGCGCCGCACAGCCCCACCGCGCAGCTCGCCGCGCCCTTCCAGCAGCCGGACGGGCGGTTCCTCCTCGGCACCGACGTGCTGGGCAGGGACGTGGCGAGCCGGGTGCTGGGCGGCGGCCGCACCATCGTCCTCACCGCGCTGGCGGGAACGGCGGCGGCCGGCGCCGTCGGCATGACCGCCGGAGTCCTGGCGGCCATGGTCTCCCGCCGGCTCGGCGACCTGACGGTCCGCTGTGTGGACGCCCTCGCCGTGCTCCCCGCCCTCCTGGTCGTCCTCGTGCTGGCCGCCGGTTTCCCCGGCAGCGACGCCGCCCTCGTGACAGCCGTCGCCCTGGCCACCGCGCCCTTCTCCACCCGGGTGCTGCGCGCCGCGGCGGACACGGTGCTGCACAGCGGGTACGTCGAGGCGGCCCTGGCCCGGGGCGACACCCGCAGGGCGGTGCTGCGCCACGACGTGCTGCCCAACATCGCCGGACCGGCCCTCATGGACACCGCCCTGCGCCTGGTCGCCTCCCTGCACCTCACCGCCACCGCGGGCTTTCTCGGCCTGGGACGGGGAGGAGCGGCGCCCGACTGGGGACGCATGGTGAGCGAGAACGCCCCCGGGGCGACACTGGCCGCCGCGCCCCTCCTCGCGCCCGCCCTGCTGCTCGTACTGCTGTCCGTCTGCGTCGGTCTGCTGGCCGGACGACTGGCGGACACGATGGGGAAGGGAGCCGCATGACGGGGGACGTGACCGCGCGCCCGTCGGGGCCGGACCCGCTGGCCGAGATCAGCGGGCTGACCCTCGGCCCGGCGCGGGGCGGCGCGCCAGTCCTGCACGACGCCCGCCTCACGGTGCCGCGCGGACGGGTGCTGGGGGTGGTCGGCCGGTCCGGATCGGGCAAGAGCAGCCTGGCGTACAGCCTGCTCGGGCATGTCCGCCCGGGCCTGGAGGTGCGTTCCGGAACCGTCCGCGTGGCTGGTCTCGACCCGTTCGACCGCGCGGACGCCCGCCGACTGCGGGGCCGCGTGGTGTCGTTCCTGGGGCAGGACCCCGCCTCCTCGCTCAACCCCGCCCTCCGGATCGGCACGCAGATCGCCGAAGCGGTCAGGCTGCGCTCGCCCGCGAGGCGTGCGCACGAGGTCCGTGCGCAGGTCGAGGAACTGCTGCTGTCCGTGCGGCTGCCGGCCGACCGGGCGTTCCGGCGGCGGCTGCCGCGCCAGGTGTCGGGAGGGCAGGCGCAACGGGTCGCCCTCGCCCTCGCCCTGGCGGGTTCGCCCGCTCTCCTGGTCCTCGACGAGCCCACCAGCGGTCTGGACACGGTGCTGGCGGACCGGATGCGCGGTCTGTTGGCCGAGGTCCTGTCCGACGGGGACCGTGCCGCGTTGCTGGTCAGCCACGACCCGGCGTGGATCGCGTCCGTGGCGCACGACGTCGTCCGCCTTGAGGGAGGCCGGATCGCCGGTGCCGGGAAGCCCGACGCGCCGGTGCCCGCCCCGCGGTCGTCCGCGGGCTTCCCGGGCTTCCCGACCGGCGGCGGCCCCGGGCCGGGCGGTGCGCCGCGCAGCGGGTCCGGCGGCGGGCCGCGTACCGGCTCCGGCGGCGCGCTGTCCGTGCGCGGGCTGGACGCGGCCCACGGGCGTGAGTCCGTGCTGCGCGACATCTCCCTCACCGTCCCGGCAGGTTCCTGCACCGCCGTCGTGGGTCCCTCGGGCTCCGGCAAGACCACCCTCGCCCGCTGCCTCGCGGGGCTGCACCGGCCCGTGCGGGGGAGCGTCGAGTGGCGGGAGTACGGTGCGGAGGGAGGGCGCGGCGCCCCGGTACAGCTCGTCGCGCAGGACGCGCGCGGCGCCCTCAACCCGAGGGAGTCCGTGCGCGCCGCGCTCATGCGCCCCCTCGGGCGGCGCCATTCCGCCGCCGACGCCGCCCGCGAAGCCGTACGGCTGCTCGACCTGGTCTCGCTGGACGCCGACGTGCTGGCCCGCCGGCCGGGCGAGCTGTCGGGAGGTCAGCGCCAACGCGTCGCGCTGGCCCGGACGCTGGCCGCGCAGCCGCGTGTCCTGGTCTGTGACGAGATCACCTCCGCGCTGGACCGGGGGACGGCGAGCGGGATCCTGGACCTGCTGGACTCGCTGCGCCGGACGCTGGGAGTGACGGTCGTGATGGTGACGCACGACCTGACGGCCGCCGCCCAGCACGCGGAGCGGGTCGTCGTCCTGGACGCGGGCCGGGTGGCCGAGTCCGGTCCCGTGCACCGGGTGCTCACCGCCCCCGAGCACGCCGTCACCAGGGCGTTGCTCGCCCACGCCGACGGTGCCGTCGTCGCCGTACCGGATCGGCGGCGGTGAAGGACGTCCTACGGCAGGCGGGAGGAGCGCCCAGGGCACCGGGCGCTCCTCCGCGCCGGGCCTCACGGCCGGGGCAACTGCCGTGCCAGTGCCGCCTTGTCGACCTTCCCGACCGCGGTGAGCGGAAGCCGGGCAACCCGCACCAACTCGTCCGGAGCCTTGTACCCGGCCAGTCCGCGCTCCTTCAGATGGGCGGCGACCGCCCGGACGCCGGGAGCCGCGCCCGTACACACGACGAAGGCGACCGACCGCTCACCCCACCGCTCGTCCGGCACACCGACCAGCGCCGCCGCCGTGATCGCGGGATGCGTCAGCAGCTGTTCCTCCACCTCCACCGCGGCGACCTTCTCGCCGCCACGGTTGATCTGGTCCTTGATCCGCCCCACCACCACGAGGTGACCGGACGGCAGACGCCGCACCACGTCCCCGGAGCGGTAGTAGCCGTCCGGCGTGAACGCCGTGCGGTTGTGCTCCTCGGCGCGGTAGTAGCCACGCAACGTGTACGGCCCCCGGGTGAGCAGCTCACCCGCGGTACCGTCCGGCACGGGCCTGCCGTCGGCGTCCACCACGAGCACCTCGTCGTCCGGCGAGATGGGCCGGCCCTGGGTGGCGCAGACCAGGTCCTCGGGGTCGTCGAGGCGGGTGAGGTTGATCAGGCCCTCCGCCATGCCGAAGACCTGTTGCACGGTCACCCCGAGCGCCGGTCCGAGCCTGCGGGCGTGGTCCTCGGGCAGCCGCGCCCCGCCGACCTGCACCACCGAGAGGCTGCCGAGGTCCCAGGAGCCGGACGCGGCCTCGTCCGTCCAGTGGGGGACGAGCGGGGGCGTCAGCGAGGTCAGGGTCACGCCCTCCCGCTCGACGAGGGCGAACGCCGTCTGCGGGCTGGGGTCGGGCGCCACGACGACGGTTCCCCCGGCCATGAGCGTGCCCAGCACACCGGGGCAGGCGAAGGCGAAGTTGAACCCGAGGGGCAGTACCGCCAGGTACACGGTGCGCGTGTCGAGTGCGCAGACCTCCGCGCAGGCGCGCGCGTTGTAGGAGTAGTCGTCGTGGGTGCGCGGGATGAGTTTGGGAAGTCCCGTGGTGCCGCCGGACAGCAGCAGGAGGGCGACATCGGCGGCGTCCGCCGCGTCCTCGCCCGGCACGCGTCCGGATACGGCGCCGGATGCGGGACCGGACCCGGAGCCCGACGCGGACGGTGTGTCCGACCGCAGCGCCTCGAAGGGGACGAAGCCTTCTCCGGTCCCGGGATCGCCGACCACCACGACGTGCCGCAGCGAGCCGCCCGGTCCTTGCTCCGCCCGTACCTCGCGCATCAGTTCGCGGTGGTCGAACCGGGCGTGCCGGTCGGGCACCACGCAGGCCACGGCGCCCGCCACGCGCACCAGGTGGCCGATCTCCAGGCGCCGGTGGCCCGGCATGGCGTGCACCGGAACGGCACCGACGCGCTGCAGTGCGAACCACACGAGTACGAACTCCGCGCAATTGGGGAGCTGGACCACGACGCGGTCGCCCCGTCCGATCCCGAGTCCCCGCAGCCCGCGGGCGACACGGTCCGCCTCGGCGTCCAGCTCCGCGTAGGTCCACCGCCGGTCGCCGTCGACCAGGGCGACATGCCCTCCATGGCCCGCCGCGCTCTCCCGCAGCCGGGCGGCGAAGGTCACCCCCTCCCAGTGCCCGGCGGCTCGGTAGCGCGCCGATTCGGCTTCGGACCAGGTCCGTTGAGTCTCGCTCACGGGGCAACGCCTCTCATTTTTGCCGGGCCTCCGGCTCTGGCGCCGAGTCCCGTCGTGTGATTACGATGTGAACTATAGAAATGATAATCATTTCTATCTAGCTCCGGTCGACGGGAAGGCAGCACCAGTGAGCGATGAAGCAGTCGTCCAGGCGCGGACAGCGGAAGGAGACGTCGGCAGCCGCCACCGCCACGACCCCGCCGCGGTGCGTGAAGCCGTGGCAGGCGCGCTGGAGATCGCACCCGAGGAGCTGGACGACGACCGCGACCTCTTCGAACTCGGCCTCGACTCACTGGCCTTGATGTCCCTGGTCGGCACCTGGCGGCGCCAGGGCAGCAGGGTCACCTTCCAGGACCTGACGAGCAGGCCGACCCTGCGGGACTGGACGACCCTGCTCGCACACGCCGCGCCGGACGACACGGTCATCACCGCCCCGCCCGCGCCGGCGACCGGGGCGGAGCCGGACTCGAACCCGGACTCCTTCCCGCTGGCCACGATGCAGCACGCCTACTGGGTCGGACGCCAGGACGGACAGCCCCTCGGCGGCGTCGCCGCGCACTTCTACGTCGAACTCGACGGCCACGGCGTCGACCCGGCCCGACTGGACGCCGCCCTGCGGGCGCTCGTGCTGCGGCACGGCATGCTCAGGGCCGTCTTCGACGAGGACGGCCGCCAGCGCTTCGGTGCCGCCGGTGTGCCGCTCACCGTCCACGACCTGCGGGAGCATGCCCCCGTCGACGCCGAGTCCGCACTGGAACTGCTCCGCGAGCGCAACACCCACACCCGCCCGGACATCGGCGCCGGTGACGTCTTCCGCGCGGCCCTGTGCCTGCTCCCCGACGGCAGGACCCGCCTCCAGATCAACCTGGACATGATGGCCGGTGACGCGCTGAGCCTGCGGGTCCTCCTGTCCGACCTGCGCCGCTTCTACGAGTGTCCCGGCGAACCGCCGCGCGAACTCGGGCTCGACTGCCGGCGCTACCTCGCGGAGCACGAGGCCCGGCGACGGACCGATCGTGAGCGGGACGCCGCCTGGTGGCGCGAGCGCCTGCCGGAACTGCCGCGGGCGCCGCGACTGCCGACGACCGTCGACCCCCTGACCCCGGTCACCGCGGACGACGGCCCGCTGACCCACTCCCGCCGCCTGCACCATTGGCTCGGCCCCGCCGACAAGGCCGCCCTCCTCGGCGCCGCCCGTCGGCACGCCGTCACCCCCGCCGCCGCCCTCGCCACCGCCTTCGCCGAGGTGATCGCCGCCTGGAGCGACAGCCGGCGCTTCCTCCTCAACCTGCCGCTGTTCGACCGGGAGATGTTCGCACCCGAAGTCGCCGGACTCGTCGGCGACTTCAGCAGCTCGGTGCTGCTCGACGCGGACCTGAGCGCGCCCCTTCCCTTCTCCCGGCAGGCCCGCGGCCTCCAGGAGCGGCTGCAGGCGGGAATCTCCCACGGCGCGTACGGCGGGGTCGAGGTGCTGCGCGACCTCGCCCGCGCCGAGGGAGCCCCGGTACTGGCTCCCGTCGTGTACACGAGCGCCATCGGACTGGGGGAGATCTTCGAGCAGGATGTCCAGAAGTCCTTCGGCCACCCCTCCTGGATCATCTCGCAGGGCCCGCAGGTGTATCTGGACGCCCAGGTCACCGAACTCGACGGCGGTCTCCTCCTCAACTGGGACGTGCGGGACGGCGTGTTCGAGTCCGGTGTGCCCGACGCCGCGTTCGACGCCTACCGCCGCCTCGTCACCCGCCTGGTGACCGACCCCGACGCCTGGGCCCGGCCCGTGGACGGCCTGCTCGCCCCCGACGTCCTGCCCCGGCGCGCGGTGGCGGCCCTGCCCGCCACGCCCGTTGCCGACCGGGCCCTGCACACCCGCTTCTTCCGGCTGGCCGAGACCGAGCCGGGCCGCACCGCGGTGGTCCGCACGACCGGCGACACCCTCACCTACGGCGAACTCGCCCACGCCGCACGGCGGATCGCGACGCTGCTGCACGACCGGGGCGTGCGGGAGGGCGACACCGTCGCCGTCACCCTGCCCAAGGGCGACGACCAGATCACCGCGGTCCTCGGCGTCCTGGCCGCGGGCGCGGCCTACGCCCCCGTCGGCGTGGAACAGCCCGCGGTGCGCCGGCAACGCATCCACGCGGTGGCCGACGCCGCCGCGATACTCACCGACCGAAACCACGCCCACCTGTGCGAGGACGTCTCCCCGGCCCCGGTGGTGCTCCTGGAGGACGCCTCAGCCTCCGGGCTCCGGCCCGCGCCGGTCGTCCGGCCGGACCCCGGCCTGGCCGCCTACGTGCTGTTCACGTCCGGCTCTACGGGACGGCCCAAGGCCGTCGAGGTGTCGCACCGGGCGGTCGTCAACACCGTCGAGGCGATGGAGGCGCAGCTCGGGCTCGGCCCGGCGGACCGCACGCTCGCCATCTCCGCGCTGGACTTCGACCTCGCCACCTGGGACGTCTTCGCCCCGCTGTCCCTCGGCGGTCAGGTGGTGGCCGTCGGACAGGAGCATCGCCGCGACGCCCACCACTGGGCGCGGCTGGTGCGCACGCACGGGGTGACGCTGGTCCAGTGCGTGCCCGCCCTGCTGGACCTGCTGATGGCCGCGGGGGAGGACGAGGGCCTCGGGGACTCGCTGCGCATGGTGCTGCTCGGCGGCGACTGGATCGGGCTCGACCAGCCCCGCAGACTCCGCGCGCTGGTCCCCGCCTGCCGTTTCGTGGCGCTCGGCGGCATGACCGAGGCCGCCGTCCACTCCACGGTGTTCGAGGTGGAGGAGACCGACCCCGCCTGGAAGTCCGTCCCCTACGGCGTTCCGCTGCGCAACATGCGGGCCCGTGTCGTGGACGGACGCGGACGCGACTGCCCCGATCTCGTCCCGGGCGAGCTGTGGATCGGCGGCCCCGGCGTCGCCAACGGCTACCGCGCCGACCCCGAACGCACGGCGGAACGCTTCGTCGACCACGACGGCGAACGCTGGTACCGCAGCGGCGACCTGGCCCGCTACCGGCCCGACGGCGTGCTGGAGTTCCTCGGCCGCGCCGACCACCAGGTGAAGATCGGCGGCCACCGCATCGAACTGGGCGAGGTCGAATCCGCGCTGGAGGACGACCCCGCCGTCCTGCACGCGGTCGCGACCGTCCTCGACACGCCCGTACGCCACCTCGCCGCGGCCGTCTCCGCCCCCGGCGGGGCACCCGACCCGGACGAGATCCGCCTGCGGGCGGCGGAACGCCTCCCCGCCCACATGGTCCCCGAGCGCGTCCTCGTCCTGCGCGACCTGCCGCTGACCGCCAACGGCAAGCTCGACCGGACGGCCGTCCGGCAGGCGCTGACCGAGGCCGCCGGGCAGCAAGGACCCGTCACGTCGGCACCGGCCGGCCCGGTGGAGACCGCCGTGGCGGCCGAATGGGCCGACCTGCTCGGTGTGGCCGAAGTGGGACGCGAGAGCGGCTTCTTCCTGCTGGGCGGCGACTCACTGGTCGCGACGCGCATGATCGGGCGGCTGCGCGCCGCGGGCTTCCCGGGCGCCCGCGTGGCCGACCTCTTCGCCCGCCCCGTACTCCGGCACTTCTGCGAGACGCTGCACCCCGCGACGACCAGCGGCGAGGAACCGGCCGCGGCCACCGCTGCCGTCCTGGTGCCCGATCCGGACCACGCGCACGAGCCGTTCCCGCTGACCGACGTCCAGGCCGCCTACCACACCGGCCGCGACCCCCGATTCACCCTCGGCGGCGTGGGCACCTGGCACTACACGGAGTTCGACGGTGCCGATGTCGACCTGGACCGGCTGGAGCGCGCCTGGAACACCCTGGTGCGACGGCACGGCATGCTCCGCGCGGTCGTCAAGGACGGGCACCAGCGCGTCCTGCCCGACGTACCACCCGTGCGCATACCCGTGCACGACGCCCGAGCTGGTGGCGCGGCCGAGGCGCTGGCCGGCCTGCGCGCCCGCCTGTCCCAGCAGGTCCGCGACCCCGCCCGCTGGCCGCTCTTCGCCATCGAGGCGGTGCGCCACCGGGCGGACGAGGACGCCGACGAGGACGCCGACGAGAAGGGCGGCGAGAAGGGCGACGAGAAGGGCGGCGCGAAGGGCGGCGAGACACGGACCCGGATCGGCATCGGCCTGGACTACCTCGTGCTCGACGCGCTCTCCATCACGACGCTCTACGCCGAACTGAACGCGCTCTACGCCGACCCGGAACACCAACTTCCCCCCGTCGGCGTGTCGTTCCGCGACTACCTGACCCGCCTCCCGGCCGACCCCGGGTCGACCGCGCGGGCCCGCGCCCACTGGCAGGCCCGCCTGCCGCAACTGCCGCCGCCGCCCGCCCTGCCCTTCGACCGGGACCCGGCGACGCTCGACGCCCCCGTCTTCACCCGGCGCCGGCTGAGCCTGCCCGCCGGAGACTGGCAGGCCGTCAAGCGGGACGCCGCCCGGCACGGCCTGACCCCGTCCACCGTCCTGCTCGCCCTGTACGCGGAGGTCCTGGCGGCCTGGAGCGGGACCGACGCCGTGACCGTCACGCTCACCCTCTTCAACCGGCGTGACGTCCACCCCCACATCCACCGGGTACTGGGCGACTTCACCTCCCTGTCCCTCGCCGGCTACCGGCGCGAGGGTGCCGGCTGGCGGGCGGCGGCCGCCGCGCTGCAACGCCGTCAGGCCGAGGACCTCGACCACGCCGACGTACCGATCGACTGGCTGCTGCGGGAGTTCGGCCGGCGCACGGGCACGGTGGACGCCGCCGCACCCGTGGTGTTCACCAGCGCCATCGGCGTCGGGGACGCGACGCTGGCCGGACCGGGCACCGGGCTCCCCCCGAAGGTCTGGGGCATCTCCCAGTCCCCGCAGGTCTGCCTGGACAACCAGGTCACCGAGGAGTCCGGGAACCTGGTCGTCACCTGGGACGCCGTCGAGGAACTGTTCGCCGAGGGTGTGCTGGACGCGATGTTCTCCGCCTACGAGCGGCTGCTGCGGCACCTCGTGGACGGTGACCGGGAGGCACCGCTCCCCGACCTGGTGCCCGCCTCCCAGTACGAACGGCGGGAGGCCGCGGCACGGGAGGCCGCCCTGGAACCGGCGACGCCGCGCCCGCTGCACGAGATGTTCTTCACCCACGCGGCGGCCACCCCCGACCGCACCGCCCTCGTCACGACGGCCGGGGAGGAGGTGACCTACGGAACCCTCGCCGCACAGGCCCTGCGCACCGCCGCCGCGCTCGACGGCGCCGGGGTGCGGCCCGGCGAACTGGTCGCGGTCACCCTGCCCAAGGGCCCGGAACAGGTCGCGGCGGTCCTCGGCACCCTCGCGGCGGGCGCCGCCTACGTCCCCCTGAGCCTCGAACAACCCGCCGCACGGCTGGAGCGGGTGCGTGCCACGGCCGGTTTCGACGTGGTCCTGGGCGGCTGGCCCGCCACGGACGGCGACGGCCCCCGCACCCTGTCCCCGGCCGACACGCAGGGCGGCGAGCCGCTGCCCAAGCCGGTCGGAACGGCTCCCGACGCGCTCGCCTACGTGATCTTCACATCGGGCTCCACGGGCGAGCCCAAGGGCGTCGAGATCACCCACGCCGCCGCCTGGAACACGATCGCGGACATCAACGCCCGCCACGGCATCCGCGGCGACGACCGCGTCTTCGCCCTGTCGGCACTGGACTTCGACCTGTCCGTGTACGACGTCTTCGGCCTGCTCGCCGCGGGCGGCTCCCTCCTGCTGCCCACCGAGGACCAACGCCGTGCACCGGCCCGCTGGCCGGACCTGCTGGACCGGTACGGCGTGACCGTCTGGAACACCGTCCCCGCCCTGCTCGACCTGCTGCTCGACGCCGACGGACAGGAGGGACGGGAAGGGCGCCGGATCGCGGGGCTGCGGACCGCCCTGGTCTCCGGCGACTGGATCGGTCTCGACCTGCCCGCCCGGCTGCGAGCCAGGACCGAGGGGCTCTGCGTGTTCGTCGCCATGGGCGGAGCCACGGAGGCCGCCATCTGGTCCAACACCCTCACCGTCACGGAACCCGACCCCCGGTGGGTGTCCATCCCCTACGGACGCCCCCTGACCGGCCAGCACTACCGGG
The DNA here is from genome assembly GCF_044327745.1 of Streptomyces sp. NPDC018026. NCBI lineage: Bacteria > Bacillati > Actinomycetota > Actinomycetes > Kitasatosporales > Streptomycetaceae > Streptomyces > Streptomyces sp. NPDC018026. The sequence goes on from NZ_JBIRFY010000003.1 coordinate 556,457, forward strand.
TGGTCGACCGGGACGGCCGGGACTGCCCCGACTGGGCGCCGGGCGAACTGTGGATCGGCGGCAAGGGACTGGCCCGCGGCTACCTGGCCGACCCGGTCCGCACCGCCGAGAAGTTCGTCGAACGGGACGGGCGGCGCTGGTACCGGACCGGAGACCTGGGCCGGTTCCGGGCCGACGGACTGCTGGAGTTCCTCGGCCGGCTCGACAGCCAGCTGAAGATCGCCGGCCACCGCATCGAGGCGGGCGAGGTCGAGGCCGCGCTGGAGGCCCACCCCGCCGTCGCGCGCGCCGCCGTCCTGGCCGTGGGGGAGCGCACCGCCAGGCGCCTGGTGGCGTTCGCCGTACCGCACGAGCCACCGCTCGGCGACCACACGGAGCCGGTCGAGAACCCCGAACTCACCGAGGGCCTCCTCGCCCTGCTGGCCGAGCGGGTACCGGCCTACGCCGTCCCGTCCCGCATCCTGGTGCTGCCCGCCCTGCCCCTCACCGCGAACGGCAAGGTCGACCGGGCCGCCCTGACCGGCCTGGCGGGACCCGAGGCAGGCTCCGCCGTCGCCGAGCCGCCACGGGGCGACACCGAGACGGCCCTGGCCGCGCTCTGGCAGGCATGCCTGCCGCACGGGTCGCCGGACCGCAACGCCAACTTCTTCACCGCCGGCGGCGACAGCCTCACCGCGCTGCGCCTGCTCACGGCGATCGAGCGCCGCTTCGGGGCCGTTGTGCCCGCCCGCCGCTTCTTCGCCGCACCGACGATCGCCGCGCTCGCCGCGGACATCACCCGAACGCTCGCGGCCCACGGGACCGCCTACGAGACCGGAGAGCTGTGAACATCGCTGAACTGCTGGGCCGTTACGCCGACGAGGGCGTGGTGCTCTGGGCCCAGGACGGACAACTGCGCTTCCGGGCCCCGCAGGGCACCCTCACCGACACGCACCGCGCCGAACTGCGCACGCACAAGGAAGCCATCCTGCGTCACCTGGAGGCGCCGGGACCGGTACTGCGGGCCGACCCCGACCACCGCCACGACCCCTTCCCCCTGACGGACATCCAGGCCGCCTACCTCATAGGCCGCACCGACGCCTACGCCTACGGCGGCGTCGGCTGCCACGCCTACGTGGAGCTGGCCTACCCCGACCTCGACGTCGACCGCGTCACCTCCGTGTGGCGGCACCTGGTCCAGCGGCACGACATGCTCCGGGCCGTCATCCACCAGGACGGCCACCAGCGGGTCCTGCCCGAGGTGCCCCCGCTGCCCGTCGGGGCCGACGACCTGACCGCGCTGCCGGACGACGCCGCCGAGGCACGGGTGCGGCACACCCGAGCGCGGCTGTCCGCCCGCGAGGCGCCCACCGACCAGTGGCCCCTCTTCGACGTGCACGTGACCCGGACCGGCCGGCGGGCCGTACTGCACCTCTCCTTCGACATGCTCGTCGTCGACCACGCCGGCCTGCGCATCCTGCTCGCCGAGTTCCAGCGGAGCTACGGCGGCGCCGCCCTCGCCGACGCGCCGCGGATCACCTTCCGCGACTACGTCCTGGCCCGCCGCGCCCTCGCCGACACCGACGGCCACGCCCGCGACCGCGCCTACTGGACCGAACGGCTCGACACCCTGCCGCCCGCCCCCGAACTGCCCCTCGCCGAAGCCTGGCAGGCCGCGGTGGGCGAGCCGGGAGAAGCGGGCCGCGGCCCGGCGTCCGACGGCGAGGCGGTGGCGTTCCGCCGACTGGAGGTCCTGCTGCCCGCGGCCGACCGGGACCGGTTCACCGAACGGGCCGCGCGCCGCGGCCTGACCGTGTCGACGGCCCTGCTCGCCGCCTACGCCGAGACGGTCGGCGCCTGGTCGCGGACCAGCCGGTTCACGCTCAACGTGCCCACCGTCGACCGGCCCGCCCTGCACGAGGACATCGACCGCCTCATCGGCGACTTCACCTCGCTCGAACTCCTCGCCGTCGACCTCGACACCCCGGCCACCTTCGCCGAACGGACCGGGGCCGTGGGCGAACAGCTCCTCGAAGACCTGGCACACCCGCTGTTCACCGGCTCGGAGGTGCTCGCCGAACTCTCCCGCAGGGCCGGCGGACCGGTCCTCATGCCGGTTGTCTTCACCAGCGCCCTCGGCGCGGGCGCCACGTCCGAAGGCGTGCCCCCCGAGGTGGAGTACGCCGTGACCCGGACACCGCAGGTGTGGCTGGACTGCCAGGTCATGCACCGCGGCGACACCCTCAGCCTGTCCTGGGACATCCGGGAGGGCGCGCTCGCCCACGGGGCGGCCGACGCCATGTTCGAGGCGTACACGGCACTCGTACGGTCGCTCTCGGCCGAGGGCGAGGCAGGGGAGGACGCCTGGGACGCGCCCGTCCGCATCCCGCTGCCCCCGGCGCAGGCGGAGCGCCGCAGCGCGGTCAACGCGACCGAGGGCCCCCTCCCGGACGCCCTGCTCCACGAACCCGTACTCGCCCGGGCACGGACCGCACCGGACGCGATCGCGGTCCGCACCCCCGAACTGACCCTCTCCTACCGGCAGCTCGTCGCCCGCGCCACGGGACTCGCCCAGCGGCTGACGGCCTCCGGACTGCGCCCCGGGGAACCGGTGGCCATCTGGATGGACAAGGGCTGGGAACAGGTCGTCGCCGTCTTCGGCATCCTCATGGCGGGCGGCGCCTACCTGCCCGTCGACACGGCCCAGCCGGCGGCCCGCCGCGACACGATCGTCGCCGACGCGGGCGTCCGCACCGTCCTCACCCAGTCCTGGCTCGCCGAACTCGAGGACCTCCCGTCGACCGTGTCGCCCGTCGCCGTGGACCTCGTCGGGGAGGCCGCCGCGGACCGCACGCCCGTCGCCGCCCGCCGGGATCCGGACGACCTCGCCTACGTCATCTACACCTCGGGCTCCACCGGCACGCCCAAGGGCGTGATGATCAGCCACCGGGCCGCCCTGAACACCGTCGAGGACATCAACCGCCGCTTCGCCGTCGACGAGCGCGACCGCGTCCTCGGCATCGCCGGACTCGGCTTCGACCTGTCCGTCTACGACCTGTTCGGACCGCTCGCCGTGGGCGCCACCCTCGTCCTGCCCCGGTCCGACCGGCGCGGCGACCCCTCCCACTGGGCGGAACTCGTCCGCGACTTCGGCGTCACGGTGTGGAACTCCGTGCCGGGCCAGCTCCACATGCTGTGCGACTGGCTCCGCTCCGAGCCCCCCACCGACGACGGCTCACTGCGCCTGGCCCTGATATCGGGCGACTGGATACCGGTCTCGCTGCCCGACCAGGCCCGTGAGCTCCTGCCCGGACTGGAGATCGTCTCCCTCGGCGGAGCCACCGAGGGCTCCATCTGGTCCATCGCCCACCCGATCGGCGAGGTCGACACCACCCGCCCCAGCATCCCGTACGGCAAGCCCCTGACCAACCAGACCTTCGCCGTGCTCGACCGGCACCTGCGGCCGCGGCCCGAATGGGTCCCGGGCGAGCTGTACATCGGCGGTGCCGGTGTCGCCCTCGGTTACCTCGGCGACGACGAGCGCACGGCACAACGGTTCCGCACCGACTCCGCCACCGGAGAGCGGCTCTACCGCACAGGCGACCTCGGCCGCTACCTGCCCGACGGGACCATCGAGTTCCTGGGCCGGGAGGACGCCCAGATCAAGATCCGCGGCTACCGGGTCGAACTCGCCGAGGTGGAGGCCGCCGTACAGACCCACCCCGCGGTCGCGGCGGGCGCGGTCGTCGTGGACGACTCGGCGGCGGGTGGGCGGCGCCTGGCCGCCTTCGTCGAGACAGCACGCAAGGACGGCGGGCCCGCCGTGACGAGCCGCGAACAGGCGCGCACGGCAGCCGCCGAGGCGGTACGCGAAGCGGGCGCGGCCGTCGACGCCGCACGGCTCACCGACTTCCTCGCCGCCCTCGACGACGTGGCCGTCGCGGAGATGACCCGGGTCCTCGCCGCCTCCGGAGTGTTCGACGGGTCCGCGGCACGCACGGCGGAGGAGGTGGGCACGGCACTGCGCGCCACACCGCGCCACCGGCACATCGTGCGCCGCTGGCTGCGCGCCCTCGCCGCCCGGGACCTGCTCACCCACCGGGACGCCGACGCGACCTACACCGGCCTGCGCCCCGTCCCCGCACAAGAGACCGAGCGCCGGTGGCGGCGGGCCGCCGACCTGGAGCACGAGATCGGGTGGAGCACCGAACTGCTCACCGTCATGCGCACCTGCGCCGAGCGGCTGCCCGAGCTGGTCTCCGGAGACGTCGGCATCCGGGACCTGCTCTTCCCGGGGGCGGCGACGGAGGCCGCGGACGCCGCCTACCGGGACAACCTCGCCATCCGGCACCTCAACCGCGCCGTGGTCGCCGCGCTGCGCGAGATCGCCGCGGGCCACACCGGCGAGGAGCGGCTGCGGGTGCTGGAGGTCGGCGGCGGCGTCGGCGGCACCACCGGCGAACTGGTGCCCGCCCTCGCCGAGTACGGCGTCGACTACCTGTTCACCGATCCCTCGGCGTTCTTCCTGAACGAAGCCCGCGAGCGCTTCGCCGACCACGCCTGGGTCCGCTACCAGCGCTTCGACGTCGACGAGGACCCGCGCGCCCAGCACCTGCTGCCCAACACCTTCGACGTCGTGGTCTGCGCCAACACCCTGCACGCCGCCGCCGACGCGGACGCCGCCGTGGGCAGGCTGCGGGAACTGCTCGTGCCGGGCGGACAGCTCGTGTTCGTGGAGAACACCCGCGACGAGAACCTCCCCCTGCTGGTCTCCATGGAGTTCCTGGAGGTCGCCGGCCGGACCTGGACCGACGTGCGCGAGCACACCGGGCAGTCCTTCCTCACCCACACCCAGTGGCGTGACCTCCTCGACGGGCACGACGCGTCGGGGGTCACCTCGCTGCCCGCCGCCGGGGACGCCCTGGCACGCACCGGGCAGGAGGTGTTCATCGCCACGATGAAGGACGACCGGCACCACGTGCCGGTGGGAGAACTGGCCCGAACGGCGGCCACCCGGCTCCCGGAGTACATGCTCCCCGCGGTCTGGCAGGTCGTCGACACCCTGCCCCGCACGGCCAACGGCAAGACCGACCGCGCGCGCCTGCGGTCCTGGCTGCCCCGGGAGAGCGCACCGGTCGTCGTGGCCGAGCAGCCGAAGGACGAACTGGAGAACGGCCTGGCCGAGCTGTGGACGGAACTCCTCGCGGTCGAACGCGTCACCCGCAACGACGACTTCTTCGACCTGGGCGGCGACTCGCTCCTGGTGGCCCGGATGGTGGGCCGGCTGCGGGAACGCGTACCGCAGGCGGCGGACCTGGAGTGGGAGGTCGTCCTGCGCCACATGCTGCGCCGCCCCACGGTCGCGGGCCTCGCCGGGTTCCTGCGCGGCCTGGCCGGTCCCGAGGACACGCCCGCGTCCGGCGCCGTACGCACGGACCCGGTGATCCACCTGCACGGCTCCCGCTCCGAGGACGAGCCGACGACCGTGCTGGTGCACGCCGGAACCGCCACGATCATGCCGTACCGGGCGCTGGTCACCGAGATCAGGCGCCGCTCGCCGGGCCTCGCCGAGGTCGTCGGGGTGGAGGTCCCGGACCTGAGCGGATTCCTCGCCGCACCGCCGGACGGACTCATCGAGCGGATGGCGGCCGACTACGCGCGGGCGCTGACGGCTGACGGCCGCGGCCGCTTCCACGTCGTCGGCTACTGCCTGGGCGGCCTGATCGCCACCGAAGTGGCCCGCAACCTGGCCGAGTCGGGAGCGGAGGTGGAGAGCCTCACCGTCATCAGCAGCCACAGCCCCCGCTTCCGCCTGGACGACGAACTCCTCGCCGAGTACTCCTTCGCCGTCATGATGGGCATCGACCCGGCCGACCTCGGGTTCCCGGACGACCAGTACCGGGTGGCCGCCGCGGCCGACGCCGTCCTGGCCGCCAGTCCCGGCGTCCTGCCGGACGGCGGACTCGCCGCACTGGGGGAGGAGTTCGAGGACGTCGCGAGCTGCTTCCGGCGACTCGCCGACGTCCCCCGCGCCACCCGAATCGCCCGGATGTGCGAGGCGGTGCCCGCGTCGGCCGGCACCTACGAACCCGACCACATGACACGGCTCTTCCTCGCCTTCCGCCAGAGCGTCTTCGCCATCACGCGCTACCACGCGGAGCCCTACGCGGGTGACATCACCTTCCTGCGCCACGACGGCGCCTACCCCTTCCCCGGCAGCAAGGACGCCGTCACCGCCTACTGGGAGGAACTGACCCTGGGCGACCTGGACATCGTCGACATCGGCGGAGACCACTACAGCTGCCTGTCCGTCGAACACGCCCCCGGAATCCTCAAGACCCTCGGCGAGCTGACCCAGGGGGCGATCACCCGATGACCAAGCCCGTGACCAATCCTGTGACCAAGTCCGTGCCCAAGCCCGTGATCGGAGTCCTGGGCGCCTCCGGAGCGGTGGGACGCGCCGCCGTACGCGAGTTGCGCGCGCTCGGCCACACCGGGCTCCGCCTGGGCGGCCGGACCGTCTCCACCCTGCGCGCGGTCGCCGAGGAGGAACCCGCCGGCCACGACGTGACCGTATGGGCGGACGCCGACGCCCCGGACGGCCTGCGCGCCTTCACCGAGGGCTGCGACATCGTCCTCAACTGCGTCGGCCCCACCTACCGGCTGCGTGCCACGGTGGCTGCCGCCGCACTCGATGCCGCGGCGCACTGCGTCGACGTGGCCGGGGACGACCCGGCCGCCGAGGACCTCCGCGCGGCCGGTGACCCGGCCCGCGACGGCCGCACGGTCGTCCTGTCCGCCGGAGCCCTGCCCGGCCTGTCCAGCCTCCTGCCCCGCTGGCTGGCCGGGCAGGGCCTGGACGGCGCCGCCGCGCTGACCGCCCACTGCGGCGGCCTGGAGACCTGCTCGCCGACGGTGGCGCACGACCTCATGCTCTCCCTCACCTCCGGAGGAGCGGACGGCGCGGCCTACGGCGAGGCCCTCGCCGCGGTCCGCGGCGGCCGACGTGTCCCGCGCGCCCTGCGCACGGCCGAGGACACCCGACACCGGTCCTTCCCCGGCCAGGTGGCCCTCCAGCCCTACCTCAGCCAGGAGAGCGAACGCCTCGCCACCGTCCTCGGCCTCGACCGGCTCGACTGGTACAACGTCCACCCCGGCCCCGCCGTACGCGCGCTGCTCAACCAACTGCCGGGACGCCTCGCCGCCGGGGACGAACCGGCGGAGCTGGCGGACCGGTTGATCCTCGCCGCCGACCTCGACCTGGCCGGGCGCAAGCCCTGGTACGTCATGGACTTCGAGCTGTCCGGCACCGCGTCCGGACAGGCGGCCACCGCGGGGCTGACCCTGCGCGCGGCCAGCAGCTACCGGCTCACCGGGGCCGTGGGCGCGCTCGCGGTGGACGCGGTGCTGCGAGGCGGGGTACCGGCGGGCGTGCACTTCGCCTGCGACGTACTCGACCCCGACGCCGTGGTGCGGCACCTGCGCGCCCGGAACGTCGCCGACCTCCGGCCCACCGGAGCGGCGGCCGGTGCCGACCAGGTGGAAGAGGGCGTGCTGTGAACACATCGACGCCCTTCAGGGTGCTGGTCTGCGGCACCAACTTCGGCCGCTTCTACGCCGAGGCGGCCCACCGGCGCCCCGGATACGCGCCGGCCGGCATCCTGAGCCGGGGCTCGGCCGCCTCACGGGCCTGCGCGGAGCGACTCGGCGTCCCGCACTACACGGACGTCGACGACCTCCCGGAAGGCATCGACGCCGCGTGCGTGGCGGTGAGCTCCGCCATCTCGGGCGGGCAGGGCACCGAGCTGGCCCGGGCGCTCATGGACCGGGGCATCCACGTCCTCCAGGAACACCCCGTCCACCTCACCGAGTTGACCGACAACCTCACACACGCACGCCGCCGGGGAGTGCAGTACCGCCTCAACACCCACTACCCGCACGTCGCCCCGGTCCGCGACTTCGTGGACGCCGCCCGCAGGCTCGTCGCACAACAGCGCCCGCTCTTCGTGGACGCCGCCACCCCGGTCCACCTGATGCACCCGCTGGTGGACATCCTCGGGCGGGCGATGGGCACCCTGCGGCCCTGGCGGTTCGCGGACCCGGCGCCGCTGCCCGCCGACATCGGCCCGCAGCCGTTCCGCTCCCTGCACGGCATGCTGGCGGGCGTACCCCTCACCCTGCGCGTGCACCACCAGCTCGACCCCTCCGACCGGGACAACCACGCCCTGCACTGGCACCGGATCTCGATCGGCACGGAAGGCGGAGTCCTCACCCTGGCCGACACCCACGGCCCCGTGCTGTGGAGCCCCCGGCTGCACGTCGGACGGGACGCCGACCGGCGCTTCGTCCTCGACGGACCCGGCACCGGTCGCCTGGGCCTGGGCACCACGGCCGTCGTGGGGACCACCGGCACCTTCCGCACCGTCTTCTCCGACCTGTGGCCGGAAGCGGTCGGCCACGCTCTCGACGGGCTCCGGGCGGCAGTCGAGCAGGGCGGCGACGCCCTTCGCGCGGGGCAGTACGACCTGGCCGTGTGCCGCATCTGGACCGACCTCGCCGCACGGCTCGGGCCGCCCGACATCGTCCGTCCGGCCACCCCGCGGCCGCTCGCGGTCAGCGACGTCTTCCCCGCCCCGGAGCAGGCTCGCGCCGACACGGCTCGCACCGACGCGCACCGTACGGAGGACCGTACGGACACGGATGGCGCCGACACGGACGGGGCCGACACCCACCGCGCCAGCGCCCCTTCGAGTGCCTCGTCCTACACCCCGTCGGCCGAGTTCTTCGACCTCGTCGCCGCCGAGCACACCGCGACCGCGAGCGCACCCGCCGTCGCCGCGCTCCTGGCCGACGCCGACCTGAGCGGCGGCCCGGTGGTCGACATCGGGGCCGGCACCGGCCTGGTGACCGAGGCCGTCGCCCGTGCCCGGCCGGACGCCGAGATCCTGGCCTGCGAACCGGCGGTGGGCATGCGCGCGGTGCTCACCAGCCGGGTCTTCAGCGACCCGGACCTGCGCTCCCGCGTCACCGTCACCGCGGACGCCGCGCCCGACCTGGAGCTCCCGGACCGGGTGAGCGCCGTCCTGCTGTGCGGTGTCCTCGGTCACCTCGACGCCGACGGACGAGCCAGGCTCTGGCGACGGCTGAACCGGCGGCTGGCACCCGGCGCCCTGGTGGTCGTCGAACTCATGCAGTTCGAGGAGCCGTTGACCCTCCCCGAGACCAGGCTCGCCACCGCGACCGCCGGACGGCACCGCTACGAGTGGTCGTTCGGCGGAGCGCCGGACGAGACCGAGGACGGCGTGATGCGGCTGCACTCCACCTGGCGCGTCTACCGCGACGACGCCACCGAGGCACAGCGCGAGGTGCGCGACTCCTACCGGTGGACGCCCTTCGGCCTGAAGGACGTCGCGGCCGAGTCCGGGATGACCGTCCGCACCCTGCCCACCCGCCCCGGAGCACCCCCGCTGGCCGTACTCACCCGGACACCGGACGCCCCGAACACCCCTGCCCCCGTCTCCACCTCCACCCACGGCTGAGGACCACGATGACACCCCCCGAAACCCCGACGGCCGCCCACACCCCCGGCGCCACCCCGCCCCGCGACTTCCCGATCCGGCGCGGCTGCCCCTTCGCCGCCCCCGCGGAGTACGCCGCGCTGCGCACCGACGACCCGGTCGCCCGCGTCACCCTGCCGACCCGGCGGGAAGCCTGGGTGGTGACCCGCTACGACGACGTACGGGAACTGCTCTCCGACCCGCGCGTCAGCGCCGACATCCGCCGCCCGGGCTTCCCCGCTCTCGGAGAGGGCGAGCAGGAGGCCGGGGCCAGGTTCCGTCCCTTCATCCGCACCGACGCCCCCGAGCACACCCGCTACCGGCGCATGCTCCTGCCGGCGTTCACCGTGCGCCGGGTCCGCGCGATGCGGCCCGCCGTACAGGCCCGGGTGGACGAGATCCTGGACGGCATGCTGGCCGCCGGCGGACCGGTGGACTTCGTGAGCGCGTACGCCAACGCCGTCTCCACGTCGGTGATCTGCGAACTGCTCGGCATCCCGCGGCACGACCTGGAGTACTTCCGGGACGTCACCCGGGTCTCCGGCTCCCGCAACAGCACCGCGGAGCAGGTCTCCGAGGCCCTCGGCGGCCTCTTCGGCCTGCTCGCCGGGCTGGTCGCCGCGCGCCGGGAGGAACCCCGCGACGACCTCATCTCCAAGCTCGTCACCGACCACCTGGTCCCCGGCGACGTGACGACGGAGCAGCTGCTGTCCACCCTCGGCATCACCATCAACGCCGGCCGCGAGACCACCACCAGCATGATCGCCCTGAGCACCCTGCTCCTCCTGGACCGGCCGGAGCTGCTGGAGGAACTGCGCGAGGACCCCGCCCTGATGCCCGCGGCCGTCGACGAACTCCTGCGCGTCCTGTCCGTCGCCGACTCCATACCCCTGCGCGTCGCCGCCGAGGACATCGAGCTGTCCGGCCGCACCGTCCCCGCCGACGACGGCGTCATCGCGCTCCTCGCCGGAGCCAACCACGACCCCGAGCAGTTCGACGACCCCGAGCGGGTCGACTTCCGCCGCACGGACAACCACCACGTGGCCTTCGGCTACGGAGTGCACCAGTGCGTCGGCCAGCACCTGGCGCGGCTGGAGCTGGAGGTCGCCCTGGAGACACTCCTGCGCCGCGTTCCGACGCTGCGCCTCGCGGGGGAGCGGGACCAGGTCGTCGTCAAGCACGACTCGGCCACCTTCGGCCTCGAAGAACTGATGGTGACCTGGTGACCGCCGCCTTCCCGCCGAAGTCCGCCGCCCGCGCCGGGCGTGCCGACAGCCCGTGGATCAGACGGTGGAACGAGGGTTCCGCCTCCCGGCTCACGCTGATCTGCCTGCCGCACGCCGGCGGCAGCGCGGGCTTCTACCGCCCCTGGGCGGCGCTGATGCCCCCCGAGGTCGAACTCGTCGCCCTCCAGTACCCGGGCCGCGAGGACCGCTTCGACGACCCGGCGAGCGCCGGCATGGACGAGCTGGTGACCGCGGTGGCGGACGCCGTACTGCCGCTGCTCGACCGGCCCTACGCCCTCTTCGGACACAGCATGGGCTCCGCCGTGGCCTGGGAACTGGCCCACGAGCTGGACCGCCGCCGAGCCCCCGCCCCGCGCCGGCTCTTCGCCTCCGGCCGGGCCGCCCCCGGCACGGCGGTGACCGGGCAACTGCACCGCCAGGACGACGACGTGCTGTGCGCGGAACTGGCCCGGCTCGGCGGCACCAGCCGTGAGGTCCTGGACGACCCGGGGCTGCGCTCCCTGGTCCTCACCGCCGTCCGCCACGACTACCGGATCATCGAGACCCACCGGCCCGAGGCGCGGCCGCCGCTGTCCTGCCCGATCCACGTGCTGACCGGCGACGCCGACCCGGAACTCGGCGAGCGGCGCAGCCGCGCGGGGGCCGCCGGCTGGGCGGACCTCACCAGCGCCCGCACCGAGGTCCGGGTCTTCCCCGGCGACCACTTCTACCTCACCCCGCGCCGCCGCGAGGTGGTCGCCACCGTGCTGCGCAGGATGGACCCCTCGCTGACCACGGACGCCCGGCGCACCTGGCCGAGCACCCCGTGAGGAGACTGTCGTGATCGACTACTACTCGACCTCGGCCGAGTTCTACGAGCTGGTCGCCACCCGGCACACCGCCAGCAGCGGCCCCCCGCTGACCCGCGTCCTGACGGGCCTGGACGTCACGCACGGCCCGGTCCTGGAGATCGGCGCGGGCACCGGACGCGTGACCGAGGTCGTCGCCGCCGCACTGCCCGAGGCGGAGATCCTCGCCGCCGAACCGTCGGCCACCATGCGGGCCATGCTCACCTCCCGGGTCGCCCGCGACCCGGACCTGCGGCGCAGGGTGACGGTGGTCGACGGCGCCGCGCAGGACCTGGTCCTGCCCGAACGGCTCTCCGCCGTCGTCATCTTCGGCGTGGCCGGCCACCTCACCGTCCCCGAACGCGTCGCGCTGTGGAAGCGTCTGGCGGACCGCCTGCCGGACGGCGCGCCCATCGTCGTGGAACTGATGGGGGTCTCCTCGCCCCGCCGCATCCCCCCGGTGATGTCCCTGAGGGAGACCATCGGCCGCCAGACCTACGAGTGGTGGATCGGCGGCGAACCCACCGAGGGCGACGCCATGCGGTTCACCACGACCTGGAAGGTCCTGCGGGACGGCCGCACCGTGCGCGAGGTCGCCGACAGCTACGACTGGCACACCTTCGACGTCGCCCGCCTGGCCCGCGAGGCCGGTATGACCAGCCGCCGCATCACCGAGGCGGGCGGCCGGCCCATCCCCGAAATCGGAGTACTCGTCAAGTGAAGTCACAACCGCATCCCCTGCGCGAGCTGACCGATCCCGTCCGGGGCCGACTGGCCGTCTCCGTCGGCCTCCAGGCCGTCGCGGCCCTGGCCGGAGTGGTGCCGTTCATCGCCGTCTCCGAGATCGCCGGCCGACTCACGACGGGCACCCCCGCCGACGGCGACACCCTGTGGCCGCTGGTCGCGCTGGCCTGTGCCGCGGGGCTTCTCGCCCTGGCCTGCGGCACCGCGGCCGGCGCCCTCGCCCACCTCGCCGACAACGACCTCCAGCTCGCCCTCCGCCGCCGGCTCGCCCGGCACATCGGACGGCTGCCGCTCGGCCGGCTCACCGAGCGGGGCACCGGCGAGGTCAAGCAGGCGGTGCAGGACGACGTGAGCGCACTGCACACGCTGTTCGCCCACACCCTGCTCGACGTCGTAGCCGTGCTCACCGCGCCGGTCCTGGCCCTGGCCTACCTGTTCACCGCCGACTGGCGCCTGGCCCTGGTCAGCCTCGTCCCCCTGCTGCTCGGCGTGTTCCTGTTCAGCCGGGCGATGGCGGGTGCCGCGGCCCAGATGGCCGAGTTCGGCGCCGCGCTCGGGCGGATCTCCACCGCCGCCGTGGAGTTCGCCTCCGGCATCGCCGTCTTCAAGAGCTTCGGCCGCGGCCGCAAGGCCCACGAGCGTTTCGTCGACGCCACCGAGGGCTTCGCCGACTTCTTCTCCCGCTGGGTCCGCACCACCCTGGTCAGTTCCACCGCCGCCGTACTGGTGGTCGCCCCGGCCGTGGTCCTGCTGCTCCTGACCGTGCTGGGCGCCGTGTTCGTCACCCAGGACCGGCTGACCGGCGCCGAACTCGTCCCCTTCCTCCTGCTGGGCCCCGCGGTCGCCGCCCCCATGGGCGTCGTCGGCCCCCGCATCCAGCAGATCCGGGCCGGCCAGGCCGCCGCCGTACGCATCACGGAGCTGCTGCACGCCCCGACCCTCCCCGAGCCCGCCACCCCCGTCCTGCCCGACGGCCACCACGTCTGCCTGCGCGGGGTCACCTTCTCCTACGACGGACGGACCGACGTCCTGCGCGACGTCGACCTCGACCTCGCGCCCGGCACGGTCACCGCGCTGGTCGGACCCTCCGGCTCCGGCAAGTCCACCCTGGCCTCGCTGCTGCCCCGCTTCCACGACGTCACCGCCGGCACGGTGACCCTCGGCGGCGCCGACCTCCGCGACATCCCCGCGACCGAGCTGTACCGCCGGGTCGGCTTCGTCCTCCAGGACGTACGGCTGCTGCGGGCGAGCGTCACCGACAACATCCGCCTGGGCCGCCCCGAAGCCACCGACGAGGAAGTCGAGCGGTGCGCCCGCGCCGCCCGCATCCACGACCGCGTCACGGCACTGCCCGACGGCTACGCGACCGAACTCGGCACGGCCGTCACGCTCTCCGGCGGTGAGGCACAACGCCTCTCCATCGCGAGAGCCCTGCTCGCCGACGCCCCCGTCCTCGTGCTCGACGAGGCGACCGCGTACGCCGACCCGCACTCCGAGGCACTGATCCAGGACGCGCTGTCCGCGCTCGCGGCGGGCCGCACCCTACTCGTCATCGCCCACCGGCTGTCGACCGTCCGCTCCGCCGACCGGATCGTGGTCCTGGAGGACGGACGCGTCACCGAACAGGGCCGCCACGACGACCTCGTCGCCGCGGGCGGCCGCTACGCCACCCTCTGGGAAGCCCAGAGCAGCAGCACGGACCACATCCGAGAAGGAAGTGCACGATGATCCGTCAGCTCTACCGGGTCCTCGGGCCGGAAGGCTCCCGTCCGCTGAACCGGCTGCTCGTCCTCCAGTGCGGCGCGGCCGTCCTCCAGGGTGTGGCCTTCGCCCTCCTGGTGCCCGTCCTGCGTGCCCTGCTCGGCCCCGCTCCCGACGACGTGTGGCCCTGGCTGGCGGCGTTCGCCGGCTGCGCGCTCGCGCACACCGTGCTCCAGGGCGCGGCCGTCAGCGGCGGGTTCACGGTCGGTTCCCGGCTCTCCCGGGTGCTGCACCACCGTATGGCCGACCAGGCACTGCGCCTGCCCCTCGGCTGGTTCGACGCCGGCCGCACGGCCGAGTTCAGCAGGCTCGCCGGACAGAACGTCATCCAGGTGATGAGCACACCGGCCCACCTGCTGCGCCCGTTCATCAGCTCCCTGCTCACCCCGGCGACGCTGGTGGCCGCCACGTTCTTCTTCGACGTCCGCACCGCCCTGGTACTGCTGGTCTGCGCGCCCGTGCTGTTCGCCGTCCAGGCGGCGAGCAGCGCCGTGATGCGCCGGCTCGACCTGGGCCGCGACGCCGCGATCGGCGAGTCCGCCGACCGGGTCCTGGAGTACGCGCGCAACCAGCCGGTACTGAGGGCGTTCGGCCGGACCGCCGAGGGATACGGCGCCCTCGACGACGCCCTGGTGGCCGAGGCGCGCGCCGACCGGCGGCTCATCGCGCGGGGGCTGCCCGGACTGGTCTCGTTCTCCTTCGCCACCCGGCTCGTGTTCGCCCTGCTGCTCGCCCTCGGCGTGTCCTGGCAGCTCGACGGCTCCCTCACCGTGCCCACCCTGCTGGCGCTCCTGGTGCTGCTGGTCCGCCTGATCGACAGCGTGTCGTCGGCCGCCGAGGCCGGTGCCGGGATGCGCATCGCCCGCAACACCCTGGAACGCCTCGGCGCGGTCCTCGACGAACCGCCGTTCCCGCAGCCCGCCGAGCCGCGCACGCCGCGCGACGCGAGCGTGGAGTTCGACCGGGTCGGCTTCCGCTACGACGGCGGCGCCGACCCGGTGACCGGAGCAGCCGCACGCCCGGTCCTGAACGACGTGACCTTCCGCCTGCCCGAGCGCAGCATGACGGCGCTGGTCGGGCCCTCCGGCGCGGGCAAGACCACGATCGCCGGGCTGCTCGCCCGCTTCCGGGACACCACCGAGGGCACCGTCCGCATCGGCGGCGTCGACGTCCGCGAGATCGGCGCCGACGACCTCGCGGCCCACGTGTCCCTCGTCTTCCAGGACGTCTACCTCTTCGACGGCACCATCGAGGAGAACGTCCGCATCGCCGCCCCGCACGCGGACCCCGGCGAACTGGCCGAGGCCGCGGCGCTCTCCGGCCTCGACCGCGTGATCGAGGAGCTGCCCGAGGGCTGGGCCACGAAGGTGGGCGAGGGCGGCGCGCGACTGTCCGGCGGACAGCGGCAGCGCGTGTCCATCGCCCGCGCGCTCCTCAAGGACGCCCCGATCCTCGTCCTCGACGAGGCCACCGCCGCCCTCGACCAGGAGAACGAGGCGCTGTTCGCCCAGGCCGCGCGGGCCCTGGCGGCCCGCAGGACCCTCCTGGTCATCGCACACCGGCTGAGCACCGTCGTGAGCGCCGACCAGATCCTGGTCCTGGAGGACGGCGAGATCACCGAACGCGGCACGCACGACGACCTGGTGGCGGCGGCAGGCACGTACGCCTCCTTCTGGGAACGGCGCGCGCAGGCCCACGGCTGGCGACTGGAGGCGGCCCCGTCATGACCCCCGACCCGACACCCACGACCACCCCGGCCCAGGGACAGAGAGAAGGCACCACACGATGAGCACCGGATCCCGGAACCTCTGGGAGGCATGGGCGAGGTCCGTCCCACCACTCGCGTGCACGAGCACCCGCGAGCCCTGCCACGACCCGGCCGCCACCGCCACCAGCCTCGCCCGGGCGGGCCTCGCGGGCCAGTACGTGGTCTACGAGTCGGAAGGCGGCGTCTGGCACTTCGCGGCGGGCTCCGACGTGAGCGTCACCGCGGACGCCACCGGCATCACCGCGCGGGCCGCCGGGCGCACCTGGACCTCGCGCACGCGGCGGCGGCCGTTGACGGCGTTCGCCGCCGCCCTGGACGCACTGTCGCCCGTGTCCGCTCCGCCCGACGAGAGCGGTGAAGAGCGCCGCTTCTACGGCTGGGCGGCCTTCGAACTCGCCCACCTCCTGCACGCGGACCCCGCGACGGCCGGAGACCAGCCGCTGCTGCACGCCATGGTCCCGTCCGTCGAAGTCACCCTCACCGCCGACTCGACGGTGGTCCGCGCGGTGGACGAGGCATGGGCGCGCAAGGTCGCCGACCTGCTCGCGGAGCCCGGCCGGTCCTCGCGGCCGGCCGAGCAGACCTTCCACGACGAGGCGGCGCGGGACCGCACCGAGGACGTCATCGCCGTCGGCACCGCCGCCTACGGCCGGGCCGTCACCCGTACGGTCCGGGACATCCGCGCCGGACTGCTGGAGAAGGCCGTGGTCTCCCGGCGGGTCCCCCTGCCCGCCGAGGCCCGCCCCGACTTCCCCGCCACCTACCTCGCCGGCCGCCGGGCCAACACACCCGCCCGCTCCTACGTGCTGGACCTCGGCGGATACCGGGCTGCCGGATTCAGCCCCGAGACCGTTCTCGAGGTCGGGGACGACGGGCGGGTCAGCACCCAGCCGCTCGCGGGCACCCGCGCCCTGGGCGCCGACCCGGCGGAGAACGAGCGCCGGCGCGTGGAACTGCTCAGCGACCCCAAGGAGATACACGAACACGCCGTGTCCGTGCGTCTGGCCTGGGACGAGATGGCGGCCGTGTGCCGCCCCGGCTCCGTCGTGGTCGAGGAGTTCATGTCGGTCCGCCCACGAGGATCGGTGCAGCACCTTGCCTCGCGGGTGACGGGCCGGCTCCGGCCGGACGCCGGACCCTGGGACGCCTTCGCCTCCCTGTTCCCCGCCATCACCGCCACCGGAGTCTCCAAACGCGCCGCGCTCCAGGCCCTGGCCCGCCACGAGGAGGGGCCGCGCGGCCTGTACGGCGGGGCGGTCTTCCGGGGGAGCACCGGCGGCGCCCTTGACGCCGCCCTCGTCCTGCGCACCCTGATCGGCGCGGGCGACGAGGCGTGGCTGCGAGCCGGTGCCGGGGTCACCGCCCAGTCCAGCCCGGACCGGGAGACCGAGGAGACCTGCGAGAAACTCCGCAGCGTCGCCCCGTACCTGCGGTTCTCCCTCACCTGACCGGAACGGACCGTGCCCTCCACGGTCCGGCCGGCCCCGGCCGGGGGCCTGGTCCCTGTTCGCCCGGAGCCGCCGGAGGGTACGGGTTGTTCGCAACGGACGACTCGTCAACGCAGGAGGGGACATGGCGGTACTCACGGGCAAGGCGGCTGTGGTCACCGGAGGCTCACGGGGGATCGGGCGGGCAGTCGTGCTGCGACTCGCGCGGGACGGAGCGGAGGTGGTCTTCAACTACGCGCGGAACCGGGAGGCCGCGAACGAGGTGGTGCGGCAGGCCGAGAAGGCCGGCGGCCGGGTCACCGCCCTCCAGCTGGACCTGGCCGAACCCGGTGCGGCCGAGGACCTGCTGTCCACGGCCGAACGCCGGCTCGACGGCCTGGACATCCTGGTCAACAACGCGGCCCTGCACACCGACGTCGTGCCCATCGCGCAGACCACCGAGGCCGATTTCGACCGGGTGATGGCCGTCAACGCGAAATCGGTCTTCCTCACCGTGCGGCACGCCGCACGGCACATGCGCGACGGCGGGCGGATCGTGAACATCTCCACCCTCAACACCGTCTTCCCCGCACCCGGCAACGCCCCCTACGCAGCCAGCAAGGGGGCCATCGAACAGCTGACCCTGGTGGCCTCGCGCGAGCTGGGCGCACGCGGCATCACGGTCAACACCGTGTCGCCCGGTGCCACGGACACCGATCTCCTCAACGCGGCCAACGAGCCGGAGAAGCTGGCGACGGCCATCGCGATGACCTCGCTCGGACGCCTCGGCCGGCCCGAGGACGTGGCGGACGTGATCGCGTTCCTCGCGGGGCCGGACGGGCGATGGCTGACGGGACAGAACATCCGTGCCAACGGAGGTGTCCTCTGACGGGTGCTGCGGAAGGCCGTGGTGGCTGCTGGGGCGTCGTGCGGGACCGAGCACCTGTGCGCCCCACGGGCCCACTCCCCGACGTGGCGCGGTGCGGGCCACGGTCGGATGCATGGGGCATACAGGTGAGGTGTGCGCGGGACGCGGAGACGGCACGGACTGCCCGAACGGGGAGGACGCCGTCGTGGACGGGCCGCGGTGCGAGGAGTGCCAGTACCACTGGGAGCTGGACCAGACCGAACCCGGCCGGCGCGCGGCCCCGGACGACGGGATGACCCGGCCGCTGGGGGAGCCGGGGGAGGCCGGGAGGGAAGTCGCGTAGCTGCGGCTCACGGCCGGAACTGGCCTTCGCCGAGGTCAGGGGCGCAGCAGATCGGTCGAGACGGTCCACAGGCGCTCGGCGGCGTCGGGATCCAGTGCCCACTCCTTGACCCCGTGCGGGTGCCGCGCGAGGTCGGCATCGTTCGGCACCGTGTAGGCCTCTTGCCCGTCGTCGAGGTAGTGGCCCCCGGAGTGGGCGAACTCCGGGGCGACGGCCGCGACGACACTGGTGGCGGCTCCCTGCTCCACCGTTTTGTAGGTGAAGACTCCGGCAGCCTCGGCCGCGTCGAGCGATGCCCGCTGTTCCGGCGTGAAGTTCCGCTGCAGACCCGTCGCGACACCGCCGGGATTGACCGCGTTGGCGACGATGCCGTCGGAGCCCCACCGACGGCTCGCCTCGACGGCGAAGAGGGAGTTCGCCGTCTTCGACTGTGCGTAGGCGGTCTGCGGGTCGTGGCCGCGGCGCTCGAAGTGCGGGTCGTCGAAGTCGATGCCGGCCCGCATGTGCGCCGTCGAACTGACCGAGACGATCCGTGCTCCGTCGCGCTCTGCGGCACCGCGGGCCAGGGCCTGGTGCAGCCCGGTGGCCAGGGCGAAGTGGCCGAGATGGTTCGTCGCGAAGTGCAGCTCCCAGCCCTCGGGTGTCCGTTCGAGCCCGCCGGTGACCACGCCGGCGTTGTTGACGAGCAGGTGGAGCGGGCCGTCCCACGCGTCGACGAACCGGGTGACGCCGGCCCGGTCGGCGAGGTCGAGCCGGACGACGCGGGGCGGGGCCGCTCCGGTCGACCCGGCGATCGTCTCGGCGGCGGAGGCACCCGCGGCCGTGTTCCGCACGGCGAGCGTCACCTCCGCCCCGGCGGCGGTCAGCGCACGAGCCGTCTCGACGCCGAGTCCGGAGGACGCTCCCGTCACGATCGCCCGGACACCGGTGAGGTCGATGCCCTCCAGCACCTCCTCCGCGGTGCTGGAGGCGGTGAACGGCGTGGAGATGAGCGGTCGGGTATCCATGACTCAACTATACGAACTGAACATGATTTGTATAGTGCGTCTCATGCTCGTATGCTCGCCGCATGAGCAGGAGCGACGCCGACCACCCGACCCCGACAGCCGCGGACGCCGACCGTCGGACCACGGTCCTGGAGTCCGCCATGGCGACGTTCGCGCGTTTCGGCTACCGGAAGACGTCGATGGAGGAGGTGGCGCGGGCGGCGCACATCTCCCGGCCGGGCCTCTACTTCCTCTTCTCCTCGAAGGAGATCCTGTTCCGTGCCGCGGTCACCCAGGCCCTGCACCGCGACATCACCGCGGTCGAACGGGCCCTGGCCGACGGTGACCGCCCCCTTCCGGAGCGCCTCGTCGAAGCGTTCGACCACTGGGCGGGCCGCTACGTCGGCCCGCTGGCGCGCGATGTCGCGACGGTGATCGAGGACAATCCCGGCATCCTCGGAGAGGTCGTCGAGGCCCTGCCGCGACGTTTCGAGGAGCTGGTCACGGACGCGATCACCGTCGCGGCAGGGCGGGAGGAGGCCGTCCGGATCGCACAGACGATGATCAGCGCATCGACGGGACTCAAGCACCAGGTCGGGTCGAGGGAGTCGTACCTCGAACGCCTGGCGGTGGCCGTCGCTCTCCTGCTGCGCTGATTCGCTCCGGCGGCACCCGCGTTCCGCACCGGTCGGTGCGGCGCGCCGCCGGTCAGGCGCGGTCGTGGAGGGTGACGTGGTAGCCGTCGGGGTCGGCGAAGGTGAACGTCCGGCCGAACGGGCCGTCGACCGGTGCGGAGACGATGGTGTGACCGTCGGCGACGAGGGCGTCGTGGATGGCCTGGACGCCGGTGCCGTGCAGCCAGATCGCGGCACCGATGCCGGGCCGGGCGACGGAGGCGAGATCGGTGCCGGGTACGACGTCGCGGAGTGCGAACGCGATCGGCTTCGTGTCGAAGACGACCGCGTGCGGAGGCCCGGCCGGTGAGCGGACGAGGCCGAGGTACTGCTCGTAGAACGCCTGTGAGGCGTCGAGGTCGCGTACCTGGAGGGAGACGAAGTCGGGACCGGTGACGGGCATGGTGGTGCTCCTTCTCTTCGTGTCAGATTCCTGACACGACCCACGGTATGTCAGAATGCTGACATGAGTCAAAAGGGTGCCGGCATCGACCTGGACAAATCACTGGGCTACCTGCTCAAAGAGGCTTCGAGTGCCCTGCGCGCGGCCATGGAGGAGGTGCTGCGGCCCCTCGGGATGAGCGTGACGCACTACTCCTGCCTCGAACTGCTGGCTCAACGGCCGGGCTTGTCGAACTCCGAGCTCGCGCGGGGCGCGTTCGTGACCCGCCAGTCGATGAACGTGCTGCTCCAGGCCCTGGAACGGGACGGCTACGTGACCAGGCCCGCGGAGGCACCCGTCGGGAAGGCGCTGCCCGCGCGGCTCACTCCTCGCGGCCGGCGGAGCCTGGAGAAGGCGACCGTGGCGGTCCGTTCCGTGGAGCTCAGAATGCTGGCCGGCATGACCGAGAGCGAGCAGGCGGGCGCGTTCCGGATCCTGCGGAGCATGATCCATTCCCTGCACGGAACGGCCGCCGAGGACTAGGAGTACGAGGGCGGCTTCCGGGGCGGCGCCGCGTCCGAGGCGCCGGACCGTTCCGGGGAGTGGCCGGGCTGCCGGACGCCCAGGTCAGGCGATGAGCAGGCGGAGACCGAGATCTGCCGCGTCGAGGCCCGCGAGGTCGCTGTTGCGCTCGGCCCAGCGGCCGGAGCCGAGGTCGTCGCGGAGGCTGCGCACCGCCCGCCGCTCGGCCTTTGGCCCGACCCTCGTCCACACCGACGCGGCCCGCCGCACACGATCCTCCAGATACGCCTCGGGCCGGCGCCAGTACGCCTCGAACAGACCGTCGGCACAGTCCCACGGAACGGGCACCGGCTCGGCGCGGGCGCCGATCGCGTCGGCCATCCCGGCAAGCGAGGGAAACTCCGCGAGGACGGTGGCGAACTCGGGAAGGTAGTCGCGGGTGAGCCAGAACCGGTCCTGCCATCCGGGCTCGTCGGTGTCGAACGTGAGCACCACCACGCGGCGGGCCACGCGCCGCATCTCGCGCAGCCCCGCCATCGGGTCCCCCCAGTGGTGAACGGTGGAGACGGCCATCGCGACGTCGAAGGAGCCGTCCGCGAACGGCAGTTTCTCCGCGGCCGCGGCCACGCACGGCGCCGCCCCGGCAGGCCGCTGCTCCCGCATGACCGCCGACGGCTCCACCGCGGTCACGTGCCGATCGGTGGGCTCGTAGGAGCCGGTGCCGGCACCGACGTTCAGCACCGTCCGCGCGTCCCCGAGCGCGTCCCAGATCCGCGCGGCGATCCGCGGCTCGGTACGCCGTGTCGCGGTGTAGGCGCCGCCGATCTCGTCGTACAGCCGGGCACCGAGCATCTCCAGTTGCTCCTCCGGTGTCACCTTCAGTCCCTTCGCCCGTACGTCGAGTTCCCGGTCGATGGCCGCCACCATGGCGTCGGCGCGATCACGCCGCTCCAGCAGCAGGCCGCGCAGCCGGCGCAGGTGCGCGACGGCGTCGGCGGACGGGTCGCCGACGAGTTCCGCGACCTCCCGCAGCCCGAAGCCCAGCCGCCGATAGCCGAGCACCTCCCGCAGCCGCTCCACGTCGTCCGCCGAATAGGCCCGGTACCCGGACGCGGTGCGCCCCGACGGCCGAACGAGCCCGATCTCGTCATAGTGATGCAGCGTGCGGACGCTCACGTGGGCCAGCTCGGCCACGCGTCCCACGGTCCAGTGATCCTTCACGGCACCGACTATGCCGCCTGACGCCACGTGAGGGTCCAGCCCTTCTCCCACCGAGCGATCCCGACCAACGGGCGGATAAACCGCATACGACCGATTGTCACTGCTTCGGGGTAAGCCTCCCGTCACCTTGGTGGATGCGGCCGTTCCAGCAGCTAGCTTTCTGAGGGCGGACGGATTCACGCGATCCCTCCGGCTCGTTGCCCACCCCCTCCCGTCTCCCCGTCGGCGCAGCCGTGTGCGCCGGTCGATCGACCCGTCGTGCAAGGAGAAGGCCTCCCGATGTCCGTCGACAGCATCCCGGCAGCTCAGACCCCACCCGAGGCACCGCAGCAGTCCCTGAGTACGGCGGCTGCCCGCAACCTCGCCAGCACCACCAAGTCCGTCCCGCAGATGCAGGAGATCACCTCCCGCTGGCTGCTGCGCATGCTGCCCTGGGTCGAGGCCGCAGGCGGCGCCTACCGGGTCAACCGACGGTTGCGCCACACGCTCGGCGACGGCCGTATCGAGTTCGTCCAGGAGGGCGCCAGGGTCCGGGTGATCCCCGAAGAGCTCACCGAGCTGGCCCTGCTGCGCGGTTTCGCGGACCCGGACGTCCTCACCGCCCTCGCCGGCCGTTGCACGCAGCGGGACTTCGCGGCGGGTGAGGTCCTCGTCGAACGAGGCGGCCCAGCAGACCGCATCCACCTCCTCGCACACGGACGCGTCAGCCGGACCACCGAGGGCAAGTACGGGGGAGAGATCACCACCGCGGTGCTCGCGGACGGCAGCCACTTCGGCGAGAAGGCGCTGTCGGACCCCGACGCCCGCCACGACTCCACCTTCACCGCCGAGACCTCCGGCACCCTCCTCACCCTCACGCGCGCCGACTTCGACGCCGTCCAGGCCTCCGCGCCGCGGCTGCGGGCCCACGTCGACGACTACCGCACGCGCGCACGACAACGGCAGACCAAGCACGGCGAGGCCGAGATCGCCCTGTCGGCCGGTCACGTCGGCGAGGCCGAACTGCCCGGTACCTTCGTCGACTACGAACTGCGGCCGCGCGAGTACGAGCTCTCCGTCGCACAGACCGTCCTGAGGATCCACACCCGGGTCGGCGACCTCTACAACGGGCCGATGAACCAGAGCGAGGAGCAACTCAGGCTCACCGTCGAGGCCCTGCGTGAGCGCCAGGAACACGAACTCGTCAACAACCGCGAGTTCGGGCTGCTGCACAACGCCGACTTCAAGCAGCGCATCCAGCCCCGCACCGGCGCGCCGACCCCGGACGACATGGACGAGCTGCTCTGTCGCCGACGTGGCACCAAGCTCTTCCTCGCCCACCCCAGGACCATCGCCGCCATCGGACGCGGCTTCAACGCCTGCGGCCTCTACCCCGACCACGTCGACCTGGGCGGGCAGTCCGTCCCCGCCTGGCGCGGCGTCCCCATCCTGCCGTGCAACAAGATCCCGATCAGCAAGAAGCAGACCAGCTCCATCATCGCGATGCGCACCGGCGAGAAGAACCAGGGCGTGATCGGCCTGCGGCAGACGGACCTGCCGGACGAGTACGAACCGGGCCTGTCCGTGCGGTTCATGGGCATCAACGAACAGGCGATCATCTCCTACCTCGTCAGCACCTACTACTCCGCCGCGGTGCTCCTGCCCGACGCCCTCGGAGTCATGGAGAACGTTCAGATCGCCCCGGTGTCGCGCTGAAGCCCGGAGCCGCCGACCGGACCGGGCCCGACCCGCCGCACGCGCAACACAACGCCCACCCCGCCGCAGCAAGGAGCCGCCGATGCCCGACTCCGGGACCCTCGGAACACCACCTCCCGAGCAGGGGCCGACGCCGCCCACCACTCTGCCGGACGCCCCCGCACCGGTGACCCCGAGCGCTTCGGCCACACCGGCCGCGTCCGACTTCCTGGCCGCACTGCATCCGCCGGTCACGCTCCCCGGCCCGGCACCGTCCCCCAAGCCCGCCACCGCCCCCGCCGCAGCGGACCCGCTCGACACGGCCACGGGTGGCTCCGCCCTCCAGCGGATCCTGCGCGGGCCGACCGGGCCGGGCACGACCTCGCTCGCCCCGGCCGACAGCTACGGACGGCAACCGGGCCCGGAGGCCCCGGCATCCGCCCCGCCCGCCGCCGGACGAGCCGTCCCCGGCCTCTACCACCACCCCGTCCCGGAACCCGACCCCGTGCGCGTCGAGGAGGTGAGCCGCCGCATCAAGCGCTGGGCCGAGGACGAGGTCCAGCTGTATCCCGAGGAGTGGGAGGGGCAGTTCGACGGCTTCTCGGTCGGCCGCTACATGGTCGCCTGCCACCCCGACGCGCCCACCGTCGACCACCTGATGCTCGCGACCCGGCTGATGGTCGCGGAGAACGCGGTGGACGACTGCTACTGCGAGGACCACGGCGGCTCACCCGTCGGCCTGGGCGGGCGCCTCCTGCTCGCGCACACCGCGATCGACCACTTCCACTCCACCGCCGAGTACACGCCGCTGTGGCAGGAGTCCCTCGCCTCGGACGCCCCGCGCCGGGCGTACGACAGCGCCATGGGCTACTTCGTCCGGGCGGCGAGCCCCTCCCAGTCCGACCGCTACCGGCACGACATGGCCCGGCTGCACCTGGGCTACCTCGCCGAGGGCGCCTGGGCGCAGACCGGACACGTCCCGGAGGTCTGGGAGTACCTGGCGATGCGCCAGTTCAACAACTTCCGCCCCTGCCCCACGATCACCGACACCGTCGGCGGCTACGAACTGCCCGCGGACCTGCACGCCCGCCCGGACATGCAACGGGTCATCGCCCTCGCCGGCAACGCGACGACCATCGTCAACGACCTCTACTCCTACACCAAGGAACTCAACAGCCCCGGCCGCCACCTGAACCTTCCGGTGGTGATCGCCGAGCGCGAGCAGCTCTGCGAACGCGACGCCTACCTCAAGGCCGTCGAGGTCCACAACGAACTCCAGCACTCCTTCGAGGCCGCCGCGGCCGACCTCGCGGAGGCCTGCCCCCTGCCCCCCGTGCTGCGCTTCCTCAAGGGCGTCGCCGCCTGGGTCGACGGCAACCACGACTGGCACCGCACCAACACCTACCGCTACAGCCTGCCCGACTTCTGGTAGAGAACGGACGTATCTGTGACCACTGAGACCACCACCACCGCCACCGCGAAGATCCCGGCCCCGGCGACGCCGTACCAGGAGGACATCGCCCGCTACTGGAACAACGAGGCACGGCCGGTCAACCTCCGCCTCGGTGACGTGGACGGGCTCTATCACCACCACTACGGCATCGGCGCCGTGGACCATGACGCGCTCGGCGACCCGGAG
Source organism: Streptomyces sp. NPDC018026 (assembly GCF_044327745.1). NCBI lineage: Bacteria > Bacillati > Actinomycetota > Actinomycetes > Kitasatosporales > Streptomycetaceae > Streptomyces > Streptomyces sp. NPDC018026. The sequence continues at coordinate 582,076 of NZ_JBIRFY010000003.1, forward strand.
CACAGCGAGTACGAGAAGAAGGTCGTCGCGGAGCTGCACCGGCTGGAGTCGGCGCAGGCCGAGTTCCTCATGGACCACCTTGGCCAGGCCGGTCCCGACGACACCCTCGTCGACGCCGGCTGCGGACGCGGCGGTTCCATGGTCATGGCCCACCGCCGCTTCGGCAGCCGGGTCGAGGGAGTGACCCTGTCCGCCGCCCAGGCCGACTTCGGCAACCGGCGCGCGCGGGAACTGCGTATCGACGACCACGTCCGCTCCCGCGTGTGCAACATGCTCGACACGCCCTTCGACAAGGGCGGCATCACGGCCTCGTGGAACAACGAGTCGACCATGTACGTCGACCTCCACGACCTGTTCGGCGAGCACTCCCGCTTCCTGAAGGTCGGCGGCCGGTACGTGACGATCACCGGCTGCTGGAACCCCCGCTACGGCCAGCCGTCGAAGTGGGTCTCCCAGATCAACGCCCACTTCGAGTGCAACATCCACTCCCGCCGCGAGTACCTGCGCGCCATGGCCGACAACCGGCTCGTGCCGCACACCATCGTCGACCTCACCCCGGACACGCTGCCCTACTGGGAGCTGCGGGCCACGTCCTCGCTGGTCACCGGAATCGAGAAGGCGTTCATCGAGTCCTACCGTGACGGCTCCTTCCAGTACGTCCTGATCGCGGCCGACCGCGTCTGAGCGACGCGGGCCGGCTCCAACGCAACGTCCGCCCCAGCACGATGCGGCCCGTCCACGGCCGCTCGTTACGATCGGGGCATGGCAGCGAGAAGAGCCCCGATCAGCCGCCGGGACCGTCCGGCGAAGCCCGCACTGTCCCGGCGGTGGATCGTCGACACCGCGGTGGCGCTCATGCGTGCGGAGGGGCTGGAGAAGGTCACCATGCGCCGTCTGGCGCAGGAGCTGGACACCGGCCCCGCCTCCCTCTACGTGTACGTGGCGAACACCGCCGAACTGCACGCGGCCGTGCTGGACGCGCTGCTCGGCGAGGTCGACCTCACCGGTGCGGGCGCCGAAGAGGGCTGGCGCGAGCAGCTCCGGGCCGTGCTGACGTCGTACACCCTCGTACTGTTCGCGCACCCGCAGCTCGCCCGGTCGGCCCTGGTCGCCCGGCCCAGCGGGGAGAACTACCTGCGTCTAGTGGAACGGATCCTCGACCTGCTCGCCCGTAGCGGAGCCCCTGGCGCGCAGGTCGCCTGGGGCGTGGACAAGCTCTTGCAGGACGCCACCGCCACCGCCGCCGAGCAGGCGACCCAGGAACACGATCCGAGGTCCCAGGAGGACTGGAGCGCCGCCGTCCGGGCGCTGCGCGACGCGGACGAGGCCACCCATCCCGCGATCGCCTCCCACATGCCCCTGCTCATCGGCGGCTCCTCCCACGACCGCCTGCGCTGGTCGTTCGACGTCCTCGTCAACGGGATCACCCGCACACCCGTCCCCGGCCCGGCAGTATGAACGAACTTGTTCGTTACGAACATGTTCGTTACGCTGAAGGTGTCCGACCGCGCACCCCTGGAGGCCACCATGAGCACCCCCCACCACCCCATCGCGATCATCGGCGGCGGCCTGGGCGGTCTCACCGCCGCCCGGGTCCTGCAGGTGAACGGAATCGAATCCGCCGTCTTCGACCTGGAGTCCGGCCCGGAGGCCCGCACGCAGGGCGGCATGCTCGACATCCACGAGGAGAACGGCCAGGAGGCGATCCGCGCCGCCGGCCTCCACGACGAGTTCCGCAGGATCATCCACGAGGGCGGCCAGGCGATGCGCCTGGTCGGTCCCGACGGCACGGTCCGTGTCGCCACCGAGGACGAGGGCGACGGCGGCCGCCCCGAGGTCGACCGGGGCGACCTGCGCCACCTGCTGCTGAACTCCCTCCCCGACGGCACGGTCCACTGGCGGCGCAAGGCCACCGGCGCCCGAGCACTGGACGACGGCCGGCACGAGGTCACCTTCGCCGACGGCTCGGCCATCACCACCGACCTCCTCATCGGTGCCGACGGCGCCTGGTCCCGCATCCGGCCGCTACTCTCGGGCGCCGAGCCCGCCTACACCGGCATCTCCTTCGTGGAGACCGACCTGCACGAGGCCGACACCCGCCACCCGCGCAGCGCGGCCCTCGTCGGCGGTGGCTTCTTCATCTGCCTCGGCGACCGGCGCGGCTTCCTCGCCCACCGCGAGACCGACGGCAGCCTCCACGTCTACACCGCGCTCAGGGCGGACGAGGACTGGATCGACACCATCGACTTCACCGACCACGGCGCCGCCAAAGCCGCGGTCCTCGCCCACTTCGACGGCTGGGACGAGGACCTGCGCGGCCTGGTCGCCCACGCGGAGACCATCACTCCGCGCCGCATCCACGCCCTGCCCGCCGGGCATCACTGGAAGCGGACCCCCGGCGTCACCCTGCTCGGTGACGCGGCCCACCTGATGTCCCCCTTCGCCGGTGAGGGCGCCAACCTCGCCATGTACGACGGTGCCGAACTCGCCCTCGCCCTCGCCGCTCACCCCGGCGACACCGAGGCCGCGCTCACCCGGTACGAGAAGGGCCTCTTTCCCCGCAGTGAAGCGTCCGCCGTCGAGTCCGCCGAAAGCCTGGACACCATGTTCGGCACGGACGGCCTGGAGCAGATGATCGCGTTCTTCGGCCCCGGCCGCGCAGCGGCGTGACCCGGCACTCACGGATTCCGCTCGCGGACCGGGGGAGCGGCGCTCACTACCCGGCGGAGTCGGACGCGCCCTGCCGCCGCTCGCCGGCGTGCAGGGAGCCGAGCAGGCCCAAGGCGTGGGCCGACGGGCTGCCCGGCTCGGCGTGGTAGATGACCAGTTGCTGCCCCGGAGCGTCACGGACGTCGAAGGACTGGTACGTCAGCGAGAGGGCGCCGACGTCCGGGTGGAGGAGCCGCTTGGCGTCCTGCGTCTTGCCGCGCACGGAGTGCTCCGCCCACAGGCGCCGGAACACGGCGCTGTGCTCGGTGAGCGTGTCCACCAGGCGCCTCAGACGCGGGTGCTCCGGATCGAAGCCGTGTGCCTGGCGCAGGTTGGCGACGACGGCCTGGGCGGCTCGGTCCCACTCCTGGTAGAACTCCCTGCCCGCCGGGTCGAGGAAGATCATGCGGGCCAGGTTGTCCGCGGGCGTGAAGGGCGCGAAGAGTGCGTCGGCCAGGGCGTTGGCGGCCAGGACGTCGAGGGTGCGGCTCATGACGAAGGCGGGGGTGTGGGCGTAGCCGTCCATCAGCTGGCGCAGTGCGGGACCGACCCGTTCGGTCGCGTGCAGCGAGTCCCGGCCGGCCGGTGACACCCCGGCCAGGCGGTGCAGGTGGGCGCGGGCCTCCGGGTCCAGGTGGAGCGCGCGGCCGAGGGCGTCGAGCACCTGCGGAGAGGGGTGACGCTCGCGGCCCTGTTCCAGCCGGGTGTAGTAGTCGGCGTTGACCCCGGCCAGGACGGCGACCTCCTCACGGCGCAGTCCGGCGACCCTGCGCAGGCCGTGGCTCGCCATGTTGACGTCCTGCGGCCGCAGACCGGCGCGGCGCGCGCGCAGGAACTCCCCGAGGTGGTTGTCGTCCATGCCGCCAAGGCTAGGCGGTGCTCCGGTGCGCTGCCTGGGTGTGCCGCACCCAGGCAGCGAACGTCCTGGTGCCCGGTGGGCCGACCTGCGCAGACTCGGCCGGGCAGAGGCCACCGCCCACCGAGGAAGGGAATGTGTGATGACAGCGAACGCGCGGGACCGCCGCAATCGTGAGAACGCCGACGTGGTCGGCATGTGGGTGACCGCGGACGGCCACATCCGGCAGGAGTTGCTGCCGGACGGGCGCTACGACGAGGCCCGGGGGGACCGGCGCAGCGCGTACACGGGCCGCTACACGGTGACCGGCGACCACCTCGACTACGTCGACGACACCGGCTTCACCGCCACCGGAGACCTGCGGGACGGCGTGCTCCACCACGAACACCTCGTGCTGTACCGCGAGGAGAAGCCCTCGGCGTCGTAGGCGTCGGCACGCCGTGACCGGGCGCCGCCGGACCTCACCCGACCCGGACACTCGCGCCCGGGGCCAGCCGACGGTAGCGAGCCGGGACCCCGGGGCCCCGCTCGCCGAGGAAGCCCTCGACCATCGCGGTGCCGACGTCGTTGAGGGCGCCGTCGTGGACGGCGTAGGCATCGTGGGGAGCGACCTCGCGCACGTAGTCGATCAGATCGCCGACCCTGGACCAGGGAGCGTGCACGGGCAGCAGCAGCGTGCCGACCGGAGTGCCGGGGACGGTCAGGGCGTCGCCGGGGTGGAACAGGGACTCGTCCACCAGGAACCCGATGTTGGAGATGCGCGGGACTTCCGGGTGGATGACCGCGTGCCAGGTTCCGTGCACCGTGACGTCGAAGCCCGCGACGCCGAAGGCGTCCCCGTCCCCGGTGGTGGAGACCCGCGCGCCGAGACCGTCCAGCCGCTCGGCGACGGAGGAGTTGGTCCAGATGCGCAGGCCCGGACGTGCCGCGGCCGCCCGGCGCAGCGCCTCCTCCGAGAAGTGGTCGAAGTGCTCGTGCGTCACGAGCACCGCGTCGGCGCCGTCCAAGGCCTCGGGGCCGGTCAGACCGCCCGGGTCGATGACCAGGCGGCGCCCGTCCTTCTCGAGCCGCACACACGCATGACCGAACTTGGTGAGTTCCACGACCGCCATGTCCTTCGTCCTTCCGTCTTCGCCGAGCAGCACTTGCAGCCACTTGTACAACTTAACTACTTGTACAACTTAACTGTACAACCAAGTGCGAGATCTCCGGCTAGGATGGCTCCATGGACGAAGACGCGCTGGCCGAGGAGCTGCGGCGGTCGATCGGTGAGCTGGTCCGGGCGGTGCGAGCCGTGGACACCATGCCGCCCGGCGAAGCGGCCATCCTCGGATTCCTCGACCGCGACGGCCCCCTGACCACGGCCGACCTCGCCCGACTGCGCGGTGTGACACACCAGTCGGCCGCCAAGTCGGTCAAGGACCTCTCCCTCGCCGGCCTGGTCCGCGGGGAGCCGCACCCCGACGACGGCCGCAAGCTCCTGCTGCGCCTCACCGACGCCGGCCGCTCCCGTCTCCGGCGGGAGCGCACCCTGCGCGCGGGCGCCCTCGGCACCGCCATCCGCGAGACCTTCGACCCCGACGAACGACGGCGGCTGAGCGAGTCGGTCGCCCTGCTGTCCCGCCTGACGGCCCGCCTCACCGGCCCCGGAGGCGACGTCCGCCCCGCGGCGGGAGCACGCCAGGAACGGCAGGCGCCGGGCAGCGGGGAGCGAAGCCGATAGGCTGCCGCCTTCGAGAAGTCGATCGGAGTTCACCTGTGAGCCGTACTCGTCTGGGCATCGCGATCCTGACCATGGGCAACCGCCCGGCCGAACTGCAAGCGCTGTTGGCCTCGGTGACCGGTCAGACACGGCCGGCCGCCCGCATCGTGGTGGTCGGCAACGGCTGTGCGCTGCCGGAACTGCCCGCGGGCGTGGACGGGGTGGAGTCGCAGGAGAACCTGGGAGTGTCCGGCGGCCGCAACGTGGCCATCGAGCACCTGCGGGCGTGCGGCGACGTGGACGTCGTGGTCGATCTGGACGACGACGGGCTGCTCGTGGACAGCGGCGTGTTCGCTGAGCTCGCCTCCATGTACGAGGCCGATGAGCGGCTGGGGATCGTGTCGTTCCGGATCGCCGACGAGCACGGCCGCACGCAGCGCCGGCACGTACCGCGGCTGCGGTCGAAGGACCCGATGCGCGGTGGTGAGGTGACGACGTTCCTGGGCGGCGGGCACGCGCTGTCGATGCGGATGCTGGACCGGATCGGCGGCTGGCCGGACGCGTTCTTCTTCACGCACGAGGAGACCGACCTGGCATGGCGGGCCCTGGACGGCGGGTGGCAGGTGGTGTACGAGCCGTCGCTGCTGCTCCAGCACCCCTGGACATCACCCGCCCGGCACGCCGTCTACTACCGGATGACGGCCCGCAACCGGGTGTGGCTGGCCAAACGGCACCTGCCCGCACCCCTGGTCCCCGTCTACCTCGGGGTGTGGACCGGGCTGACGGTGCTGCGGACCCGCTCGTGGGGCGGGCTGCGGGCCTGGGCGGGCGGCTTCGCCGAAGGGGTGCGCGCATCGGGCGGCACGCGTCGACCGATGCGGTGGGCGACAGTGGCCCGGATGACGCGCCTCGGCCGCCCGCCGGTCATCTGACGTTGAGTCCAGGAGGGGGACGTCGGTGATCACTCCCGGCATACCGGTCGGCCATGGATGAGGTCGAAGTCGTCGTCGCCCATTCCGAGCGGGCGACCCTGCGCGTCGGTGACGTGTTCCTGAAGGTGGACACGGACCAGGCGCGTATCGGCATCGAGATCGAGGCGATGTCCCGCGTGCCGGTCCCGACCCCGCAGGTCCTGTGGCACCAGCCGCCCGTGCTCGCGATCACCGCACTGCGAGGGACGACGCTCGGGCGCCTCGGCGGGCCGTCGACCGGGTCGCCGGCGGGGTGGGCCGCGGCGGGCGCCGCCATCCGGAAGCTGCACGACGCGCCGCTGCCGCCCTGGCGGGGCCGGGCCGGCCGGAGCGTCGCCGCGCTGGCGGCGGAACTCGACGACGAGTGCGCCTCGCTCGTCACGAGCGGCCTGCTGCCCGCCGACCTGGTCACCCGCAACCGTCGGGTCGCCGAGGCCGCGCTCCGGCCGTGGACTCCGGCGTTCACGCACGGCGACCTGCAGATCGCACACGTCTTCGTCGACGGCGACGAGGTCACGGGCATCATCGACTGGTCCGAGGCGGGCCAGGGCGACGCCCTGTACGACCTCGCCACATTCACGCTCGGACACGAGGAGCACCTCGGCGACGTCGTCGCCGGCTATGGCGCCGACATCGACCTGGACGTGATCCACGCGTGGTGGTCGTTGCGAAGCCTGCTGGCGGTTCGCTGGCTGAGCGAGCACGGCTTCGACCCCTTCGCGCCGGGCTGCGAGGTCGACGTGCTGAGATCCCGGATGTGAGGCCACCGCCCACGCAGGTGACCTGCGTGCCCGAGGCGTACCGCCGTCGACGGCCGCGGGGTTCACGGCGGCACGGAATGAGACTTTCGGCAGTGGTCGGCCGCCGCCCGAGGTCCGTACCGTCACCTCCGTGGACAGCACACCGACGGACAGCGGCACGGCGACAACGCTCCAGCACACGCTCCTGCGGCGGGCACGTGATCCCGGGACCCTTCTCAACGCGGCCACCGCGGTGGCCGCGGGCCTGAGCGTGACCAACCTGTGGTGGGCGGTTCCGACCGCCATCACCGCGTTCCTCGCGGGACGCCGGCCCGGGCGGACGGCCCCGACCGCGCTCGCCCTGGTCGCGGTTCTCGCGGCCGGTGTGACGGCCCTGTCCGTCGTTCCCGCCTGGCTCCCGCTGGCCGGACGGTTCGTGGCCGTGGTGGTCGCCGCCATGATGCTGCCCTGGTTCGCGGGCCGGTTCTGGTGCCAGTACCGCCAGCTCCTCCGGGCCGGGTGGGAGCACGCCGGTCAACTGCAACGCGAGCAGCAACTGATCGCCGACCAGGCGAGGTTGCGGGAGCGGACGCGCATCGCACAGGACATGCACGACGTGCTCGGCCACGACCTCAGCCTGATCGCCCTGTCGGCCGGCGCGCTCAAACTCGCGCCTGACCTCGCGGAACACCATCAGCGGGCGGCGGCCGACATCCGGGCCAGGGCCGCGGCCGCGGTGGAACGCCTCGGCGAGGTGATCGGTGTCCTGCGGGAGGAGACCGGCGCGACGCCGGTCGAGCCCGACGAACCCGGCCTCACCCGGCTGACCTCCGAGGCGTCCGAGGCGGGCCTCCCCGTGGAACTGCGCGTCGACGGCGAGGCGGACGACCTGCCGCCGGCAGTGGCGCGGGCGGCCCACCGGGTGGTGCAGGAGGCCCTGACCAACGTGGCCAAACACGCGCCGGGCGCGAGGACCACCGTTCACGTGACGCATACGGCGACCCGGACGGACGTCGTCGTGGAGAACGGCCCGCCCCCGTCCGCCGACCGGGTACGCACCCGGCCGGGCATCGGGGGGCTCGGCCTGATCGGCCTCGGGGAACGTGTGCGGCTGACCGGCGGCTCGTTCCGTCACGGACCGCGCGACGGAGGGTACTCGGTCGTCGCCCGCATCCCGCACCACCCCACGGCGCCCCCGCAGGACCTCTCGCCACCCCCGTCCTCGCCGCTCGCGCTCCCCGCCTCCCGCGACGACGCGCTGCCGCAGGAACACCGCCGCGCCCGGCGCAGGGCCGGCCGGACCCTGGTCGCGGCCGCCATGGTGCCCCTGGTGACGGCAGCGCTGCTGAGCGGGGTGCTCGTGGTCTGGGAGACCCGGTCGGCGGCGCAGTCGGTTCTGGACCCGCGTGACTACGCCCGCCTGCACGTGGGGCAAGATCGTTCCGAGGTGCGGCGCCTCCTGCCGGAACGGCAGACCGACTACCGGCCGCCGACCGACGAGCCGACGGGAGAGGACACGACGTGCGAGTACTACGCGATGACGGCCGACCGGTCCGGCGACGCCTACCGGCTCTGCTTCCGGCAGGACACCCTGGTCTCCCTGGGCACGGTCGCCCCGTGAGCGCGCGATGATCCGGGTGCTGATCGCCGACGACGAGCCGATGATCCGTGCCGGAGTGCGCGCGGTCCTCGCCACCGCCGCGGACATCGACGTCGTCGCCGAGGCCGCCGACGGGCACGACGCCGTGGAACTGGTGCGACGCCATCGTCCCGCCGTGGCCGTACTCGACATCCGCATGCCGGGCCTCAACGGCATCGACGCCGCCGCGGAGATCCGCACCGCCGTACCGGGCACCGGCGTCATCATGCTCACGACCTTCGGCGAGGACGACTACATCCTGCGGGCGCTGGGCGGCGGCGCGGCCGGATTCCTGATCAAGTCGGGCGAGCCCGAGGAACTGCTCACCGGAGTCCGTGCGGTGGCCGGGGGCGCCGCCTACCTGTCACCGCGGGTCGCGGCCCGGGTCGTCGCGCACCTCGCCGCCACGGGCGCCGGAACCCTGGCCGGTCGGCGTTCGGCCGCCCGTGACCGGGTCGCGGCCCTCACCGCCCGGGAACGAGACGTACTGGCCCTGCTCGGCGGCGGGCTGTCCAACGGCCAGATCGCCCGGCGACTGCATGTGGTGGAGGGAACGGTCAAGGCCCACGTGAGTTCCCTCCTGGCGAGGCTGGGCGTCGACAACCGGGCCGCCGCCGCGGTCGTGGCCCATGAGGCCGGCATCATCGCGCCGCAGCCTCCCCAGTCGTGAGGCCGCACCCCGGGCCGCGGGCCAGAACGCGAGGAGCACCGCCGCCACGACGGTGCCGCCGAGCGTCGCACCGGCGAGCACATCGTGCGGGTAGTGCACCCCCACCAGCACGCGCAGCAGCGCGGCCGCCCCGGCCAACGGCAGCGTGACCGCGGCGAGCCGGGGCCGCAGGACGGCGAGACCGACGGCCAGTCCGGCGGCCAGGGTGGCGTGGTTGCTCGGGAACGACCAGTCCCCGACGCCCGGGCACTCCGCGACCGCCTCGGCCCCGGCACCGAGCGCACGGCAGGGGCGCTCCTCGTCCACCACCAGTTTCAGCGCCTCACTGCCCGCGTAGGCCACGACGGTGCCGAGGCCGGTCAGCACGGCCCCGGCGACCTCTCGGGCGTCCTTGCGGCGCACTGCCGTCCAGGCCGCCCACAGCAGCAGCGCTCCGAGGATGACGAGCGTGCCCTCGGTGGCGGCTTCCAGCGCGGACCCCGCCCACGACGGCGCGTCCGCCAACGCCCCCGTGACCGACCGGTACGCGGAGGCCGAAGCCCCGCCGGTGACCTCGACGGGGCCGGCCCGGCCCAGCCCGCCGGGGGACAGCCACGCGATCACTCCTGCTCCCGTACCCAGGACGGCCGGCACGCCGAGCCACCGGCCGGCCGGGACCCTCTTTCGCGGTTCTCGTTCCATGAGCGGAAACGTAGGAGCACGCCCACCCGGACACCCGGGCCGAACGGCAACCCCGGGCCCTGACGATCGTCGGGGTTGACAACGCGTCGAGGTCACAGACTCACACGGCACCGGTCGCCAACGGGCCGTCGTCCGCCACGGACTTGTTAGTCTGCGCGCATGTCAGACCTGGGACCCGTCGCGTGGCCGCCGGTACCGATCAGAACCGCGAGACTCGTGCTCCGGGAGCCCGGGGCCGCGGACCGTGCGGCGTTCGTCGAGCTGCTGGCGTCGCCCGAGGTGCACACCTACCTCGGCGGTCCCCGCCCCCGTGCGGAACTGGAGCGTGAGCTGCCCGGGACCCCCGAGCGATGGCCCGGGAGCTTCGTCGTCGACCTCGACGGGGAGATGATCGGCCAGATCCTGCTCAGGCGGACACGGGAGCACCGCTGCCCGGTTGCGGTGGGGAAGGTCGATCTCGGTTACCTGTTCCTGCCGCGGGCGTGGGGAGTCGGGTACGCCGCCGAGGCCTGCGCGGCAGCACTGGACTGGCTCGACGGCGCCCTTCCGGGCGAGCCGGTGGTGCTCAACACGCAGACCGCCAACACCGGCTCGATGCGCCTGGCGGCAAAGCTGGGTTTCGCCGAGGTGGAGCGGTTCCGGGCCTGGGACGCCGAGCAGTGGCTGGGCCTGCGGCCCCCGCTCGCGCAGTCCGTCTGAGCCGGGAGTCGGGGGAAGTTCCGTACTTCGCTCCCACCCGTACAGCGTTGTGTGAAGCTTTGCCTATGACTGATCCGCGTGAAGAAGTCGGGGCGCGACTGCAGACCGATCGTCCGCACTCCGCCCGGGTCTGGAACTACCTGCTGGGAGGCAAGGACAACTATCCCGTCGACAGCGAGGCCGGCGACGTCATCCTGACGACGTTTCCGGAGTTCGCCGCCGTCGCCCGCCTGCAACGGCGGTTCCTGGCACGCGCGGTACGCTTCCTGGCCGGCGAGGCCGGTGTCCGCCAGTTCCTCGACATCGGCACCGGACTGCCCACCGCGGACAACACGCACGAGCTGGCCCAGCGCATCGCGCCCGAGAGCCGCATCGTGTACGTGGACAACGACCCCCTCGTCCTCACGCATGCCCAGGCGCTGCTCACCAGCACGCCGGAGGGTGCCTGCGACTACGTCGACGCCGATGTCAGGGACCCGGAGCGGATCCTGGCCGAAGCCGCCAGAACCCTGGACCTCAGCCGCCCCGTCGCGCTGACCACCCTCGGGATCATGGGGCAGATCTCCGACGCCGAGCGTCCCGCGGAACTGCTGGACACACTGATGGCGGCGCTGCCCCGGGGCAGCTATCTGGCCCTGAGCGACGGCACCGACAACAACGAGGCGCTGAACAGGGCGGTCCAGGTCTACAACGGCCAGTCGGCCAACACCTACCACCTGCGCTCCCCGCAGAAGATCGCCGCCTTCTTCACCGGACTGGACCTGGTGGACCCCGGCGTCGTCGCCACGGCTTCCTGGCGCCCGGACGCGGACAGTCCCGAAGAGCCCACGGCCGACGTGTCCGTCTGCGGAGTCGCGCTCAAGAACTGACGCACCACACCACCGGCCGGCACCTCCGCGGCTCGGAGCCAGGGAGGACGCATGAGCGCGAACGACCCGCACATCCACGTGGAGTCGCAGATACCGGCCGACGACGCCGCGGTCCGCAACGTGCTGGCTTCGGCGTTCGGTCTGGCCGCAGACCTGCCCGGCGCCGTCACGACCGGATGCGGGCTGCGCGTGCCGTACGCGATGACCTCCGCCCGCCCGGACCGCGTCACCTGCCTGGCGTGCCGTGAGCACGCGCGGCGCGAGCTCCTGCGCTTCGCCGACGAGGTCGAACACCTGAGCCGCATGCCGGGATCGGCCATCGGCCCCGACCGGGCGAAGCTCGCCGCGGACAGCCGACGCGACCTCGCCCGGCAGTTCTCCGACGCGGAGGACTGAGCCCGGGGCATCGTCCCGCCCCGCCGCTCGCCCGGACGCGGCCGTCGCGGGGCTGCCTCGCCCCGACGGACCCATGCGTCGGCGCGTTCCCCTGGCCCACCGAAGCACCGGGCTGGTGCCGACGAAGCCGGTGCCCTGGGGCGACGCCACGCTCTTCGTAGTCGACCGGCACGACTCTCAGCCCAGTTGTTCGGCCAGTCCGACGATGATGCCGTCCGGTCCGCGGAGATAGCACAGCAGGTAGCTGTCGCCGAACCGGGCGATCTCGCCGACGAGTTCGGCGCCGTGCGGGCGCAGGCGGGCGATCGTGTCCTCGAGGTCGTCGACGGCGAACATGACACGGTGAGTGCCGAGGACGTTGTGCGGCCTGTTGCGCGGCCCGGTGCTGATCACCGCGGGATTGCGGTACTTCGCCAGTTCGAGCCGGCCGTGACCGTCCGGCGTCCGGACCATCGCGATGTCGCACCGGACCCCCTCGAGCCCGGTGCACCGGTCGGCGAACGAGCCCTCGATCTCCGCCCTGCCCTCCAGCTCCATACCGAGTTCCACGAAGAACGCGACGGCGGCATCGAGGTCCTCGACGACGATGCCGACGTTGTCCATCCGCTGAATCCCCATGTTGGTCTCCTTCTGCATCGGGCGGCCGGTGATGGCCACCGATGTCCCTGGGACGGAGCCGACGGCGCTATCTCGACAGAGGTTTGCGGTGTCGTGCCGGCCGGGGTCACATGTAGATCGTAGAGAGGTAGATCTCGTCCACTCCGGTGATCCCCTGGATCCCGTCCGTGCCGGCCGAGGGGTCGACGTCGAACTCGATGTCGTTGTTGCCCCAGCCGGCCGTCGCGACGGTCGAGACCGTGACGCCGGAGGCCGTCTTCCAGCCGATCTCCCACATCACGAGAACGGCGCCGAACGCGGTGCAGTGGAGGTCGCCGTAGGCCCGGGCGGAGCCGTCCTCGTTGACGCACACGGTGATCGTTCCGTAGCCCTTGCTCACCTCCTTGGTCTCGGTGACGCAGCCGGGCGCCGCCGAGGTGGCGCCCGGCGTGGTGACCGCCGAGGCGGCGGGTGCGGCGGCGACGGACACGCTGCCGAGGAGAACTGCGGAAAGCAGGGCAGAGGCGAGCTTCTTCACGGGATGCCTTTCACCGAACACGGCAGGGTCACCGTGAAGCTAGCGGCGGGCGTTATCGTCGGAATATTCATAGATGCACACGCCAGGTACTGATCGCACCCGCTCGGCCGGCCGAGGGGTTCTTTGTCGCCCCGCGGGGTTCGGTGAGGGCACGCTGCCCGAGGCAGCCTCGGGACCGCTGGGCTCGGGGCCCGCGTGCCGGGCGGTGGATGCCCCAGCCGCGTCGGTGTCACGGCTGCGCGCGTCGCTCCGCGGCGTCGAACGCGGGCGCGAGCGGGGCCAGCGACGTGCGAAGCCGGTCTGCCAGTGAACCGGAGGGCACGAGCAGTCCTCCGGCGGCGGAGCTCCCGGCGCTCTCCGCGCTCCCGGCAGGCCGCAGCCAGCCTTCCAGCGCGATGCGCACCGCCGCGGTCACGCTTGCCGCGAGGACGCGGGCCGTGTGCGCTTCGGTGTTTCCCAGGCGTTCGGCGAGCACCGCCGCGAGCGGCAGCTCGATGCCGGCCGTGGTGTCGAGAAACGCGTCGCGCAGCGCGGTCCGGGTGGTGATCAGCAGCAGCGCCCGCTGTTCACGCTCGCCGGTGTGCGTGTACTGCTCGACCACCGCTTCGGTGACGGCGTCGGCCAGGCGTACTCCTGCGGGCCGGGCCGCGACCGCCGCGGCGATGCGCGCCTCTCGGTCCGCGGTCACGGCGGAGACGATGGCCTGCTCGCGGCTGGCGAAGTAGTTGTTGTAGGTGCGCGGCGAGACCCCGGCCGCCTCGGCGATGTCCTCGACCCGCACCTGGTCCGGCCCGTGCTCCACGGCCAGGCGCAGAGCCGCTTCGCGCAGCGCCTCGCGCGTGGCCTGCTTCTTCCGCTCCCGCAGCCCTGGTGGTGGTGTCGTCACGGTGTCAGCTTTCCACGCGTGACTGCGCGCCCGCAAACTTGCGCGCACGTAAAGTTACACATACGCAAACTTGCGTGCACGCATCTTTCCTGCCAGTCTCGACCCGCCGAGACCGACGGAGAGGACAGCGGCACCATGCGAGCAAGAGGAATGACCTACGACACCGGATTCGTCGTGCACGGCCAGACGTCCCGCGAGCACTTCGACCCCGCGGTGGTCCGGCGCGAACTCGCCATCATCCGCGACGACCTGCACTGCAGCGCGGTCCAGATCACCGGCGGCGACCCGGACCGCCTGGAGCTGGCCGCAGGCGCCGCCGCCGAGCTCGGCCTGGAGGTCTGGTTCTCGCCCTACCCGCTGGAACTGCACCCCGATCCGATCCTCACGCTCTTCCGCGACTGCGCCGAGCGAGCGGAACGGCTCCGGCAGCAGGGGGCCACCGTCGTGTTCGTCGCAGGGGTCGAACTGAGCGTGATGAACCGCGGATTCCTGCCGGGGGACAGCCCCGAGGAGCGGGTCGAGCAACTGATGCGCCGGCCCGAGCGGCGGGCCGAAGCGATGCGCGAGCTCGGCGTGCGCATGAACGCGTTCCTCCGCGAGGCTGCGGCCACGGTCCGCGAGCGCTTCCGGGGCAGACTCACCTACGCGGCCATCCAGTTCGAGCAGATCGACTGGACCCCCTTCGACATGGTGACGTACGAACTGATCCGCTCCGCGGAGGTCGCCGACCGGTTCCGGGACGCGGTGCGCACCTTGGCCCGGGGTCCGAAGCCGCTCGCCGTCACCGGGTTCGGCACCGCCGCCTACCGCGGCGCGGGGGACCGTGGCGGGCGGGTGCTGGAAGTGGTCGAGCACGACCCGGCGACCAGGGCCCCGGTACGGCTGACCGGCGTGTACGAGCGTGACGAGGCCGGCCAGGCCGCGTATCTGAGCGAACTGCTGGAGATCTTCGAAACCGAGGGCGTGGACAGCGCGTTCGTGTTCCTGTTCGCCCTGCCCGGCTACCCGCACCGCCCGGACGGCGACCCCAGGGACGACCTGGACCGGGCCGGCCTGGGCATCGTCAAACTCCTCGAAGGACGCCGGGGGCAGACCTACCCCGACATGGAATGGGAACCCAAGGCCGCCTTCACGGCCGTCGCGCAGCGGTATGGGCGGGGGCACGGGGACCCGGAAAATGCGGTGCGGTCGGCTGAGCAGGGGTGATAGGTAAGCGAGGTGACAGAGAGTCTTGAGTATGCAGCCCTGCTGCGACTGATCGACGAGCGGTCGGCCGCGTTCCGGAGCGCGGTTGCCGCCGGGCCGAGCCTTGACGCGCCGGTTCCCTCCTGCCCCGAGTGGACGTTGTTCGATCTGGTGCGGCACCTGGGTACCGGCCAGCGCTGGTGGGCCGCGATCGTCGCCGCGGGCCCGGCCGAGGCTCCGCCGGCCAAGAGCGCCGCGGAGGTGCCGCGCGAGCTCGAGGCACTGCTGGCCTGGTACTCCGAGTCGAACGAACTGCTGCTGAGTGCGCTGCGCGAGGCCGGCCCGGAGCGCGAGTGCTGGACATGGTGGAGCGCCGGAGTGTCCCCGGCGAATGCCCGGGGCGTCGCACGGCGCCGGGTGCACGAGGTGCTGGTGCACACCTACGACGCCCAACTCGCCGCCGGCGCCGTGCAGCCGATGCCGCCCGACGTCGCGACCGACGGCGTGGCCGAGTTCCTCGACACCTGCAACTCCACCCCGGCCGCCTGGCCGCACGAGGCCGCCACCATCCACTACCACGCCACCGAGGGCCGCTCCTGGCTCCTCGAGCTGGACGGCACCGGCGCCTGGCCCGCACCCCTCACGGACAGCGCCGCGCCCCCCTCGGCCTCGGCCACGGGCACGGCCGAGCAACTGCTCCTCTTCGTCTGGGGCCGCCTCACGCTGAACGACCTGAAGACCGAGGGCGACCAGCAGGTGTTCGAGCGGCTGATCGCCTGGGAACCCGAGGAGTAGCCGGTCAAAACCGCCGGCGGACTGCCGATACGGCCTCGATCAGCGCTGATCCGAGCCGTCGGAGCCGCGCTGATCCGAGCCGTCAGCCCGAGCCGGCGACCAGCGCCTCGCCGAGCGGGGTGCGCCGGTAGAGCACCGACCGTCCGGACCGGGCGCGGACGAGCAGACCCGCGCCTCGCAGGATGGCGAGGTGGTCTCCCACCGCGCCGGGCGCCATCGCGAGGCTCCGGGCGAGGTGACTGGTACTGGCCGGGGCGTCCAGCGCCAACAGCAGCCGGGCTCGGGCCCGGCCGACCAGAGCGGTCAGCGCGTCCGGCGGGGGAACGGTCTCCCGTTCGCCCCACAGGGCGGCGGTGCCGCGGGCGGGGTAGACCAGGGTCCTGGGCCAGGGGTCTTCCGTGTGGGCGGCGATGTGCCCGACGACGGCCGAAGGGATCAGCAGCAGCCCGTCTCCGGCGAGGCGGACCGTTCCGCCCCGGAAGAAGCCGATCTCGATGCCGCCGGCTTGCCAGGCGATGCCCGGGTGCAGGCTCTCGATGGCCGTGGCCCATCCGTGTTCGCCGATCACCCCCACCCGGTGCACGACATCGCGCTCACAGATCGCGCGCAGCTGCGGCCAGTCCGTGGCGAGCAGCTCGTGCCACGCCCGGTCCATCGCCGCGGCGATCCTGGCGACGGCGTCCGTCGAGTCCAGCACTGCGCGTACGCGCGGATCGCGGGCGAACGCGCCGGTCGCAGTGGCGGCGATTTCGTGCCGGGCCGCCTCCAGAGGTGTGGCCCGGATCATGGCCAGGTCGTCTGCCCAGGTCTGGTTGAGGCCGCGCGGGGGCGGAGCGACGAAGTTCGGTCCGGATCGCGGGGTCTGCAGGGCGAGCGCGGCGTTCAGTTCGGTCTCGCGGCGAAGGCGTTCAAAGGCCGGCCGGAGCCGGGCGGCCCAGGCGCGCGGCGGCGGCCGGTCCTGGCCGGCGAGCGAGCGCAGCAGTAGGCAGAGGTCCAGCGCGGGCGACAGTGCGAAGCGGCTGCGCAGCAGGTCCTCGACGGAGACTTCGAAGCGCAGCACTCGGTCATGCTACCGCCGGACGCCGTTTCGATTCGTCCAGCGACGAATCAATGGTGAGGGGCGTGGACGTACGCCGAGGCTGGCGTCATGACCCCAACCGTCGAGCCCGCGCAGGGCAACGCCCGTGCCACCTACCGGGAGGTGCTGGCCGAGCCGCGATTCCGGCTGCTGTTCTCGACCCGCACCGTCGCGATCACTGCGGGAGCGCTGCGGATCACCACGTTCTCGGTGCTCGGTCTTCGCGGCCACGGGCTCCGCCCTGTTGAGCGCGCTGGCCTTCGGCATCGGCTTTCTCCCGCAGTTGTTCGGCTCGCTCCTGCTGGGCTCACTGGCCGACCGACTGCCGCCCCGCGCGCTCATCGCCGGCGGCTACGCCTTGGAGTGCGCCGCCGCCCTGCTGCTCGCCCTGGTGCGGATGCCGATCGCGGCAAGCCTCGCTGTCATGGCGCTGGTCGCCCTCGCCACACCGGTGTTCGGCGGCGCGTCGAGTCGGCTGGTCGCGCAGTGGCTGGAGGGCGACGCCTATGTGCTCGGCCGTTCACTGAACAACGTCGCCTCCTCCGGCGCGCAGTTGTTCGGCCTGGCGCTGGGAGGCGCGGTCGTCGCGGTACTCGGCGCGCACCGGGCGCTCGCGCTGAGCGCCGCCCTCTACCTCGGCTGCGCGCTCGCCGTCCGCATCCGGCTGCCCCGGCTGGAGCCGGCGGTGTCCGGCGGCCCGTCCGGCAGGGCCCGGGGCGACGGCGGGGCCGTCCGGACCAGCGTGCGCGGTGCCGGGCTGCTGCTGCGCGGACGCGCGGTGCGACGGCTGATGCTGGCCCAGTGGCTGCCGCCCGCGTTCGTGGCGGGAGCGGAAGGTCTGATCGTCGCCTATGCGGGAGGACGCCACTTCGCGCCCGGCCGGTACGCGCTGCTGATGGGCTGTCTGCCGGTCGGCATGCTGGTCGGTGACCTGCTGGTGGGCCGACTGCTACGGCCACCCGCCCGGGAGCGGCTGGTGGTCCCGTTGACCGCGCTGACGGGACTGCCGCTGATCGGCTTCGCCACCGAGCCCGGAGTGGGCGTCTCGTCCTGTCTGCTGCTGCTCAGCGGCTTCGGATTCGCCTACGGTCTCGGCCTGCAACGGCCGTTCCTGGACGCCCTGCCGCAGGACGGCCAGGGCCAGGCCTTCGGTCTGCTCGGCTCCGGCAGCATGACGCTTCAGGGCGTCGGGCCGGTCTGCTTCGGCTCGGCGGCCGCAGGCGTCGGAACAGGCGGCGCAATGGCCCTGGCGGGCGGTGCGGCGGTGCTCGCCGCCGGCTGGATCCGCACCTGGCACTCCTGCGCGGCAACTGTCCCGGGCCGGGCCGCCGGACCACATACCGGATCTTGAGAATACGAACAGCCCATGGAAGGTTTGTGCCGCATGATCGATGAATTCGCGAAGAGCAACCTGCACGGAAGACTGCGGCGGGACCGCGAGGCGCTGCTGTGGAAACTCGACGGCCTGTCCGAGTACGACGCCCGCAGACCCCTGACGGCGACCGGGACCAACCTCCTCGGCCTGGTCAAACACGTCGCGACCGTCGAGGCCAGGTACTTCGGCGAGGTCTTCGGCCGCCCCTCCCCGCAACCGCTGTCCCGGTGGCAGGACTCCGACGGCAGCGATCAGTGGGCGGCCGCGGACGAGACCCGCGATCAGATCATCGGGTTCTACCGGCGCACGTGGCAACACTCGGACGCGACGATCAACGAGCTTCCCCTCGACGCCCCCGGCCACGTGCCGTGGTGGCCGGAACCCTGGTCCGACACGAACCTGTTCGCCGTCATCGTCCACGTCCTCGGCGAGTCCGTCCGGCACACCGGGCACGCCGACATCCTGCGCGAGGGCCTCGACGGCCGGACCGGGCTGCGCGCCGAACACGAGGAGCGGATCGACGAGGAAGCCCGCGCCGCCCACCGTGCGCGGATCGAACAGGCCGCCAGGTCGGCCACCACACTCAAGGCCTGACGCCGCAGTGGTCCCGGCGCAACTGACGAGGGCGGTCGGGGCGTCCATGGAGGTGGCGGCTCCACCTCGGTCGAGGGCGTGTGAGGGGCGCGGGCCGGACGGCGTCGATCGAAGGAGGCGTGCCTGACGTGTCGTGGAAATGGGTGATCACGGGTGCGGTCGCGGCGGTGGGGGCCGCGCTTGGTGCGATGCGGGTGAGGAGAGTGCTGGACAACCCCATCCGGCGGGCCGAGAAGGAACTGGACAAGCGGGACCGGACGCTGCGCGAAGAGCACCCCGATACCGTGGAGCTCCGGCACCGGGCGCACTACCTGAGCGAGACCGGGGACCTGGCCGGCGCCGTGGACGTCTCCGAGCAGCTGCTCGCCGAGCGGGTGCGGGCCCTGGGCGAGGACCACCCCCATGTCCTCACCACCCGGCACAACCTGGCCAACCTGCGCGGCAGGGCGGGGGACGCGGCAGGTGCCGCCGAGGCCTTCGAACGGCTGGCGCTCGACATGGAGCGGGTGCACGGAGCCGACTTCATCTACACCGCCTTGTCCCGGCGCGCCGCCGTCCGCTGGCGGGAGGAAGCGGACGGCGGCAGCCGGAGCACCGAGTGACGACAGCCGCCACATCCGTACGCCCGCGCACCGGCGGGCGGCCCGGCACAACCGCCCGGCGTCCGCGATGCCTTGTTCTTCAACCCGCCCTGCCCGCTAGCTGTAGGGCCCCCACTCGCGGTCCAGGGTGTCGTACATGTACCGCGGCAGGCCCTCGATGGCGGTGGTGCGGAACGGGCGTCCGTCGTCGTCGATGCGCACGGTGCCCGTGCGGCCCTGGGAGGACCAGTCCAGCTCCAGGTACCAGCGGCAGTCGCACGAGCCGGCCGTGGCCGTGACCAGCAGGACCTCGGGGTCCTTCGCCGAGACGCGGTAGGGCATGCGCACGGCCGGGATCGGCGTGCCGGAGTCGTTCCCGGCGACCGCGCGGGCGATGGGGCGGTCCTTGTCCAGGTCCACGGCGAAGGACCGGGGAGTGATCGAGCCGCCGCAGCCCTGGTCCATGGCGTAGGCGTTGCCGTCGACCGGAGCCGCACGGCCGGTCACCCGCACGCGCAGAGCCTCCAGTACGACGGCGGTGTCGCTGCGCCCCTGCACCGACAACTGCACGAGCGTCTCCTTGCCGTGCACCGCGTTCTGTGTCGCCGCCCAGAGGGCCGCGTCCTGCGGGGCGGGGGGAGGAGGGACCTGGCTCGGTGGCTTGGCGATGACGTAGTCGTGGCCGCAGCCGAGTTTCCAGGCCTGGGAGTTGACGGACCAGGTGAGCGGCAGCCCGGCAGGCTGTTCGCCGGGGGATGGGGCAGTCGTCGTTCCGTGCGGGCGGGAGGTGCCTGGCTGCGGTTTCGGGGCGACGCGGTCGCGCTGCCGCTCGGAGGCGTCGGCGGTGGGGGAGCTGCTCGGACTGGGTGAGGCGGCCCGAGGCCCGGACGATCTGGCCTTGGCCGTGCCGGACGCCGTCGGGTCGGAGCCGTGTGCGGGACCGTCGGCGGACGCCCGTTGTCTGTCCGGCAGCGCGGACAGCGCTCCGAGCGTGGCGAGTACGGCACAGACGCAGGCCGTCCCCGCCACGAGCGGCCTACGGCGGTACCAGGGGCGGCGCGGGAGCGGGGGCGTGGGGTCCGTTTCGGTGACGGCGTGCACCGACGTGTCCGGCCCGTGGGCCGCGTCGTCCACGACTTCCGGCTCGGCGGCGCCGGGCGCGCCCTGCCCCGCTTCCGCCGTGCGGGGCCGGTGGCGGGCCGCTACGGCCAGCAGCCAACGGCGGTGCAGCTCGAGGCGTTGGCCCGGGGTCGCCCCGCACAGCGCGGCGAAGCGCTCCACGGGGGCGAAGTCGAGCGGCACCGTGTCACCGGCGCAGTAGCGGTGCAGCGTCGAGGTGTTCATGCCCAGACGGCGGGCCAGCGAGCCGTAGCTGCGGTCCGTGTGCTCTTTGAGCTCCCTCAGCAGCGCCGCGAACTCGGCGACCTCGTCGGTGCTGTCGCTGTCGTGCTGTGTCGGCACAGGTATCCCCGTCCTCGTACGGCCCCTGTCCAGCCCGGGACGGCATCCCAGGCATCCCATGTACCTGCACGTCAGACGGGCTGGGATGGTTCCACCGTGTGGGACGCGCCGTCGGCTGTTGCGCCCGCCCCCCGTGTCCGCCGATGCTCTTGGTGCCGCACCGACCAGGCCCGGGGCCGACCAGCAGGCCTCGCCGCGGCATCCACGTTCCACGCTTCCGTACACGGGGGGAACACCCATGTCCCTGCACCTTCCAGCGAGCGCGCTCCGCGCACTCACCGTCGCCGCCTTCGCGGCGGGCGCGATCCTGACGGCACCGGCTGCCGGCGCCACTCCGAAGGCAGCCGAGCCCGCGTCGGCCGCCACGCCCGCGTTCCTGTCGGCGTCCCAGCTGCCGCCGCACCCGGCGTCGTCCTGGACGGCCGGGCCGGTCACCGACGGTTTCCCGGACGAACTCGGCATGTGCGTGAGCACGGAGGGCGTGCCCGGCTACGACTACCGGCACCGCCGGTTCTGGACCGACCTGGACGCCGGCGCCGTGCAGCTGACCGTAGTCGCGGGCACATCCGCCCAGGCCAAGGTGCTGGCACAGCACTACGACGACCTGATCCGCACCTGTGCGGACCGCATCGAGGAGTCCTCGCCCGACGTCGAGGCCGAGGGCCGCAGCTACGGCACGCTGCCGGTCGAGGAGGGCGCCCGCGTCCGGGGCCTGCACACCGAGACGTCCTGGGGCGCCACCGACATCGCTCTGCTGTCGGTCGGGCGGGACGGCAGGACCGTCACCGTCGTGAGGTGGGGACAGATGGGCGACTTCCAGGATGCGCCGGTGGCCGCCTTCAAGAAGACCACGCGCACGGCCGTCGCCAAGCTGTACTGACCGGGCGGCCACCCGAAAGAGCCGGGGCCGTCCTCCCGCCACGGGGGTCGGGAGGACGGCCCCGCAGAGATCTGTCGGTGTACTGCCGGAGACCCGCGGACGCGAAGTGCCCGAAGGGGAATCCAGGCGCAGCACGGCGGCGCCGGCGGTGTGGCCTTCGCCTGGGAGATGCAGCTCCTGGCCACGCCCACCGGAAACGAGACCTGACAACTCCGCCGGGGCGGCCCGCTCGGCCGCCCCGGCGAAGTTGGTTCACCTCAACTGCGGCCGACCGGCGGTAAGTTGCCTACCGGTGTCAGAGGTTGACGGATCAGCCATGCCGGCATGGAGTCCCGGTCAGTCCGGCTGCTTCTCCATGTGGTCCAGGACGCGCTGTGAGAGCCGGCCCAGCGTGTTGAGCTGGTTCGGGGTGAGGGCGTCGACGAAGAGGCGGCGGACGTGCTCGACGTGCAGCGGTGCGGCCTCCTCGATCGCCTCGCAGCCGGCCGGTGTGGCGACGATGAACGCTCCGCGTCCGTCGTCGGGGCACTCCTCCCTGGCCACGAGCCCACGTTTCGCCATCCGTGTCACCTGGTGGGACATCCGGCTCTTCTCCCACTCGACGAGCTTGGCCAGATCCAGGAAGCGCATCCGGCCGTTGCCCCTCTCGGTGAGGCTTACGAGCACGACATAGTCGGCCGCTGACAGCCCGGAGTCGATCTGGACGCGTCGGGACAGCCGCCCGATGAGTTTCTCCTGCATGCGGATGAAGCTGTCCCAGGCGGCTTTCTCTTCCGGGCCGAGCCAGCGCGGCTGTGCGTCCATGACGGCAGTCTAACGAAATCGTTGACAGCTCATCTACCGGCGAGCGCGGGTGGTGCGACCCTCATCGCGGCTGCTCCTGCCGCGGGATAAGTTGATGCGTCAACTGCGTGGGGTTATGGTGGCGTTCTGGCCCCCGGGATTCCGTCGAACCGAGCGGGACGGGACCCGGGCCCCACAAGGAGGACACATGGCGGTCGAAGTGAGCGACGTGCCCGAGGCGAAGCGCTACGAGGCTCGTGTCGACGGGGAATCCAAGGTGGCGGGCGTCGCCGAGTACATCCGTACGGCGGAACTCGTCGCGTTCGTGCACACCGAGGTCGAGGAGGAGTACGAGGGGATGGGAGTCGGGTCCGCGCTGGTCCGAACGGCCCTTGACGAGGCTCGCGCCGCGAACCTCCGGGTGCTGGCCACCTGCCCCTTCTTCGCGGGCTGGATCAGCCGGCATCCCGAGTACCAGGACCTGCTGTACCAGTCCCGCAGCAAGGTCAGTGACTGAGGCTGCCGTGCCACCGGGCAGCCGGCCTTGCCCGCAGGCCGGTGCCGCCGGGGTCGATGTCCTGTCGGCGCGTGAGGTTCCGCTCGGCGGCCCCCGTGCGATACGTAGGCCGCAGCCACGCGGACATCGTGAAGGCTCGCGAGGAGTGGGAGGCCTCCTCCGACCGCCTCGGCGTGATCGAGGACTTCCCGGCGGCCGCCTTCCCGCCCCCGCCCTGCCGAGCGCCGTGATCCGGCCCCGCCGGAGCCCGCCGACCCGCTGACCTCCCCATCGACCTCCGTTACGAAAGGCGCACCATGACCGAGTCCTCCACCCCCGCAGTCGTCGAGCGGGCGGACGCCGATCACCGGTACGAGATCCTGGTCGGCGGCCGACGCGCCGGTCTGACCGCATACCGTGATCTGGGCGTTCAGCGCGTCTTCTTCCACACGGAGATCGACGAGGCCTTCGCCGGCCAGGGGCTGGCCGCGCAACTGGTCCGGCAGGCGCTTGCCGACGTACGTGCATCCGGGATGCGGATCGTTCCGGTCTGCCCCTACGTCGCCAAGTTCCTGAAGCGGCACGACGAGTTCGCGGACATCACCGACCCGGTCACCCCTGAGGTCCTACGGTGGCTGAAGGGGCAGCTCGGCTGAGTGTTCGTCTCCGGAGCGCCCGGGGAAGCCCGACGGCTCTCGTCAGGAGACGGCCTCCAGCGCGGCCCCGGCCGCGGTGTCCGGCGGCGGCACCTCGGCCGTCAGCCGGAACTCGCCCTTGCCCACGCCGAATCCCTGAAGCCCCACGCTTCACAAAGTAGATGCGTCAACTATATTGAAGCGGTCAAGGGTGATCTGGGACAGGCGTGCAGCCTGAGGGGAGAGGACCGGACATGCGGAATCTGACCGTGGCTCAGCAGATGGTGGACATTCTGCGTCAGGCCGGCGTGGAGCGGATCTACGGCGTGGTGGGGGACAGCCTGAACTCGGTGGTCGACGCGGTGCGCCGCACCGACGGCATCGAGTGGGTCCACGTACGGAACGAGGAGGCCGCCGCCTTCGCCGCGGCGGCGGAGGCGCAGCTGACCGGCAGGCTGGCCGTGTGTGCAGGAAGCTGTGGTCCCGGCAACACGCACCTGATCCAAGGGCTGTACGACGCGCACCGCTCCGGCGCGCCCGTGCTGGCCCTCGCCTCGCACATCCCGTCCCACCAGATCGGTACGGGCTTCTTCCAGGAGACGCACCCGGAACGGCTCTTCACCGAGTGCAGCGACTACTGCGAGATGATCGGCACCCCCGAGCAGATGCCGCGGGTTCTGCGCATCGCCATGCAGCGGGCCCTGGGCAACAACGCGGTGTCCGTCCTGGTCATACCGGGCGACGTCGCGCACGCCGAGGCGACCCACCCGACGGGAAGCAGCGACCTGGTCACCGAACGCGGCCGGGTCGTCGCGCCGGACACGCAGGTTCGGGCGCTGGCCGAGAAGCTGAACACGGCCGGCAAGGTGATGCTGTTCTGCGGTGCCGGAGTGAGGGACGCGCACGCCGAGGTCATGGCGCTCGCGGAGAAGGCCGCCGCCCCCGTCGGGCACACCCTGCGGGGCAAGGAGTGGATCCAGTTCGACAACCCGTACGACATCGGCATGAGCGGTCTGCTGGGCTACGGCGCCTGCTACGACGCGATGCACGAGGCCGACCTGGTCGTACTGCTGGGCACCGACTTCCCGTACAACGACTTCCTGCCGCAGGAACGGACGGTGCAGATCGACCACGACGCGGGCCGCCTGGGCCGCCGCACCGTGCTGGAACTCGGGGTTCACGGCGACGTCCGGGAGACGCTGCGGTCCGTGCTTCCACTGGTCGAGGCGAAGCGGGACCGTGCCTTCCTGGACCGGATGCTGCACAAGCATGCCAAGTCCCTGGAGAAGGTGGTTTCCGCCTACACCCGCGACGTCGAGCGGCACACCCCGATCCACCCCGAGTACGCGGCCTCGGTCCTGGACGAACTCGCCGCGGACGACGCGGTATTCACCGTGGACACCGGCATGTCCAATGTCTGGGCGGCACGCTACCTGACCCCCAACGGACGGCGCCGGATGATCGGGTCGTTCCTGCACGGCACGATGGCCAACGCGCTGCCGCACGCCATCGGCGCGCAGTTCGCCCATGCCGGCCGCCAGGTGATCTCGATGTCGGGCGACGGCGGACTGGGCATGCTCATGGGCGAGCTGCTCACCGTGAAGCTGCACGATCTGCCGGTGAAGACCGTCGTCTTCAACAACTCCTCCCTGGGCATGGTCAAGTTGGAGATGCTGGTCGAAGGACTGCCCGAGCACGAGACCGACCACGAGCCGGTGGACTACGCGGCGATCGCCCGCGGCGCGGGCATCGAGGCGATCCGCGTCGAGCGCCCCGAGCATGTTGCCGAGGGGCTCAAGCGGGCGCTCGCCCACGACGGACCGTTCCTGGTCGACCTGGTGACCGATCCCAACGCGCTGTCCATCCCGCCGCACATCTCGGCCGCCCAGGTCAAGGGCTTCGCCTTTGCCGCCGGCCGGACCGTGCTCGACGGCGGGGTCGGCAAGATGCTCGACCTGGCCCGCGCCAACCTGCGAAACGTCCCGCGTCCCTGAGGCCGTCGCCGGGCGGAGGCCTCCTTCAGCTGCCGTTCGCCCCCGACTGCGCCGCCTCCCGGGCCTGGCTGCGGAACTGTTCCACCAGCGCCACATAGCCGCTGCCGCCGTGGCCGGACTCCGCCGCTCGCTGCGCCAGCGCCATGAGGAGCCTTGGCAGCTCGGAGTTGACGCCGAGCGCCTCGCTCTCCTCGACCACCTGCGCCATCGCCGTCAGGTGGGTGTTCACGGTGCCGTCGTCGGCCGGGTAGACGCCGTCGTCGGCCTGCCGCGCGTAGCCCGGGAGCCAGCCTGCCACCATGTCGATCGCGGTCCGTGCCACGGGTAGGTGGGCCGTGGCGGACACACCGGCCGAGCCGAGTATCGCCGCGCCGTTGAGGAAGCCGTCGAGCATGCTCCACATGAGAACGAGCGTGGCCATCTCGTGTGTGGCCGACAGTCCGGGATCGTCACCGAGGTGGAGGCCCGTGCCGAGACTGCCCAGGGCGGACCTGTGGGCGTCGAACAGGGGGCGCGGCCCACTGTAGGCGAGCACGGCGTCAGCCGTGCCGACTGCCTCCGGGACCGCCATGACCCCGCCGTCGAGGTAACCACCGCCGCGGCGGGCCACGTCCTCGGCGAGCTCTCTGGCGCGCGAGGGCGTGCCCGAGGTCAGATTCACCACGACCCGACCGCCGAGCGGTCCGTCGAGGACATCCACCACGGCGTCGTAGTCCGACACGCAGACCACCACGAGCGGGGCGGCCGCGATCGCGGCCGTCGGGGACTGCGCGAGCGTCGCGCCCCGAGCCACGAGGTCGTCGGCCCTGGCGGGCGTGCGGTTCCACACGGTCGTCGGGTGTCCCGCGCGCAGGAACGCCCTGGCGAGGGCGCCGCCCATCAGCCCAAGGCCGAGAACCGTGACAGGTGTGCCGGTGTGCATCATGTGCTCCTTCTCCGGTCGGTGGCACAATCGTCGACGTTCACACCGGTATGAAGGTCAAGGGGGGAATCCGCGTGCTGATCGGGGAGTTGAGCCGGCGGACCGGGGTGAATCCGCACCAACTGCGGTACTACGAGGCTCAGGGCCTGCTGGTGCCCGGCCGCGGCGACAACGGCTACCGCGAGTACGGCGAAGACGCCGTGCTGACCGTGTCCCAGATCAGGAAACTGCTGGACGCGGGGCTGTCGACGCAGGAGATCGGCTACCTCCAACCGTGTGTCACGGGCGAAGACCCCGATCTGAAGCCGTGCCTGGAGACCCTGGACCTGCTCCGGGCGCGCATCACCGCACTGGACGAGCGGATCGACGCTCTCCTCCAGTCCCGCCGGACACTGCGTGAGTACCTGTCGGCCACGGAGCGCCGGGCGTACGGCTAGCTTCCCGCGCCGAACAGCGGCTTCGCCCTGACCCCATGAAATCCGCTCGACCCGCTCCCCTCCTACAAGAGATCTTTGGGTATGGAGTTCCTCTGCTACCACCGCGACCGGCCCGCCTCCCTGTCACTGCGCTACGAGCTGGGGGAAGCGCATTGGTCGTACATGGACCAGTACGCGAAGGAGATGATCGCCCGGGGTCCGACTCTCGCCGACGACGGCGAGACGCTCACGGGAAGCGTGCACATCCTCGACCTGCCCGGTCCCGCCGCTGCCCGCACATTCGCCTTCGACGAGCCGAACTACCAGGCCGGCGCCTACCGGGACGTGCTGCTGCGACGGTGGCGCAACACGCTGGGGCGCACCATGTGGGAGTTCCCCGGCGGCCGGACCGGCGGCAACCGGTACCTGGTGCTCGGCCTGGGCACCGGACCGGCCGCCGACCTCGAAGTGCCGCCGGACCGGAACGAGCTGATCGCCTACGGACCGCTGCTGTCCGACAACGGCGCGACCTGGCTGGGCACCGCGGCGCTGGTCCGAGCACCCGACCCGGACACGGCACGCGCCATCCTGACCCCGGACCGGTACGCCGACATCGAGGTGCACAACTGGCAGTTCGGCGGGCGCCCGTCCTAGGTCATGTCCCTCCCAAGATCGGAAGGCGCTGAGGGCGTCGCCTGACGGTGTCGCCCTCGTCAGGGCGGCGTCAGGCTTCGCGTACGAGAAGGGCGTGCGCGGATTCCCGGAAGCGGGCGACGAGCGGGTTGGCGTCCGCGAGACGAGTGGCGACCACCACCTGGCAGGGTTCCACTCCCTCGACGGGGACGGTGGCGAGGTCGTCGCGGAGTGTGCAGCGCCGGTCGTCGGCCGGCACGAGGGCGACGGCCCGGCCGTCGGCGACGACTTCGAGCTTGTCCTCGAAGGTGTCGACGAGCATGGGACCGAGCGGAGCCGGGCTGCCGTCCGGACGCGGGTCGAGCCGCCAGAACCCGGTCCACAGCGCTGCCATACCGGCGCAGGCCACGAGGGGCTCGTCCGTGAAGTCGTCCGGGGTGACCGACTTCTTGCCGGCGAGACGGTGGAAGGCGGGCACGAGCAGCGCCCGGGGTTCGTCGTAGAGGACGGTCACGTCCAGACCGTCGCCCGGGATCGGCAGCGGCGTGCGCAGGACGAGCGCGTCGACCCGCCCCTCGGGCAGCGCACGGGCTTCGTCCCAGTCCAGGTGAAGGGTGCGGACGTGGGCGTCGGGGTGACGGCGGCGCAGCTCCCGCACCGCGGGGGTGATGACGAGGTCCTCCACGTATCCGATGGTGACCGTGCGCGGCGGCGCGGCGGCGTGTGCGCTGAGCACCGCCTGGTGCGCCGTGTGCAGAAGAACCTGTGCCTGCGGGAGGAAGGCCGCGCCGGCAGCGGTGAGGCGGCTGCCCTGAGTGGTGCGCTCCAGCAGGCGCACACCGAGAGCGTCCTCCAGTCGCTGGATCTGGCGGCTCAGGGAGGGCTGGGCAACGTGGAGCGCGGCGGCCGCCCGCGCGAAATTCAGATGCTCGGCGACGACCGCGAAGTACCGCACCAGTCTCAGATCCAGGTCCGGGCCGGGGTTGCGCACGATCGAGGGCAGGACTTCGTCGGACATACCGGCAGCCTACCCGTTATGCAGATTCTGCATGACGGGGTGCAGAACGGGTCTTGGACACCTGTTTCGGACGGTTGTTGACTCGAACCTGTCCAGCGAGGTTCGACCGCTCGGACGAAAGCCAATAGTCATCGCGACAGATGGAGTGTGTCCGAAATGGGCAAGTACGCAGGCAAGCGTGTGGTGATCACCGGAGGCAGCAGCGGTTTTGGACTGGCCACCGCGCAACTGCTCGTGGACGAAGGGGCACGTGTGCTGATCACCGGCCGGAACCAGACCACTCTGGATGCCGCCCGCGAGCGGCTCGGCGAGAGGGCGATCGCGGTCCGCAGCGACGCCGCGTCGCTGCCCGACATCGAGGCCCTGGCCGACCGGGTGAAGGCCGAGTTCGGCACGGTCGACGCCCTGTTCGCCAACGCCGGAGTCAACGGCTTCGCGCCGTTCGAGGCGACCAGTGAAGCGCTCTTCGACCAACTGCTGGCCATCAATGCCAAGGGCCCCTACTTCACGGTGCAGAAGCTCGCTCCGCTCCTGGCGGAAGGCAGCGGTGTCGTGCTCACCACATCCGTGGCAAACGTGCTGGGACTCCCCGCGCTCAGCGCGTACGCGGCCGGCAAGGCGGCGGTGCGCTCGATGACCCGCAGCCTGGCGCGGGAACTGCTCAGCCGAAAGATCCGGGTCAACGCGGTCAGCCCCGGCCCGATCGACTCCGGAATCCTGGAGAAGTCGATGCCCCGGGAGGCGGCCGAACAGACCAAGGCGCAGATGGCGGCCGACAACCCCATGCTGCGCATGGGCACCCCCACCGAAGTCGCCGGGGCGGTGGTGTTCCTGGCCTTCGACGCCACCTACACCACCGGCGCCGAACTCGCCGTGGACGGCGGCGGCTCCCAGCTCTGACGCTCGGCGCCGGGAAGCGGGGAAACGTCCACGCGTGTACTCGTCATCGGCGCAAGCGGCTCCAAAGGGTGTCGCCGAAGGCCGTGATCACGCAGGCTGAAGCAGGCTGCCTTCCCCTCCTGCCCCGGAGACATGTCCTGGAAGCATGAACCCTGTGGACCGCCTGCCGCACGTCGGCCGCACGCTCGACGAACAGCGAATGCAAGGATGTGACCTGCGTGTTCTCCGTCGTACCAACAATTTTTCAGGCTCTTTCAACACGCATGTCGTAGGCCGCGTATCCCCTGGTGACCACATCGTCTGCGGAAATGGACGGCATCATGGCCCCCTGGCACGGATCGGACACGGACGGCCGTGTCGGTGAGCGGTAGCCCCGTGAAGTGGCTGCGTGGACGGTTCGCGTCGAAGGACGTGGAGCCGACCGCGCTGCGCACCGACCGCGAGGTGCGGGCCGCCTACGATCTCTACGGGGGTGAACTCTTCGGGTTCGCGTTCAAGGCCCTGGACGACCGGCAGCTCGCCGAGGACGTCGTCCAGGAGACCTTCGTCCGGGCCTGGAAATCGTCCCGGGGCTTCGACCCGGCGCAGGGGTCCATGCGGACCTGGCTGTTCGCCATCGCCCGGAACGCGGTGGTGGACGCCATTCGGCGGCGCAAGGTCCGCGAGGGCACGGGCCACTCGTCCTGGGACGCGGTGTCCGAGTCGTCCTCGGCGTTCGACCCCGTTGATCAGCTCCTGGAGCGGATCCAGCTGGGGGAGGCGCTGGAGCGGTTGAGTCCACAGCACAGGGAGGCGGTGGTGGAGGTGTACTTCGGCGGTCGTACCTGCGCCGAACTGGGTGAGGAGCTGGGCGTCCCGGCGTCCACCATGCGCAGCCGGCTGTACTACGGCGTGCGGTCGCTGCGGCTCATCCTCGAGGAGAACGGGTGGCTGGCACCATGAACAAGGCATGCGTCCCGTACCGGCCGCTCCTGACCGAACACCTGCTGCTCGGCACCCCGCTGCCCGAGGAACTCTCCCGGCACGTCGACCAGTGTCCGGACTGCGCGCGCGAGGCCGCCGAGACCGAGGACGTGGCGCGCACACTGCGACGGGCCGACCCGTTCGCCACCCTCGTGGGCGAAGGCGTCCCGGCGGTGCGTCCACGGCCCTCCGGCGATCTCGGCGACCGTATCCGACAGGTCGTGGCCGCCCCGCCGCAGCCCGCCCGCCGGCCCCGCTACCGGCGCCGTATCGCCCTGGCCGTGTCCGCCGTCGTCGTCACGGCGGCCGCTGCGGTCGTCCCGCTCACGCTGGACCGGGACCAGCCGCCGCCCACGACGACGGCGTCCGTGGTGCTCGTCCGTGACGGAGGGATGGTCGAGCGCCCCGGAGGCACCGAGGTGCCGGTGCTGCTGTCCGGGCTCAAGAAGGGCGAGACCTACCGGATGATGACGGTCAACGCCGATGGCAAGCGCATGCCGGGCGGCAGCGTACGGGCCGACTCCGACGCGGAGGTGTCCACCCGCATGATGACGGCCATGCGCCGGGACACCATCACCGCCCTGCTGGTCGAGGACGAATCGGGGCGCGTGGTGACTCACGTCCGTGTGCCGGCGCCGCCGCCCTCGCCGTCCGCGTCCCGGCCGGTCTGACAGCCGGAAACACATATACCAACTGACGCCGCACGCACCGGGCGCTCGGGCGGTCCGCCGTACCCGAAAGGCCCGGCGCTCCGCCCTGCCCGAAAACAACAGCCAACGGACAACGGAGACCCAAGATGACTACTGCACGTCGTGCGACATGGATGCTCATCGCCACGCTGGGAGCGGGGGGCGGCGGCGTCGCGGCCGCTTCCATCGCGCAGGCGAGTCCCGAGCCCGAGGCCCAGACCGTCGCCACGCAGAAGCACCGCCCGATCCCCATCTCGGGCCGCGACCGGATCTACACCGCCGACCAGTCGTCCAACACGGTGTCGGTGATCGACCCGTCGACCAACAAGACGCTGGGCACCATCGCCCTGGGCGACCAGCGCGTCGGCAGCACCTTCAGCCCGCAGTACACCGGTGACTCCGGGGTGCACGGACTGGCCTACGCGCCGGACCGCCATCTGCTGGCCGTGGTGAGCGTCACGAGCAACACGGTGCACATGGTGGACATCAGGACCAACAAGGGCCTCAACACCACCGACGTGGGTCGCGCCGCCCACGAGGGCAGCTTCACCGCCGACGGCAAGGAGTTCTGGGTCGCCAACCGCGGCCGCGACACGATCTCCGTCGTCGACACCGAGCACGGCGGCGTCACCGGCACCGTACGCGTCGGCGACGGGCCCTCGAAGGTGCTCATGAGCCCCGACGGCCGGTACGCGTACGTCAACTTCACCACCAAGGCCGAAGTCGACGTGATCAACGTGCGATCCCACAAGATCGTCAAGCGCATCACCGGGCTCGGTTCCACCTTCTCCTCCGACCAGGCCATCTCCCAGGACGGGAAGCAGATCTGGGTCTCGCACAAGCGCGACGGCAAGATCAGCGTGCTCGACGTCAGGCGCAACGAGGTCGTCACGGTGCTGAACACCGGCCCGGACACCAACCACCCGCAGTTCGTCGACAACCGCAAGGGGAAGTTCGTCTACCTGACGATGGGCGGGCTCGACGAGACCTGGGTCTACAAGCGGACCGACGGCGCCCCGCGGCTCCTCACCAAGATCAAGAACGGTGGTCACGCCCCGCACGGCGCCTGGGGCAGCGGTGACGGTTCCCGTCTCTACATCGGCCTGGAGAAGTCCGACGCGGTGGACGTCATCGACACGGCCACCAACAGGGTGGTCGACACCATCGCCTCCGGCCAGGAACCGCAGGCCATCGTCTACGCCCCCCGGGCCACCAACCGGCCCGGCAGCGCTGCCAACCTCGGCCACCAGGGACTGGGCCGGCAGGCCCACAACGTGCCCACCACGCTGCCCAACGGCGAGCGTGGCGACACCCTGGACCCGGTCAAGGGCCGCGTCCTGGAGGCCACCATCCGGCCCGTGGCCGGACTGGACATGATCCAGCTCCAGGCGCGCGGGCTCAAGGCCGACACGGTCTACCAGGCCTATTCCGTGGCCGACAACGGCAGGAAGACCCCGCTGCGGACCTTCCCGACCGACAAGAACGGCACCACGCCCATGGCGCTGTCCTTCGGCGCCTTCGACGGCAAGAGCATCTCCATCGAGGTCAAGGGCGTGGTGACCCCCGTCCAGAAGGCGGCCTTCGCCTCGCAGGCCGGCGGTCACACCCACGGCGTGAAGACCGCCGACCTCCTGTTCTGCGACTGCTGCTGACCTCAACCCCGATCCCGACCCGAGAGGACGTTGCCATGTCCCGCCGCACTCGACGGCACATCACCCCACTGATCACTGCCGCCGGGGCGGCGGGCGCGGTCCTGCTCTCGGCCACCGCCGCCACGGCCCATGTCCGGGTCATCGGCGACGTCATCCCCGGCAAGCCCGCCACCCTGCAGTTCCGCGTGCCCAGCGAACTGGCGGAGGCCACCACCGTCCGCATCACGGTCGAGGTCCCGAAGGACCTGATGGTCACCTCGGTGCCGAAGCTCGACGGATGGAACCAGGAGACGCTCCCCGGAGCGGGAGGCAAGGGTACGCGGCTGGTCTGGACGGCGGAGCAGGGGCACGAGATCCAGCCCGCCCAGAGCGAGACCTTCCGGGCGAACGTCGGCCCGATTCCGGACCGGTACTCCCTGACCTTCAACACGGAACAGACCTACTCCAACGGCACGGCCGTCGCATGGAACCAGCCCAGGACCGGTGCCGAGGAACCGGAGTTCCCCGCACCGGTCCTCGTCGTGGACCCCGAGGCCGGCCCGCCGCCCGGATCCGCCGGAGGCGCCCAGCAGCCGGGCACCTCCGCATCCGCCCCCGCTCCGTCCGTCGACGCGGCGACACCTCAACCGGCCGCCGCCGAGGACTCCGACTCCGACTCGTCCCTCCCGCTGGTCGCGCTGATCGGAGCGGGAGCCGCGGTGGCCGCAGCCCTCGCCGCCGCCGTACTGCGACGGCGCGGTGCGCGGGACGGCTCGCACTTGTAGCACCCCGGCCCACCAGGACACTCGACCCCGGTCCTGCCCCGACTCCCGTCGTGCCCAACCCCTCCGCCGTCAGCGCCAGTACGTTGCGCTCACGCGGGTTCAGACGTTCCAGGCGTACCTCGGCTGTCGTGACCGCGGCGTGCGCCGGCGTGGGGGCGGTGTGCCGACCGCGCAGTGGACGCCGAGACGGCGGAACACGCCTGTGGCTGACAGCGGTTCACGCCGGTGCGGCTCCCGGCGGCGTAACCACCGCGAGGGCGTCGACACTGCCGCGGCGTTCGAAGCGCAGGGTGAAGCGGACGAGGTCGCCGGGACGCCAGCCGGGCCGTGCCGTCAGAGTCACGTCCACCCCGTGCGGGGACATGGACAGGCTGTCTCCGGCCGAGACGCCGACGGCTTCCAGGGATTCCTTGGACGCGGCACCACTGGGCGTCATGAAGTGCCGGCTGAGACCGGCCTCCCCGCCGGAGTAGGTGACCGCGACCAGCCGGTCGTCGGTGTCACCGGTGTTGGTGACGTCGAAGTACGCGGACGTCTCCGTCGTCTCGCCGAACGGCAGGAAGACCCGGCCGTAGGAGACGTCGATCCGCACCGTGGGCCGCCCGGCCCCGCCCGCACCGGTCCAGACGGTCAGGCCGCCGAGGGCGACGCCGCACGCGACGACGGGGGCGAGGGCGGCCAGCGCGGTGTCGGTCAGCCGGCGCCGGGACAGGCGCCGCCAGAGTCCGCTCGTCGGGCCGGTCATCGGATCCTCCTCCGTGCGGGCGCGGGCTGCCAGGCGCGCAGCCGCAGACTGTTGCCGACCACCAGCAGGGAACTGAGCGACATCGCCGCGGCGGCCGGCATGGGGTTCAGCAGGCCGACCATGGCCGGCGGCACGGTCACCACGTTGTAGCCGAAGGCCCACACCAGGTTCGTCCGGATGGTGCGCAGGGTGTGCCGCGCGAGTTGCACCGCGTCCGCCAGGGCGTCGATGCTGCCGCGGGACAGGGTCACGTCCGCCGCTCCGATGGCCACGTCCGTGCCGCTGCCCATGGCGATGCCGAGGTCGGCGCCGGCGAGTGCGGCGGCGTCGTTCACACCGTCGCCGACGACCGCGACCCGGTAGCCCCGCTCGCGCAGCTCCCGCACCAGACCGGCCTTGTCCTCGGGGCCGCGTCGCGCGTACACGTCGGTGACACCGAGAGCGTCAGCGACGGCCCGTGCGGGCGCCTCGCGGTCCCCGGTGGCGAGCACCGGGCGCACCCCCAGCCGCCGAAGCCGCTCCACGGCCCGGTAGCTGCCGGGCCGTACGACGTCACCGACCTCGATCAGGGCCTGTGCCACCCCGTCCACGCACACCAGTACCGCGGTGTGCGCGGCCCTCTCGGCCGTCGCCAGAGCCTCGGCCAGCGGGCCGGACAGGTCGTCGCCTGGTGCCAGGACCTCCACCCGCCGGTCCTCCACCCGGCCGGACACCCCGCGCCCGGTCAGCGCCCGGAAGTCGCGCACCTCGGGCAGGTCCTCTCCGGACAGCTCCCGGCGCGCGTGTGCCGCGACGGCGCGGCCCAGCGGATGCTCCGAGCCCTGCTCCACCGCCCCGGCCAGCCGCAGTACGGCGTCCGCGTCCAGTCCGCCGGGGACCACCGTCACGCGGGCGACGCTCATGCGCCCGGAGGTGAGGGTGCCGGTCTTGTCCAGTACGACCGCGTCGAGGTGCTGCAGGCCCTCCAGGGACTGCGGACCCTTCACGAGAACGCCGATCTGGGCACCGCGGCCGGTGGCGGCCAGGAGCGCGGTGGGCGTGGCCAGACCGAGGGCGCAGGGGCAGGCGACGACCAGGACGGCGACGCACGCGGTGACGGCCGGCTGCGCGTCGGCTCCCGCCCCCAGCCAGAAGCCCAGCGTGGTCACGGCCAGCGCCAGCACTACCGGAACGAAGAACCCGGCGACCCGGTCCGCCAGCCGCTGCGCCCTCGCCTTGCCGGCCTGGGCGTCGGTCACCAGCCGGGCGATCCGGGCGAGCTGGGTGTCGGCGCCGACGGCGGTCGCCCGCACGAGCAGCAGCCCGCCGGCGTTGACCGCTCCGCCGACCACGGCCGAGCCCGGGCCCACCTCGACCGGCTCGCTCTCGCCGGTGACCAGGGACAGGTCCACGGCGGAACTGCCCTTCACGACCAGCCCGTCGGTGGCCGCCCGTTCACCGGGTCGGACCACGAAGACCTGCCCGACGGTCAGCTCCTCCACGGGGACGAGCCGCTCGGTGCCGTTCACACGGACCGCCACCTCCTTGGCCGTCAGCCGTGCCAGCGAACGGAGCGCCTCACCGGTCCCGCGCCTGGCCCGTGCCTCCAGGCAGCGGCCCGCGAGCACGAACAGCGCGACGCTGACGGTCGCTTCGAGGTAGATCGCCGGGGCGTCGGTGGCCGTGCCGGGCAGGAGGGAGAAGGCCATCTCCATGCCCGGCTCGCCCGCACCGCCCAGGAACAGCGCGTACGTGGACCACGCGAAGGAGGCGACCACACCCAGGGACACCAGCGTGTCCATGGTCGCGGCCGAGTGCCGCAGCCCGCGCAGGGCCCGCACGTGGAACGGCCACGCGCTCCAGAAGACGACGGGAGCGGTGAGGGTGAAGCACAGCCACTGCCAGTTCACGAACTGCAGCGCGGGCACCATCGACACGGCGAGCACGGGCAGCGAGAGCAGGGCGGTGACCACGAGCCGGTGGAGTTCTAGCCGGTCGGCCCCGCCGCCCGGTCCCGCGGTCTCGCCCGCCGCGTCCGCGGGCGGCGCCCCGCCGGGCGGCTCGGGGACCGCGGCGGTGTAACCGGCCCGCTCCACCGCCGCGACGAGTTCCTCGGCGCCGATGTCCGCGGGGTGCTCCACCCGGGCGCGACCGGTGGCAAGGTTGACGCCGGCCGTGACCCCTTCCAGTTTGCCGAGTTTCTTCTCGACGCGGTTCACACAGGCCGCGCAGGTCATGCCGCCGACGATCAGGTCGGTCGTCACCGTGAGGGGGCCGGTGGCACGGGGTTCGGTGTCCATCGGTGCCTCCTCAGCCCATTCCGTCCATGCCCATGTCCATGTCCTGGCCCCCGCCCGCGCCGCCGTCGTCCCCGCCCGCGCCGCCGTTGCCGGGAGCCTCGACGCCGGTGTCCGACGAACCGGACATCCCCGGGGAGACCGGGCCGGCGGCCGACCCGACGGCGTACGACACCGCGAACATCAGCGCCAGCAGCAGGAGGAAGCCGTACAGAACCGGGGGCGGAGCGAGGGATCGGGCAGCCGCGCCCGCCTCCGGGGACTTCGGTCGGGATTGGGCCGTCACGCGTTCTCCAGGTCGCTCGCGGTGCGCGGCGTCGAAGGGATCGGGCCGCGTTTCCTGAGGAGTCGGGGAGCTCGAGGCGGGAGTTCCCCGACGGGCACGTGGCGCGCGTCACAGGGGCCGGGTACGGGCGGCACGCGCGCCGGGCCGCTGCAACGTTTCGCCGCAACGGCGCGTAAACCCGAACGACAAGGAATTCCGAACGGGCCGGGAACCCGGCGCCTCGCCACGACGACCCCTGGTGCGGAGACGGCCGACAGGTCTTCTCGATCGCACGCGACCATGGAGGTTGAACGTGTCCGGACTGTGGCGCCCGGTCAGTGGTGTCGTGCTCACCGCGGGGCTGCTCACCACCGCCTGTGGTGGGGGCGGCGGAGGGAGCGCGTCGCCGGCCGCGCCGGGCACCGGCCCCCGCGTGTCGGTGGAGAACTGCGACGGTGAGAAGGCCACCTTCGACTCGCCCCCCGGCAAGATCGTCACGAGCAACGCCTCGGCGCTGGAAATGCTGCTGCGGCTCGGGGCGGGGCCCAAGGTGATCGGCACCGGATTCCCGCCGGGCGAGGGCACGTTGCCCCCCGAACTCGCCGGCCAGGCGTCCGACGTGCCGGTCCTCGGCCGCACGGTCATCCCCAAGGAGAAGCTGCTCGGTTCGGGCGCGGACGTCTACCTGCAGACGTTCCGGCCCGCGAACGGCACCTCCACCGGGCCCCGGCCCGAGGAGTTCGACGCGGCCGGTATCAAGGTGGTGGAGCTGCTCTCGACCGCCTGTGCCGCCGGCGGACACCCCGGACCCCAGGAGGACCTGTCCGCGGTCATGGGCGACATCGAGCGGCTCGGGACCCTCACCGGGACGTCCGACCGGGCCGACGAGATCGTGGCCCGGATGCGCGAGAAGGTGGACGCGGTGGGGGAGCGGGTGGCGGCCGTGCCCGAGGCGGAACGGCCCACGTACTTCGTCTTCGACTTCGACGCGGGCACCAAGCAGCCCGGCGCGGTGTGCGGCGGGCAGGTGGCCAACGCGGTGATCACCCTCGCCGGGGCCCGCAACGTCTTCCGCGACTGCGACGGCACCTTCGAGCAGACCGGCTGGGAGGACGTCGTCGCCAAGAACCCCGACTGGATCCAGCTGACGGTACGCAACCGGGGCAGCGCCGAAGCGGACGACAGGGCCTTCGACGAGGCCGAGCGGTTCCTCACGTCCTTTCCCGCCACCCGCGGGCTGACCGCCGTCAAGCAGGAGAGACTTCTGCGGATTCGGTCGGAACGGATGACGACCCCGTCGGTCGCCAACGCGGAAACGGTTGAGCAGATCGCCCGCACCTTGTACCCGGACAAGTTCCAGGACGTGCGGTAGATGCGGACGGATCCGTCGTCGTCCGCGGACGCGGCACGAGGGAAGGCGCCACGGGCACCGGAGCCCGGCGACCGGGACACCAGGACCGCTCCCGTCGGCCTGCTGCTCGCCGGCCTCGCCGTGGCGCTGGTGCTGGCGCTCACCGCGGCCGTGTCCTGGGGCTCCTCCGGCGTGCCGTTCACCGGCGTGTGGTCCACGGTGCTGCACCGGCTGACCGGCGGGCAGCCGCGGCCCGGTACCCAGGACCTGATCGTCTGGGAGTTGCGGGTGCCGCGTGCGCTGCTCGCCGCCGTCGTCGGGTCCGGACTCGGCGTCGTCGGCACCGCAGTCCAGGCGCTGGTGCGCAATCCACTGGCCGACCCCTATCTGCTGGGCATCTCCAACGGGGCCTCGCTGGGAGCCGTCGCCGCCATCGTGCTCGGCGCCGGCACCGGCGGACTGCTCGGGCTCGGAGTCTCCGGCGCCGCCTTCCTCGGCGCACTGCTGTCCTTCGCCCTGGTCTGGGCCGTGGCCCGGCGCGGCGGCGCGTTCTCCCCGCTGAGACTCGTGCTGGCCGGGGTGGCGATCGGCCAGTTCCTGTCCGGCTTCACCAGCTACCTGGTCCTTCGGGTGGGCGACGAGCAGCAGACCCAGGGCGTGCTGTTCTGGCTGCTGGGCAGCCTCGGCGGGGCCCAGTGGAGCACCCTCGCCCTGCCGTCCGCCGCGGTGCTCCTCGGTCTGCTCGCCCTCCAGGCACGGGCCAGGGCCCTGAACGCCCTCTTGCTGGGCGACGAGACCGCGGCGGGCCTGGGCGTGGACGTGGCCGCGCTGCGCCGGGAACTGTTCGTCGTGACCAGTGTCCTGACGGGCGTCCTGGTGTCGGTGTCCGGTGCCGTCGGCTTCGTGGGGCTGATGGTGCCGCACCTGTGCCGGCTCGTCGTCGGCGGCGACCACCGCAGGCTGCTGCCGGTCTCCGCGCTGACCGGTGCCGTCCTGCTGGTCGTCGTCGACATCGTCTGCCGTACGGCGCTGCCGTCGTCGGAACTGCCGGTGGGTGTGGTCACCGCCTTCGTCGGTGCTCCCGTGCTGCTGTTCCTGCTGGACCGCCGACTGGAGCGCACCCGATGAGGATTGACGTGGAGGGCCTGCGGGTCGCCTACGACGGCCGTACGGTGGTGTGCGGGGTGGACCTGTTCGCCGCCCCCGGGGAGATCACCGGGCTGATCGGCCCGAACGGCAGCGGCAAGTCGAGTGTGCTGCGCACGGTCTACCGGCATCTGCGTCCCGCGTCCGGTCGGGTCCTGCTGGACGGCACCGACCTGGCGACGCTGTCCCCGGCACGGTCCGCCCGGCATGTCGCCGCGCTGCCCCAGGAACGGGGCGGCGACTTCGAGTTGACCGTGCGGGAGGTGGTGGCGATGGGACGCACCCCGTACAAGCGGGCCTTCGCCGGTGAGGACGACGGGGACCGGCAGATCGTCGCCGATGCCCTGGACCGGGTGGGCATGGCGCGGTTCGGCGCACGCGGGTTCGCGGCCCTGTCGGGCGGGGAACGCCAGCGGGTGCTGCTGGCCCGCACGCTGGCCCAGGACCCGGACGTGCTCGTCCTGGACGAGCCCACCAACCACCTCGACGTACGCCACCAGGTGGAACTGCTGGCCCTGCTGCGGGCCCAGCACCGCACGACACTGGTGTCCCTGCACGACCTGAACGCGGCCGCGTCCGTCTGCGACCGGCTGCATGTGCTGCGCGCCGGTGAGGTCGTCGCCTCCGGCACACCGCTGGAGGTACTCACCCCCGGACTGATCGCGGACGTCTTCGGGGTGCGGGCAGCGGTGATCGAGCACCCTCTGACCGGCGACCCGCTGATCGCGTTCGACCACACGGCCACCGTGGCCTCCGACCCGGTGCCGTAGACGCGGGCCCGGGCGGCCCGACGAGGCCCGCGCGGGGACCCGCACACCACCGCATCGCCCGCGGGCGAGCCAGCGCACGGCGGCACCCCCGACCGAGGTCACTCGGGTGGCGTGTTGGCGGGGTCGCGCAGCTTCCTGTCGGCCTCGGTGCGCGACGCGTCCGTGCGCAGATCCGTGAGCGTGTCCGTCAGCGGCCCCCCGTCGCTGTGGCCGTCCATCTCCTGCCGCCACAAGCGGTGTTCCCGGTTGGCCCAGGTCCGCGAGACCGTCCCCCGCCACATGCCCTCCCGGGCCCCGGGGTCACCGGCCGCCTTCCAGATGTGACCGGCCAGCACCACCACGATCGTCAGGGCGAGCCAGTCGTGCACGAAGGTCGCGCCCATGCGGACGGACAGGGAGGCCAGTTCGGGGAACCAGAGCAGCAGCCCCGTCCCCACCATGACCAGGCCCGCGCCCGCCGTCCAGGAGGCGTACAGCTTCTGGCCGGCGTTGAACTTGCCGGAGGGAATGTTCGAGGTTCCGCTGCGACGGACCGCCGCCCGCAGCCAGCGTCGGTCGTGCGGCGCGAAACGGCCGAGCCGCCGCAGGTCCGAGCGCAGTGCTCGGGACACCATGCCCACCAGCACCGGTACGGGAAGCGCGATTCCGGACCACTCGTGCACGACGGTCACCAGCGGCCGGCGGCCGACGAGCTGGGAGAGGGGCGCGACGTACAGGCACGCGGCCGTGAAGACGCACACCCCGGCCAGGAGCGCGGTGGCGTGATGGGCCCAGCGCGCCGAGGCGGTGAACCGCGGCAGCCGGCCGTCCCGCGACAGGGCCGAACCTTCGGCGGAGTCAGACCGTGGGGGCATCGTGACGTCCGTTCGAGCGTCCCACCCATGCGTCCACGTCGTAGCCACGGCGTTCCCAGTAGCCGGGGATCACCTCGTCGGTGACGTTGATGCCGGACAGCCACTTCGCGGACTTGTAGAAGTACATCGGGGCCACGTAGAGCCGGACCGGGCCGCCGTGGGCGTGGGTGACCGGCTCGTCCTCCATGCTGGTGGCCACCAGCACTTCGGGATGCCGGGCCTGCTCGAGGGTGAGGCTCTCGGTGTAGGCGCCGTCGAAACAGCTGAACCGGATGGCCTTGGCCCCGGGCGACACGCCCACGGCGTCCAGGAGCGTGGACAGGCGCACTCCGGCGAACGGCGTCTTCGGCACCCGCCAGCCGGTCACGCACTGCACGTCCCGAACCAGCCGGGTCTGGGGCAGCGCGGCCAAATCGGACA
Source organism: Streptomyces sp. NPDC018026 (assembly GCF_044327745.1). Lineage (NCBI taxonomy): Bacteria > Bacillati > Actinomycetota > Actinomycetes > Kitasatosporales > Streptomycetaceae > Streptomyces > Streptomyces sp. NPDC018026. Next base: position 623,670 of record NZ_JBIRFY010000003.1, read on the forward strand.
GCCGGAAGGTCGTTTCCTTGTCCACCATGCCGCCGATCCGGAGACGGTAGGTCGTCTCGTCCATCTCGGGGGTGTCGGACGTGACCGTGTAGTACCGGAAACGGTTCCCCGGCAACAGGTTCGACAGGCCCGTCGGATCCTTCTGCGCCACGGTGTCGATGCCCTTGGCGACCACGTTCTGGATCGGACCCCCGGCCGCGACGCCAAGGGCGCCCAGCCCGAGCATGCCCAGCACGACGCGCCGGCCCACCGGGGCGCCACCGTGGTCGGCCTCGGGGCCCGCGAGTGGGGACGGCACGTTGGAAGGAGAGTTGTTCATGCCTGGTATACGCACGGGCGCGGCACGGTGTTGAATCGCAGCCGCCCCACGGTGCCGGGACAGCCAGGCCCCCCGCCCGCAAGGCGACGTGCCCGAGGCGTCAGTGACTGTCAGTCACCCAGGATGTCGGTCACCTTGAGGTGCTCCACATCGACCTCGGCGACGGTGAGGTCGTCGTTGAGCACCCACGCCGTCTTTGAGTCGGCGCTGAAGCCGATCGCCTGGCGGGGGCCCTTCAGGGCGCCCTTCGGGCCGCTCTTGACGGTGCCGATCACCGAGTTGTCCGCCGTGTTCACGGCGGTCAGGGTGTTGCTCTTCATGTCACCGGAGAGCAGGACCGAGCCGTCCGGGGAGAGCGCGGCGCCGTAGGGCTTCTCACCCACGGGGACCGTAGTGATCGTCTCGCCGGAAGCGGTGTCGACGACGGAGATCTCGGCGGTCTCACTGTTGGCCGCGTACAGGCGGTCGCCGGCGCGGTTGACCGACACCGCGCGCAGACCGTGGAACCCGCCGATCTGCCGCATCGTGCGATCCTTGCTCGTGAGGTCGACGACCGAGACCTCGCCCTTGCCGTAGTTGGTGACGTACAGGGTCTCGCCCGAGTACGAGAGTGCGGTCCCCTGCCGCGGCTCGTGGAAGCCGGTGATGACGTCCGTCGGCCTGTTGCGGGCGAGGTCGACGACCGTGACGGTGTCGGCCGCCGCGTTGTTGGCGTACAGCCACTTGCCGTCCCTGCTCTGCGCGGTGCCGAACACACCGGCCCCGAGGGGGAAACGCCGGGTGACACGGAAGCCGAACACGGAGATGCGGTCCACGACACCGCGCGCGCTGTCGGACACGGTGAAGCTCCTGCTGTCCGGGGCGAACAGGATGTTGCGGGGGCTGACGTACCCCTTGATCTCGGCGATCTTCCGACCGCTGCGCACGTCGATGACGACGAGGTGGTCGGAGTAGGAGTTCGTCGCTACAGCGAGCCTCTCGTCGGGGCTGACCGCGAGGGTGTTGTTGGTGGCGTCGACGGTGGGGTCCCGGTCCTCGGGCTCCGCGGGGTTCTCGACCTCGACCTCGCTGGTGTAGGCGCCGAAGTCCACCACGGTGGTGGTGAACCCCTTCGACGACGACTTCTTCTCCGGCTTCTCCGGCTTCTCCGGGACGACCGCGCCGGCCGTGGTCACCGCCGCACCGGACAGGGCGAGAGCGGCGAGCGCGGTGGTGGCGATCATCGTCCGGTGCATGGTCCTGAGGCGTTTCACCTGGGCTGTCTCCTGGTCTGAATGTCCCCGTCGCGCATGACCGGTGTCCGGGCGCTTGTGGCGACGGAGTCTCCACGGGGAACCGGTTCGCGTGCTCTGTCGGCTCTGCAACCGTTGTCATGAGGGGTACGCCGTCGTGCCACGTTGTGTTGAAGGAGAAGTGGATCAATTCCCGAGGAAGTGTCGTCCCCCCGGGATGCCTTTCGCGATCAAGGCCCTGCTGGAGGACCAGGACATGGAAGCCCTCCACCCGGCCATGACCCCTGACGTAATCGACCACGCTCCCCCTGCTGCGGCAGCGTGGCACATGTCAACGAGATCCCGACGAGGGTTCCGGCACCCAAGGCGCGAGGAGCAACCATGCCCATCAAGTCCGCTGACGTCACCGTGAGTTCCGTCACCGACACCACCCGCCACGTCGTCCAGGAGTTCCTCGCCGCCCGGATGGCCGGGGACGTCGAGCGGCTCGTCGCGCTCTTCGCGGAGGACGTCGACTGGCTACTCGCCGAGAACCCCGCCGTCCCGTGGATCCGGCCGCGCTCCACCGGAGCCGAATGCGCCGCCCAGTTCACGGAGCTGGCCGAGCACACGGTGGCCGAGGATGCCCGGGCCTCCGTCGACACGTTCCTCGTTGACGGCACCGACGCCGTCCTGATGGGGTACCTCTCGGGGACCGTGCGCGCGACGGGGAAGTCCTTCGAGGGCCCGTTCGCGCTGCGCCTCACCGTCGAGGAGGGCCGAATTACCCGGCATCACCTCTACGAGAACAGCGTATCGATCGCCGAGGCGTGCACCCCTTCCTGAGTCCCGCCCCCGAGCGGGTGGCGTGGCGCGGTCGACAAGCCAACGCGCTTCCGGGCCGCCGGAGCGGCCGCGGGCCGGTGACGAGTACGACCGAGTACGACATCGACGAGATGTCCGGCCCCGGGAACTCGTGCCGGTCCCACGGCGACTACTGCACCGAAACCACTCGGTCCGAACCACTCGGTCCGAACCACTCGGTCCGAACCACTCGGGCCCATGAACGACTCGGCCCATGAGTGAGCACGGTGCGCACCACTAGGAGTTCCATGTCGATCAAACGGCCGGCCGCCGCCACCCTGGCCACGGCGGCCCTCTGTCTGCTCACGGCGGCCTGCGGCTCCTCCTCCGGCACGGCGAACGACACCACAGGCAAGGCCGCCGGACAGACAACCGGCTACCCGGTCACGCTCGAGAACTGCGGTCGGAAGCTGACGTTCGAGCAGGCTCCCGAGCGGGTCGTCGTGATGAACGGCGCGTCCGTCGCCGAGGTCTCCACAATGCTCGCCCTCGGCCTCGAGGACAGGATCGTCGCGAACCAGCAGGGCTACGGCAGGTCCGAGGTACCCGGGCGGGCCGACGCGATCAAGAAGCTGCCCACCGGCGGCGTCACGCTCAACGGAGCCGGTGACATCCCCCGCGAGGCCATGCTCGGACTGCGCCCCGACCTCGTCCTGTCCGTCACCTCGTACGGCTACGAGCAGAAGAACGGCTTCGCCACCCGCGAGCAGCTCCAGCAGGTGGGCGCCAACAGCTACATCTCCCCGCAGGGCTGCGAGGACGACCCCTCGAAGATGACCGTCGCCGACAGCTACCAACTGCTGCGCGACATGGGCAGGATCTTCCACGTCGAGGACCGGGCCGAGAAGCTGATCGCCGAGTCCGAGAAGAACATCGCGGACGTCACCGGGAAGGCCGGGACGGACAAGCGCCCGAAGGTCATGGTGCTCTTCGCCGGCCCGACGGGCGAAACCGACTTCAGCCTGGTCCTCGCCCAGGGCATCGTCAACGACATCCTCGCCGAGGCCGGCGCAGCCAACGCCTTCGAAGAGTCCGCCGAGACGCTCTTCGCCAACGTGAGCAAGGAGAAGGCGGCCACCACCGACGTCGACGCCCTCGTAGTGATCGACGCCAGTGGCACCGACGCGGCGGCATACGCCAAGAAACTGCTCAAGGAGTTCCCCCAGTGGCCGGCCGCCAAGACCCGCACGTACGTGACACTGTCCGACTCGATGTACCTCGGCCCCAGCAACGACCTGGCCGTGAAGAAGATCGCCGAGGTACTGCACCCGGACGCCGGCTGAGCCGGCTCACACTTCCCCTGGCGTTCGTCCTCCTGCCCCTCGCCCTGGTCGCCACCATGATCGTGTCGATCGGTGTCGGAGCGGTCAACGTGCCCGTCGGCGACGTGTGGCACATCGTCGTCCACCACGTCACCGGATCCGGTACGGCACCTCCCGATCCCGCCCTCGACCAGATCGTGTGGAACTTCCGCGCTCCCCGCGTGGTTCTGGCGGCGCTGGCCGGCGCGGGCCTGGCCGTGTCCGGTGCCGTACTGCAGAGCGCCGTCGCCAACCCCCTGGCCGACCCCACCGTGCTGGGCTTCTCCTACGGCGCCACACTCGGCGCCGTCCTGGCCATCACCCTGGGCGGTTCGGTGGCGGCCGCCGGTCTCGGCGTCTCGACGGCGGCCTTCCTGGGGGCGATGGTGGCGGGAGCCCTGGTCTTCGCCCTGGGACAGCGACGCGGACGCATGGCCCCGACCCGACTCGTGCTGGCCGGGGTGGCCGTCGGTTACGTCTTCCTTTCGGCGACGAGTTTCGTCCAGCTCCAAGCCTCCCCGGACGAACTGCGCACGGTGCTGTTCTGGACGCTGGGCAGCGTCGCGGGCGCCCAGTGGGACCAGCTCCCCACGGTCGCCGTCGTGGTGATGGCCACGACCGTCCTGCTGACCCTGTTCGGCCGCCGGCTCAACGTCCTGCTGGCCGGCGACGAGTCCGCCACCGCGCTCGGCGTCGACGTCCACCGGCTGCGCCTCGTACTGCTGGTGCTCAGCGCCCTGCTGACCGGCACGGTCATCGCGGTCGCCGGCGGCATCGGCTTCGTCGGCCTGATGATCCCGCACCTGGTCCGGTTGAGCACCGGCGCCGACCACCGCCGCCTGCTGCCCCTGACCGCCCTGCTCGGCGCGGTCCACCTGGTCCTCGTCGACCTTCTCTCCCGCACCCTCGACCGCCCCAACGAGCTGCCCCTGGGCGTCCTCACCGCACTCCTCGGCGCACCCTTCTTCCTCTGGCTGCTGCGCCGCAACAAGGCCATGGACTGACGCATGCACCTCACCGTCGAACGGCTCCACATCACTCTGGACGGCAACCCGATCCTGCGTGACGTGAACCTGAAAGCCCGCACGGGCGACATCGTGGGGCTCGTCGGGCCCAACGGCAGCGGCAAGTCGACCCTGCTGCGCACCGTCTACCGCTCGCTGCGCCCGGCGGGCGGCGCCGTCCGGGTCGGCGACGACGACGTGTGGACGCTGTCCGCCCGCGCCGCCGCCCGTCGCACCGCGGCGGTGCTCCAGGACTCCGGCGGCAACACCACCGGCCTGACCGTCACCGAGATCGTCGCCCTGGGGCGCGCTCCGCACCACGGCCTGCTCGGACGCGACGGAGCCGAGGACCACCGGGCCGTCGAGGAGGCCATCGACCACTGCGGCGTACGGCCCTACGCCGAACGCGACTACGCCTCCCTGTCCGGCGGGGAACGCCAACGCGTCCTGCTGGCGCGGGCACTGGCGCAGGCCCCGCGCCTGCTGGTGCTCGACGAACTCACCAACCACCTCGACATCCGGGCCCGCTTCGAGCTGCTGGCACTGGTCCGCGCCACCGGGATCACCACCCTGGCCGTACTGCACGACCTCGACCTCGCCGCCCGGCTCTGCGACCACCTCGTGGTCCTGCACGAGGGTGCGGTGGTGACCGCGGGCACGGTCCTGGAGGTGCTGACGTCGCAGGTCCTCGCGGAGGTCTTCGGCGTACGGGCGAGCACCCACCGGCACGACGACGGCGTCATCCGCATCACCTACGCCGCCCAGCCCCTCGCCGGTGCCGACGTGCCGTCCCCGCGCGGGTGACCCGCACGTCAGCGGGGAACTCCACCCGGGTGCCCGGCTCCCACCGGTGGGTGCCAGGATGAGTTGTCATGGCTGCCGACGGGGCGTTGCGCGCGTTGCGGGCCGCGGTGTTCGCGGCTGTCTGCGTGGTGCTCGCCGCCCTCGGCCACGTGTTGATGTCCGGCTCCGGACTGCCTTGGTGGGTGCTGCTGTCCGGCCTCTCGGCGGTCGGCGCGGTGGGCTGGTTCTTCGGCGGCCGCGAACGGCGGGGCGCCGCGGTGGCCGCCCTGACCGTGACCGTGCAGGCGGCCCTGCACGTCTGCTTCACTCTCGCGCAGTCCCCGCCCAGGCCGTCCACGGTGGCGGCCGGTGGTACTCAGAGCGTCCAGGAGTGGGCGCGGTACCTGCTGTGCGGCGCCGACCCGACCCCGGCCCAGGCGGCCCGCGCATACGGCATCGCGCAGCGGGCCGGTCTGACCGAGCACCTGCACCACGGGCCCGGTCACACCACTGGAGCCATGTCCCAGCCGGGCACCTCGGACATGTCGGGGCCGGCCGGCCTGCTCCACCTGGGGCACATGACCGGCACCGCGTCCTGGGGCATGCCGGCTGCCCACCTAGTGGCCGCCGTCCTGTGCGGACTGTGGCTGGCACAGGGGGAACGCGCGGCCTTCGCCCTCGTACGCGCCTGTGCCGACCGCGCCTTCGTGCCACTGCGGCTGGTGCTCGTCGTCCTCGTGCCACCGGCGGGCCCGCCCGCCTTCCGGCCCGCCCGGCGGCGGACCCGTTCGCGGCTGCGGCGGCTGCTGCTCGTGCACACCCTCGCCACCCGCGGCCCTCCCCGGGAAACCGCTGTCGTCTGACAGCCGGTTCACCGCCGCGCGTTCGATGCGCTCGGCGGTCCCCGTGCGCGCGTGCGCGAACGGGTCTCCCACCTGTGCGGCGGGCCACGGCCCCCGGGCCCCTCCTCGGCACCGCCGTACGGGATCCTGCCGAGGAAGGACCACGGGACCATGATCCCTGCCCTGCCCGCCGTGACCGACGAGACGGTCACGGCATGGGCGCTCGCCGCCGCCGGCGGCGACAGCGAAGCGGTCGACCGCTTCGTGCGCGCCCTCCAACGTGACGTACTGCGCTATGTGGCGTACCTCGCCGACGACGCCCAGGCCGCCGACGACCTCGCCCAGGACACGTTCCTGCGGGCACTGACGGCGCTGCACCGGTTCGAGGGCCGTTCCTCGGCCCGTGTGTGGCTGCTGTCGATCGCCCGCCGGGCGGTCGCGGACAGCCTCAGAGGAGCCGCCCGCCGGCCGAGGACGGACGGCAGCGCCGACTGGGAGGCCGCGGTCGAGCACGCCCAGCCGGCCGGTCTGCCGGGCTTCGACGACGGGGTCGCCCTGATGCACCTGGTCGAAGCCCTGCCCCGGGACCGGCGTGAGGCATTCCTGCTCACGCAGGTGTACGGCCTGCCGTACGCGGACGCCGCGCAGGTGGCCCGGTGCCCGGTCGGCACCATCCGCTCCCGCGTCGCACGGGCCCGGCTGAACCTGGCCGAGATGATGGCCGAGGAGCCCGACACCACGCTCCGGTACGCACCGGCCGTGGCCTGACATACCGTCATGGTCCGTGCCCGCAGCACCGTCGGGTCACGCGAGCACGGACCGCGGTCGGCCTCCCCGCCCCCTCCGGCCCTCTCACCGCGACGCGGACGCCGCACAACGCACCGCCGGGTCAGGTGATCGGTGTGGAGACGGTGCCGATGCCGTCGACGGTCACCTCGACCCGGTCTCCCGCCGTCAGGTACCAGCTCGGGGTCCGGGCCCGGCCCACTCCGCCGGGGGTGCCGGTGAGGATCAGGTCGCCGGGGTGGAGCGGGATCATGGTCGACACGTACGCGACCAGGTACTCCGGGCTGAACAACAGGTCCGCGACCGGGTGTTCCTGGACCGGGACGCCGTTGACGGTGGTGCGCAGTGTCGCGCGCGCCGGGTCGAACGCGTCGGGGGTGACCAGCACGGGCCCCACGGGCGTGGTACGGGCCCAGATCTTGCCCTGGAGCCACTCGGTGGTGCGGTTCTGCCATCCGCGCATCGAGATGTCGTTGGCCACCGTGAATCCGGCGATGTGCCGCCCCGCCTCCTCCTCCCGCACCCGGTACGCGGTGCGCCCCACGACGACGGCCAGCTCTCCCTCCCAGTCCATCTCCGGGTCCTCCGGCACGGTCGCCACCGGATCGGCGGGGCCGGTCAGGGTGTCGGCGAACTTCGCGAAGAGCGTGGGGTGGGCCGGCAGCTCGCGGCCCATCTCCTTGATGTGTGCCTTGTAGTTGAGTCCCGCGCACACCACGTGGGAGGGATGTGGAACCAGTGTGTGCAGCTCGGTCTCGTCCCGGCGGTGCTGTTGGCCGCCGGTGGCCGTCCGTGCGACCTCCCGCCAGTCCTCGTCGGCCAGCAGGGAGCCGACGTCGGCGTGGCCGGGTATCTCCGTGAACACCTCACCGTCGAGTCGGGCGGCGCTCGTTCCCGTGCGCGTGCGGATCGTGGCCAGTCTCATCCGTGTCCCCTTCCTTCAGGCGCCGACGGCGGTGGTCTCGGGGACGACGAGGTCGAAGAATCCCCAGTGCGAACCTGCGGGCAGGGTGCCCGACAGCATGCGGCCGCACTTCTGCGTCACGATGTGCGAGGAGCCCCGGTGCTGGCTTCCGGCGTGGCTGTCCCGGAAGAAGCGCTGCAGGACACCGTCCCGCATGACCTGCGCGCCCGCGAAGCGGTGCACGAGCTGGCTGATCTCCAGTGCGGTCCGGGTGGCGAGGCTGCAGGCGAGCCGCGACATGGTCTCCTGCTCGTCGTTCAGCTGCGCGCCGGCCGCGAGGGCGGCCTCGTTGTCGCGCCAGGTGTCCCGCAGCAGCGCCTGGGTGCCCCGCACGTGCGAGTAGTGGCGGGCGAACTCGGCGAAGAACTCGTCGCTGGTGACCGGGGACCCCTCGGCGGGGTCCTTGCGCCGGGTCAGCTCGCGCAGTTCGTCGAGCATGCGCCGGCCGACGCCCTGGGACCAGGCCGCCTGGTGCAGCCCGGCCATCAGGGCGGGGCTCGGCCCGTTCGCGGCGCGGCCGCGCGGCGAACGCGGGCCCACGGCGAACACGTACGCGTCGTCGACCAGCAGCTCCTCGGCCCGGTAGTCGAGGCTGGAGGTCGCGCGCAGGCCGAGCATGTCCCAGTTGTCGCTGATACGCAGGGCCGGCCGGGGCACCAGGCAGACCAGCCGTTGTCCCGTTCCCTCGACGGTCACGGCGAGGTTGAGGTGGGTGGCCATGGACACCCCAGGGGCGAACTGCCAGGTGCCGTTCACCCGGTAGCCGCTCCCGACGCGCACCGCACGGCCGGTGAAAGCGGTGGACTGGCCCGCTACCAGAGGGAAGGTGCCCTCGGCGAAGAGAGCGGCCACGGCCTCGTCACCCAGGTAGGTGGCGGCGGTCGCCGTCTCGCTCGCCACGGCGCGAACGAGCCAGCCGAGCGAGGCGTCGGCGTGGGACAGCTTCTCCATGACCCGCATGATCTGGAGCGGGGTCGCCTCCATGCCGCCGAGTGCGGCCGGCGCCATCAGACCGAAGACGCCGCTCGCGCGCAGCGCCTCCTGCACGGCCGGTGTCGGACGCCGCAGGCGCTCGCTGTCCGCGGCCTCGCGCTGGAGCAGCGGGTAGATGTCGTCGAGGACCGTCAGCAACTCGCTGACGCCATCGTCGTGTTCCGCGCGGACCGTCACGGCCGCCTCCCCTCGGGGTCGTCGGATTCCTGGGCCAGCGCACTCCACTGGCCCCGGTAGAAGAGCAGCGGGCTGGTGTCGTCCCGCTGGCCGTGGGACACGACCCGGCCCAGGACCAGGACGTGGTCCCCGCCGTCGTACCCGGCCCACGGCGTGCACTGGAAGTACGCGGGTGAGCCGCCGATCCTCGGTGCGGCCCCGTCCTCGACCCAGGCGACGGGCCGCGACTGCGGCTTGCCCGCGAAGTGCAGGGCGGTGTCGAGCTGGTCGTCCCCCAGGACGTTGACCGCGAAGGGGCGTTCCAGCAGGTACGTGAGCGATCGTGAGGTCCGCTGCATGGAGACCAGCACCAGGGGCGGGTCGAGCGAGACGGAGGTGAAGGAGTTCACGGTGATGCCGTAGTACTCGCCGCCGGACTCGTAGGTGAGGACGACGACGCCCGTGGCGAAGTTGCCGAGGGCGTTGCGCAGTTGACGGGGATCGGCGAGCGACGGTGACGAGGCCGCGTGGTCCGACCCGGGGGTGCCGGCGTCGGCCGCTTTCTCGTAGATCTCGGAGTCCCACATGATGTCGGTCATCTCGACCTCCTTGACTCATGGGTCCGGCCGGTGCGGGGCCGGGGGGAAGTGACGGGCTCGGGTGGACCGGCGGGTGCGGGCGTCCCCGCGCACCCGCCGGCCGGCTTCAGACGGCTTCCTCCGCGGCTTCCTGGTCGGAGACGAAGGTGGTGCCGGTGCCCTCGGGCAGCAGGCGCCGCAGCACCGGGTAGAGGACGAGCGTCAGCGCGAAGGAGACCAGGAACCCGAGGGAGAACACGTCGGTGGCCATCAGGGCGATGCCGACGGCGGCGGACAGCACCAGGGTGATCACTCCGGCCCAGTTCCACCGCTCCACCCGGTGTGTGCTCCGGTCGTAACGGGCGCGTCGTACGAGGTAGTAGTCCGCGATCATCACGCCGCAGATGCCGAGTGTCATGGAACCGAGGTAGGCCAGGTAGTCGGTGAACTTCTCCAGGATTCCAGCGGCGATCATCACCAGGGCGACGATGTTGCCGGCCACCACCATGACCGCGCGCCCGGGTTTGCGGCCGGTGAGCGAGTCGACGAGGTTCACCAGGGAGAGCGAGCCGGAGTAGGCGTTGATGGCCTGCGCCTTGGCCTGGGCGGCGTAGATGGTGATGAACCCCGCCCAGCCCGCGAAGACGACGAAGAAGGCACCCGTGTTCTGCATGACGTAGGTGCTGCCCGCCGCGGCGGCGGCCTCGGGCCCCAGGTCCGTGTTGTGGGCCATGAGGTAGTCGACGACCTCGGGCATGCCGCCGATCACGACGAGCGACCCGAGGACGGTCATCAGGACGTTCTGGGTGAGGGGGCCGGCCGCGGCGAGGATCGTGACGTCGCGGCGCGTGCGGCAGTAGCGGGCGAAGTCCGTCGTGACCAGTGCGATCGTGCCGGCGGTCGCGCCCATGACACCCACGGCGGCCTCGAAGCGCGGCCACACGCCGCCGGGCACCACGCCGCCGTAGCGGAACACCTCCGTCGGGTCGGCGCCCTGGATGACGTAGATGTGCACGATCATGTAGACCGTGACGAGCAGGGTGACGGCCGTCAGCACACCGGACGCGCGCAGGGCGAACTTCAGGCCGAAGACGGCGAGCGTGATCCACGCCAGCGTCATCAGGCCGTAGACGAGGATGCGGATCGGCCAGGAGTCGGGCAGGTCGAACATGAGCAGGGTGCCCTGGTAGAGCAGGGCGGCCTCCACGGCGAGGAAGCCGAGGATCATGAACGCGAAGACGATCGAACCGAGCGCCGACCCCACGAAGCCGAACCCGAAGAACCGGGAGGTGAGCGTGGAGGACATGCCGGTCTCGAACGCCATCCGGCCGAGGGACCGGCCGAGGAAGAGCGCGAAGGCGGCGACGAGCACGCCGACGGTGAGGCCGACGGCGAAGCCGGCCAGGACGACGGTGAAGCCGGCGATGGCGAACACGACGAGCGCGGTCGCGACGCTGACCGGACTGAGGGCGAGTTGGTAGCCGCTCTTCCGGTCCGCCGCGGGGACGCTGACCAGAGCGTGATCCTCCGCCGCTGCCGCCAGGGCCGACTCGGTGGATCTGGGAATTCCGGTGTGTGAGGACACAGTTCCTACCCCTCCAAGAAAGTGACCACGCGCGGTCAGTCCGCGCTGCAGCCCGCGACGGCGACGGCTTCGATCTCCAGGAGGATCCCGGGCTTGGCGAGTGCCGACACCTCGACCAGGGAGCAGGCCGGGAAGTCGCCGGTGAAGAACTCCCGGCGGGCCTTCCAGACCTCGGCGTTGTCCTTCATGTCGGTGACGAAGATCGTCATCTTGACGATGTCGTCCATGGCCGCTCCGGCCGCCTCGACCAGGTCCTTGATCTTCTGGAAGACGGTCCTGGCCTGGGTGTAGGCGGTGTCGCCCACGAGGGTCTCCCCGTCGCGGCCGCGCGCCGTCATGCCGGAGATCATGATCAGGTCGTCCACCCGCAGGCAGTTCGACCACATGCCGTCCGCGGGCTCGCGCACCGCGTCGGAGCAGAAACGTTCCTTCTTCATGGTGGTGATCCTCAGGGTTCTCGCGATGGCGATGGCGATGGCGGTGGCGGTGGCGGTGGTGCTCAGAGGTCGATCCGGTTGTCCCAGGCGGAGGTGCCGCCCCAGTTCACGCAGACGCTCTGGCGCCGCATGAAGCCCTTCCAGGCGTCCGAGCCGGCCGTCCGGCCGCCGCCGGTCTCCTTCTCGCCGCCGAAGGCCGAACCGACGTCGGCGCCGGTGGTGCCCATGTTGATGCGGACGATCCCGCAGTCGCTGCCCCGGGCGGACAGGAACGTCTCGATGTGGGTGAGGTTGGTGCTGTGCATGCCCGAGGCCAGGCCCTGGGCCACACCGTTGTGGATCTCGATGGCCTCGTCGAGGTCCCGGTAGGTGAGGACCGAGACGATCGGCGCGAAGGTCTCCGACCGGGCGATGGCGAAGTGCGGACGCACCCCGGTGACGATGGCCGGCTCGACGTACAGGCCGGGGCGGTCGATCACCTGGCCGCCGTACGCCACCGTGGCGCCCTCGCGCTCGGCGCCGGCGAGGACGTCCTGGTAGTCCCGCACCGCGCGCCGGTCGATCAGGGGGCCGACGACGGTGTCCCGCTCGCGCGGGTCACCGATGGTGATCTGGTCGAAGGCCTTCTTCATCAGCTCGACCAGCTCGCCGGCGATGCTCTCGTGGGCGATCACGCGGCGGGTGCTGGTGCAGCGCTGCCCGGTCGTGCCGACCACGCCGAACGTGAGGGCCTTGGCGGCGAGTTCCAGGTCGGCACTCTCGTCGACGATGCAGCCGTTGTTGCCCGAGCACTCCAGCTGGTACCTGCGGCCGAGGGTCGATCCGACCGTGTCGGCGACCTTGCGGCCCACGCCGGTGGAGCCGGTGAACGAGATCATCGCGACCCGGGTGTCCGCGACGAGCCGCTCGGCGACGGCGTCGTCCTCGGGGAGGAAGAGCGAGAAGACGCCCTCGCAGCCCAGCTCCGCCGCCGCCCGGTTGACCAGCTTCTGCACGGCGATCGCGGTCAGCGGCACCTTCGGGCTCGGCTTCCAGATCACCGTGTTGCCGGCGATCGCGGACAGGAAGCCGTTCTGCGCCCAGACCGCGGCCGGGAAGTTGTACGCGCTGATCAGGCCGACGACTCCCAGCGGCAGCCACTGGTCGTACATGCGGTGCTCGGCACGCTGGGACTGCTGGGTGAAGCCGTACAGCATCCGTGCCTGGCCGGCCGCCAGGGTGGACATGTCGACGGCCTCGCGCAGTTCGCCCTTGGCCTCCATCGTCGACTTGCCGGTGTCGAGCGACACGATCGCGGCGAGGCTGTCGAGGTGCTGCTCGATCAACTGCCCGATGCGGCGCACGAATTCACCGCGCCGGGGCGGCGGCACCATGCGCCACTTCTGCTGGGTCTCGACCGCGGCGCTCACCAGGGCCTCGTAGTCCCGGGCGTCCGAGGCCGCGATCCGGCCGACGGTCTCGCCGTCGGCCGGGCACTGCGCCTCGATGACCGGCCGGTCCTCGACGGGCCCCCAGCCGAGCGAGTCGGCGTAGGTCCCGGAGTGCACGTGGTCCAGGCCGAACTCGGCCAGCACCTTCCCGGTGTCGAACACGGTGCTGTTCGTCTCGCTCATCATCGCCTCATCAACGTCGCGGTTTCGAAGGGGAGTCGGGTACGGGCCGGCGGTTCAGTCCTTGGCAAGGAAGTCGCCGATCGTCTCGTCGGTGTGGTACTCGGGCTTCTCGTAGTAGTGCGGGCCGTCGTAGATCTCGATCAGCCGGCTGCGCTCGTGCGCCAGGGTCGGGCCGTGCGGGTGGTCCTTGGGGTTCATGTAGAAGGAGCCGGGGCGCAGCCTGAGGCCCGAGTCGGTGTACTCGTAGTCGCCGTCGAGGCAGTACATGAACTGGTTCGAGGCATGCGTGTGCCTGGTGGGGATGGTGCCGCCCTTGTCGTAGTCGAGCAGGGCGATGCTGGCGCCGGTCTCGGCGTTCTTGAACAGGAAGTACTGGCGGAAGCCGTAGTCGGGGTAGTCGATCCAGTTGTCCTCGTCGAGGTCCGCCGCGTGGATCAGGACCTCCAGGGACTTCATGGTCTCGGCGTTGATGTCCACTTCTTCACTCCAAACCGGGGCGGCCCGCTGCCACCCACGTGTCGTATTCCTGACGGCTTTCGGACGTGCCGGGGAAGAGCCCGAAGAGGGACCGTCCCCGTTCGATCTGCAGGGCGGCGAACTCCTCGTAGGCGGCGGCGTCGGCGCCCTCGGCGGCCACCTCCGCCACCAGGTGGCGGGGGACGACCACGACGCCGTCGGTGTCGCCCAGCAGGACGTCGCCCGGGTAGACGGCGACGCCGCCGCAGCCGACGGGCTCGTCCAGGGCGACCGGGTGCAGGGCGACGGGGGTGGCCCTCGGGGCGTTGTCCCGGTGGAAGCAGGGCAGGCCGGTCCGGGCGACGGCGGCGGAGTCCCGGTAGCCGCCGTCGGTCACCGCGCCCGACACGCCGCGGCGCTTGAGGCGCGCCGCCATCATGTCGCCCATCGAGGCGGCGGCCGTGGAGCCGAGGGCGTCGATCACCAGCACCGCGCCGGGCGGGCACTCCTCGACCGCCCGCCGGTGCAGGTGGTCGCTGCTCGCGTAACCGGCGAGGGTGTCGAGGTCCTCCCGGGCCGGGATGAAGCGCAGGGTGTAGGCCGGGCCGACCATCGGCCGCTGCCCGGCGGTCAGGGGCCGTACGCCGGCCATGAGGACGTTGCGCAGGCCGCGCCGGAGCAGCATGTTGGCGACCGTGGCCGAGCCGGCGCGCGCCAGTTGGTCCCGTACCGTCCCGGTCAGCGCTTCGGCCGGGTCCGGGTGCGCGGTGCCGGTCACCGGAAGAACTCCAGGGGCGGGCGGTTGCCCCACTGGGTGGTCTCGGAGGCGGTGCCGTTGAACCGGGTCGGGCGGTGGCTCGCGTCCACGACGTCGCCGTCGGTGTAGTGCTCGATGCGGAAGCCGAAGGGGTCCTTCCAGTAGTCGAAGATCTGGCTGCCGAGGAGGTGGCGGCCGACTCCGACGTCGAGGCTGAATCCCTCCTGGACGAGGTAGTCGTGCGACGACATCACCGCGTCCATGTCGGTCACCTCGAAGGCACTGTGGTGGACACCCACCCAGTCCGACTCCAGCAGCAGCATGAAGTGGTGGTCGACGAGCTGCTCGCCGAGGTCCAGCCGGACGAACGTGCCCACGATCGGGCCGTCCTCGCCGGGCGGCACGAAGTGGTCGGAGGGCAGGAAGTTGAACCGTTCGTTCAGCCAGGCCATGGACGCGTCGTGGTCCTTGACGTGGAGCACGAAGTGGCCGAGGCGCGCGATGGTGCAGGGGGCGACGGACTGCCGGACGGAGGTGTGCAGGCGGTTCTTGTCGCGGATGTTGTTCATGGCGAACGGAGCGCGCTCGGGGAGGGGTTCCGCCTTCGCCCGGCCGCAGACCGCGCGGATCTCGATGCCGTCGGGCATGGTCATCACGACTTCGTGACCGCCGCCGGGCTCGGTGGATGCGCGGACCGGGGAGGACCCGGGCAGGGCGGCGAGTTCGGCCAGGTCGTCGTGGCCGGCGACCTCGATGGAGGCGCCGACGAAACGCTGTTTCGGGGCCTTGCGGGTGACATGGATGTGGTGCTGGGTGCCGGTGCCCCGCATGTACAGGGTCCGGTCGTCGCTGCCCTCGACCCTGGTCATGCCGAAGGCGGTCAGGAACTGCTCCATCAGGGCGAGGTCGGGTGCCTCGTAGGTGACTTGGGCGGCGTCGATTGCCGTGGCCACGGTGCCTCCTGTGGTGGGTGGGAGCGGGAGCGGCGCGGGGTCAGCGCTTGAGGATGCTGACGTCGTCGGGGCCGACGAGGTCGGGCACGGTCCAGCCGTCGAGGTCGTACTCGTCCATGGCGCTCTGCGCGAAATCCTTGAGGCGGTCGAGGAGGCCGCTGCCGCGCGCGCCGAACAGGTTGGTCTGGCGCGTCACGTCGTTGCTGCCGATGTAGTTGATCTCGTACAGCTCGTGGCGTGCGCCGAACTCCGTGCCGATGGAGTCCCAGAGCATCTTCATGACCTTGACGCGTTCCTCGGCGTCGATGCCGCCGGTGCCGCGCAGGTAGGTGTCGAGGTAGCCGCGGATCTCGGGGGTGGCGAAGTCCTTGGCATGGGAGTTGAGGTAGATCAGCCCGCTGGCGACGACCTGCTCGATGATGTTCTTGATCTTCGGCATGGCGAGCTGGTTCATCACGCGGTACGCGCCGGCGAACTGCGGGTCGGGCTGGATCATGCCGCCCTTCCACGGCACCGCGCTCTTCGCCATCGCGTCGGACAGTGCCCAGAAGGTGTTGCGCCAGGCGATGACCTCGCCGAGCTGGGACATGACGCCGTGGAACTGACCTGCCCCGGTGACGTCGAGCGCCCGGGCCAGCATGCCGACCAGGAAGTCCATCTTGACGGCGAACCGGGTGCAGCCGTGCAGCGAGGCGCGCTCCAGGTAGCCGGAGTGGATGTTGTACTTGTTGGCCTGCTCAAGGTCGTTGTAGATGAAGGCGTTCTCCCAGGGGACGAACACGTCGTCCAGGACCAGGATCGCGTCGTTCTCGTCCAGCCGGCTGGAGAGCGGGTAGTCGAAGGGGCTGCCCAGCGCCGCCGCCCGGTACTCGTTGGAGGTGCGGCAGAGCAGCTTCACGCCGGGGGCGTTGGTGGGCGTGATGAAGACGGGCGAGAAGGCCGGGTCCTGGACGGCGACCTGGCCGACGTGGCCGACGAAGGTGTGGTGGGTGAGGGCCGAGCCCGTAGCCACCACCTTGGCGCCCTTGACGTAGAACCCGGCGTCGGTCTCCCGGGTGACCCGGATGAAGACGTCCTTGCCGGCGTCGGCGCCGAGCCCGCGGTCGACCGGCGGGTTCATGATGGCGTGGTTGATGTACCAGGTCTTCTCCTGCGCCTTGCGGTACCAGGCGCGCGCGTTGTCCTCGAAGCCGCGGTAGAACTCGGCGTTGGCGCCCAGGGTGCCGAGGAAGCAGCCCTTGTAGTCGGGCGAGCGGCCCATCCAGCCCCAGGCGATCTTCTGCCACTCGGCGATGGCGTCGCGGGAGGCGACCTGCTCCTCCACGGTGCCGGGCGCCCGGTAGAAGCGGTGGGTGAAACCGCCCCACTCGGTGGGCGCGGTGAGGATGTCCTTGCGCGCGGGGTCGTGCAGGGCGTCGTACATGCGGGCGACCATGCGGGCGCTGTTGCGGAAGGCCGGGTGTTCGGCGATGTTCGCCACCCGCTCGCCGTAGATCCACACCTCGCGGCCGTCGTTCAGGCTTTCCAGGTATTCGGCCCCGGTAAAGGGAATGTGCTCGCGGCCCGCCGGGGTGTTCGCCGACTCGTTCATGTTTCCCGCCATCACTGACCGGCCCCTTCTTTTCGTTCACGGAACCGGGCCGAGCCGTCGGTTCGCGCAACCAATACGCGGGCGGCGATCCGGTGCCGGGCCATTTCCCGTACCGATCCGAAGCCGCCTGCGCCGTCGAATTGCCGAGGAGACTGGCACGGCCGTACGGAGAGCGGCAAGGGTTCCCGTGAAGGGTGCCGAGAGGCCGGTGCGGGCGTCCCGGGCGTGGGGCGCCGACCCGGGACTGCCCCGGTACACCTCTCTGAACAGCAGGTTCTTCATGCGTCAGGCAAGCCGGTGACGTACGGATCACCCAACCTCATGTGACGCGCGTCACTCGCTAATCAAGAATTTCCCCAGCCCTTTCGCTCGCATTCCCCTGGCCTTTCCATACGAGGCGCGAAGGGGGGCTGTGCGGTTCCTTGTATGGCCCGGGTCACGACGAGATGGCCCGGCGATGCTCCGCGATGGTGCGGGTCGCCTCGATCCACCGCCTCATCAGCGGGGTGACCTCCGAACCGCGCTGCCACAGGAGGGTGGCCTGCATGGGCGGCAGCCAGCTCGGCGGGTCTAGGAGGGCGACGGAGTCGCTGCGGCCGGCGATGCGTTCGGTCACCGGGGCCACGCCGAGGCCGGCGGCGACGAAGGCGAGCGCGGTCTGGGGCGTGGAGACTTCGAGGACCTCGAACGAAGGGTCCCCTGCCAGGGCCTTCTCGGCCGCGTCCGGCATTCCGGAGAAGGCGGGGATCCGGGCGGGCAGGATCCAGCGCCCCCAGCCCCTGCCGTCGGGATGCGACTCCCCCGAGCGGTACCTGGGGACCGCGAGCTTGATCGGGATGTCCAGGATCGGCCGCCAGTCGCAGCCGTCCGCGACGAACCCGGCGAACTTGTGCGGACCGAAGGGGATGCACCCCATGTCGAGCTCCCCGGCGAGGATCCGCTGGACGACGACGTCGGGCGTCACGTCGGCCAGGCTGACGCGCGCCCCGGGGGCCTGCTCCAGGAACTCCGCCAGCACGTCGGCGATGAGTTCGTTGACGACCATGGGTTCCACGCCGAGGTGGAGGTCGCCGACCGCGCCCTCGCCCATCATCCGCAGCGTCTCGACGACCCGGTTGCGGTCGGCGATCAGACGCTCGCCGGTGGCCAGGAGATGGAGCCCGGCCTGGGTCGGGTGGACGCCTTTCGCCGTTCGTTCCAGCAGGCGCACCCCCAGCTCGCGTTCCAGTTTGGCGATGGCGTGACTGACCGGCGGCTGCGTCATCCCGAGGTTCTTGGCGGCCTGTGAAACGGAACCCGCCCCGACGACGGCTCTGAAGTACTCCAGCTGACGAAAGTCCATGCCAGTGTGCATTTCACGCCCCTCGGGGATTGTCAACGGACCCGATCGCGTCCGCCGCCATACAGGAAACCATGGAACCCTCCATGGAAACGGGTATGGGATGTCCGAGTCACCTGTGCACGATTCTCGGGAAACGACCTCAATCCGGCGTGACCCGCACCACATTCGGTCCGGTGGATTTCCCGGCCCCGTTGCCGGAATCGAATGCCCGTGCAAGTCTTCCCGGTGATTCGGAGCGCCTTGGCGAGGGAGCGCGGAAAGTCGGCCGCTCGGAGGTTCACTGCGGTCCCGCGAGCGAGGCCACCGCTCCCGTGGCCAGGCGGACCGCGCGCCGGGTCACGGCGTCGAAGTCGTCGCCGGACTCCACCGCCGTGGTGGCCGCGTTGACGAAGCCCTGGAGCAGGCGTGCCGTGCGGTGCGGGGCGTCGTCACCGAGATCGGTCAGCGCGGCGATCAGGGGTTCCAGGATCTGTGCGTGCGCCTGTGCCGCGCCCTCTCTGAGCACGACCGCGTCCCGGTCTCCGGCCAGCGCCTGGGCGATGCGGTGCTCCCCGTCCCGTACCAGGATCAGTTGCGCCCGTACGTAGGCCGCCACGGCTTCCTCCGGGGTCCGGGTGTCCGTCATCTCGGCACGGATCCGGGAGGTCCAGCGGGGTGTGGCCTCGCGCACGACCTCGGCCAACAGCTCTCCGCGGTCGGCGAAGTACTTGTAGACGCTGTTGCGGGCCAGTCCGGTACGGGCGGCAACCGCGGCGAAGGTGACGGCCGAGGCGTCGCCCTCCTCCAGGATCTCGCGTGCGGCGGCGACCAGCGCGGCACGCTGCTGGGCCCGGTGGTCGGCGACGGAGGCTGCACGGATCTTGGGCACGTCGTCAGTGTAGGAGGCCGTCGCTCCGGGCGGACGCACCCCCGCTTGGGGACGCCGTGTCGCCATCTTCTATGTTGGGGACACAGTGTCCCCAACATTCTCCCTGGGAAGGCTTCCCCGTGTACTTGGCTCTGCTCGAACTGAAGGCGGCCCGTGGCCGCTTTCTCCTGATGGGTAGCGTCGTGGTCCTCGTTGCCGCGCTCGTCGGCATCGTCAGCGGTTTCACCACCGGACTCGGCGACGACACCATCTCCGCCCTGCGCAGACTCCCCGCCACCCACCTCGCCTTCGACCGCGGGGCCGACTCCGACCAGTTCGCCCGCAGCCTGGTGGGCGAGGCGGAACTGGACGGCTGGCGCGAGCGCGACGGCGTCGAGGCCACCCCGCTCGGCGTCTCCATCGCCCGTGGCACCACGGACCGGAAGGTGGAGGTGGACTTCGCCGCCTTCGGGGTCGACCCCGGTTCCTTCCTCGACCCCGGCGCCGCCTCCGGCACGGCCCTGTCCGCCGGCGAACCGTCCGGCGTCGTCGTCTCGCGGCAGCTGGTGAAGGACGGCGTACGCGTCGGCGACACCCTGACCGTCGACCGCACGGGTCTCGAACTCGAGGTGACCGGCACGACCGGGCGCTCCTCGTACGGGCACGTCCCCGTCGCCTACCTGCCCGTCGAGACCTGGCAGCGCATCCGCTTCGCCACCCCCGGCACCCGGGCCGCCGACGTCGAGCCGCCGCACCAGTACAGCGCGGTCGCCCTCAAGACCGGAGCCGGAGCGGATCTCCCCGGGGCCGACCGAGCCCTGAGCACCAGGACCGTGACCGTCGAGGACGCGTACGCCGCCGCTCCCGGCTACACCGGAGAACGCCTGACCATGACGTCGATCCAGGCGTTCCTCTACGCCATCGCGCCGCTCGTCGTGGGCGCCTTCTTCGCGGTGTGGACCGTGCAGCGCCGCCCCGAACTCGCCCTGCTGCGGGCGATGGGCGCCTCGCGGGCGCGGCTGCTGGGCCACACCCTTGCGCAGGCCGCGATCGTGGTGACGGCGGGTGCGGCGGTCGGAGCGGCGCTGGCCGCGGTGCTGGGCCTGGCGGTCGGCTCCGAGGTCCCCTTCAGCCTTCCCGCCGGCGCACTCGTCGCCACCATGGCGACGGTCGTCCTGGTCGGCCTCGCCGGCACCGCCGTCACGCTGCGCAAGGTGACCACCGTTGACCCGATGACCATGCTTGGAGCCGGCCGATGAGCCTCGACCTTCTCGACGTCACCGTCCGACTGGGCCGCGGCGAGTCCCGCGTCACCGCGCTGAGCGAGCTGACCGTGAGCTTCGCGCCCGCCGCCCTGACCGCGCTGGTCGGCCCCTCCGGGTCGGGCAAGTCCACCCTGCTGGCCGTCGCGGGCGCCCTGCTGCGACCGGACGCGGGCCAGGTGCTGCTCGCGGGCGAGGACATCGCGGGACTGTCCCCCGCCGGGCAGGCCCGGCTGCGCCGGGAGCGGATCGGCTACGTCTTCCAGAGCGGCAACCTCCTCAGCGGCCTCACCGCGCTCGAACAACTGCTGGCGGCGGCGTCCATCGCAGGCCGTTCCCCGCGAGCCGTACGCACCCGCGCCACCGAGCTGCTGTGCGAGGTCGGTCTGGGGCACCGGCTGCGGCACCGGGCCGACCAGATGTCCGGCGGGGAGCGGCAGCGCATCGCCATCGCACGCGCACTGCTGCTCGAACCTGACATCCTGCTCGTCGACGAGCCGACGGCCGCGGTCGACCGGGAACGCGCGGCCGACCTCGTGGACCTGCTCGCCGCGACGACCCGCCGCCACGGCTGCGTGACCGTGGTCGCCACGCACGACCCGGTCGTGGTGGACGCGGCGGACCACGTGGTCGACATGGCCCGGCTGCGCACCGGAGCGGACAGCACGCTCTGACCGCCGGGCAGCGCGCCTGCCTGCCTTCCACCCTGGCTCCGGCCCTGGTGGAACCGGAACCCGGAGCCACTTCAGGCCGGAACAGGCGTCGTCTCAACCACGAACGTGGGCCGGCCCGGTCGGTGGGCTGTGCCGCACCTGGACGGTCGTGTCCGGTCCCGTTCGTCAGCTCGTCGCCCGTGCGGCCTTCTCGATCTCCTCGAGTACGAGTGCGGGCCGGTCTTTGGGGATGTCGTGCGAGCTTCCCTTCGCGGTGACCGGTGTCCGGTCCGGGCCCTGCCGTACGAAGGTCGCGGCGGCGTCCCGCCAGCGCTCGGCGTCTTCGGGCGAGCCGTCGAAGGGGGTCTTCTCCGACACGATGACGGTTGCCGGGACGGTGCCGGGCCAGGTGGCCCGGTGATAGGCCTTGTGCATCGGGACGTAGCTCTCCGCGACGGAGATCAGCTGCCTGTTCCGGGGCTCGGTGGGATCCTTCTTGGCGGCGTCGAGGGCGGGCTGGTTCGCGGCGGCGAGCCGGGCCGTCTCCTCGTCCGTGTACAGCGGCGGCAGGCTTGCGTCGACGAGTACGGCACCGGTCACCAGTCCCGGGTTCTCCTTGGCGAAGTAGGTCGCGATCTCACCTGCCTGTGAGTGGGCCACCAGAAGCACGTTCTCGGTCACACCGAGTTTCTGAAGGCCCGTCCTCAGGTCGCTGACGGCGTCCTCCACTCGCCACGCTCCGGGGACCGGCTCGCTCCGGCCGAGACCGGCCCGGTCATAGGTGATGATCTTGGACCCGGTGGCCGCGTGGAGTTTGGGCACGATGTCCTTCCAGTAGGAAGAGTCCTCACCGCCGCCCGAGTCGAGCACGATGGTCGGACCGTCGCCTTCGGTGACATGGAAGGCGAGCCGGTGACCTCCGTTGTCAATCATGTGAAGCGTCTGTCCGGCCGTCCGTTCCGCCCCCGGGCGCAACGGGGCGGAGGAGGAGGGCGCCGGGTTCCGCCGGTTCGGCTCCTCGTCGTTGCTGCAGGCTGTGAGACCGGCGGCGGTGACCGCGAACAGGACGACGGCCGGAAGTACGCGGTGTGCGGACCGGCGGGGGAGTTGGACACGTGCCATGACTGGTTCCCGAGTGCAGATGCTGCGACGAAGTGCGGACGAGTGACCATGCTCGCCGGAACCCGTCCCCGCAGGGCAGCCGGACACCCCGCCACTCACCGGTGCTGCTGCACCCACTGCCACGATGGGGAAAACCCCACCACGACACCCGTCTCGGCCCGACACACGCAGCCTGCCTCACTGAGGCCGAGACGGTGGACTTCGTGGAGCAGATGCTTCCGCATTCCTGGACGGGCGCCGGAGTGTGGGCCTTCCCGGCGGCGGTGGCTCCCGGCCGCAACTCCTTTCCGCGGCGACGTCAACACCGTCCGACGGCACCTGAAGCCCTACCGCAGCTCACAATCCCGACCACGGCTCCCCCCCCCGCACCTGACCGTCCGCAGGGTCACCGACTGGATCATGCACCGGCCGCCGCCTTCGGCATGGACCCGCAGGCGACCCTCATCTACCTTGCTGATCACATCGACCTAGGACGCCTGCCCGACCAGCACCAGTAGAGGAACTTGCATGCGGCACCTCATCCCCCCTTCGCCGCAGACCCCCAACGCTGGGTCAACCAGGGCATCGTGTGTGACGGGTACCAGGACTTCCGCAAGATGAACCCGTGATGCTTCGGCGCCGCCCGGCAGGTGGGGGAGAGGGTCGTTCGACGGCACTGCCCGCTGCGCGGGGGTTCGACCAAGAGCACCCGTGATCGCCAGGAGCCTTGAGTGCTTGTCCATCCGCCCTTGAGAGATCTGTCCAGCCGTACCTTGCGGTTCGTGACCGGGCAACTGACGGCCAGGCGGCAGGAGATCGGGACGCGTGGCGACGTTTTTGCCTCGCCCGCGTTGCCCGGATCCGAGCACGACCTCACCGCCGCGCGACAACGGGGCGGTATCGGGACGAGACAGCGAGTCGGCCCGCCGGCGTCGGACCAGACCGATGCCCGTTCACGGACGTCACACGAACGTCACACGGACGGTGCCGGGACGTACTCGAACCAGTCGAAGGCGACCGTGCCCTCGGTGGCGTACATACCGATCACACGTCCGGTGAAGCCGCAGGCGACCTCGGTGGAAAGGTAGCGCCCGTCCAGCTCGGCGAGTGGCTCGGTGTGCGGGGCATCAGGGTCGCCGAACCCGAAGGCGATGGTGTCGGGCCCCGTGGTCCCGCCGTCGGTGAGTTCCGGAGACGCGGGAACGAGGCCTGTTGTCCGGATCGTCACGGTGAGGCGCAGCGGCCCGGCCGGGACCGGTCGGCGGGCCACGGTCTGGCGCAGCGGCCCGATCCGGGCGACGACACGGACTTCCCCGCCCCCGGCCTCCACTTCGTAGTGGTGAGCTTCGTCCAGGCGCACGCAGAGACCACCGCGTCCTGTGTCCGGGTCGATCAGAGCGGTGACGCGACAGTCGTGGTGCTGCTGGCGCCGCCCGACAAAGGTGTACCCGGGGCGGTCGAGGGTCGGACCGGTGGAGCTGAGGCGCAGCCACCCAGGCCGCTCGGTGAGTGACCAGGAGTCTTCCCGACGGGTGAACGGCGAGATCCAGTGCGGTGCGAGGGCGGGCCCGTCGAAGTCGTCACGGGTGGACGGGGCCGGAAGGGGGTGCCAGGCACCACCCGGGGCCGCATGGCTCACTGGAACGGGCGCGACGACGGGCCAGCCGTCCTGGTCCCACTCCACCGGGGTCAAGAACGTCTCCCGACCGAGTACGTGCACGTCGGGCGTGAAGCCGCGAGGGCGGACACCGAGCAGCACCATCCACCAACTCCCGTCGGGAGCCTCGACCAGGTCGGCGTGGCCGGTGTTCTGGATGGAGCGGGCGGTCCCGCTGTGGGACAGCAGGGGGTTGGCGGGCGCGCCTTCCCACGGGCCGCGCGGCGAGCGGCTGCGGGCCACGGACACGCTGTGACCGCGTTCCGTGCCGCCCTCCGCGATGAGCAGGTACCACCAGTCGCGGATGCGGTAGAGATGCGGCGCCTCGGGGTACTTGAGGCCGCTGCCCGACCATGTGGCGAAGGGCTTCTCCAGCACCTCGCCACTTATGGGGTCGATCCTGGCCATGTTGATGCCCCCTTCGGGGCCGGAGAAGGCACACCAGCAGGTGCCGTCCTCCTCCCATGCCAGGTCGGGATCGATTCCGGTCAGGTCGATCCACACGGGGTCGCTCCAGGGCCCTTCGGACCGGTCGGCAGAGACGACGAAGTTGCCTCCACCGTCGACGTTGGTGTTGATGACCCAGTAGCGGCCGCCGTGGTGACGGATGGTCGGGGCGTAGAGGCCTCCGGACGCCTTGGCGCCGGGGAGAGGCAGCGGCAGTTGCCCCGGCCGGTCGAGCACGTTGCCGATCTGCTCCCAGTGCACGAGGTCCTTGCTGTGGAAGAGCGGCAGCCCGGGGAAGTACTCGAAGCTGGAGCAGACCAGGTAGTAGTCGTCACCGACCCGGCACACGCTCGGATCGGGATGGAATCCGCTGATCACCGGATTGTCGTATATATGCACGGAAGCGTCTTCCCCTCGAGCAGCCGGGTGCCGAGAGTCTAACCAGCCCACCTGACCCGCTCACAGCAGATGCCGGGCGAGACCCGCAACGGGACGTACCGCACGGTGTTGCCGGGCGTCGGCTCGCAGTTGGTCGATGGCCCGGAA
Organism: Streptomyces sp. NPDC018026; assembly: GCF_044327745.1. Lineage (NCBI taxonomy): Bacteria > Bacillati > Actinomycetota > Actinomycetes > Kitasatosporales > Streptomycetaceae > Streptomyces > Streptomyces sp. NPDC018026. The sequence continues at coordinate 648,718 of NZ_JBIRFY010000003.1, forward strand.
CCGGGCCGCGCTGAAGGCGACGACGTCCTGGTGGGACGTGATGAGTCTCCGCTGCGCGTGAAGGCGGCGGCCCTGGGCGATACACCGTGCCCGCTGACCGACGGCGGCAAGCGCGCCGTCTGACTCGCCGTGACAGCCTCCCGCCGGTCCAACGGCGTCAGTGCCGGCACCGCCATCCGCCTCCGCGGGTGACTTCATCTTGGAACTCTCGAAACTTTCGAACGACATGCACGTGATTGCGTGATCCTCTTCCTGTGTAGCGTCTCCCTTCTTGTGTCGGTTCACATGAGAAGTGCCTTGACCAGGAAGACAGTGGCCGCCAAGACCCCTTCCTGTAAAGAAGAGGTTTCCGAAATCATGTCGAAACTGTTGACAGGGCCATGGCGTTTTACGAAAGCTGTGGCCACTGAACGACAGGAAGGCCTCTGTCCACTCGCGTCATGTGGCCGAGTGCGGCGGTCGGTTGTCACGGCGTGGCGACCGGGCGGTCTCCCTGTGGTTCGGGCAAGGCCGCGGACGGCAGAAGCCGCTCGCCCCCCACCAGCCTTCATCGGGAGAACGCATGCAGCAGGACGGCACACACCAGGACCGGATCAAGCAGAACCGCGCCCCCCTCAACGAAGTGAGCCGACGAGGCTTCCTCGGTGGCATCGGCACCCTCGCGCTCGCTACCGGGTCCGGGCTGCTGCTGCCCGGCACCGCCCACGCCGCCACCACCATCACCACCAACCAGACCGGCACCGACGGCATGTACTACTCGTTCTGGACCGACGGCGGTGGCTCCGTCTCCATGACGCTCAACGGTGGAGGCAGCTACAGCACCCAGTGGACCAACTGCGGCAACTTCGTGGCCGGCAAGGGCTGGAGTACCGGCGGACGCAGGACAGTCCGCTACAACGGCTACTTCAACCCGTCGGGCAACGGCTACGGCTGCCTCTACGGCTGGACCTCGAACCCGCTGGTGGAGTACTACATCGTCGACAACTGGGGCAGCTACCGGCCCACCGGCACGTACAAGGGCACCGTCTCCAGTGACGGCGGTACCTACGACATCTACCAGACGACCCGGTACAACGCCCCCTCTGTGGAAGGCACCAAGACCTTCCAGCAGTACTGGAGTGTCCGGCAGTCGAAGGTGACCAGCGGCTCCGGCACCATCACCACCGGCAACCACTTCGATGCCTGGGCGCGCGCCGGCATGAACATGGGCCAGTTCAAGTACTACATGATCATGGCCACCGAGGGCTACCAGAGCAGTGGAAGCTCGAACATCACGGTCAGCGGTTGACCCCTGTCCGGTGAACAACGGGTTGCAGGACCCGTCGATGCGGGACGCCCCTCGTGGCCGGGCGACGTGCCGCGTCGGTCCTGTGAAGCACCCCGGCGATCCTGATTCAGCAAGGCCCATGGTTGGCGCGGAGCGGTGGCGGTGTCTCCGCGCCAGCCATCGAAGGGCGTGGTCAGGAGAAGAGTTGTCAAAGCTCGGTCCACGGCCGGAGATTGCCGCCGGTGTACGCCGTCGGAGTCTCGGTCGCATGGAGGGCGACACCGTCGGCGGACAGGCGCTCCCGCGGGTCCGGTTGCGCGGTCTGAGAGGGCAGGGATCGTTCATGCGGGGAGGACGTCTCCGGGGAAGCCGTGGCACGGATGAACCTCGCAACGCATCATCCCTGCTCGCACACAGGGATCTCCGGCCATGACCTCCGCGGCTTCCTCAGCCGACACAGTCATGATCGCGACGCCGGCCACCGTGTCGGAGGCGACCGGACAAAGGATCGCGATCACCCCCAGTCACGGTCGTACTCATGATGTCCCCTCACTTCTCGATGCGCTCGGCCAACGAGACGATGATTCCCTCTGGCCCGCGGACGTAGGCCATCCGCCACACGCCTTCGTATGCGCCGATACCCCCGCCAGGCCGTAGCCGTCGACGGCGGCATGGTCAACCGCTGCTTGGAGTTCGTGCACCTCGAAGGCGACGTTGGGCAGGCCGAGCTCGTTCGGTCATGCCGATCACCGTGTCCAGAAACTCGCCTTCGACGGCCGTCTTCCGATCGGCCTCCAGGCCGAGCCCGACGAAGAACGCCGTCACGGCGTCGAGGTCGGCGAACGCAATTCCGGGAGATGGTGTGTTCCACCGCCCGTACCTTGGACGTGATCGGCGAGCCCTGGTCGCCACTGATCCTGCGCGACGTGCGGGCATGAAGGCGTCCAAACGCCGACGTGGCAGTGCCGGTAAGCGGGACAGATACCGGACCGGCCACCCCGGCGAGTCGGTCTGCGGTCGCACAGGTGTCCATGTAGGCGGGGTCCCATCGCCACGGACTTCGCCCGGGCTGCGTCAGGGAGGCTAGCGTTCCTGACTGTCACGGCTGATGATCAAGTTGCGATCTGCCAGCTGAGCAGGAGGAGCTGCAATGCACAGAAGCCGCATGTACGCCGTTTTGATCGACGCACCCGTCGCCGAGGCTGCCAAGGCAGCGGACTTCTGGTCGGCAGCTCTCGGTGCTACTGCCCGACCGTTTCCACCGGCACCCGAGTTCACCACACTCCATCAGGCCCTGCCGGGGCTGATCATGGCAGTCCAAGCCGTCGACGACGCACCTCGTATCCACCTGGACATCGAGACCGATGATGTCGAGGCGGAAACCACGCGCTTGATTGCTCTGGGCGCTGAGCAGGTGTCGCAGTGGCAGGAGTGCCGCGTGCTGCGAGTGCCTGGTGGTCATCTGATGTGCGTACTGCCTGTGGAGAGCGATCCGGACACGTTCCGAGCACAGGCCAACATCTGGCCATGACGACCGCCGACGGACTCCGGCTCCCCGGCTCCCCGGGGCAGCTGGGGTCGGCGCCTGTCCGCGCCCGGCGGCGGGCATCAGGGTGGTGCCGCCCCAGGTGATCAGGGTTCCGTCGGCCGCCGCGGTGTGGCCCACGGCTACTGCCTGGACGGGCTCAGGCGGCGGCGCGAGCGAGGGGTCGGCTTCGCAGGCGGCGAGCATCGCCGGGGAGGGCCGTGCGTGTGTTCATACGGCGCCGACGGCCGTGAGCATGACGGCAGTCAACTGCGTTGCGTTGTTGCCCAGTTCATCGAGGTGCTGGTGCGCCACCGCCGCGATGTCCGCGGCGTTGGCCACAGCTGGGCGCCTATAGCTGGCGGCCACCTGCGGGGAAACGTTGTGCTCCAGTACGCCTGCCTGCGCGCTCAGCAGTCACACAGGACCCGGCGTTGGGCGACGGAGGCCGCGATGACGGCGGCGAACTGCTCTGCGCGCCGGCTCACCGGAGCGCCCTGGTCGATGCCGGCTTATCTCAAACACGCCCTAGGTCTGGCGCAGGGGTGTGTCTGGGTCTCTGGTCCGATGGTGTTGGGTCGTTGCATGGCTAGTGTCGGTTCGTATGGGGATTGATGGCACGCTCGATGAGGCCTTGGAACGGTTGTATCGGACTGGGCCGGAGTTCGGCGGCCGGCTGTCCAATCACGGTCCCATGGCGGTGGAGTCCATGGTCAGACGCGGACACGCCGGACAGGTCCACCGCTGGTTGGACCATTACATGAGCCGGTTGGACGATCGGCCTCGAGGCACCCGACCCATCACCGCCGTCGGATGGCACTCGGCGCTTGGGGATCCTCGCCGACTTGGGGACTGGCTCGCGTTCTTCGACCGCGAGGTGACCGAACAGCCCTGGCGCGCGGTGCTGGAGGTGTGGTGGCCACGGCTTGTGCCCGGCATCGCGGCCGGCTCCACCCACGGGGTGATCCGTACCGGCCACGCCGTCCACGCCCTGCTGGCCCACGAGGATGGCCCGCGCCTGGCCGAGCTCGGCCAGGCTCTCGGCTACTGGGCGGCGCGCTGGCAGCGGGTGCCGTCCGCTGTCCCTTCCGGGACAGCTGGTCCGGCGTCCGCCCTTGCGGGCGTTCCGCGCATTGCGGACCAGAGCGCGGACATCAACCACCGGCTGGGCCAGCTCACCGACCTGAGCGGCTGGCCCGCCGCGCTGGCCGCGCTGAGACCCGCCGCGGACGCCGGGCAGGCCCGGGACCTGCTGGCCGGTCTGACGACGGCTGCCGCCGTGCGCTACCTCCCGAACGCGCACGGCTCACCCGTCATGCTGATTCACTCCGCGACCGCGCCCATGGCCGTCCTGCGCACCTTGCCCGCGCTCCCCAGCAGCCAGTGGGTGATGAGTCTGCACGCGGCCTGGGCGGCCGGCGCGGCCGTGACGGCGGCTTACGCCCCCGCCGCACCCCTACCTCGGCAAGCCCTGCCCACCGCTCACCGGTCGGCGGAAGAGACCTTCGCCCTTGCCGTCCGCCACCAGGATGAACACGTCATCAAGCTCGCCGACACCTGCCTTGATGTTCACCGGCGCACAGGCTCCCCCGACGCCCTCGCAGCTGTGACGCGCGCGATCGAGCTGATCGACGAGCCCTGACAGGTGCCCTCCCGGCGGCTGCTGCCGGGCGACCTTGGCGGTATCGATCTCGGTGAGTATGCCGAGCCACATCAGGCGTTCCAGCTGGGCGCGCTGGACCGGTGGGCCGGTGCGGAATACCGAGCGTCCTTCAGCGCTGGTGGTCGGGACCGCTGGCAGGGTGGGTGGTGGGGTCAGGGACAGGGGAGCGGTCGTCCGTATCGATACGGGGCCATTGGGCTGTGGGGCGTCCGCCCTGCGCCTCCCGCAGCGGCGGCCAGTCGGGAGCCCCTCCCAGGGTCCGTGTGGCCTGCCCGAGGCGTGGCCAGCCTGCCGGTGAGTCCTCCCAGTCCTCCTGGCGCCCGAATGCCGTGAGGTCCATGAGCGCGTAGCTGTAGTCCACCGCTTCGGCCCCGCGACGGTTGGTCCAGTACGTCTCGAAGACCCGGTCGCCGTCGCGCAGGTAGCACACCAGGTGGAACAGGCCGGGTTCCCGGCCGACGAGCAGCGCGTCGAGCGAGGGCTGGGCGGAGTACCACGGCATTGTCCAGCCCATGAAGGTGCGGTAGCGCAGGCTCTCCTCGTACGACGTCCGAGCGTCCCCGAAGCCGTAGGCCACATTCCGCCCCTGGCACAGCACGGCGAACGTGATGTCGCGGGAGTGCAGATAGGCGAGCTCGCCCACGTGGCTCATGACCCAGGTGCAGCCCTCGCACTGCTCGGCGGCCGACCGACCGGGCCACCACATGAAGTAGTAGGCGATCATCTGCCGTCGCCCCTCGAACGCGTCCAGGAGCGTCATGGGGCCGTCCGGTCCCAGCAACGGGCTGTCCGCAGCCACCTCGACCATCGGGAGCCTGCGGCGTGCTGCGGCGATCGCGTCGCCTTCACGGGTGTGGGCCTTCTCCCGCGCCCGCAGCGCCTCCAACTGCTGCTGGAAGGTGGCGCGGTCGACGACCGGCGGTTGCGCCTTGCTCAGGTTCTCGGACATCAGCGGCTCCTGGGATTGCCGGTTCGGCTACGGGTCACTCCTCGGCAATGTCATCGAAGGCCGGGATCGCCGTCATGGCCAATCGGACCCGGTCCTATCGTCTCCGAACATGCTGGCGACCGCCGGGTCCGTTGACGATTCGCCGAGTCGACACAGCGGTGTGGCTCGTCCGGCATGGAACGCCGACGCAGGGCGCGTCAGCAGATGGACGAGGTTCCGCCGTCGCGGGCGTCGAGCAGATCGTCCCAGTGCTCGGTGGCCCATTGGCACGCGGCGTCCAGCGGCTCCAGCAGGCTGCGACCCAGCGGTGTGAGCGCGTACTCCACCCGCAGTTTCGGGTCGGCGTGCACCGTGCGTGACACGAACCCGTTCCGCTCCAAGCCGCGGAGCGACTGGGTGAGCGCCTTCGGGGTGACACGGCCCAGCGGCACGCGGAGCTCGGAGTATCTGCGCGGGCCGTCTTCCAGGCAGAGGAGGACCATGGAGGCCCATTTGTCACCGAAGCGGAAAGGCAACAGCGGGGACGGGCAGAGCTCGTCGAACATGTCGGGTGGCAGCGGTGGCCGTGGCGTCATCGAGGGTGTCCTGTCTCCGGTCTTGGTATCCAGATGGTGACCGACCTTCTGGGTATCTTCCGGAGCGTCGGCTCAACGGGAGAAATTCCGGCGACGAGCAGGATCGTGGATTTCGGGGCGGGCGGCCGTCCGCCCCACCCATCCGCGCCCGGCCTCCTCTGACCGGAAGCCGGCCGGCGTGCCGATGTGCACCTCGGCAGAGTATCGGGCATCCAATGAATGCCATCATTTCAACCTGTAACGGTAAGGCAGGACTTTATGCGTGCAGCCCGCTTTCATGAATATGGCGGAGCGGAAAGCCTGGTGATCGAGCGGGTCGACGACCCCCATCCCGGACTCGGTGAGATCCGGGTCCGCGCCGCGGCGGCCAGCGTCAACCCCATCGACTGGAAGCTGCGTGCCGGCTCCCTGCGCCGGCTGATTCCTCTGGAGCTGCCCGCCATTCCCGGACGCGACGCCGCCGGCGTGGTCGACGAAGTCGGTGACGGAGTTGAGGGAGTAAGTATCGGCGACCGTGTTTTCGGGATGGGCGGTGTCAGCGGCTCAACCGCGGAACTGGTCATCCTCTCGGCCTGGGCCCACGTCCCCGGCACGTGGAACGATGAGCAGGCTGCGGGTGCCGGCCTCGCAGCCGTGACGGCGATGCGTGGCCTGAACGCGCTCGGCCCCCTCGCGGGGCGCACCCTTCTCGTCGAGGGCGCTGCCGGGGGCGTGGGCAGCGCGGCAGTCGAGATCGCTGTGGCCCGAGGCGCAGCCGTGATCGGGACAGCCAGTGAACGCAACCACGAGTTCCTCACCTCTCTCGGCGCCGTTCCCACCACCTACGGCCCCGGCCTCGCGCGCCGCCTGTCCGCTCTCGCTCCGAACGGCGTCGACATCGCGCTGGACACTGCGGCCTCCGGATCCCTGGCCGACCTCGTCGCCATCACGGGTGACCCGTCGCACGTTGCGACGGTCGCCGACCATGCGGGCGGGCAGCGCCTGGGCACACACGTGGTCAACGCGGAGAACGACCCCACTCTCCTGTCAGCCGCTGCGGAACTGGGCCGACAGGGCCGTTACACACCTCGTGTCGAACAGATCTACCCTCTGGAGCAGATCGTCGACGCCCACCTGCACGCCGAGCGCGGACGCACGCGCGGAAAGATCGTGATCTCCATCTGAAGCGGGACCCGACGCAGTGCGCCGGCCCGCCAGACGAGTCCGACTCCTGCGCGCCGGCCGTACTGTGGTCGCCGGTGAGCCACTTCGCGTGGCCGGAGGCGAGGAAGGTGATCATCTCGGTGGGCGACGACGAAGCCGGGCAGGACGCAGACCACGCGAACCCCGTGCTCGTTCCGGGTACCAGCGCCCGGTCCAGGCGCGCGGCGCTCGCCGCGCCCGCGTTGTTCACGAGCACGTCCACGCCGCCCACCTGCTCGACGACGCGGTGGGCCGTCGTGAAGCCTGCCCGCAGTTCGGCGAATGGCCGGGCGGCCAACGCCTTCTTTTCTTGAGCGTGCGATCCAGATAGGTTACGGTGAGGTCATGGCAAGGACCCGGGAGTTCGACACGGAGGCGGCGGTGAGCCGCGCGATGGAGCTGTTCTGGACGCGCGGCTACGAGGCCACCTCGGTGCGCGACCTGACCGGGCACCTGGGGATCGGGCAGGGGTCCCTGTATGCCGCGTTCGGCGACAAGGACGGCCTGTACCGGGCGGCGCTGGAGCACTACCGCACCACCCTCGCGGCGGCCGCCCTGCGCAGTCTGGAGGAGGGAGCGGACGCCCGCTCGGCGATCCGCGCGATGCTGGTCGAGCGGGTCCGGATCGCCGTGCAGGACGACGGTCGGGGTTGCCTGGTGGTCAATGCCGCCTGCGAACGCCTGCCGGAGGACGCGGCGATCCGGCGCACCGTGCGCGACATGCAGGACGCCAGCCGGGACGCGCTCGCCGAAGTGCTGCGGGTCGCGGCGGAGCGGGGCGAGATCGCCAAGCGGCACGACCCGTACGCCCTCGCCGCTTTCCTCGTCACCTTCCTCAACGGACTGCTGGTCTCCGCGAAGATCACGCCGGACGTCCGCGCCCTCGAACCCCTTGTGGAGGTCGCGCTGGCCGCCCTCGGCTGATTTTTTCATGCCCGGAATCTGTATCAGACGATCCAGAAAGGCGCCGGTGCCCGCTCGGACGCAGGGGCCGGCGACGCCGCCCCGCTTCAATCGACGACTTCGGAGGACCCATGTCTCGCGCATCCGTCCCGGATACGCCCGCTCTCGGCGGAAGCCGCTGGAACACCTTCCCCGCGGCCGGCACCACCCTGACCGCCCGCGAGTTCTTCACCGCCATCGACCCGTTGCTCCAGGGCATCATCGATGACAACGCCCTCACCACTGCCGACAGCGAGGTGCTGGAGGGCCAGATCCGCGCGACCCTCGCCCTCGGTACCCGGGAGACCTCCCTCCCGCTGTCCATCGGCCCGGACAGCGCCTCGGCAGCACGCGAACTGGGCGCGCGGGCCGAGACGATCGGCCAGGAGCTTGCCTCCTGGGCGACCGAGGCGCTGGAGAGGCTGCTCACCCGTCCGGTACCGCTGCCTGCCGGCCCGCTGATCGTCCGCAGCCACTGCTACGGCCACCTGCTCACCCCTCCCGCAGCCGATCTGCTCCGCGGACGTCGAGGTGGACCGGTCACGATGCAGCTCTACAACGAGTGGCTCCACCAGATCGTCCTGCTGCGCGACGCCCTGCTGCCCTTCACCAACTGGCAGGATGTTCCGCTCCTGATCACCCCGACCGGCCTGCGGCACACCGAACCGGCCCGCGACGCGTTCCTCACCGAACTCCTGGTGCGGCAGATCCGGCACACCAGCGTCGTGGCCTTCGCCCGCAACGTCGTCACCGGCACCTCCGGCCCGGCCGGCTACGGCTTCGAGGCGGCCGGCGGCACCGCCCTGCCCGCCGTCCTCGACCAGCCACCCCTGACCGCACCCCGGCACCTGCTGACCTGGCGCCCCGACCCGGCCGTCGGCGAAGCCGCCACGTATGTCGCCGAGGTACAGGACTACTACGCCGCGCCCCGCACCCTCGTCGAGGACCTACCGGCCGCCACCACCACATCCGGCCCGCTCTCCGCCCGTCCCGTCACCGCGCCGGTCGTCGACGGGACCCGCACCGCCCGCATCGAGGTCACCCACGACGGCACCACCACCCACGTCGACCTCGGCCAGGCCCTACGCGGCCACCGCTTCACCCAGCGTGAGGACCCCGCCGCAGGCGACGCATCCGGCACCGCCGACGCCTGGTCCGCGCTGCGCGCGCCGGGACTGGTGTGGGCACAGGGCGGCGACGTCACCCTGGACGCCACCGGTCAGGACGACCTCGTCGTACTGGCCCTGCTCGGCCGGCTCTACCCGGAGAACCTCACCCTGCGCCCCGCCGGCCGTTCCGCTGCCCGGACAACCGCGGACGGCACCGGACCGAGCCGCCTGGTGACCCTCGTCGACCCCGCGCAAGCCCGCTGACACCCGCACAGCGACGTACACCACGAAGGTTGAAGAAGATGATGTTCGACCATGAAGGAACGCCCGTCCGCACGGGCCGAGCCGCCGTGAACGGAACGAGTCTGCACTACCGCACAGCCGGGTCCGGCCCTGCCCTGGTGCTCCTGCACGGCGTACCCAAGACCGGCTACCACTGGCGCCACCTCGTTCCCGAGCTGACGCCCCACTACACCGTCGTCGTGCCGGACCTGCGCGGTCTCGGCGACTCCGCCCGTCCGTCGGACGGCTACGACTCCGCGACCATGAGCGACGACATCGCCGAGCTGATGAACCACCTCGGACACCGGACATACGCCGTGGCGGGTGAGGACTGGGGAGCGGTGATCGGCTACCAGCTCGCCGCCCGCCACCGCGATCACGTCACCGCTCTCGTGTTCGCCGAGGCACTGTTCCCCGGATTCGGCTTCGAGGACCACACGGCCCTCACCCCAGACAACGTCTCCAGCGGCATGCACCTGTGGCATCTGGGCTTCTACTTCCAGCCCGACATACCCGAGATGCTGATCACCGGGCACGAGCGCGAGCTGATCACCTACATGATCAAGTACGAGCGCAGCCGGCCCGACACCGCCACCCCCGACGCGGTCGACGAATACGTGCGCTGCTACTCCATGCCCGGCGGCATCCGGGCGATGCTCTCCATCTACCGGGCCATGCTCATCGACGCCGAGCAGAACCGGCAGACCGCACAGAAGAAGCTGGACATCCCGGTTCTGGCGCTGGGCGGATCCGCGTTCATCGGCGACCGCACCGAGTCCCAGATGCGACTCGTGGCTCACGACGTCACGGGGCATGTCTTCGACGCCGGTCACGACCTCGCAGAGGAAGTGCCCGACGAGATGACCGACGTCCTTCTGCCGTTCCTGGCCACACACCAGTAACCGCCCCGGCCGCCGACGCCCACGTGTCCGGCGTGAGCAAGGCGTGCATCGCGTGCGGCCCGTAGAACATCCGCAGCCGCCCAGCACCGTCCGGACCCGCGGCAACTACTCGTCGCCGGACCGCTGGTTCGGCCCCAGCGCATGGGCATGCAACTGGAGCCCATCCCTTTCCGCGGGGTTGTGTGTCCGAGCGGGAATCGCAGCCTGCTCACGGCGTCATGGCTCGGGGGCGTGGGTCGTGGCCCGGATCACCGATCGCGCCCATTGCGGCTCGCTGAGCGCGTCGGTGCTGTCGATGAACTGGTCGACGGTTCCGGTCGGCGGCAGAGTTCGAACGGCCGGGTCGGTGATGCGGGCGGTCAGCGCCGCGGCGAAGCGTTCGGCGTGCAGGACCTGGAACGGTCTGCTGTGGTAGGGGCGGGTGGTGGGGTCGACCGGGTCGGTGAGGCCAAGCCGGTTGTGGGCTGCGGCGACGGTCTCGTAGGCGCGGGCCAGATGGTGCTCGCGGGTGTGCCAGTCGGTGGCGGCGAGGGATGCGGTGAGGACGGGCGTGAGGGCGTCGGCCTGAGGGGTGCGGGCGAAGGCGCTGCCGAGCCACTTGCCGTAGGGCGGGTAGCGGCGGTCCATGAGGAGGCAGAGCCGCATCAGGTCGCGCACCAGGCGCCCGGCGACGACGGCGGACCCGAGTTCGTCGCCCACTTCGCCGCACCGGCCGACGAAGGCTTCCTCCCGGGCGATGCGCTGCCACTGGCAGGCGAGCAGGTGGAGCCAGATGTCGTGGGGGTACCACGCCAGATGCGCGCGGGCCGGTGCGAGTCGGCCGAGTCCGTCGTGGAAGACGGCGCCGGCGGTGACCTCGGCGAGCCGCTGCGTGGGGGTGGCCAGCCAGTCCAGTGCGGTGATGTCCTGGCCGGGGTCGAAGCCCAGCTGCTCCGTGAACCAGGTACCCGCGTCGGTGATGTCGACTCGGTGGTGCACCGGCCCGTCGGTCGCCTGCATGATCCGGATGTCCGCCTCGGCGGTGGCGGCGAAGTGCGTGGGGTAGCCGTGGAAGGTCTTCGGCAGCCGGGCGGAGAGCAGCTTCTTGATCGTCGGCCCGTGGCGGGTGACGTCTTGCGGGTGCAACAGCAGCTGAAGCCGAGGTCCCCACTCGTGGTCGGCGGAGCGGGCCGTGTCGAATCCCAATACCTCCGAGCCGCTGCCGAGACGGGCGGCGGAGTGGGCGATGCCGGGGACGGCCTCGTCCAGCAGGGGCCGGACGGCTTCGGAATAGAAGCGGCGGGAGAGCTCCAGTCCCGGGACGAAAGGCGGTGTGGTCATGGTCCAGAGCTTGCCTGACCGGCATGATGTCGGTCGACGCGTTTCTCCCGGGACCGGGTACCGGCCTCGTGGCCGCAAGCCCGACCGGCAGCCACCCGGTGAGGAAGTTCTGAGGGCAGACAGCCACGACCAGTGCGGCCTTCGTGGGCTCCGGATCGCAGCGGATCACTGCCGGTCGGGCTGGGGCAGTACGTACGTGGCGCCGCACGATTCGGCAAGGGCCGGGCCAAAGAGGGCGGCCGGGGTATAGGCGCCGGGTCGCCCCTCGCCGGCCAGTAGCCGCCGGGCGACCTCTGCGGGTACCGCTCCGGTGTACTCCTGTGCGTCGCCCAGGCGCAGCCAGCCCTCCCGGGTCTCGCCGTCTGCCCATGTGACGACGGCGTGCCCCCAGGAGTGCTCGCGCGGCCGCTCCTTCGCCTTGACCTGTATCCCCGCGAGACGGCCCGTGATGAACGACCGCAGCCGCTCCCACCGCATGAGCGTGCTCACGAGGGGCATCACCGACCGGATCACTGGCGAGGACGGGGCTTCGCTCGATGCCGACAGCACATCGCGGGCGCCGCTGGCCCGCTGAGCGGCGAGCAGTTCGCCCAACGGCACACTCGCGGTGGTCACCTGTGAGCCGTCGGGCAGGGTGAGGCGCTGTGCGTCGCTGAAGATCCGGGCGGGCACCACGCGGCCGTCGGTGATCTGACGCCCCTCGAGGCTGCCCAGAAGACTGCCGATCAGGGCTTCGCCGGCGGGGCCCGCTTCCATCGCCATCGAGGGCAGCATGTCGACCCGGACCCGCAGGGGCGCGGGACGGCCCTCGCACAGCTTCACCACGACGCTCTCGGTGGCGGTCACGCCGAACCCGGCGCCGGTGACGAGCGTATGACCCGCCTGGGTGGCCGGGTCGTGCTTCTCGAACACGGCCGAGAGCGCCGCGACATCGTTCGCCAGGTCGATGTAGTGGCTGCCGGCGGTCCGGCAGGCGTCCACGATGCCGGGAGCCGTGGTCGTGAACGGTCCGACCGTGTTGATGACCACGGCGGGACGTTGCCGCCGGATTTCGGCGGCCGTGTCGGCGAGGGAGGCGGACAGCAGGGTTTCGCCGCCGGTCTGCTGTGCTGCGGCCTGCAGGCGGCTGGCGTTCCGGCCGACGAGCACGGCTCCAAGGCCGCGCTCGGTGAGTTGTGCCGCGATGCTGCGCCCGCTGCGGCCGGTGCCACCGAGCACCCAGATGTGCGTGTTCATTCGAAGAGCTCCTGAGGGTAAGGCGATTGGGATGTCAGGTCAGCTGGTCGCGACGATGAGCGTGCCGTCCCGTGGGCCTGCCGTCACGTTCGAGTTCGGTGAGGGCCTTGACGGCCTCTGTCTGGGGCCTGCTCGTCATGGGCGGGTGTGGACTCCAACGCCCCCGGAGACGGTGAGATTGTCGCCGGTGATGTAGCCGGCGGTGTCCGAGGCGAGGAAGGCCACCGCTTCGGCGACGTCGATGGGCGCGCCGACGCGACCGAGCGGGACGTCCTTCGCCCAGGAATCGATCATTTCCGGGGTAACGCCCATCCTGGTGTAAGCGGGCGTGTTGATCAGCCCCGGGCTGACGGCGTTGACGCGGATACGGCGAGGAGCGAGCTCGATCGCCAGGGACCGCATGAGGGGGAGCAGAGCACCCTTGGCGGCTGTCATGGCGGATCCCATCCCTTCGCCGGCACCCACGGTGAACACGACTGACGCGCCTTCGTTGAGGAGCGGGAGCGCCTTTTGAAGCGTGAAGAAGTTGCCCTTGACGTTGATGTCAAACAGGGCGTCGAAGGCGTCTTCGTCGGTTGATTCGATCGGGCCGGGGCGGGAGATTCCCGCGTTGAGGAAGAGCAGGTCGAGAGCGCCGAACTGCTGACGTGCCTGGTCCATCGCCTGATCGATCTCGGGGAGCGACCGTGCGTCGGCCCGGACGATCACGACGTCCTCGGGAAGTCCGGTGTCGGTGAGATTGCCGAGGCCGGTGACCATGACGCGGTAGCCACGGGAGTGGAGCAGTTCAGCGGTCGCCTTGCCGATGCCGCTGGTTCCGCCGGTGATCAAAGCTGCTGGTGCGGACATGATGCGTTCCTATACGTGCTCTGGTTGAGGGAAGTGCGATCGACCGGCGGTCCGGCCCCGTAGGGCCTCGGACGTCTGGAACGACCACTCCGGACAGCGTAAGCCAGTTTGGCAGCGACTGCCAACCTTAATGCGGCTGCCACGTTGGCAGTGGGCTAAGCTGGTGACATGAAGCAGGGAGCCAAGTCAGGGACGGGCGCACCGGCCACGCTGTGGGACCGGACGCGACAACTCGCCTCTCAGGAGATACTCGAGACTGCGCTGCGCCTGTTCACCGAACAGGGCTACGACGAGACGCCCATAGCGCAGATCGCCCGAGAGGCCGGCGTCTCCCAGCGGACCCTCTTCCGCTACTTCGGCACCAAGGAAGACCTCCTCGGCAGCGACCAGCACCGGTTCGCGCAGATCCTGGCAGAAACAGTCGACGCACAGCCCGCCGACGTCGACGTCTGGGGAGCGCTGCGCGCGGGATTCACTGCCGTTCTGGCCCTGCATGACAGCCGTGAACAGGCCCTGCAGCGGTTCCGGCTCCTGCACACCACCGCCTCGCTGCGTGCCGGCTATCTCGAAAAGCAGCTGCGACTCCAGGAAAACCTTCTGCCACTCGTCGAAGCGAGGATGGGTGCTGCTGTCGGCGGCGCGGACCCACGAGCTCGCGCGGTGATCGCGACGGCCTGCGCATGCCTTGACGCGGCGTCGATGACGTGGGTCGCGCGCGACGGCGAGGGCGACATCATTGACCTGTATGACGAGTGCGTCGCGGCAGTGCGCAGCTGACCCGCAGCGACGAACCGGCCCGTGCTCTTCTTCTCCGGGTGAACGGGGGTGGGCGGAGCAGCGCTGAATTCCCCTGGCGGTGCGGGCAGTTCGTAGCGCGCGGTGGACTCCATGGCGCGCTCCGGCGTCGGCAACGTGTGCTCACGGTGGTGCTTCAGTACTGGTCAGCGGGTGCCCCTGACGGCTGCGCCCTGCTTGCGGGGCGGCTGCCAGGGAGGGGATACCCGGCAGGGGCGGACGTGCTTGTGGTCGTGCGCCGTCGTGCGAAGGCTGTCCGAGGGCCCGCGGGCATGGTGTCGTCGAGACCCGGAAGCGGAAGTCGGGGGCGGTGCGGCCGACGAGCGGGTGGGTGTCGCCCAGGTCGTAGCGGTTGAACAGGCCCGTGGTCCGGCGGTAGGCGAGCGTGGTGCCGTCGGTGGTGCGCAGCAGGTCGTGCAAGAGCTTGCGCAGCGCGGGCGCGTTGGGACCGGGCTTCATGATCGCCACCTGCGCGCGTGACCAGTCGAGCACCGCGGCACCGATGGGGTGGTGTTCGCTGGTGTAGGTGTCGAGCAGGCCCTCGGGCGCGGTTCCGCGCACGGTCGCGGCCAGCTTCCAGCCGAGGTTGGCGGCGTCCCCGATGCCGAGGTTCAGGCCTTGGCCGCCGAGGGGCGAGTGAATGTGGGCTGCGTCCGCCAGGATCCCGCCCGAGGGGTCGATACAGTACGAGTACCCGTGCTGGTGCAGCCCTCCGTCACCCGGAGGCGGACGGCTCGATCTCACCCGCGAAGACGATGACCTGGTCGATGAGGCTCCGTCGCAGATGGACGATGTCCGTTCCCGTCAGGCGGGGGCCTCCATCAGGTGTGGTGAAGACCCACTGGTACCGGGCCCATTCGTCAGGCATGTCCACCGCTGAGCAGCGCACCATCGTGCCGGTCCCCGCCGGGTGGCGCCGGATGTCCAGCACGAACCGCTCGACCTCCGCGATTCCTTCGCTGCGGCCCAACGGTCCCCAGAAGACCACGTCTGAGGTGAGGGCCTGGGAGAGCAGGGCAGTCACATAGCTGTCGTCCGAGGCGTTGAACGCGGAGATGAACGTGTCGATCGCGGAGCGTGCGGTTTCTTCCTGCATGCCTCAGTAATACCAGCTGTTTCGCGTGCGCTCGTTCCCCGAGCCGATACCCGATCACGGTGAACCATCCCGGTCACATTACTGGACGGTGGTCGCTGCGAGCACCTGGAGCGCCTGACCCATGCGGCCGATGACCGCGCAGAGCGGTCTCGATGTCGTCGGCCCGGAATGCCCGGATGCAGGCGATGGCTTCCGGGTGCCGCGGCACATGTCGTCCGGTCCCCAGCTCGTACAACTGGGCGCCGATCGACGAGGAGGGCAGCTTGTCTATGGCGGAGCGGCCGTCAGACGATCGGCTACTCCCTTGACCATGAATGCTTCGCCGGCGTCGATGGCCTTGCGCGCGAGGGCCGTTCCCAGGGCGGGCGACGGGGTCTTGCTGCTGCAGCCGATGCAGCAGCGGCAGCCGAAGTGGCGGCGCGGTGCGGCCGTGGTCGCGGGCGGTAAAGGCAAGATCGTCGGCCTCGGCGCGGCCCGTGGGCTGCACGGTCTCTAGGCGCCGGCGCACTCGGCCGAACGGAAGAAGGGACCATCAGCCGGGCCTCGCACGGCCAGTTGCCGCGTTCACCCTCTCCTCATCCGCGGTTCACCGGCCTCGTTGAGACTGACTGGTGGCCGGGCGGGGGGTCGCCATTCGCCAGGGGGAACCGGCCAGCGTCGCCGCGGCCGCCCGATCCCCGCATGGGCACGGGGAGTGAGACGTGGGTGCTGTCGGAACGACGGCCAGACCAGGACCGCCGCGCAGGGTGCGGGCGCCAAGTGGCGGCAGGCGAGCCGTGTCCCTGACCACTGTGATTGCGGTGGTCTGGGCGGTGCTGTCCGCGCTGGTCCTGCCCGCCGGTATTGCGGCGGCGGCTCCGTTGACCAGATCGCAGACGACGGTGTTCACCGAAGGCGAGCGAGAGGCCGGAGCCTCCGCCTCCTACGTGTGCTTCCGGGCCCCCGCGGTGGTCAAGGCCGCCGACGGTACTCTGCTCGCCTTCGCCGAGGGCCGGATTGGCAGCTGCGCTGACACGGCCTCCATCGACATCGTCGTGAAGCGGTACGTCAACGGCGCATGGAGTGCCCTGCAGGTGGTGGCCCGGCACAGCGCCGGGCACATCTACCACAATGTGACGCCGGTGGTCGACGCCGCCTCGGGTCGGGTCGTCGTGCTGTACACCGAGAACTACGACCACATCCACCGCATCGCCAGCGAGGACGACGGCCTGCACTGGACGGCCGCGGACGACGTCTCCGCCGACGTCTGGTCAACTGCCTGGGGAGCCCTGTACGCCGGCCAGATGGCGACAGGTCCCGCGAGCGCCATCCAGCTCACCCACGGACAGCACGCCGGCCGCCTGGTCGCCGGCATGACGGTACGCGTGGCACCGGGGGCCGCGCCGGCCAACCTGGGCGGAGCGCTGATCTACAGCGACGACGGTGGCCTCACCTGGAGGCTCGGCGCCTCCTCACTCGGGGCCGAACCGGCTATCGGAGCACAGGAGCTGAGTCTGTTCGAACGCGGTGACGGCAGCCTCTTCGTGACAGCGCGCAATGAGGAAGGCGACTCCGAGACCAGGGACAGGGCGGTCTACGCGGTCTCTGGTGATCAGGGGCTCAGCTTCAAGTCCGAATTCGCACTCCTCCCGGACATGGACTTGCCCGGCACCGGCATACAGGCGTCGACCCTCGCCCTGCGCGAGATGAACCGCGACGGCTATGACCGGGCCCTGTTCGCCGCCCCGGTCGGCCCGAACCGCGAGGATCTCACCATCCGCTCCTCCTTCGACGGAGGTCTCACCTGGCAGGATGCCGCCGACGGCGCCCTCGTGAAGGACGGGTACTCCGCCTACAGCTCCATGACGGCCCTGGGCGGCGGAACCTTCGGCATCCTCTACGAAGCCGGAACCACCAAGCAGCATCAGGACATCAGGTTCGCCACGTTCACCGAAGCCGACCTGGACCTCCCCGCCGGCGCGGGCGCCCTCACCCTGAACCAGAACACCGGCGCGCTGTCCACCACCAGCCCAGACCAGCTGCACCTGTTCGCACCCACACCCGCCGGTGACCTCGGCCACTGGTTCGAGGAGGCCGACGGCACGGTCAAGCGCGGCACCTGGGGCACGGGCATCGCGGGGAAGACGGTCGCCTTCAACGACGGCGCCCAACAACACGTCCTCGCGCGCGGCACCGACGGCAGCCTCATCCACCGGTTCTGGAGCACGACCGGCCTATCCTCACAGACCTGGCTCGCCGCGGGCACAGTGGCCGGAGCACCCACCGGCTTCGTCGCCTCCGGCCAACAGCACGCGTGGGTCCGCATGACCGACGGACGGCTCCTGCACACCTGGTGGGACGCCGGCACCGCCTCCCTGAAACAGCAGGTCTGGGCCGCCGCGGGCGCCCTCGCCGGTGACCCCGTCGCCGTGCGCTACGGCGAGCAGCAGCACGTCTGGGCCACCGGCACCGACGGCCGGCTCCACCACTGGTGGTGGACGAAGGGCCCGGGCATCCGCCACGAACTCTGGCCGGGATCGGCCAGGGGCGCTGCCACGGCCCTCGTCCACAAGGGCCAGCTGCACGTCTACGCCGCCGACCCGGAAAGCCGGCTCACCCACTGGTGGTGGGACAGCACGGACCAGGTGGTCATGAGTCAGGTCCTGAGCACCCCGACCGCGCTCGCCGGACCGCCCGTCTCATTCGCGCACGGGGGACAGCAGCATGTCTTCGCCCGCACCACGGGCAACACGCTCGCCCACTGGTGGTGGGACCCGACCACAGGCAACAACTACGCCGTGTGGCCCGGCCCGATCTCCTCGGACCCGGTGGCGCAAGTGGTCGGTGACACCCAGCACGTCTTCGGTGCCGCGTCCGACGGAACACTCTCGCACTGGTGGTGGAACTCCGCCGAGGGCACCGAACGGGAAACCTGGGGCGGCAGTATCGCCACCACATCAGCCTGGTGACCGCCTGAGCAGAGGAGACAACCTCACCGCCACGTCAGAACGACTGATCGCCTACACCACCGGGCGCCGTTTGGCCTCACGGTCAAGCGGCGGGGTTGTGAGTGTGCACTTTGGCACGCGGGGCACCGGTCCTCGCCGCTCTTCCTTGGTCCCTGTACAGGGATCGCGTCACAAAGGGAGAATCCGATGACCGACTCCGGCCTCAAGGACTGGTACCTGCGCTACTGACCCGGTCAGGCCCGGCCGACGCAGAGCCGCTGCGCAAGCGGGGTGTCCCGCCCCTCCAGGCGGGACATCCCGCTCTACTCAGCACCCTCGCCGATCCGCGACGGGGTCCAGAGTCCGAGCCGAACTCAGTCGACCCTGAACTTGTCTGCGAGCTGGAATTCGAACTCTTCGGGCAGGTCGTAGTGGAAGACCTCGGGGGCGTCTCGCTCGACGTGGGCGTTCCAGTAGAGGTCGGCGATCACGTCCGGCTCCGAGTTCGGTCGACCGCTTCCGATCCTCGCGCCCAGGGCGACGTGCGCGACGTGCACCCCGCGGTCGGCGAGTGACTCGTTCAGTGCGAGGAACCAGTTGCGCATGGCAGCGTTCGCGACGTTCGCGTTGGCCACCTGTGGGACGACCATCGGGCCCGATCCGGCACCGCTCGTGCCGATAATGGTGCCGACACCGCGGTCGATCATGCCGGGGAGCACCTGGCGAACAGCGGCGACCGCGCCGAAGAAGTTGGTCTCGAGCTCGGGCAGGGCCGCTTCGACAGTGAGATCGACCGCAGAGACGAGTGGCCGGTCCGCCAGGTCCGACAATGTCGGGGCAGGCGAGTACTCCAGGACGTCAATGGATCCGAAGTGCTCTGCTGCGGCCGCGAGTGCCTTCGCGAGGCTCGGGCGGTCAGTGACATCGGCCGCGAAAGCGGCAGCCGACACCCCTGCGTTACGGAACCTGTCGACCATGGTGGCGAGTTGTGCTTCACGTCGCGCCACGAGCGCAACATTGAAGCCGCCCTTCTCAGCGAACTTCGCTCCGATGGCGAACCCGAGTTGCGGACCCGCCCCCACGATTGCAATGGTCGACACAGCTCGTCCTCCAACAGCAGATTTGCATGTCCAGGCGCCGGCTGTCGCGATGGCGGGCCCAGGCCCGGCTCACCGACCAGCCGATACTCGACCTCGTGGTCGAGCTCCTGCTGATCCATAGTGCCACGGCGTTCTCCGTTCCCTGGAGGCCAGCCACTACCGGCTCGTGGTGCTCGGACAGACCCGCCGGGGCAGTACTGACGGCGACGAGCGCGTGGCTCGAACTGCACACCCACACGCTCGCCGAGGCGTCGGACGGTGGCGCCTCGGTGTGGTCGGCGCAACGCCGGGAGGCGTACGCCAACGACCTCGGTGCCGCCACCAGTCCGGTCGAGGTCACGGCCCGCTCGAACCGGTCCAAGTCGGACCAGGACCCGGGACATCACCGTCATACCGCTACTTCTCATGCCTGCACGTTGGCCGAAGCAACTCGCGGCCCAGCGAGGCCTGTGCGAAACGCTCGCGCAGGCCGTTCCGCTCCGCGTCGTCGAGCAGCACGCACAGTTGGGCAACGGCCTGTGCGGCGTTCAACCGGGCTGTCGGGCCGGCCTGCAGCATGCTCCGCAGCCCGGTGGCGGGGGCCGCGTCGTCCAGCAGAGCGTGGATGCGGCTCGTGAGCTTCCGGCCGATAGCCGCCGTCTCCGCTGCCTGCGGGCCCGCCTCCCGCAGTACCCAGAGCGCCGTGACCAGCCGGGAACCGGAGCCCATGTCGGCATCATGGGGCAGGATGCCGTGGCGTCCTGCCTCCCCTACCTCCGCGACGGCGCGGTCGTAGTCCTCAGCCGCCGACATCGCGGCCTCGGACAGATCAGCAGCACGGCGGATCAGTCGTGTCTGCACCCCGAGGACCCGGGGCAGGGCTCGTAGGTTCCCACCGATCAGCCCGACGGCGATGAGTGACGTTCCGAACAGGAGGAAGACGTCCGCACGGCCGAGGTCATCACCGGTGGCCAGGTCTTCCAGATTCCCCCTCTCCGGCCCCTTGGTGAGCATGAACCCCGTCTCCCAGCCGTAGCCGCTGCTGTCGGAATACTGCGGCGCTTTGAGGAGGTCGGACCGGCCGGGATCGCACTGGTAGGAGGCTTCCCTCACCCGATTCTGATACGGGTCGTCCCAACGGACCCTGCACGATCCATCGGGCTCCTCATCGAGGACCGTCAGGTCGATCTGCCTCGCTTCAGGCAGGTCTTGTCCGGCCGCGTACAGCCCCACCGCACAGGCGAAGAGCACGAAACCCAGCGTCAGCACCCACCGGAAAAAGGGCACATGGCTCATCCCGCTCCCCTCCCGTAAGGCTCACCAGCATCCCCTGAACCCGGCGGAGGCGCGAGGGGTGCCCCCAGCAGCGCTCAGGCGTGCAGCGCTGCCGAAACTCGGCAGGTGTTGCGCTTCGGCCCATCCGGGCCTTGCCCCCGATCTCCGTGTGGTGGAGGGTGAGTACGCCCCGAAAATCGCCCGGCTGGTGGCAAACCGGATCAAGATGATCAAGCGCCAGATGTTCGGCCGCGCTGGTTTCGAACTCCTCCGCAAGCGAGTTCTCCTCGCTCCGTAAATTGATTGCTGGACCTGGCCCGGACTCTACGATCGAGGAGTGACGATCGAGTACGAATGGCGGGGCGACTTCGACAACACCGCCCTCAACGCGCTGCATGCTGACGGTTTCGGCCACCCGGTCACTCGGACTGACTGGCGAGAACGACTTGAGCGCCACAGCCTCGGATGGGTCTGCGCTTGCGAAGACGGCTCGCTGATCGGCTTCGTCAACGTGGCCTGGGACGGCGGAGTTCACGCCTTCGTCCTGGACACGGTGGTCGCCGAGCATCGCAAGCGGAGCGGTGTTGGGGGCGCGCTGGTCGCAACTGCTGCTCACGAAGCTCGTGCCGCGAAGTGCGAGTGGCTCCACGTGGACTTCGAGGAGCACCTTCGTTCGTTCTACTTCGATGCCTGCGGCTTCAAGGAGACGACAGCCGGACTCGTCGCCCTGTAGCTCCCCTGACCCAATCTCCATCCAGTGCTGTGACCGCATAGGTTCGTCGGGCCAGCAGTTGGAGTAGTTGTAGGGGCGGCAGGCGTCCGTGTCGACTGCTATAGCTCTTGGTGGCCAAGCCCTGTGCGCATTACGCAGACTGACCGATGCGGCTACGATCCACGGCGTGGGACATAACGGGTGGAGAGCACTGATCGGCGCGGTGGGGGCGAGTGCCTTGTGCTGGGGGCGTCGGCGGTCTGGTGCTGTGATCGCGTAGGTTCGCCAGGTTGATCAGGCCGCGGCTATGAGGGGACGTCCGCGCCAGCGGACTTCCTTCTCGCTTCGGATGCGGGTGCGTTCCTTGCGTTCAGCGGCTAGGACGCCGGGGTGAAGGACGTTGGCGTTGAGCCATCGCAGGTAGGCGTGTGGTTGGGGTAGTTCGATCGTCCTGGGTCGCCAGGCTGGCCGCGCCACCCGCAGTGGCATGGGCTTCGACTACATCCACTCCGCCGTCGACGACCACAGCCGCCTCGCCCACAGCAATAGCCACGGCGATGAGAAGGCCGCCACCGGACGGCTCGACCAGTAGGCCCTCGGCGTACAAAAGGGGAGAAGGGTGCTCCGGCCGCACTTGTTCTGCGGCCGGAGCACCCTTGCCGTTCACCGAGTCCCAGCGACAACTGCCTACTTGCATGCTGCGGTCGCATTCCGAGGGCACTCGTGCGTGTCCGCTCCTCGTAGAGGGTCACGGACACGGCGGGACGGGTCAGCAGGTGGCGTTCAGCCCGGCCCAGTCCGCGCGGTCGTTGTAGCCGCCGTCACCGGCGTCGTCGACCACCAGGGCGAGGACACGGACGCCGGTCAGGTCGATGTCGGCCTCGCGGGTGGCGTCACGGGTGAGGACGCCGCTATCGAACAGCACCTTGCCGTCACCGACCACCTGGAAGGTCGACGTGCCGCCTTCGGGGCCGACGTTGCGTACCGCGTCGTCGATCCCGACGGTGGTGGTCAGTCGGGTGCACCGGTCGCCCAGGTAGTAGCGGATCGTCGAGGGGGAGGCGACTCCGATGCCGGTCTGGTGCGTCTGGCCGAGCAGACTGATCGGCGTCCAGCCGCCGACGCTGCTGTCGACGGTTGGAGTCATCCATCCGCTCGTCGCGCTGATCCAGTGGTGGTGGGACAGGGCAATGTCGCCGCGCGGTGGTGCCGGCGCGACCACGAGCGTCGTGAGCGTTTCCTGCCTCTGTTGTCCCTTGCCGATGACGGCGTAGGAGGTGGTCGCGGACAGTGTCGGGCTGCCCGGAGTGGCGGTGTCGGACAGGGTGATCGTGGAAGTGAAGGTTGCCGATCGTCCCGGCATCAGCACCTTCGGCGTCCCACCGGCCGGGTGTGACGTCCACCCCGCGGGCACCGTCAGTTCGACACGTGGAGTGAATACGGGCTGGGTGCTGTCATTGCGGACGATGACCTCGACCTGGGCTCGGTCACCGCCGGCGACTACCGGGGCAGTTCCGGCCGGCACGGCGTCGTTTCCGACCCGTGTTACCTGGGGCAGACCGGCGACGACATGCGGAGCACCGGGCTTTCCGGCGGCCCGCGAGACGCGGAACAGGGCCGCACCGTGGGCCGGGACAGCGGCGCTGATGGTGCCGGAGCTCTCTGTGACCTGGTCGGTCCAGGCGTTCTTGAGGGTGAGCCGCTTCCCGGTCAGGCCGACCGAGGACGCCTTCGTGGTCAGGGTCGCCGGGCTGTCACCGCGATTGAGCAGCACCACCGCACGGTCGCCGTTGGCCAGCCGTTTCACCCAGGTTTCCTGCGTGCCGGCAGGGCCGACGCGCACGGCCTGTACGCCGGCGCTGTCCTGGTTGATGGCGAGCACGTCGCGGTCCGCGAGGGTGGCGAGCGAGGTTTTGCTGAGCTTGCGAAGGTCGCTGCCGATCACCAGCGGCGCAGCCGCGACCGACCACAGTGTCATCTGGGTGCGGAATTCCTCGTCACTCATTCCGAGTTCAGGGCCCAGGTAGTCCGGATCGTTGAAGTGCCCCGGTCCGGCCGCCTCGGGATGCCGCGCGTTCGCGTCATAGTTGCGCAGCACGTCCTTGAACTTGATCTCACCGACGAAGCCGACGTCCGTGTACGTCCGCCACGACTGGGCGATCGCCGGTGCGTAGGACCAGGAGTATGTCGACTGCTGCTCCTCGGGGTAGTTGCCCCAGTCCGGAGACGTCACGGGGTTGCAGAGGTTGAAGAGCATGGGGCGCCCGCCGGCGTTGCTCCGCAGCGCCTCGGCGAACTCGGTGTAGACGGTCTTCGGGTCCAGATCGGCGGCGATGCCGCAGAGGTAGTCCACCTTGACGGCGTCGAACTCCCAAGCGGCGAACTGATCGGCGTCGCGTTGGTAGTGACCGTGGCTGCCGAGGCCGCACTTGCCGGGGATGTAGGGGCCGGCGTCCGTGTAGATGCCCGCCTTGAGGCCCTTGGCGTGGATGTAGTCGACCAGTGGCTTGAGCCCGTCGGGGAACTGGTCGGGGTTCGGTACCAGATCGCCCGCCGAGTTGCGCGGGGTCGGGGCGGCCCAGTTGCCGTCGATCCAGACGTACTTGTACCCGGCATCGCTCAGACCGCTGCTGACCAGGAAGTCGGCGGTCGACTCGATCTCCGCAGCGGTCGGGTCGCCCCCCAGCGCGTAGTAGGTGTTCCAACCCATGTACGGCGTCGGGCTCAGGAGCTGTTCAGCCGTCGGCTCCTTGCCGGCGGCGCCGGCCGGGGGAGCGGCGTGGGCGGGCGCCTGCATGGCCAGCAATGTGGTCAACAGGGCCAGGAGGACGGTGAGATGTCGTTTCACATCGGATCCTTCGTAGTCCGATCAGGCGTGCCGAACCGTCCCGGTCGTATGTCTGAGATGCCGCTGCGTGAGAGGAGGCGCATCGGTCTACCAGGGACCAGGTCAATACCTGCTCGCCTGCGGGTGGTTGCGCAGATCTTGCAGCCGTCACAGAACCCCGTCAAGAATAATTACTAAATTAATCTCGGACGGTCGGCCCGAGGGGCTCCTGGTCGGACCGGGCTCCTGGTCGGACCGGCCCCCCGGCCGGTGCGGATGGTGTTCATCTGGGCCGCGAGCAGGTGCACCCAGCAGCTCAACTCGTTAATTGGGCATTAATGTTGACACGGTTCCGGTCGGCTGCCACAGTCGTCGCCGTGCCGCCGGGGCGCTCGCTCCGGCACAGTCCGCGCCCCGCACCCAGATCGCCAAATCCTGAACCGCGGCGTGGGACATGAGCGCGCGAACGAAGGCCCGGGCCGGACGCGAAGTGCCGGTGCGCGGCGTGCTGCCGAGGTGCGCCATGACTCACCTCGGTGAAAATAAATTAGTAATTATCTTGACGTGGCTGCATTGCCACGCGAATCTTGATTCGCCGCGACGGGCCCGCCCAGGCCCCGGCCACACGGCCCCCTCGCGTGAATCCCCCAGGGAGAGCCATCCATGTCGAACCCGCACACCAGCCGCAGACGCTTCCTTGCCGGACTCGGCGCCACCGGCACGGCCGCGCTGCTCAGCGGCTGCGTCACCTCGACGTCGTCCGGGAAGTCCTCCTCCTCGGGCGCGGTCAGTCTGCAGTCGAACCTGTCCGCGCCGCAGGCCAAGGCGGCGATGGAGAAAGTGGTCGCCGCCTACGGAAAGAAGGACGCCGGTGGTGTCACCCTCAACACGGTCGCCGCGGAGACCTTCCGCACCCAGCTGCCGACGTACCTGACCTCCGCCAACCCGCCGGACGTCTACACCTGGTACCCCGGATCCGTGGCGGACGCCTACGCCGAGAAGGACCTCCTGCTCGGCCTCGACGACCTGTGGGCCTCCTCGCCCGATCTCAAGCGCTACACCAAGGCACTGCAGTCACTGTGCACCTCCGGCACCGGCCAGAAGGTGTTCGTGCCGTCCACCTACTACTGGTGGGGCATGTTCTACCGCAAGTCGAACTTCGCCAAGTGGGGCGTGAGCGAGCCCAAGACCTGGGACGACTTCCTCGACCTGTGCGACAAGCTCAAGTCCAAGGGCGTGGCGCCGATCGGCCTCGGAGCCGGCGGCAACACCCCCTGGGTGGCTTCCGCCTGGTTCGACTACCTCAACATCCGCATCAACGGCGCCGCATACCACCGTGAACTTCTCGCCGGCAAGCACCGGTTCGACGACCCCGAGGTGCGCAAGGTCTTCGACCGCTGGCAGGAACTGCTGCCGTACTTCGACCCCAACGGCACCGCCATCCCCTTCCAGGACGCCACCACCGCGCTGCTGAACGGCCGTACCGGCATGATGCTGATCGGCACATTCTTCGCCGACGCTGCCCCCAAGGACGCGCTCGACGACATCGACTTCTTCCGCTTCCCGGTCATCGACCCCAAGGTGCCGCTCGCAGAAGAAGCCCCCGTGGACGGCTACTTCGCCAGCGCACGGACCGGTCGCGCCGAGCGGGTCACCGACCTGATGGGCTACCTCGCCACAGCCGAGGCCCAGGAAATCTACATCAAGGGCTCCTCGGGCACCGTCCTGCCCTGCAACCCCGATGCCAAGGACGCCGGCACCGCCCTGGTGGCCAAGGGCCGCAAGCACGTCGAGGAGGCGACCGACATCACCCAGTTCTTCAACCGGGACTCCAGCGACGCCCTGCAACCCACCGCCGATACCGCGCTGACCAAGTTCATCGCCAAGCCCAAGTCCATCGGCTCCATCCTCACCGACTGGCAGCGCGACGCCCAGAAGATCTGGAGTGCCTGAGGTGGCCGTGCTCAGCCCCGCACCCCCGGCCCCGCCCGTCACGTCCGGCGGCCGGCGAGGCCAGGGGCCCGCCCGCCGCGTCCCACCGCTCGTCCTCGCGTTCGTCCTGGTGCCGCTGCTCGCCGAGGCAGTCTGGGTGTTCTGGCCCGCGCTGCAGGGCTTCTACCTGGCCCTGACCTCTTGGGACGGCGTGTCCCCGCCCCGATTCATCGGCCTCGGCAACTTCCGCGAGATGGCGACGGACGAGATCTTCCGGACCGCCGCGATCGACACCGTCCTGTGGCTGCTGCTGTTCGGCGGCCTGTCCGCACTGCTGGGTCTCGCCGCGGCCCTGCTGCTCCAACAGGAACGCCGCGGAGTCGGCTTCTACCGGGCCGCCCTCTTCCTGCCCGTCGTGTTCTCCCTGGTCGCCACAGCCCTGGTGTGGCAGGCCATCTACCAGCCGGACGGCGTCCTCAACCAACTCTTGGACTCCGTCGGCCTGGGCAGCCTGCGCCACGCCTGGCTCGCCGACCAGGACACCGCCCTGTACGCCGTGATCGTGCCGGCCCTGTGGCGGCAGATCGGCTACGTCATGGTCCTGTACCTGGCCGGACTCAAAGGCATCGACCCCGCCCTCTACGAGGCAGCCAAGGTCGACGGCACGAACGCCTGGCAGCGCTTCCGCCACGTCACGCTGCCCCAACTGCGGAGCGTCAACGCGGTCGTCCTGTCCGTCATCATCATCGACTCGCTACGTTCTTTCGACGTCGTATGGTCCCTGACCCGGGGCGGCCCCTACCACTCGTCCGAGCTGCTGAGCACCTACATGTACTCCACCGCCTTCCAGTCCCTGCGCCTGGGCTACGGCTCCGCACTGGCCGTCGTCATCTTCGTGCTGGCCTTCGGCGTCATCTGCTCCTACCTCGTGCGCGCCTTCCGGGAGGCCGACTGATGTCCGCCAACTCGACCGCACTCAAGCGCAAGCGTGCCGCAACCGCCGGGTTCCACCTCGGCGCGGCAACGCTGTCCGCTCTGTGGCTGCTGCCCATCGCCCTGGTCGTACTCACCAGCTTGCGCTCCTTCGACGACATCGCCGCCCACGGCCTCGGCAGCCTCCCGCACTCCTTCACCCTCGACAACTTCCGCCTGGCCTGGGTCGACGGCGGCCAGCAGCGCGCCCTGATCAACAGCATGCTGGTCACCGTCCCCTGCGTGCTGATCACCCTGGCGCTCGCCGCGATGGCCGCGTTCGCCCTCAGCCGCTACGAGTTGCCTCTGCGCCGCACCCTGCTTCTCCTCATGCTCGGAGGGAACCTGCTGCCCCCGCAGATCCTGCTCATCCCCGTCTCCAAGCTCAGCGAGATGATGGGCGTCTACGACACACTGCCCGCCCTGATCGGTGTGCAGATCGGTTTCGGCGTCGGCTTCTACGTGTTCGTCCTGCACGGCTTCATGCGCGCCATCCCCAACGAGATCCAGCAGGCCGCCGTCGTCGACGGCGCCGGCCCCTGGCAGATCTTCTGGCGGATCATCCTTCCGCTGGCCCGGCCCGCGCTCGCCGCGCTCAGCGCCCTGTCATTCACCTGGATCTTCAACGACCTGCTGTGGGCGATCACCGTACTGCGCAGCGAGACCAACATGCCGATCACAGCAGCCCTCATCGGACTGCAAGGTCAGTATGTGTCGATGTGGAACGTGATCGCCGCCGGCTCCATTATTGCCGCCGCCCCCACCGTGGCCGTCTTCCTCCGCTTCCAGCGCCACTTCGTCGCCGGACTCAACCTGGGAGCAGTGAAATGACCTCCCACGACCGCTGGACCCTGCGCACGGAACACACCAGCTACACGGTCCGGCTCTCCCCGGACGGGCCCTGGGCCGAACTCGCGGCATGGGGACCCCACGGCGCCGAGGCGGGACCCTCCCCGCTCGACTGGTCCCACCGCACCCACTTCATCACACCCGCAGACGTCGCCCCTGCCGAGTACCTGCCGCAAGGCCTGCGCGCGTTCACCGGCGCAGACCTGGTCGTCACGCACTCCGGGCACCAGCGCGGGCTGTGGTGGGAGTTCGCCGGCGCCACCCAGGACGCGCATCAGCTCCGGCTGACATTCACCGACGACGTCGCCGGCCTGAGCGTCACCCTGTGCTATGCCACCGTGCCCGGCACCGACGTCATTCTGCGCTGGACCGAGCTGACCTGCACCGACGAATGTGAACTGCGCCTCGAACAGCTCGACTCCGGCGCCGTGAACGTGCCCACCGCCTCCGGAGCCCGTCTCACCTACCTGACCGGACAGTGGTCACAGGAATTCACCACCACACAACTCCACCTGACACGCGGCACGTTCGCGATGGCCAGCAACCAAGGGGTGCCCGGCCACGCCTACGCCCCCTGGATCGCCGTCCAGGACGCGGCCGTGCCCGACGACGGCACGGCACCCACCTACGGCATCGCCCTTGAGTGGTCGGGCAACTGGCACATCACCGCCGAGGCCGAGCCCGGCGGCACCGTCCGCGTCCGCGCCGGCCGGGTCCCGCACGAGGGCGCAGTCGTCCTGCGGCCCGGAGCCACCCTGACCACACCCCGCCTGGCCTGCGCCTTCAGCGCGGAAGGACTCGACGGACTGTCCCGCGCCTGGCACCGCTACGAGCGGCACTTGAGCGGCGAACGGTTCCAGCGCACGCGCAAGGTCCTCTACAACTCATGGGAGGCCACGGGCTTCGACGTCGACGCCACCGGCCAGCTCGAACTCGCCCGGCTCGCCGCCGGAATCGGAACCGAACTGTTCGTCGTGGACGACGGCTGGTTCACGGGGCGCACCGACGACACCGGCGGCCTCGGCGACTGGCACCCCGACCCCGCGAAGTTCCCGCAGGGCTTCGGCCGCTTCGTCGACGAGGTGCGCGCACTCGGACTCGACTTCGGCCTGTGGGTCGAACCCGAGGCCATCAGCCCGGCCAGCCGCCTGTACGCCGAGCACCCCGAGTGGGTCTACCGCGTCGAGGGGCGCCCCGGTCGCCTCGTCCGCAACCAACTCCTGCTCGACCTCGGACGCAGCGACGTACAGGACTTCGTGATCGGCACCTTCGACCGGCTCCTGGACGAGTACCCGATCGACTACCTCAAGTGGGACATGAACCGGCCGCCCACCGAGCGCGGCAGGCCCGGCGCCGGGCCCGCCGACCGGCTCGACCTGGACGCCGGACACGTCACCGGGTACCTCCGCGTCCTGGACCACCTGCGCGCCGCCCACCCGAACGTCACCGTCGAAGGCTGCGCCGGCGGCGGCGGACGCATCGAACACGCCACCCTCGCCCGCACCGACGTGGTGTGGCCCAGCGACAACACCGCCCCGCTGGACCGCCTCTCCATCCAGTACGGCTTCCTGCACGCCCACGCCCCGCACGTGATGAGCTCCTGGGTCACCGACGCACCTGGCATCTTCGACCCGAGACCCCGCTCCCTCGCCTTCCGCTTCGTGATGGCGATGTGCGGCGTGCTCGGCATCGGAGCCGATCTGCGTTCCTGGAACACACAGCAGCGCGCCGAGGCCGCCCACTGGATCGTCCGCTACAAGCAGATCCGGGACGTCGTCCACCGAGGCGAGGCCCGCCTGCTGCGCACCCCACAGGATGCGACCTGCGGCGTCCAGTACACCGAGACAGGCGGCCCGCGCGTCATCGTCGCCGCCTTCAGCACCGGCCGCCTGGACGGGGCCCCGCTGCTGCCCGGCCGCCCGGACCGGCTTCCGCTGCGCGCCCTGGACCCCGCCGCCGTCTACGCCGACGAGGAGACCGGCACCGAGTACAGCGGCGCCCACCTGCTGCACTACGGTCTGCCATTCAGCTGGAGTACCGGCCACGACGCCCAGCTCGTCGTCCTGAACCGCCGATAGCCGGCCCCCTGACCTCCCCGCCACCATGAAGGAGCCGAACCCCACGATGCACCACCCCGCACGACGGCACGGCGTCCGCTTCACCGGCCGCACGGCCGTGGTCACCGGAGCGGCCTCCGGCATCGGAGCCGCCACCGCCAGCCGCCTCGCCGAAGAGGGAGCCGCCGTCGTGCTCGCCGACGTGGCCGAGGAGCGCGGCAGGAAGACGGCCGAACAGATCACCCAGAATGGCGGGCGGGCCCGTTTCGTCGCCGCCGACGTCGCGGCCGAAGCGGACTGGGACCGGATCGCCGCAGCAGCCCGCACCTTCGGACCCGTGGACGTCCTGGTCAGCAACGCACACACGGTCGACGTCACGCCCGCCCACGAAATGACCCTGCCGTCGTGGCAGCGGCAACTCAACGTCAACCTCACCGGCAGCTTCCTCGGGCTGCGCGCCGTGCTGCCCGATCTGCGGGCCAGGGGCGGCGCGGTCGTGCTGACCTCATCCGTCCATGCCCACCGCGGCATCCCCGGCCACCCCGCCTACGCCGCCACCAAGGGCGCACTCCTGTCCCTGTGCGGGCAGCTCGCCGTCGAGTACGGACCCCAGGTGCGCGTCAACGCCGTCGTCCCCGGACCGATCCTCACCGCGGCCTGGGACCGGGTGCCCGAACAAGAGCGCGAGCGCAGCGTCGCCGAGACCGCCGCACGCAGGTTCGGAACCCCAGAGGAAGTGGCCGCGGCCATCACCTTCCTCGCCGCCGACGAAGCCTCCTACATCACCGGCACGAGTCTCGTCGTGGACGGCGGCTGGAGCGTCATGAAGGCCTCCGCATGAGCACGCGCTGCCGGCTGCGGACGAAGCCCTCCCGGATCCTTGCGCACCCCGGACACCCGACGAAGCAGAAAGGCCCCACGACATGACGCCCTACGCCCGCCGCGGCGTGCACGGCCAGACAGTCGAAGCTCTCGCCCGCCGCATCCTGGGCGGCGAGATCCCCGAGGGCGCCACGCTCGACCTGGTCTCACTGCAGAGCGAGCTCGATGTGAGCCTCACCGCTCTGCGCGAGTCCCTCAAGGTGCTCGCCGCCAAGGGCATGGTCGACGCCCGCCAAAAGCGCGGCACCTTCGTACGGGCCCGAGCCGACTGGAACCTCCTGGACGCCGACGTCCTGCGCTGGCAGTTCGAGGGCGGCCGCACCGGCGAAGCCGACCGTGCCCTGCTGCACAACCTGGCCGAGGTACGCGCCATCATCGAACCCGCCGCCGTACGCCTGGCCGCCGAGCGCCGCACCGACGCCGATCTGGCCGCACTCCAGGACGCGCTCGCCGCCATGGGCGACACGGACTCCGGTCCGGCGCACGCCATCGACGCCGACCTCGCCTTCCACCGCGCGCTGCTCACCGCCACCCACAACGAACTCCTCGAACGCATGGAGATGGTGATCGAATCCGGTCTCGCTCACCGCGATCGCATCGTGCACTCCTCTCCGCACAGTGAGGACCCCCTCCCGGCTCACCAAGCGGTCCTGGACGCCGTGCGCGAGCAGGATCCGCAGGCCGCCGAGGCCGCCATGCGGGCACTGCTGGAGCAGGCCGGCCGCGACCTGGACCGCATCGGCACGGCCGACGAGACGGAAGGCACCACCCGGCAGTGAAGATCACCCGTATTGACACCTTCCTCGTCCCTCCGCGCTGGCTGTTCTGCCGGGTGGAGACCGACGACGGCCTGGTCGGCTGGGGCGAACCCGTCGTGGAGGGTAGGGCCGAGGTCGTCCGGACCGCCGTGGAGGTACTGGCCGAATACCTCGTCGGAAAGGATCCGCTGCGCATCGAAGACCACTGGCAGGTGCTCACCAAGGGTGGCTTCTACCGCGGCGGACCGATCCTGTCGAGCGCGGTGGCGGGCCTCGACCAGGCCCTGTGGGACATCGCCGGCAAGTCCTACGACGCCCCCGTGCACGCCCTGCTGGGCGGCCCCGTCCGCGACAGCGTGCGCGTCTACGCCTGGGTGGGCGGGGACGAGCCCGCCGCGCTCACCGAGCAGATCACCGAACAGGTCGAAGCAGGCTTCACCGCCGTCAAGATGAACGCGGCGGGCCGGACCTCACCGATCGCCTCCGCCGCCGAGACGGCAGCCGTCGTCGAACGAGTGGCCGCAGCTCGCCAGGCCCTGGGCCCGGAACGCGACGTCGCCGTCGACTTCCACGGCCGCTTCACCGCCGCCAGTGCCCGCCGCACGCTGCTCGAACTCGCCCCACTGCACCCGTTGTTCGTCGAGGAACCGGTCGTCCCCGAGCACGGACACCTCCTGCCCGGTCTGGTGTCCGCCAGCTCCATCCCGCTCGCCACCGGCGAACGCCTCTTCTCCCGCACCGAGTTCCTCCCCGCGCTCGCCGCGGGCATCGCCGTGGCACAGCCTGACCTGTCCCACGCCGGCGGCATCTCCGAGGTCCACCGCATCGCCTCCCTGGCCGACACCTACGGTGCCCAGCTCGCCCCGCACTGCCCTCTCGGCCCGATCGCCCTGGCCGCCAGCCTCCAGGTCGCCTTCGCCACACCAAACTTCCTGATACAGGAGCAGAGCCGGGGCATCCACTACAACAAGGACGCCGACCTGCTCTCCTACGTCGTCGACACCGAGCCGTTCCAGTTCATCGCCGGGCAGGCCCGCCGCAGTGACGTGCCCGGCCTCGGCATCACCGTCGACGAAGAGGCGGTCCGGGCCGCCGACCGCAGCGGGCACACCTGGAGAAACCCCCTGTGGCGGCACTCCGACGGTTCATTCGCGGAGTGGTGACCATGCCCTTGACGTTCGCGACCGACCCTGCGCACGGCGGCCGCTGGACCTCGCTGCGCGACGGCGACCGTGAATGGCTCTGGCACCGCCCGGATCCCGCACGAGACGACGTCGCCCCCAGCGACGCCTTCGTGGACGCAGGCGGGATGGAGGAGTGCGTGCCCACCGTGCGAGGCACCCCCGATCATGGCGACGCCTGGTCCAGGCCGTGGACGCGAAGCGGCGACACCGATCGCGTCGACTGCGACACGTTCACCCTCACCCGTACCGTCCGGACCACCCCGGACGGCGTCGAGGCCGACTACACGCTGCTGGCCGAGGCCGGCTACCACTTCATCTGGGCCGCCCACGCCCTGCTCGACCTTTCCGACAGAGCCGAACTCAAGGCGCGCGTCGGCACCCCCACCCGGGTCTTCCCGGAAGCCTCCCGCCTGCTCGACGGCCCCTGGCCGGATGGCGCCCCATGGGTGCAGAGCGCTTGGCCCACCCCGTGCGGCCTGCGCCTGGACCGGTTCGGACCGCAGGACGGCACCGCCGTCGGCGCAGTCCTCGCCAACGGCCGTGCCTGCGTCCACGACGGAGTCAACCGGCTGTCCCTCGCCGTCGAAGCCGAGGGACAGCCCGTGTCGGTCGGTCTGTGGCGCAACCTCGGTGGCTTCCCGCAGAAATCCCCCTACCGCAGCATCGGCGTCGAACCCATGCTCGGCCGCACCTTCGACCTGGCAGCAGCCGACCCCGGGGACGCGGCATGCGTCCCCGCCTCCGGCGCAGTCCACTGGCGACTCACCCTGACGACCGACTGCCACTGCATCTGACCCCCCTGCATCTGCCCCCTGCATCTGACCCCCGCCCTTCTGTCCAGCGGCAGGGAGCACCCCGCCCGCGCACGCCATCGAAGCGAACCGACACCCAAGGAGTCCGTACCCGTGGACCTGCGAGCCGCCCTGGCCGACCGCCGTCTCCTCGCCATCGTGCGCGGCAAAGACCCGGACGCCGCGCTGCGCACCGTACTCGCCCTGGTCGAGGAAGGCATCGACCTGATCGAGGTCTCCCTCAGCAGCGCCGACGCGCTGGGCGTCCTCGCACGCAGCGCCGCAGAACTCGGGCCGGACCGGCCGATCGGCGCAGGTACCGTCCTGACCGCCGACGACGCCCACGCGGCACGGGACGCCGGAGCCGCCTTCGCCGTCACCCCCGGTCTCGGCGCGGGCGCCGACACCGCGCGACACCTTGGCCTGCCCGTCCTCGCAGGCGTCATGACCCCGACCGACATCATCACCGCTCAGACCCACGGTGCCGATGCGCTGAAACTGTTCCCCGCCGCTCAGGCAGGGGGACCGGCCTATCTCAAAGCGCTGCGCGCACCCTTCCCGGAAGCCCTCTTCGTGCCCGTGGGCGGAGTGGACCTCGAAGCCGCTCGTGCCTACCTGGCAGCCGGCGCGACCGCCATCGGCGTCGGCTCCCCACTCATCGCCGACGCCGCTGACGGCGGCAGCCTGAACACCCTGAGGAAGCGCGCACGCGCCTTTCGCTCCACAGTCGAGGAGACGACCGCATGACCGGGCAACACGCCACGGCGGCAGGACCCGACCGACTGGAACTCGGTGAAGGCATCCGCTGGACGGACGACGGCATCATCCTGGTGGACATTCTCCAAGGACGCCTGCTCACCACGGCCACAGCCCTCCACCACCCGCTGCGCGAACTACTGTCCCTCCCCGTCCCGCTGGGCGCCGTGGCACCCGTCGCCGGACGCCCCGGCACCTGGATCGCGGCCGCCGGCACGGGCGTCTGCCTCCTCAACGCCAACGGCATCACCCGATGGCTCGCCACACCCGAGGACCACGGCGGACGGAGCATGCGCATGAACGACGGGGTCGCCGACCCCTCGGGCCGCTTCTGGGCGGGCAGCATGGCCTACGACAACACACCGAACGCCGGCACCCTCTACCGCGTCGACCACGACGGCACCGTCACCCCCGCCATCGAAGGGATCACCGTCCCCAACGGCCCCGCATTCACCGCAGACGGCCGCACCATGTACCTGGCCGACAGCGCCCGCGGAACGGTCCTCCGCTACACGGTCGACCCCGACACCGGCGGCATCGGCGCCCCCGAAACCTTCCTCACCGTGGACGTGGGCAGCCCGGACGGCATGACGGTCGATGCCGAGGGGGCCCTGTGGTGCGCCGTCTGGGGCACGGGCACGGTCCGCCGCTACCTGCCGGACGGCAGCCTCGACCAGAGCGTCCACCTCCCCGCCGCCCAACCCGCCGGCGTCTGCCTCGAAGACGGACTGCTGCACGTCACCACCGCCAGGGTGGGCCTCGACACGCCCGGCCCCTACGACGGTGCCCTCTTCACCCTCCCCGTCGACGTGCCCGGCATACCCACGCCCGCCTACCAGCACGCCCCCTCGGACACGATCACGGGAGACCTCGCGTGACAGACACCTGGCGCCCGCCCCCGGGACCCGTGGTCTGCGTGGGCGAGACGATGGCCGCTCTGGCCCCTGACCCGGCCCTGCGGCTGGCTGACACCGACCACCTCCGGCTGTCGGTCGCGGGAGCCGAATCCAACGTAGCGATGTACCTCGCTGACTTCGGCGTTCCGGCGACCTGGCTGTCCGCACTGGGCGACGACCCATTGGGAGAGCGGGTACGCGCTGCCGTGGCCGCCGCCGGGGTCGATGTCACCCATGTGCGTGTCGACCCGTACCGGCCGACGGGCCTCCTGCTGAAGAGCCCCACGTCCACGGGCACCCACGTCCACTACTACCGCAAAGGCTCCGCCGCGTCCGCTCTCGGCCCCGACCTGCTCGACCATGAACCGGTGAGGACGGCCACGCTCGTGCACTTCACCGGCATCACGCCGGCCCTGTCCGCGTCTTGTCGCGATCTGGTCACCCGCGCTCTCGCGGTCCCTCGTGTCGAGCGCCCCTACGCGATCAGCTTCGACGTCAACCACCGTGCCCAGCTCTGGCCCCAGGACACCGCGCCAAACGTGCTTAGGTCCCTCGCAGCGCGTGCCGACATCGTCTTCGTCGGCCTGGACGAAGCCCAGACTCTCTGGGGCGGACACCTGACTGCGGCCGCCGTACGCGAACTACTGCCTGACCCGCGGATCGTCGTTGTCAAGGACGGTTCACGCACCGCCACGGCATTCACCGCTGCAGACACCGTGACGGTCCGCGCCCAACGGACGACCGTTGTCGAGCCCGTCGGCGCGGGCGACGCCTTCGCGGCCGGCTTCCTCGCCGGTCTCCTACGTGGCGAACCCGTCAAAGGCTCCCTACGCCTCGGCCACATCACAGCGGTCTCCGCACTGAAGGTCGTCGAAGACCACGGCCCACTCCCACCCTCCTGTTCCATCGACAACCTCCTCGCCTCGACGGACAGGGAATGGGAGGCGCAAGGAGACATCGCGCAGTACGACACCTCACCTGCCTCCACATCGATGCCGTAGTCGGCGGCCACACCCGCCGGCCCGCGGCGCAGCCCTGCCCTACATCCACGTCAAGGACTGTCCCGCAACGGCTCGGGAACTCGTGGCCCTGTCATCCTGCAGGTTGGCAGCGAGGTCGTGGGAACAGTTGAATGCCCTCGTGACGGACTGGACGCAGATGGTCGATGCTCACGGGGTGGTTGGGCGAGTGCCACTGCTCCTGGATCAGGTGGAGCGGGAGGAAGTTCCGGAGGCGTGGGACGAGCTGTGGGACCGTCTCTGTTCTCATGGTGAGACGGTCTCCGCGGCGAGCTTCGCAGCTCTCCCGCGCCTGACAGCTCTAGCCCCCGCGTATGCCCAGGCACTCGAACTGGCCAGTGCCATCGTGCGTGGCACATTGCGGCACCCCGACGGTGAAGCTCTGCTCGCGAGCTGTCCGAACGAGGTCGACCGGTTGCGGGAACTCGTGGACCAGAGGCTTCGGACGCGTCCGGCCGACTACCACCGGCTCTTCGGTGACCTGCTCGCCCTTGCAGGGCAGTACCACTGGAGCGCCTCCATGGGGGACTTCGCAGACGACTTCTACACCGTGTCCTGCCCCGGCTGCGAAGCGGAGGTGACCATCGCCGTCGGCGACCACGGCTGCTACGCGGCCATTCGAGACTGGGATCAGGGCGACATCGAGCGGCGGTCGCTGCGGCCCGCCCCGGCCGAGGAGCTTCGCGACCCGGGCCGATGGATGCACGCCACAGCCGTCCGGGACGGGCAGCAGCGGCTCGCCGAAGGGATCAGATACGTCTTTGGCCGGGCGGAGTGCCCGGCCTGCGCCAGTGTGTTCGACATTGCGGAAACGCACACGAACGCGAATCTTCCTCCAGCTCTTGAAACGAGCCCAAGGCAATTCGGCAAGCTGATCACCGCGCTCCGGCGCGAGGGCGCCGACCCGGTCCGCAGAGGCGGCCGTGGGGCCTGTTGCTAGAGGACCGGGTGCTGCTCGGTCCTGGGCGGCAGCGGTCGTGCTCGTCGGCATGAGGGCCGGCGACTGCTCGATGACCAGGTAGGCCGGCCCGAGCCGCCAGCTGAGACCGAGGTGCGGCTCTGTGGGCGGCGGTCAAGTGTGATGACGCCGGTGAGCAACTTCGAGACGATCGGCGTCACGTCGTCCCGCACGGCCTGCAGCCCGCGGTACCGCAGGCGCGCCGTAGTGGTCCGGCGCACGGCCCCGGCCCGGCAGGCATCCTCACGGCGAGGTGTTGGCGGGCCTCAACCGGCGACGTGGTCGGTCAGCCAGCCGAGCAGTGGTCTGAGTTCTTCGTGCGTGGCCAGCACACGCTCGACGGCTTCCGGCGTCTGCAGCCACGCGTCACAGCCAAGGTACTGCACGGCGAGCAGCGACCGGTGGCGCAACAACGCTGCTCGGGGATGGTCGGTGGGGTAGCCCCGGGGCGCGCGTTTGAGGAGGTCCCCGGAGATCTCATATCCCCGGCGGAGCAGATCCGCCACCACATCGGCCAATACGGCGCCGCTCGTCTCAGCGGCGACCGCCGCCCTGAACCTGCTGATCTGATCGGAGTCGCCGTACCACCACGCCCCCTGCACTTGCAGGCCGTCCAGATTGAAACGCAGTCCGATCTCAACGTTCCGGGCGATACGTACGACAGCGGACTGGTTCTGCCACCACCATGGTGTCTTCCCGTACCGCCACACAGAGTGGTCCTCGAACGCGGGATCCGCCCACGCAAGGTCATGGAGCAGTGAGATCATCGGTTGCCGCACGAGACGTTCGCGATCCCGGCGGATCTCGTGCATCAGCCCCTGAGCCGGCTCACCTTGAAGACGCAACAACACGTCGAAAGCCGACTCGTCCCAACCGGCGAACTGCCTCGGCGCATCTGTCAACTCTGGGCCTCTGATCGTCGCATTCCGTCAGGCTCTGTGAGACGGCCACCAGGGTTCGCGGGGCACGCGGGACCGATGCTACGGCAACGCGGTTACCCGGAACCGTATGTGCCGGGGTGTCTGGGTGCCGCGGCCGTGATGTGGCTGAACAGCGCTGCTCCTTGGTCCAGGGGGAAGAAGTGGCCGCCTTCCAGGGCGTGCATTTCGAATGGGCCCGACGTCCATGCGGACCAGGCCGCGCAGTCCTCGTAGGAGACGGAGGAGTCGCGAGTACCGAGGAAGGAGATGATGGGCGCGTCAAGGCGTTCCACGTCCGGAGTGTGGCACGACTCCACGAGCGACAGGTCTGCGCGGAGGGTGGGGAGGATGAGTGACCGGGCGTCGGGATCCTCCAAAAGCTCCCGAGGGGTGTGGCCCCACTCGACGAGGGCAGCGACGAGCTCGTCGTCGGTGGCGGACATGTCGGCGTCGATCAGATCCGGCGGCACAGCGGCGGCGACGGCGAGGAGGCGCGGGGTGGTGCGCTTGGCCACCTCGCGGCCGATGAGGGCGCCGGCGCTGTGGCCGAAGATGATGAACGGCCGGTCGGCGTGGTCGCGGATCGCCTCGGCGATGCGGTCCGCCAGCGGAGTGACGTCGGTGTACCGGTCTTCGTCCAGCCGGTCCTCACGTCCGGGTATGTGCACCACGACTACATCGAGGCCCGGGGGCACCTCGTCGCGCCAGTGGCGGAACGCGCTGGGACCCACTCCGGCGGCGGGAATGACATAAAGGAGCAGGTCTGCGTTGTTGGACGTGAGCTCCTTGAGCCAAGGGCCCTCCGTCTCCCGCCCGTTGTGTTCCAGGTGCTGAAGGATGTCGTCGCGGTGACGGCGCAGGAGGTTCGTGAAGCGTTCGTCCAGCACGTCCTTCGGCGCGTCGTAGTGGACCTGGCCGTTCTCGGCCCAGATCCGTACTCGCCTGCGGTTCAGCTCGTGCAGCAGGTGGTGGGTGATCGAGTGGTTCACAGCGGTCTCCTCAGAGGACGCCGGCGGCGCGTTCTTCCGTCTCCCAGGAGATACCGGCGATGGTGGGGTTGGCGAAGAACCGATGGAGCGCGATGTCCCGGCCGAGGTGCCGCCGCATCCGGGCGACGACTTGAGTGGCCAGAAGGGAGTGGCCGCCGAGGGCGAAGAAGTTGTCGTGGATTCCGACGCGCTCGGTCCTGAGGGCATCGCACCAGATCGCCGCCAGCTCCTTCTCGACGGGAGTACGGGGGGCTACGAAGGCGGTCCTGGTCCCGGTCGCCAGGTCCTTGGTGCCCGGTGCGGGCAGCGCGCTCCTGTCGACCTTGCCGTTGGAGGTCATGGGGAGTCGGGGCAGCCGGATGTAGGCGGACGGGAGCATGTAGCCGGGCAGGACTTCCCGGAGGCGTTCGCGGGGGTGGCCCACCGGCTCTCCGGTCAGGTATGCGACCAGACGCCGGTCGTCTGGCACGTATTCGCGTGCGACGACGACGGCGTCGTCGACTCCCTCGCACTGGCGGAGGACGGACTCGATCTCGCCCAGCTCGATCCGGTGGCCGCGGATCTTCACCTGGTGGTCGACCCGGCCGAGGAATTCGATCGCGCCGTCCGGGCGGAGACGAGCCAGGTCGCCACTGCGGTACAGCCGGGAACCGGGGGGGCCGTACGGGTCGGGTACGAAACGTTCGGCCGTCAGGTCGGGGCGGCCCAGGTAACCGCGGGCGACACCCGGTCCGCCGACGTAGAGTTCGCCGGCGACACGGGGCGGGACCGGACGCATGCCCTCGTCCAGAACGTGGACGCGCAGGTCCGGTATGCCGGTACCGATCACGCTGCCCCTGAACGTCGCCGCCGACGAACGGTCCAGGGGCAGATGGGAGACGTGCACGGTCGTTTCGGTGATGCCGTACATGTTGACGAGCCGCGGGGCGTCGTCCGGATGCCGGGTGTACCAGTCGGTGAGGCGGCCGAGATCGAGTGCCTCGCCGCCGAAGATCACACAGCGAAGGGCCAGATCACGGGCGGGTGCCCCGCTGCCGAGCTCGCCCCGGTCGGCCGCCATGAGCTGGTAGAACGCCGATGGGGTCTGATTCAGGACCGTGACGCCCTCGGCGTGCAGAAGCTCCAGGAACGCCTCTGGCGAGCGGGTCACCGCGTGCGGCACCAGGACCAGCCTGCCGCCGCACAGCAGCGCGCCCCACAACTCCCAGACGGAAAAGTCGAAGGCGTAGGAATGGAAGAGGGTCCACACATCGCTCGCGTCGAAACGGAACAGGTCGCGGGTGGACTCGAGGAGCCGGACGACATTCCGGTGTGGCACGACGACGCCCTTGGGCCGTCCCGTGGTGCCGGATGTGTAGATCACGTATGCGGCGTTGTCGGGCGCCGGTGCGGGCTCGGGGTCGTCGTCGCCGTAGCCGGAGAGATCGACTTCGTCGACGACGGTGGTGGCGAAACCCGGTGGAGCGGCGCCGGAGATCGCGACGACGTGGACGGGGCGAGCGTCCTGGAGGATACGGGCAATTCGGTCGCTCGGATGGTCGGGTTCGACAGGGACGTAGGCGGCACCGGTCTTCAGCACGGCCAGGACGGCCACCACGAGATCGGTGGTGCGCGGAAGGAGAAGCGCGACGTGCTGTTCCGGGCCCGCACCTTGGGCCATCAGGTGGTGCGCCAGCCGATTGGCCCGAGCGTTCAGCTCCTGGTACGTCAGGTGGGTCAGCGGGCCTGCGCCCGGAGTCGGCGCGCCTGCCGGACCGGTGACTGCCATGGCGTCCGGAGTGCGGGCCACCTGCTCGGCGAACAGGGCCGGGATGGTCGTAGGGCGGTGTTCGACGAGGACGTCCACGGGGCGGGCCGGGGCGGTGCGATCGCTCTCCGGCAGCAACGGCAGGTCCGCGATGCGTGCACCGGGGGCGGCGACCACCTCATCGAGGAGCACGCGGAAGCAGCGTGCGAACGCCTCCACCGTCTCTCGCTCGAACAGGTCCGTCGCGTATTCGAACCGGCACTCCAGTGCGTGTCCCGGGTTGCTGTCGGAAACGAACAGCGTGAGGTCGAACTTGGACGTCTGTCCTCCCGACTCCGCCGGTTCCATCTCCACACCGGGCAGCGTCGCCTCCTGCCGGTCCGACGTGCTCGCGGCAAGATGGCTGAAGGCGACCTGGAAGACCGGGTGATGGGACAGGTCGCGTTCGGGCCGCAGCTCGTCGACGAGGCGCTCGAACGGCAGGTCGCGATGCCGGTCGCCGACGAGGACGGTCTCGCGGACCCGCCGCAGCACGTCCTCGAACGAGTCGCCGTCGGAGCAGCGTGAGCGCAACACCAGCGTGTTGACGAAGAGGCCGATCAGGCCCTCCGTCTCCAGCCGGTCACGGTTGCCGACGAAGTAGCCGAGACAGACGTCGTCCTGGCCACTGAGCCGGTGCAGCAGCACACCGAAGACCGATACAAGGGACATGAACGAGGTGGCGTGGAACCGGCCGCCGAGCGCGCGCAGCCGGTCGGCGGTTTCGGCGTCGACCGTGAAGTCGACATGATCGCCATCATGGCTGGGCATGGCGGGGCGGCGACGATCGGTGGGCATGTCGATCGCGCTGGGTGCGCCCTCCAGGTGGTTCCGCCAGTAGTCCAGGTGCTCGGCGAGGGCATCCTCGTCGAGGATCTCGTGCTGCCACACCGCGTAGTCGGAGTACTGCACGGGCAGGTCGGGAAGCGGGGAAACGCCCCCGGAGGCGTACGCCGGGTACAGGGCACCGAGTTCGCTCGTCATCACGTCCAGCGACCAGCCGTCGGCCGCGATGTGGTGGATGGCGGCCGCCAGCATGTGTTCGTCCGCGGCGAGGCGGATCAGCGCGGCTCGGATCAGTGGTCCCCGTTCGAGATCGAAGCCGGTCTCGGCAAACCGCTCGATCAGTTTCCGGGCCTGGTCGACAGTGCCGGAGGCGCCCGCCAGGTCGGTGACGGCGAACGGGCAGAACGCGTGCTGCTCGACCGTCAGGAACGGAACGCCGTCACGGGGTGTGAACCGGGTGCGCAGCGCCTCGTGCCTGCGGACGATCTCGTCCAGCGCCCTGCCGAGCGCGGACACGTCGAGCGGTCCGCGTAGCCGCCAGACGATCGGTATCGTGTACTGCCTGCTCTCGGGGTTGAGCTGGTCGAGGAACCACATGCGCTGCTGTGCGTACGTGGCGGGGACCGGTCCCGTGTGCGGGCGGCGGCGGATCGGCTCCTCGTTGACCGCGCGCGCCGCTGCGGTGACGTGAGCCAGACCGGCGACGGTGGGCTCGGCGAAGAACTCGCGCAGCGGAACATCGACGCCGCACCGTTGCCTGATCCGCGAGACCACCCGGGTGGCCAGCAGCGAGTGGCCGCCCAGGTCGAAGAAGTTGTCGCGCACGCCGACCCGGGGTACACCGAGGACACCGGACCAGATGCCCGCGACCTGGGCCTCCAGATCGTTGCGCGGGGCGACGTACACGGCGCCGGTCGCCCAGTCGGCCTCGCTCGGCGCGGGCAGCGAACGCCGGCTCAGTTTGCCGCTGGGCGTGCGGGGCAGCTCCTC
This sequence comes from Streptomyces sp. NPDC018026, assembly GCF_044327745.1. NCBI lineage: Bacteria > Bacillati > Actinomycetota > Actinomycetes > Kitasatosporales > Streptomycetaceae > Streptomyces > Streptomyces sp. NPDC018026. The sequence goes on from NZ_JBIRFY010000003.1 coordinate 691,755, forward strand.
CAACGTGACGAAGACGGCAGGCACCATGAAGTCCGGGAGGCGTGCGGCGAGGAATGCTCGCAGTTCGGCGGGGGACGGAGCTTCGTCGTCCAGTGCCGGGAGAGCATAGGCGACCAGACGTTTCTGGCCAGGGCTGTACTCGTGGGCGACCACGGCGCAGTCACGGACCGTCGGGTGGGTGGCCAACTCGGATTCCACTTCGCCGACTTCCACGCGGAAGCCCCGGATCTTGACCTGGTCGTCGCGTCGTCCCAGGAACTCGATGAGACCGTCGGAACGGTGCCGTGCGCGGTCGCCGGTGCGGTACATCCGTGCGCCGGAGCGGAACGGGTCCGGAAGGAAGCGCTCCGCGGTCATCGCCGGGTGGCTGAGATACCCACGGGCCAGTCCGACACCACCGATGAACAGTTCCCCGGCGGTGCCGGGGAGCACCGGCCGGAGGCCGTCGTCGAGGACGTAGACGGACATGTTGCCCATCGGCCGGCCGATCGGTGGCAGCGCCGGCCACTCGGCAGGAGGGTCGGTCAGTTCGTGGACGGTCGCCACGTGGGCTTCGATGGGTCCGTACTCGTTGTAGAGCGTGCACTTGGGCAGCGCCCCGAAGAAGGCGCGCACCGCCGGAGTGGCCTGCAATTGCTCCCCCGCCGTCAGCACGGCGCGCAGCGAGGCCGGTACACGATCGAGGCGCACCGCGAGTTCCGCGAACGCCTGCAGCGCGACGAACGGCATGAACAGCCGCTCAATGCGCTCGGCCTCGATGACGTCCAGCAGTCGTTCGAGGTCGTGCCGCACCTCTTCGGTGACGAGGACGAGGGTGTCGCCGGCGGCCAACGTCGTGAACATCTCCTGGAAGAACACGTCGAAGCTCAGGGCCGCCCACTGCAGGGTGCGGCCACGACCGCCGACCTCCAGGGCCAGGTGCCACTGCACGTTGGAGACCAGGGGGCGGTGCGGCATGGCGACGCCCTTGGGACGTCCGGTGGACCCCGAGGTGTAGAGGACCCAAGCGAGGTTCTGGGGGTCGGCGACGGGCGGAGGACCACCCTCCGTCATGGGTGTGCCGAACGCGTCGAGGCCGAGCACGGGGAGGCCGGAGCACTCGATGTCGATCGACTCCTGCGACCGGGCTATCAGCAGCCGCAGGCCGGCGTCTTCGACGAGCATCTGGCGCCGCGCGATCGGATAGGTCAGGTCGATCGGGACGCAGCCGCCTCCGGCCTTCATCACGGCCAGGATCGCGATCGCCACTTCGGGCGAACGGGGAAGGCAGATGCCGACCGTCGCGTCCGGCCCCACACCGAGGTCCCGGATCCGCTGGGCCAGCGCGTTTGCCCGGCTGTTGAGGTCACGGTAGGTGAGCTGCTGACCCTCGAAGACGAGAGCCGTCGCGTCGGGCGTGCGGGCCACCTGGGCCTCGACGAGTTCATGGAGGCAGAGGTCGGGGTCGAAGGGGAATGCGGTGTCGTTCCACGTCGTCAGCAGTTCGCGCTGTTGGGTCTCGGACTGGATGGGCAGGTCGTCGAGGCACGTGTCCGGCGAGGCGACCACGCCGGACAGCAGGGTCACGAAGTATTCGGCCAGCCGCTGGATCGTGGCGCGGTCGAACAGGCTCGTCGCGTACTGGAATCCGACGTCGAGGCGATCGTCGACCTCCGATGCGAAGAACATGAGGTCGAACATCGCGGTCGTCCGGTCCGGCTCAACCGGCGTCACATCGAGGCCGTCGAGATCGAGGGAATCGGCCACCAGGTACGTGAACAGCACTTGGAAGAGCGGCTGCATCGACAGGGCGCGCTGCGGGCGCAACTCGGCCACCAGGCGGTCGAGGGGGACGTGCCGGTGGTCGGAGGCCTCGATGAGGCGCTCGCGGACCTGGTGGAGCAGCTCGTCGAACGTCGGCCCGCCCGAGAGGTCGGCACGCAGCACCACGGTGTTGATGAAGTGACCGATGCCGGATTCGACGTCGGGGTGGCTCCGGCCGTCCATGGCAAGGCCCACGCTGATGTCTCTCTGACCGCTCCACCGGGCCAGGAGGGCGTGGAGGGCGGCGAGCATCACCATGAACGGTGTCGCCCCGTCGCGGCGCGCCAGGTCCCGCAGTCCGGCGGCGAGTTCGGCGGAGATCGGCACCTCGACGATGTCTCCGGCGCGGTCCAAGACCGTGGAACGGGGCCGGTCGATCGGTAGATCGAGGCTGCCCGGCGCATCACCGAGGCGACGTCGCCAGTAGTCGAGCTGGCGCTCCAGACGGTCGCCGCGGAGCCAGTCGTGCTGCCAGACCGAGTAGTCGGCGTACTGGAGGGGCAGGTCGGGCAGCGGTGAGGACCGGCCGGCGCGGAAGGCCGCGTAAAGGGCACGCAGTTCCCGGAACAGATTCGTCTGCGAGGGGCCGTCGATGACCAGGTGGTGGGAACGGAAGACCAGGAGGTGCTCGGCCGGGGTCAGGCGGACCACTTCGACCAGGAAGGAACGCGCGTCGGAGAGGTCGAAGCGGTGTTCGGCGTAGGCATGGCGCATCGCGGCCACGCGGTCCGCCCGGGTCGTTGGGTCGAGACCGCTCAGATCGATGAGTTCCAAGGGCGGGGCGTCGCTCGCGGGCTCGACGATCTGTACCCCCGCACCGTCGACCGCCGGGAAGCGGGTGCGCAGGATCTCGTGGCGGCGCACGATCTCCGCGACGGCTTCACTCAACGCCCGGACGTCAAGGTCTCCGACGATCCGGTAGGTCTCGGTCTGGTTGTAGGCGCTACCGAGCGGATCAAGCTGCTCCAGAAACCAGATGCCCTGCTGGTGGTGGGAGACGGGCACGGTGTCGGGGCGGGCCGTGCGCACCGGCGTACGCCCCTGAAGCACGGCGACGACCTCGTCGCGACGCTCTCGCAGAACGGCCAGCCGGACGGCGTCGAGGGACCCTGCCGGGCTGTAGCGCACTTTCCCGTCCTGCAGCCACAGCCGTACGCCTTCGAGGCGTAGTTGCTCGAGAAAGTCCTGCATGGCCAGCATTGCCGGTCCTTTCACGGAAGGGCGGGTCGGGCATCCGCCGGCCGGTCGCCGAGGAGGCCGCTACTGATGTAGGCGGCGCCGATGTCGCCGAAGGAGACGACCTCGACTTCGATCCCCTTGTCGGCGAATTGGGCGATCAGATAGCCGGGCTCGTAGGCGACTGTGTCCAGGCCGTCGGTGGCGGTGAACCGTACACCGAGCGCGTCGCGGTGCATCCGGACATCGCCGTAACCGCAGGCCGAGTAGTACTCTTCCCGGCATCGCGTGGAGAGCGGATCGGTGTGATAGGAACTCAGAAGAAAGGGAAATCCGCCCGCCGCCAGACCGTTCAGAGCGCCCGGCAGATCAGTGATGTTGCCCAGGCAATTGAACGGGGCAAACACCAGGGGCCGTCTCCCCGGAGCGGAGATCTCACCGAGTTCTTCGACGCCGCGTGCGAGGAAGCGGTAATCCTTGGCCGGCAGGCCGAGGTCGGCAACCCGTTCGTTTCCCTCGGCGACGTAGCGTTCGACGATGTCGAGCCCGAGGTACGGCTTCGCGCTGGCGGCCGCGAAATTCAGGTGCAGGCCGTGCATGCTGCCGACTTCGACCAGCGAGTCGAACGAGTGGAAGACCTCTTGGAGAAGCCGTTCCTCCTGGCGCAGGAAGAGTCGGATCCTCTCCGGGAGCAACGCGTCGTCGACGAGGCGGTCGCCGAGGCTGCTGACGTAGAACTGGTGACTCATCGTGCCCTCACGCGTCGACGAACAGTTCCTGAAAAGCCGCGCATACTTCACGAACCTCGGACACGACCGGCGGGCCCACGCCTGTGACCGGATAGCTGACTGATGCTTCGCCGAAATCGGCAAATACGTCGGTCCATTCACCCGGCGGGATCGACCACTCGGCGTAGCGATATCCGACATCACTGTTCCGCAGCGGATGCTGCGTCGCCCAGTTGAGGCTGATCGGTGCCGGAGAACCATAGCGATCTCGCTGTTTCGCCAGCTCCTCCAAAAGCGCCAGACGATGCCCTTGGCCTTCACCGAGCCCGAACAGAACGGCTGTTCCGGTGCGCACGCCCACATCGGCGAGCGCCGCTATGGCGCGTTCCGTGCGGCTCATCCACCTCCCCGCCTCGACACGCAGGTCCTTGCTCATCCCTCCGACGACGTCAGGGTCGAGGGTTTCGACTCCGATGAAGGCGTAGTCGAAACCCACCTCGGCCAGCTTCTTGATGTCGCTCGTGCGGCGCAGGATCTGGTCGACGGTGAACTGGCCGCCGAACCGGATGTCCAGATTCTTCTCGGCAAGGAGTCCCGCCAGCCGGCCGATCTGCCGAGGAGAACCGCCCAGCAGGGTGGAGTCCTCAACGAACGCGCTGGCCCCCAGGGTGGGGAAGTCGTCCTCGACGACGTCGACGACGGCCTGCAACTGGTGCGTCAGCCGCTCGGCCGCGCCGCCGAATTGCAGCAGGCCGCCGGTGACCGACTTCCGTTCGCTGCAGAAGTCGCAGTCGAAGACGCACCCGTTTCCGGCGTCACTGAAGACGTGACTGGTGGGCCTGCCGTCGAAGACGTCGAAGGCGGCCCGAACCCCGAACATGCGTGCGGGCGATGGCAGCAGGTCGCGGTCGAACGGCCCGCCCTGGCCGACGATGTCGCTGATCATGCCGCTCTCGTAGCTGCTCATCACCCAGGTGCCGGACGCGTCCGCGAGGTCGTGGGCCTTCCCGCGGAGCTCAGCGGCTGGTATGCCACGCCGTACCAGCTCCGCCACCTGTTCGCCGATCTCCGCGATCAGGTGCTCGCCCTCGCCGGAGACGACGAGGTCGAAGACCGGCGGAAGATGCCCTTCGGCCATCAGGCGGCAGGGTGAGGACACATCGTGTGCGACCACGCCGCGCCTCTCGTAGATCGTCTCGGATGCGTGGCGGCCTCCGAGGACGACACATACGTCGTCGCCGAGGATTTCCTTGGCCCGGACCGCACACGCCGCCGCCCCGGGCAGGCACACGGTCATGGCGCCCAACAGGAGCAGGTTCGGCTGTTCACGATCGAGGAGCGCCTCGAACTCCGGCAGGTCCTCCCGAAGGCTGTGCATGAGCAGCAGCAGTTCCCGGCGCTGTTGCCGCGGCACTGCCCAGTTCGACGCACCCCAGGCGGCGACGCCTTCTTCGGCCCGCCGCGCCGCGACTCGGCAGGCGTTGAACAGGCTCGCCGGATCGGCGCTTTTGAGGGTGTGTCGTCCAGATCTTCCTTCGGGTAATCCGGGCGGCGCGACGGCAACAACTCTCAAGTTCACGCTGGTTCTTCCAATCCAGAGCGGTGGCTTCCGGAGCAAGCGTCGGAGGTGCGTCCGGCCGGATGTGGGTGGAGCGGAGCTCATAGAGCTTGAAACAGGTCCGCAAGGAGGCCTGAGTCGAGCCCGAAGAATGTTGAGTGCGTTGTCGTGGCTTCGCATTCAAAAGGCCTGGTCGGGCCTGCTCGAGAGGTCGGCAAAGCCGTATGACCCTTTTACCTTCAACGGTCAGGCCAACGCACAAGCTACGTAACGTTTCCGCGGGAGTCAATACTGAAGAGTGGGATCGCGCTTGACCCCCGGCCGGGCGGCGTCGCAGTGGTCCCGGCTTCGCCGGCGGGCCGTGAAAGTCCTGGTGGACGGGCTCGCGGCCAATGGGTCGGGGTCGGTGCAATGGGTGAGTTCGGTGAAGCAAGAAGGGAGAGTTCAGGTTGGTGTGGCGGGAAGGTCGACCCCGGAGGTGACGGTTTTCGTTTCATAAAGTCGATCACAAAGACTGTGCGTGCCGCTGCGTTGTTCCAGTTCAGGGAGGACACTCGGTAAGTGGTGTAGACCAATTGGTCCTTTGTTGAAGGTGGCCGGAACGCTTGGCTTGCCTGAAGATTGGGGCCAACTTTCGGCCAGAAACGGGTAGTTGACTGGCCACTGAATGGCTCCTAGGGTTTGGGGCGTTCATCGGGGCCCCATCTTTCACCAGCCCTGTCAGGCGCGGTCGCGCTGATCCTGGAGACCTCCGTTCCGAAGGGTATTCGTCATGCACACCGGTCGGGTTGGCGTCTTGGAACTGGATGAGGAGAGGCTCCGGAGTGAGATGGGGCTTACCCGCACCTTCCACTTCACCGAGACATATCAGGAGTTCATGTCCGGCAAAATGTCGAAAGACGTGATGCTCTGGGCTCCGGGTGGCGTGAGTGGTGACGGCATCATCTCGCACTATGACTACAGTCTGAAATCCGGCATCACGGAATACGGGAAGCGTCTCCCCTATCTCATGCAGACGATCGAGGAGAACTTCGCGACCGAGCTCATCCGCTTCGCGCGGCTCGCGGTCCTCTCGGACATGGTGCACATTCCGCATCGGGACTACCTGGAGTTCTCCACCACGGCAAGTCACGCGAAACCCGCCCACCGGCTGCATCTGCCGATCATCACCAACGCCCACTGCCTGTTCAGCGAGGAGAACACCATCTACCGCATGAGGTTCGGTGAGGTGTGGTTCCTCGACGCCGGTCGCGAGCACAGCTCGGCCGCCATGTCGGCGGACAACCGAATCCATCTCATCGTCGACTTCACCGACGAGGCAGGGGACACCGGCCTCGTGCGCGGCGCCGGCAAGGATTCCGTCTCCATACCGGAGTCCCACATCGTCCACCGTGAGCCCCTGTCCGACGTTGAGCGCGAGAGCCTGCACGCGCTGGCGCCGGTCGTCGACGCGGACAACCTGAAGGACGTACTCGGCGTCATCGCGAAGAAGCACTACAGGCGTGACGGCGGCGACGGGTTCTTCTGGAACACGGTGGACGTGCTCATCGAGCGGATGCCCGACCGGGAACTGGCCAAGGACGTCGTCGGCCTGAAGGAGTACCTGCTCCTCGCTCGAGAGGAGTGACAGGTCGGACGGACACGTCGACAGGGATCGGCTGTGCCGGCCTCGGGCCCGGACTTGGCCACAACCACGGCCCCGCACACCACCCCCCCCCAACCCTGAGGCGGAAGGGCACCACCTGTGCGCCACGGCATAGTGATCCTCCCGGACGAGTCATGGTCCGAAGCCGCCCGGCGATGGCGGCGCGCCGAGCAGCTCGGCTTCGACCACGCATGGACCTTTGACCATCTGATGTGGCGCGGGCTGCGTGAACACACCTGGTTCTCCGCCATGCCCACACTCACCGCGGCCGCCGGTATCACTCACCGCATCCGCCTCGGCACACTGGTGGCCAACCCCAATCTCCGGCACCCGTTGACCTTCGCCAAGGAGATCATGACCCTCGACGACATCTCCGAAGGCAGGGTCGTCTGCGGTATCGGTGCGGGTGCTCCCGGATGGGACGCGGAGGTGTTCGGAGCGGCTCCCTTGCCCCCCGGTCAACGGCACACGCGTTTCGCGGAGTTCACGGAACTCACCGATCTGCTCCTGCGCCGGCGCGAGACGGACTATTCCGGCGTCCACTACACGGCCCGTGGCGCGTACATGGCCCCAGGATGCCGACAGCGACCCGGGGTGCCGATCGCCGTCGCCGCCGCCGGCCCCAGGAGCATGAGGCTGGCCGCGCGCGTGGCGGCTTCCTGGATCACCGTCGGACTGCCCGAACTGGGCCGGGCCGCGCGCTTCGACGAGGCGGAGGGGCTGCTGCGAGACCAGGCCGGACGGCTCGACGAAGCCTGCGAGGCCGAGGGACGTGACCCGCGGTCGCTCGGGAGGATGGTGGTGGCCGGACCGCAGATGGGCGGAGTGCTGGCGTCCCGGGACTCCTTCGAGGCGGCCCGCGGCATGTTCGAGGATCTCGGCTTCACCGACATGGTCGTGTTCTGGCCACGTGGGGACGAACCCTTCCGCGGACGGGAGGACCTGCTCGACGAGATCGCCCCCCTGCTCGGAGCGGCGACGGACACTGTGCCGAACCCCGGCAGCCGGCCTGACCAGGATGTCCCGGCCGCGGGGGGACACCGGTGAACGGGGCACAGGCACTCATGGAGTCGCTGGCCGCATCCGGAGTCGGCGTGTGCTTCACCAATCCGGGGACGTCCGAGCTGCATCTGCTGCAGGCCCTCGACGAGCATCCGCTGGTACGAGGCGTCTCCTGCCTCTTCGAGGGGGTGGCGACCGGGGCGGCCGACGGCTTCGGTCGACTGGCCCCGGCCCCCGCCGGCGCGCTGTTGCACCAGGGAGCCGGCCTTGCCAACGGCCTGGCCAATCTGCACAACGCCCGACGCGCCCACACACCGCTGGTGACACTCGTCGGTGACGCGGCCACCACCCGCACCGCGCTCGACGGCCCCTTGGACTCCGACGTCGTGGCCCTGGCACGCCCGATGTCCGCCTGGGTCGCCACCGCCACCGGCGCCGCGGACGCCGCGGCCGCGGTGCGGGCCGCGACGCGTCCCCCGGGCGGCCCGGCCACCTTGGTCGTACCCGCGGACGTCGCCTGGTCCCCGGCCGGACAGAGCGTGCCCGCGAAAGCGCCGCATCCGGTCGCCGCGGTCGCCGCGGAGGTCCTCGCCGCCACCGCACGGGTTCTGCGGCATGGACCAGACACGGCACTGATACTCGGCGGACCGGCCCTGACCGCACGCGGGCTCGGTGCTGCGGATCGGATCGCCCGGGCCACCGGAGCGTCCGTCATCACCGAGGCGTTCCCCGCCCGGCTGCCGCGCGGCGCGGGCCTGCCGCGCACGGAACGGCTGAGCGGAGACCCGGCCGCGGCCCGCACCCGGCTCGCGGGGACCCGGCACGTGGTGCTCGCCGGTGCCGCCAGGCCGGTCGCGGCCTTCGCGGAACCCGGCTCCCCGGGCGAACTGTTGCCCGAGACCTGTGCCGCGACACGGCTCGGTGCCTGGGAGGACGACGTGGTCAGCGCCCTGGAGGCGCTGGCCGAGGAACTCGCGCCGCGCACCCCGGTAACGCCGCTGGAAGGCCGGCCGGCCACAGTGCCGGTGACGGACCGGCCGCTGGACGGGGCCGTGCTGGCAGCCGTGGTGGCCGCGGCCCTGCCCGAGGACGCCGTGGTGGTGGACGAGTCCAACACCTTCGGGGGCGTACTGTCGGACGCCCTCGCCACGGCCCGGCGTCACGACCTGCTCACCCTGTGCGGATTCGCGATCGGCCAGGGGCTGCCGCTGTCCATCGGCGCGGCACTGGCCTGCCCGGAGCGGCCCGTGCTCTGCCTGGAAGCGGACGGCAGCGCGATGTACACACTGAGCGCCCTGTGGACGCAGGCGCGCGAGAGCCTCGACATCACCACCGTCGTGCTCGACAACGGCGGCTACGCGATCCTGCGGCGCGAGAGCAGACGCCTGCTGGGCGGCGGCACGACACCGTCACCGCTGTTCGACATCCGGGATCCCGCACTCGACTTCGTCGCCCTGAGCGAAGGAATGGGCGTTCCCGCCTCGCGCGCGGCCACGTCCGGCGAACTGACCGAACAACTCACCAAGGCCCTGGCCGAGCCCGGCCCTCACCTCATCCACGCGACCCTCCCCGCGTTGTACTGACCGCTGCCCGCCCAAGTCCGCCCCCGATCCGACACGCACGGCACCACGCTCACCACCGGAGCCGGCCCGCACGAGAGCACCGTGGAAGGAAGACAGCCAATGACCGCCGATGCAGCAACCCAGCACACCTCGGCGCACGACGGGGATGTCAGCGCCAACGGCTCTCCCATCTACACACTCTTCGACGTCGACGTCACCACCGCCCCGGAACGGGAGCACCTCCTCCGGCTGGCGGCGGGCGTCAGCGGCGCGGTGCACATCAAGGGCTTCGGATCCGCGCAGGACTGCAGCGACATCATGGAGGCACTGGAAACATGCTCGCTCGGTGCCTACGACGAGCGGCTCATCTACCCGCGGATCGCGAAACTCGGCCCGGCGGCCTACGACTTCTACGCGGCCCACGGGCTCGACGAGGGGTACTGGAAACGTGCCGAGGAGGCCGTGCGGATCCGCAGCTCGCTGCTGCGTGGCCAGGACCCGATGGACGTCGCGGTCGAGCGGATCCGCTCGGCATGGGGCGACGGCGTGGAGTACGCCCGCTCCGGCGGCCGGCCCATGTTCGCGGGCATGATCCGCGAGATCTCCAAGGGAGCGAAACTGCACTTCGACGAGATCACCCGTGAAAGCCCCGGTCTCTTCGACGAGACCCCGGCCAGCTTCGTCACGCTCAACTGGTATCTCGACATGCCCACCAGCGGTGGGGAGGTGTCCGTGTACCGGCACCGCTGGCGCCCGGCCGACGAGCGGTACCGGGACCGTTACGGCTACACACCGGAGGCGGTGGCCGGCGAACCGTTCGTCACCGTCCGCCCGGAGGCGGGTGACGCGGTCCTCTTCGACTCGCGCAACCTGCACTCCATCGAGCAGATCGCGGGGGAGGGACGTCGCGTGACCTTGTCCTTCTTCCTCGGCGTCACCGGACGCGGGCCCCTGCACATGTGGTCCTGAGCACGCATTCAGCAGGCACGGGAGACGAGAGCCATGCTCACAGCTGACGACATTGCCACCTATCACCGGGACGGCCTGCTCTTCGTGCCCGGGATGTTCACCCCTCCGGAGGCCGAAGCGCTCCGCTCCGCCTTCGAACGGGACGCGAAGGTGCCCGGCGACCACCGCATCACCGAGGACAACGACACCGACGTACGCGCGATCTACGCCTCGCACCTGCGCCAGCCGGAGTTCACCTCGCTCACCCGCTCCGCCCGGCTGCTCGGTTCCGCACAGCAACTGCTGGACCGGCCGTTGTACGTCTACCAGCTGAAGACGAACGCCAAGCCGGCGTTCGCGGGGGACAGGTGGGCCTGGCACCAGGATTTCCTGGCCTGGCGGCTGGCGGACAACATCGCCCGTCCCCACCTGGTCAACGCCGGTGTCTTCCTGGACGACGTGACCGAGTTCAACGGCCCGGTCACCTTCGTCCCCGGGTCGCACTCCGTCGGCCTGATCCGCTCCGACCGCAACGACGCGGCGAGGTCCGAGCAGCACCTCGACCCCGACGACATCGCTCTGACGCCGGCGGAGCTCGCCGCCTGTGTGGAGCGCGGCGGGATGGTGAGCCCCAAGGGACCCGCCGGTTCGGTCGTCTTCTTCCACCCGGAGATCGTGCACGGCTCGGCGGCCAACATGGCACCTTATCCACGCCGGCTGGCGATCATCACGTACAACGACATCGCCAATCCGCCGAGGCCGCTCGGGGAGCCGCGCCCCGAGTACCTCGCGAGCCGGTCCGTCACCCCGCTCACCGTCGAGGACGAGGCGCTCATCGGCGGACGGCCATGACCGGGTCGTCTCCGCAGCCCGCAAGCACCAGGCAAGGGGATCAGGTGGCCACCAGCCGTGCCGTTGTCCTGCAGGAGTACAACTCGCCGCCCGCCGTGCTGGAATTCGACGTCCCGGCACCGGAGCCCGGCGGCATGACCGTGGCGTGCCGCTACGGCGGTATCTGCGGAACGGACCTGCACCTGATCAGCGGGCACCTCGACGTGCCGATCCCCCTCGTGCTGGGGCACGAAGGGCTGGGCGTCGTACATGAACTGGGCGAAGGGAGCACGCACGACGTCAACGGCACGCCGCTCACGGCGGGCGACACCGTCATGTGGGCCTCCTCCATCGCCTGCGGTCGCTGCCACGCGTGCCGGGAACTGCGCGAACCGACGCTCTGCGAGAACCGGCGCACCTACGGAGTCAACCGGTCGGCTGACGCCGGATCGCCCCTGGCCGGCTCCTGGGCGGAGTTCATCCGCCTGTCGCCGGGCACGACGGTCGTCAAACTCCCCGCGGACATCGACCCCGTCGCGGCGATGTCCCTGGCCTGTGCCGGCCCGACCATGATTCACGCACTCTGGGAGCGGCGGCCGGTCCGGCTCGGTGAGACGGTGGTGGTTCAGGGCAGCGGCCCGGTCGGTCTCGCCGCCGCCTGCCTCGCCCAGCTCGCCGGCGCGCACGTGATCATGGTGGGTGGACCCCGCGCGCGGCTCGACCTCGCCCGTGGCGCGGGGATCGCCGACCAGTACGTCGACGTCTTCGACTCCGGTGGCCCGGAGGCCGCTCGCACCGTCGTGTCGCAGGCGACGGGAGGCCGCGGTGCCGACCTGGTCATCGAGTGCGCCGGGGTGCCCGACGCCGTCGAACAAGGCACCAGGCTCGTGCGGCGCAGCGGCTCGTACCTGGTCGTCGGCCAGTACACCGACAGCGGAAACACCTCGTTCAACCCCCACCAGATCGTGTACCGGCAACTGGAGATCATCGGTTCCTGGGCCTTCACCGGCGCACATCTCAACCAGTACGTAGGCATGCTGCCCGCCCTGACGGGCCGCTTCGACCTGGCTGGTCTGGTGACGACGTTTCCGCTCGCCTCGGTCCACGACGCCCTGGAGCGGGTGGCCGCCGGCACCGTCATGAAAGCCGTGGTCGCCGCATGAGGCCCGCACCCGCGACGCTGACGTACGCCACCGTCGCCACCGTCGCGGAGGAGTTCCGCCGGCAGGCGGCCCTCGCCCCGAGCACGGTGGCGGTCGAGGCCGACGACGCGCGGTACACGTACGCGGAACTGGACGCCTGGGCCGACGGCCTGGCACAACGCATGCTCGCGGCGGGCGTGGGGCCGGAGGACATCGTGGGCGTGGCGTTGCCCCGCTCGCCGGCCCTCGTCGCTGCCCTGCTGGCCGTGCCGCGCGTCCACGCGGCCTATCTGCCCCTCGCCCCCGACACTCCCCGGCAGCGCGTCGAGTACATGCTGGAAGATGCCGCGCCGGCGCTGCTTCTCCACGACAGCGACACGCGCGAGCTCGCCGGTCACCCCGCCGTGCGCTGCTCGCTCGAACTCGCCGCCCGGCCGCCCGGTGACCGGGCGACGCCCGTCCGATGCGCCGGGCAGGTGCCCCACAGCACTCCGGTCTACGTGATGTACACCTCCGGGTCGACCGGTCGGCCCAAGGGCGTGGTGATGGGCGCGGGCGCGCTCGGCAACCTACTGCGGTGGCACCGGGAGAGCATGGCCCCCGGGCCGGGCCGGAGGATCGCCCAGTACACCGCCACGGGATTCGACATCTCCGCCCAGGAGATCTTCTCCACGCTGGTCACGGGCGCCACCCTGGTGATCCCCGGTGAGGAGACCCGCCACGACCCGGCGCGGCTGGCGCGGTGGCTCGGACACCGGCGCATCACCGACCTGTTCGCCCCCAACCTGATCGTGGAGGCGGTCTGCGAGGCCGCACTCGCCCAGGGACTGGCGCTGCCCGACCTCGCCCATGTCGCCCAGGCCGGGGAACAACTCACCCTGAGCGAGACGGTGCGCACCTTCTTCCGGCTCAGGCCGGGCCGTCGGCTCCACAACCACTACGGGCCCACCGAGACCCACGCCGCCACCTTCCATGTCCTGCCCGATGATCCGGCCGACTGGCCGCGCCATGCACCGGTGGGAGTCCCGATCCGCCACACCCGGGTGCACCTCCTCGACAGCGCTCTGCGGGAGGTCCCGGACGGTTCCGAGGGAGAGGTCCACGTCAGCGGACTGGCCCTGGCGCGCGGATACCACGGCCGCCCCGACCTGACCGCGGACGCGTTCCTGCCGTGTCCCTTCGGGGAGCCGGGAGCGCGCATGTACCGAACGGGGGACATCGCACGCCGGCGGTCCGACGGGCTGCTGGAGTACCTCGGCCGTACCGACCAGCAGGTGAAGATCAGAGGTGTCCGGGTCGAACTCGGCGAGGTGGACGCGGCGATCCGCGCCCATCCGGACGTCCGTGACGTCGCCGTGGTCGCCCGGGGCGAAGCCGGCACACGACGGCTGGACTGCTACCTGGTGGCCGCCGGGGAGGCCGGGGATCTGGTCGCCCGGGTCCGCTCGGAGCTGGCTCGCACGCTGCCCGCGGAGATGATCCCGGCGACGTTCACCCCGCTGCCGGCCCTTCCGGCCAACTCCAACGGCAAGGTCGACCGCAACGCCCTTCCGCCGCCGGGCACCGGCGGGAGCGGGCCGCCGGAGACGCGGACGGGGGCCCCGGAGGCCCTTGTCGGGCTCTTCGCCGAGTGCCTGAACGTCGGCGGCGTCACTCAGGACGACGACTTCTTCGTGCTGGGGGGACACTCACTGTCCGCAGCCCGCCTCGTCGCACGTATCCGTGCCGAGCTCGGACACGAGGTCACCATCGCCGACGTGTTCCGCAACCCGACCGTGCGCTGCCTCACCGAGGTGCTGCGGTCCAGGGAGTCGCGCCTGCCGGCGGTCGTGCCCGTCGAGCGGGGCTCGTTCGTGCCGACCGCCTTCGCCCAGGAACGGCTGTGGGTCCTGGACCAGTTCACCGGGCCCGCCGACCTTTACAACGTCCCCGTGGCGGTGAGCCTGCGCGGCGCACTCGACACCGCGGCACTGCGGGCCGCCGTAGGCGATGTGCTGGACCGCCACGAGGCGCTGCGCACAATAGTGGACTGGGAGGCGAACGCGCTGAGCCAGCGTGTGCTGCCCGCGGACCAGGCGCTGTGCTGGGAGGTCGTGGACGGCCTGAAGGGCTCCGAACTGGAGGCGGCCGTCCGGGACGCGGCCTTACGCCCCTTCCGGCTGGACGAAGAAGTACCACTGCGGGCTCAGCTGTTCGGTGACGGGGACCGCGAACACGTCCTGCTGCTCCTGCTGCACCACATCGCCGTGGACGGCTGGTCGGTCAAGCCCCTGGTCAAGGACCTCGGCTTCGCCTACGCGTGCCGCAGCGCCGGTCTGGAGCCGCCCTGGAGACCACTGCCCGTGCAGTACGCGGACTACGCCGTCTGGCAGCGCGGGCTCTTCGGCGCCGAGGGTCCCTCCACGCTGTGCCGGCGCCAGGAGGCGTACTGGCTCAAGGCCCTCAGCGGCGCCCCCGACGTGCTGCCCCTGGCCACGGACCACCCCCGTCCGCAGGCACTGAGCACCTCCGGAGCCCGGGTCGACGTTCTCGTCGGCAAGGGACTGCACCGGGCCGTGCGCGCCGCGGCACGGCGGATGGGCTGCACCGTGTTCATGCTGGTACACGCCGCTCTCGCCCTGGTGCTCCGCATGCGCGGAGCGGGCGACGACATCGTCATCGGCGCGACCGTGGCGGGGCGTCTCGACGGAGCCCTCGACGATCTGGTCGGGCTGTTCGTCAACACGCTCGCACTGCGCGTCGACCTCTCCGGCGATCCCACGCCGGCCGAGACGGTCTCGCGTGTGCGGGAGGCCGACACGGCGGCCTTCGAGGCGCAGGAGATGCCCTTCGACCGGGTCGTGGAGGCGCTGAACCCGCAACGGTCGATGGCCTACAACCCCGTGGTGCAGGTCATGCTCGCCTTCCAGGTCGGCCGCCCCGAGATCCCGCGGCTGCCCGGGCTCGAGGCCGAGGCACGGGTGCTGGGACTGGACGTGGCCAAGTTCGATCTCACCTTCGAACTCACCGAGGTCGACGACACGGACTTCGGGCCCGGCGGGATCGTCGGGCACCTGGAGTACGCCACGGACCTCTTCGAGCGTGAGACCGCGCTGGGCATGGCCCGCGACCTGTCCGCGGTGCTGCGCGCCATGGTCGAGGATCCCGGCCGCCCGATCAGCCGGCCCTCCACCTGGCCGACGACTCCCGACGAGTGACGGAACGAAATCAAGGAAAGGCGGCTCGTGACAGGCTCCGACCCTCGATCAGCGAACGGCTCGACCTCCCCGGGCGGGCCCGAATCCGGCAGTGGGAGCCCGCCGGACGCTTCTGCGCCCCAGGCGTCGAGCCGGGCGAGCCGGGTGCTCGCCAGAGTTCCGCCACTGCTGCGGCAGGTGGGATTCCGACGCTACTGGACCGCCCAGACCATCACCTACCTGGGCGACCAGGTCACCATCGTGGCACTGCCGCTGATCGCGGTGGTCACCCTGGACGCCGGCCCCGGCGAGGTGGCGTTCCTCTCGGCGGCCGGTTCGCTGCCGAGTCTGCTGTTCTCGCTCCACGCCGGGGCCTTCGTGGACCGCAGTGGTCACCGGCGCCGCATGATGGTGCTGGCCGACCTGGGGCGAGCGCTGCTGCTGGTGACCGTCCCTGTCGCCTACGCACTGGACACGCTCAGCCTGAACCAGCTGTACGTGGTGGCCTTCTGCACCGGTGTGCTCGCCGTGTTCTTCAATCTGTGCGCCACCGGGCTGTTCACGTCAGTGGTGCCGCGTGCCGACTACGTGGCGGGCATGTCGCTGGTGAGGGGAAGCTACTCCTTCTCCTGGACCGCGGGCCCCAGCATCGGTGGGGTGCTGGTGCAGGTCCTCTCTGCTCCGGTCGTGCTCGTGCTGGACGTCCTGTCGTTCCTCGGCTCGGCGTCCCTCGTCGGGGCGATCTCGGCCAAGGAACCGCCCGGTGAACCTGCCGGGCGCGGGCGCATCAAGGAGGGTCTCCGGTTCGTCGTACGCACGCCGGCGCTGCTGGCGAAGTTCGTCGCCGACGCGAGCCTGAACTTCTTCTACTCGCTCTACTTCGCGCTGCTCATCCTTTTCGCGACGCGTGAGCTGGGCCTGGCACCCGGGCTGATCGGGCTGGTGCTCGGCGGCGGCGCGCTCGGGGCGCTGATCGGCTCCGCTGCCGCCTCGGGTGTCATCCGGCGGATCGGAATCGGACCGGCGTTCTTTCTCGGCTCCCTGCTGTATCCCGGGGCGCTCGTGCTCGCCCCGCTGGCCCGTGGAGCGCCTTGGTTCGCCGCCCTGCTGCTGACCGCGGCGGAGTTCGCCTCCGGCTTCGGCCTGATGGTGTGTGACATCGCCGGGAGTTCGATCCAGCAGGCGCTGACCCCGGACCGGCTGCGGGCCCGGGTGCAGGGCGCCTATCTGCTGTTCGACAACGGAGCCCGCCCCCTCGGCGCGCTGGCCGGCGGGGCACTGGGCACCTGGCTGGGGCTGAGACCGACGCTGTGGGTGGGCGTCGTCGGCGGTGTCGTCTGCGTACTCCTGCTCCTGCTGTCCGCTCCGATACGCACGATGCGCGAGTTGCCTCAGGAGGCGGCGTGATGGGCCCGGGCCATGTGACCTTCGGGTCAGCCGCGCAGTGCCGCGGCCATCTCCTCGAACACCGCCGCATACGCGTCGACCGCCGCCTCGCCGTGCGTGACCGACAGGGTCCATTCCTGGTCGCGGTTGGGGGTTGTGTAGACACCGCGGTTGAAGGTGTAAAGCCAGAACAGCTGGCTGAGTTCGGGATCGCGGTGCGCGTGGAACGACGCGAAGTCCGTGATCGGGCGGGGGGCGAAGGTGACACACCCCTTGGCTCCCATACCGACCGTGTAGGCGGGCAGCGCGTACTTGGCGATGACCTCGTCGCAGGCGCTGGTCAGGCGCCGGTTGACCCGCTCCAGACGCGGGTACGCGTCGGGGGTCAGCACCTGCTGCAGACTGGCCCGCGCAGCGGCCGTGGCCAAGGGGTTTCCGTTGTACGTGCCGACCTGGTGGACGGCTCCGCTCTCCACCACGGACATGACGTCCTCGGACCCGCCGACCGCGCCCATCGGGAGGCCGCCGCCCAGAGCCTTGGCGAGTGTGACGAGGTCCGGCACGATGCCGAAGCGCTCGGTGGCTCCGCCCGCGGCCACGCACAACCCGGTCTTCACCTCGTCGAAGACGAGGACGATGCCGTGCCGGCGGGTGAGGGCGCGAACGGCCTCGAGGTAGCCGTCCACGGGCGGGATGACGCGCATGTTCATCACGACGGGTTCGAGGATGAAGCAGGCCGGGGTGCGGCCTTCGTCGACGAGCCGCTCGATGCACCGCTCGGTCGCCTCGGCGTCGTTGTACGGCACGGCCACGGTCAGATCGACCGTGGCGGACGGGATGCCGGATCCGTGGGCCAGGGAGGGCAGCCGGTCGGGGGCGCCCGGGACGTCGTGCTCCCCGGCGATCGACACCATCACCGTGTCATGGTGCCCGTGGTAGCCACCGAAGACCTTGAGTACGGTGTCACGACCGGTGTGGGCGCGGGCGATCCTGATGGCGTCCATGGTCGCCTCGGATCCGGAGTTCGTGTAGCGCCACTGGGGGAGTCCCCAGCGTCGCCGCAGTTCCTCCGCGACGACCACGGCGTCCTCCGTGGGGGCGGCGAAGTGGGTGCCCAGGCCGTACCGTTCGGCGATCGCCCGGCCTATCGCGGGATGGGCGTGTCCCTGGATCATCGAACCGAAGCCGTTGTGGAAGTCCCACATCTCGTTCCCGCTGATGTCGCGGACGCGTGGTCCGCTTCCGTCGGCGAGGTAGATCGGCCAGGGCTCGCGTACCTGGTAGGAGGACGCGACGCCGCCGGAGAGTGCGAAGCGCGCCCGCCGGTACATCGCGGCGGATTCCCGGGTCCGGACGGCCAGCCGTTCCTTCTCGCGTTCGGTCAGCTCGTGCACACGTCGGCGATCAATCGGTTCGGGGGGCATGGCCACGTGATTCCTCCGAAAGTGCTACTGCAAATGAATGGCCGCAGTATTTCGCAGCCTCGATGGATGAGTCAAGGGGGGAATTTCAGAGATTGATTTCAGGTCGTTTGCCATTGGTCGGTACGGTGGCATTGACGGTTGATTCGGGGTTGGATAATCTGACTCCCGCTTATGGTGCGCAGCTTGCGGTAATTCTGTCGTCGGCTTGCGGAGGGCGCCTGCTCGACACATCTGTACCTCAATCGACATCGTTGTACCGGTGCGAGGTATCTCCCGGGGACACGCGCAAGGGTGAGGTAGGGACATTGAGGAATGTGAGATCAGAGCCTTCTCCCTATGATCTGGTGGGAGTGGGGTTCGGCCCGTCGAATCTGGCCCTGGCTATTGCGGCCCGGGAGGTGGATGCCAGTAGAAGTTGCCTCTTTATTGAGCGTAAACCGATGTTTAGCTGGCACCCTGGAATGCTGCTCGACGGTTCCCGGATGCAAATTTCGTACATGAAAGACCTCGCCACGATGCGGAACCCGAGGAGCGCGTACTCGTTCCTCAACTACCTCAAGCACTGTGGCCGGCTGGAACACTTCCTCAACCTCGACGAACTGCACCCCTCGCGCTTGGAGTACAGCGGCTACCTGCGTTGGGCCGCGGACGACTTCGCCGACCAGGTGCGCTACGGGACCGAGGTGGAGGCCGTCTCGCCGATCGCGTCGGACGACGGCACCTCGGGAGCGCTGTTCGAGGTCCGGGTCCGGGACACCGGGACCGGACGGGTGGACAGGATCCGCGCCCGCAACGTGGTGGTTGCCCCCGGCGGCATCCCGCGGATCCCTCCGGGAGTGGACAGGCGCTGCACGATCCACTCCAGCGAGTTCCTGCCGAAGTTCGGCCAGTGGCTGCCCGACACGGCGGCACCGCACCGCGTCCTCGTCGCGGGCGACGGCCAGAGCGCCGGCGAGATCACGCTGTCCGTGCTGAACGGCTACCCCGAGAGCGAGGTCCACCTCATTGTCTCCGGGTACGCCCCGCGCCCGACCGACAACAGCCCCTTCGTCAACGAGCAGTTCTACTCGACGAGCGCCCAGGCCTTCCACTCACGCGAGCCGCGGCGGCGTGCCCAGGAACTGGCGACCCTGCGCAACGCCAACTACAGCGTCATCGAGGAGGATCTCCTCGACACCATCTACCGCATCGCCTACCAGGACAGGGTTCGTGGTCGACGGCGACTGCACATCCACCCCTACTCCCGTCTGGTCGGGGCCGAGCGCCGTACGGACGGCCGCGGCGTCCTGACGACGATCGAGGACCGGATCGACGGCACGCGCGGCAATCTGGCATGCGACGCGGTGGTCCTGGCGATCGGGTACGACCGTGAGCTCGACAAGCAGATCTTCGCGGACGTCCTGCCTCACATCGACAGGGACGAGACCGGCGAGACCGTCCTGTCCGAGGCCTGTCGCGTCAGGCTCGCACCTCAGTTCACCGCGGGACTGTATGTCCAGGGTCTCGGCGAGCAGACGTTCGGCATCGGCGACACCCTGCTGTCCCTGCTGCCCTTCCGGTCCGCGCAGATCTTTCAGGACATCCGGCAACACCTGGGGCAGCAGGCTCCCCCCGTCGCCACCAGGTCCAGGGCCCCGTACCCTCCCGCCCGGCACCTCGAACACGACCCCGACAAGCTGTACGCGGTCATGGAGCGCTACCGGTTCGCCACCCTGATTTCGGCGCGCGGCGCCCACGATCCGGTGGTGACCCAGCTGCCATTGATCCTCGACCGGCGACGCGGTCGGCACGGCGTGCTGTTCGGCCATCTCGACCGGTCCAACCCGCAGACGCGTCTACTCGACGGCCGACCGGTGACCGTGCTGTTCCACGGCCCGAACAGCTACATCTCCCAACACGTCTACGCGTCCGACCAGTTGCCCACGTGGAACTCGGTCACCGTGTCGGTCCGCGGACGGGCACGGCTTCTCGACGCGCAGGACCACGTCATCGAGGGCCTGTGCTCCATCTCCGAACAGTCCGAGCCGCGTCCGGGGCGGCCACCGCTCAGCCCCGACGACGAACGGATCGGGCGGCTCATCGACCAGATCGCGGGCTTCGAGATCGACATCAGCGACATCACCGGTCGCTTCAAGCTCTCCCAGGACCGTGACGACCGGGACCGGCGCCTGGCCGCGCTCGCGCTGGCCGAGACCACCGAAACGAGCCAACGAGACTTCATCAGCTACCTCGTCGGCCTTCCGCTTTCCACAGAACCCGGAGGAGACGTCAGTGAGTGAAACCGGCAACGACCACGGTCGGGACCTCTTCCTCGTCGTGCGCAACGCAGAGGAGCAGTACTCCATCTGGCCCGAAGGCCGTGAGGTGCCCGACGGCTGGACCGCGATCGGCGATCCACGGCCCAAGGACGAGTGCCTCTCCCACATCGCCGAGGTCTGGACGGACATGCGCCCCGCAAGCCTCCGGCGAAGCATGGCCCAGGCCTCCGTGACGCCCGGCACGAGGTAGCACCCCCTACGCACCCTCCAGGAGGCACCATGAGTACGCCAGAAGTCGTCGCCGAACAGCCCACGGCGAACCCTCGGTTGAGGGCCCCCGCGTTCCACCACGTCGGTGTCCAGACGGCCGATCTGGACCTGTCACAGGCATGGTACGGAGAGTTCTTCCAGGCCCGTACGTCATGGACCCTCACCCGGTTCTCCGAGCTGACCCTCAGTCGCCTGCCCGGCATCACCCGGCTCGTCGAGATGGTCTGTGGCCCCGTGCGCTTCCACCTCTTCGAGAGGCCCGGTACCGGCAACGAGGCACAGTCCGAGCATGCGACGCAGTACCAGCACCTGTGTCTCGCGGTCGATTCTCCGGAAGCTCTCCGGCACTGGCGGGAACGCTGGCTGGCGCTCGCCCGTGGCGGACGGTATGTCTTCCGGCCCGAGGACGGCCCGACAGACGTGGTGGTCGACAGCGACGGGGTGCAGAGTTTCTACTGCCTCGACCCCAACGGCCTCGAGTTCGAATTCACCTACGTGCCGGGACCGTGACATGACGGCACAGGAGAACACAGGCCGCCTCGCGCCGGCGGACCAGGACCAGGACCAGGACCAGGACTGGGACTGGGACTACGGCGGATACCGCTACGGTCTCGAGCCGTTGTTCCTGCCGTCCCCCGCAGACGCTGCCCGGGCCCGGCCGGGGCAGCTGCCACTGGTGAGGTCCGTCGGTGAGAGGGGCACCGGCCCGCCCCCGTCGGAGTACCGGGCCGGGCACTCCGCACCCGCACCCGACCTCGACGTCATGGACGACGTGTTCTGGTTCCGCTGGATCACCGGGCACCAGGTCACGTTCCTGCTCTGGCACTTCATGGCCCGTGCACTGCGGTCCGGCCCGGCCATGCGGGAGGAGCCGGACGAGACGGTCGTCACGGCCCTCACCTGCCTGGTCGAAGGCTGCAACACGATGCTGCTGTACACCGGTTCGTGCTCGCCCGAGGCATACGGCAGATTCATCCGGCCCGCCATGTACCGCCAGCACCACGGCTTTTCCGGCGCCTGGGCGCCGGACTACGCACCGGTTCGGCGGCTCTTCGGAGTACGGCCGCCGCAGTGGGTGGCGGCCGCGGAGGCGAAACAGTTCCGGAGCGCGCTGCGTGCCAACCACGCGGTGCACGGCGCCGTGGCGGCACGGCTGGCGTCCGGCAGCGAATCGTTGCTCCAGAGGTTCGCGCCGGGCATGCGGGCGCAGGAGCGGTCCGTGTACGGAGCCCTCTTCGACGGCTTCTTCCTCACCACTCGTCGTCACGTGTCCGACGAGGAGCTGTCCGACCAACTGGCGCGCCGCCTGCGAGCCGTCCTTTTCGACGTCGACCGGAACCGACTCCACCCCGTCCGGGTGGCCGCCGTGCCCGCCGAGTCGAGCGTGGCCGTACGAGAGTGCGAACAACGGTTCCACAGCATCGTGGCAAGGCTGATGCCGCTGCCCACGGTCGCCGTCTGACCCGGGTCCGAGCCGTGGGACGAGACCAGGCCGCGACCTCGCCGCGCGAAGGAGTGAGTGACTTGCCGAACCCGACACTGGCACTGGATGCCGCGGTCATGGCGGACGTGGCAGCAGTCGCCCGCGTCTGCGCGGCGGCCGAACCCGCCGTCCTGGCCGCCGCCGTGTGCGCCACCCTGTACCGGTACGACGTCGGGGAGACCTACGAGGTGTTCCTTGGCGGCACCGGCGCGACCACCATGGGGCCGATGGACAGACCGGCTTTGCTGCGGCTCTCCGTCTCGGGCGACGAGCCGTTCGCCGCTCTTTGCGCCCGGGCCGGCGAGCCGACGCCGGGCGACGGCGTCCCCGGAGCCACGGTGCGCATCGAGACCGGCGCGGGGGGCGACATATCGGGCGTGGCCGTCGTCACCGCGAAGGCACTTGGCGAGGACACGGGGGCCTCCTTGCCCAGAGCACTGCGCTGCCTGGTGCGGGACGCGCTCTCCAAGCCGCGGACGAGGATCGCCGCACTGCGCCTGCAGCCCCCAGACGCGGCGCGCGCACAGGCGGACCGGACGAACCGCGGGGCGGAAGCACCACCGGAGCACCGCCTGCTCCACCACATGTTCGAGCGGACGGCGGCGGAGTATCCGGACCGGCCGGCACTGGTCACGGACCACGGCACGATGTCCTACGGCGCTCTCGACGCCCGGGCCAACCGACTCGCCGCCCGCCTGCGGGCGCTGGGCGCGGGACCGGAGCGAACGATCGGCATCCGGCTCGACCGGTCCCCGGCACTCGTGGTGGGCCTGCTGGCCGTCCTCAAGAGCGGATCGGCGTTCGTGCCGCTGGACCGGCGGCTGCCGCCGGATCGCATGCGCGCGGTGCTGTGTGCTGCGGACAGCGCCCTGGTCCTCTGCCACGAGGAACAGGGCGCGGATCCGGACGCCCTGGGCGTACCGACGGTCACGGTCGCCGACGACGGAGCAGGACCCCCCGGGCCCATGGACGGGGCGTCCACACCGGCTGCGGCACCGGCGTCGCGTCCCTCGAACGCGGCCCTCCTCTACTTCACCTCCGGGTCCACGGGCATGCCCAAGGGTGTAGTCATCGACCATCGCAACGCCGCCAACCGGGTCGACTGGATCGCCCGGCGCTACGGCATGGGTCCGGACACCGTGGTGCTCCACAAGACTCCGCTGATCTTCGATGTGGCCGTCATCGAGATCCTGGCCCCGCTGGCCGCGGGCGGCGCGGTCCGTCTCGCCGCACCGGGCGGTGAGGCGGACACCGGCCACCTGGCCGAGATCCTGCGGACCGGCGGGGTGACGTTCGTGCACTTCGTGCCCTCGATGCTCAAGACCTTCCTGAGCGCCGTCGGCGACGCCGCCTTCCCCGGGGTCCGGTGGGTGCAGACGTCGGGCGAGGCGATGCCGGCACGGCTGCTGGAGCCGGTACGGCGCGCCTTCCCCAACGCCCGCTTCCACTCCGCATACGGACAGACGGAGACCTCCGAGGTGGCCGTGTGGGAGGCCGGCACGGCGACGGCACCGCACGTGCCCGTCGGTGAACAGGTGGGCCCCTACCGGCTTCACGTCTTGGACGACTCGCTGAATCCCGTGCCCCCGGGGGTGCCCGGCGAGATCTGTGTGGCGGGTGTCGGCGGACTGGCGCGCGGGTACCACGGCATGCCCGCAGCCACGGCGGAACGCTTTGTGCCGCACCCGTACGCACTGGAACCCGGGGAGCGCCTGTACCGTACCGGTGACCTCGCCGTGGTCACGGCGGACGGCAGCCTCGAGTTCCGGGGCAGGAGGGACACGCAGGTCAAACTCCGCGGCGCGAGGGTCGAACTTGCGGAGGTCGAAGCGGTCCTGGCGGCGGATCCGCAGGTTCGCGACTGCGCCGTGGTGGTGCGCGAGGACGATGGCGGGGACCCCGAACTCGTGGCATACGTCCTCGGGCCCGGCGCTCGGGTGGACGACCTGGCACGTCGTGCCGCGGGCGCCCTTCCCGAGTACATGCTCCCGTCCGCGTACGTGACCATGGACGAGTTCCCCCACACCGCGTCGGGAAAGCTCGACCGGGTGGCCCTGCCTGCGCCCACTGCGGCGCAGCGCACGGCCCGCGGGCGGGGCGAGGCACCCTTGTCGTCGCTGGAGGCCGAATTGTCCTCTCTCTGGTCGGCCGTGCTCGGCGTCGACGAGGTGGGCCGGACGGATCCGTTCTTCGCCATAGGCGGCAACTCCCTCAAGGCCGCACAGGTCTTGGGCCGTATCACCACGCTGTTCGGGGTGCGGGTTCCCGTGGCCGCGTTCTTCGCG
This sequence comes from Streptomyces sp. NPDC018026, assembly GCF_044327745.1. NCBI lineage: Bacteria > Bacillati > Actinomycetota > Actinomycetes > Kitasatosporales > Streptomycetaceae > Streptomyces > Streptomyces sp. NPDC018026. The sequence goes on from NZ_JBIRFY010000003.1 coordinate 716,432, forward strand.
GACCCCACGGTGCGCGGACTGACCACGGAGATCGAGCGTCTGGTCGCGGAGCTGGTGGCGGCGCTGCCCGAGGACGAGGCCGTCCGTCGCATCGACGCGCTGAAGGAGTGATGTCGCATGGCCGAACTCACCCCCGCACAACAGGACCTGATGCGGCGGCTGCTGGCCCGCAGGTTCGACGACGACCGCGGCGGGGAGATCCCGCGCCGGGTACCGGGCGTCCGGGTCGGTCTCACCTCCGCGCAGGCCAGCATCTGGTTCTCCGCGCAACTGTTTCCCGACAGCCCCGAGTACAACGTCTTCGACGTGCTCCGGGTACACCACGCCGTCACCGAGGCCGGCCTGAGCGCTGCCCTGCGCACGCTCGTCGAGCGGCACGACGCCCTGCGGCTGCGCTTCGTGGTGGACGGCGGCGAACCCCACCAGGAGGACCTGCCGCCCTTCACTCCAGAGGTGGCGTGGTTCGACCTGCGCTCACACCCTGCCGAGCGGGCCGGCCGGCTCGCCGAGGAGCTGGCGAACGAGTGCGCCCGGGTCCTGCTGCCGATCGACGGCCACCCCCTGTTCAAGGTGTCGGCCATCGCCCTGCCCGCGGGCGACACCCTGGTGGTCCTGGTGCTGCATCACGTGATCGCCGACTACGTCACCGAGGCGGTGCTGATGGGGGAACTGAGCCGCCTGCTGGCCGGCGAGCCCCTGGGACCGCCCCCGCGGACCGGATTCCTCGACTACGCGGCATGGTCCGGTGCTCTCGCCGACCCCGCCGAGGCGGCGGCGGACCTCGAGTACTGGAAGACCGTCCTGCGAGGCGACCTGTCCGAACTCGCCGTACCGCGCGACCGCCCCCGGCCGCCCCACCCGTCCCGGCGCGGGCATTCGGTCGCACTCGAGATACCACCGCACGTGACGGCAGCCCTGCGGAAGGTGGCACAGCAGCGGGGCACCACCATGTTCACGGTCTTCCTGGCCATCTATTACGTACTCCTGGCCCGGCTGGGCGGACAGTCCGACGTGATCGTGGGCACGGCGCTGGCCGGCCGCGACCATCCCGGACTCGAACGGATGGCGGGGTGCTTCGTGAAGACGGTCGCGTTGCGCACTCAGGTCGAGCAGGACATGTCCTTCCTCGATGTCGTCGACGCGGTCCACCTGACCGTGATCGGCGCACAGGACCACCAGGCGACCCCGTTCGAACGCGTTGTCGACGCGCTCGGTGTGCCCCGGCAGTTGGGTGTACACCCCGTCTTCCAGACGTACTTCGGTTTCCTCAGCGACCCGGACGAGCGGGTCACCGCGGCCGAGGTCAATCCCATCAAGCTGCTGAACTACGACGCCTCCAAGTGGGACATGTCCCTGTCCCTGTGGGAGACGGCAAGCGGTGTGGACGGCATCATGGAGAGTTCTCAGGACCTCTTCGACCACGACACGGTGGTGCGGCACTGTGAGATCTACCTCCATCTGTGCTCCGGCCTGGCGCGCCGGCCCGCTGTCGGCATCGGCTCGCATCCGCTGGTCCCCGACGCCGAGGTCCGCCGCATCCTGTACAGCCTCAACGACCACGCGGACACCCGCGTGGCCGACGCCACGCTGGCACGGCCGTTCGAGCGTCAGGCGGCGCGAACGCCGGACGCCGTGGCCGTGGTGGCGGACGACCGCACGCTGACGTACCGCCGGCTCGACACCTGGGCGAACCGCCTGGCACATGTCCTCCAGGAGATGGGTGCCCAACGGGTGGCACTGCTGATGGAGCGCGGGGCGGACCTCCTGGTGGCGCTCTACGCGATCGCCAAGAGTGGTGCCGCCTACGTGCCGCTCGAGCCCGGGCTGCCGCCCTCACGCCTGGACATGATGCTGCGGGACACCGACCCCCAGGTCGTCATCACCGACGCGGCCGGGCTGCCGGACGTACCAGAAGGCCCTTGGACGGCTGTCGCCTTCGCCTCGCTCGACGAGCGCTGCGCCGACCGGCCGGACAGCGCACCGCATGTGCCGGGAGCGGGCGGCAAGGTTTCCCACCTGCTCTACACCTCGGGCTCCACCGGACGCCCCAAGGCGGTCGCCTGCACGGTGGCCACCGCGATCGCCGACATCCACTGGATGCAGCGCAACCTGGACTACGACTCCGACGACGCCGTGCTGTTCAAGACGTCGTACGGCTTCGACACCTCGCTGTGGGAGATCTTCTGGCCGCTGTACACCGGAGCCCGCATCGTGGTGTGCCCGCCCGGCCACGAGAAGGACCCCGTCCGGCTCGCCGAGGTCATCGAACGCCACCAGGTCACCGTCGTCGATCTGACTCCCACGGTGCTGCAGGCGTTCCTGGAGGAACTGCGGCCCGAACGGTGCACCTCGCTGCGCTACCTGCACACGGGTGGTGAGCTGGTGACCGCCTCCGTGCGGGACGCCTTCAGGGCCCGCAGCAACGCCCGGCTGATCAACGGTTACGGGCCCACGGAGACCGGCTGCGTGGCCCACACGGTGCTCGACACCGATGCCGGAGCCACCGTCCCTGTCGGGCGCCCGCACCGGCACGCGCGGATCCACGTCCTGGACGACGCGTTGAACGTCGTTCCGGTCGGCGTACCCGGAGAGGCGTACATAAGTGCCGGTACGATCGCCCAGGGCTACCACAACCGTCCGGAGCTGACGGCGGAACGCTTCCTCCCGGACCCGTACGGTCCGCCGGGCCGGCGGATGTACCGCACCGGCGACCTGTGTCGTTACCGCCCGGACGGCACCCTCGAGGTCCTCGGGCGGCGCGACGGACAGGTGAAGATCCGCGGGCTGCGGGTCGAGCTCGGCGAGGTCGAGGCCGTCCTGCGCAGGCACCCGGACGTCCTGGAGAGCGCCGTCGTCACCATCGGCGCAGGCGCGGACCTGCACCTGGCCGCCTTCGTGCGCCTGCGGGCCGGCGCCACCGTGCAGGCGCCGGAGCTGCGTGCCTTCGTGGCCCGGGAACTTCCCCGGCACATGGTGCCCGTAGCGGTGCAGTCGATCGAGCGCGTGCCCGTGAGCGTGAACGGCAAGGCCGACCACTTTGCGCTGCGCCGCATGTGGCGGGGTGCCGTGACGGCGTCGAAGGCCGAGACCGTGCCGCCCGCCGACGACCGGGAGCGGGCGCTGGCGGACATCTACGCCGATGTTCTCGGCCTGCCCCAGGTCGGTGTGACGGACGACTTCTTCGAACTGGGCGGGCACTCGCTGCTGATCTTCCGGCTGATCGCGAAGTGCGAGGAGAGGCTGCACGTGCGACCACAGGTGGCCGACGTCTTCGCAGCCCCGAGCGTGAGGGAGTTGGCCGGCCGGCTGCGAACCGCCCCACCCGACCCGGTGAACAGCCTCGTACCCCTGGCACCCGGGCCGGGCAAGCCACTCCTCGTGTGCGTCCACGCCGTCAGCGGATCGGCCGCGCCGTTCCTCGACCTCGCCCGCAGCCTGGGCGAGGACTTCTCCACCTACGGGTTGGAGGCACCGGACGGCGCCGAGGGAGGCCGGACACCGTCGGTGGCGGACCTGGCCGCACGCTATGTGGCGGCCGTCGACCGGGTACGCGGATTCAGCCCGGTGTTCCTGGCCGGCTGGTCGATGGGCGGGTCCGTCGCCCTGGAGATGGCCCGGCTGTGGCGCAGGCGCGGCCTCGACGTCGCAGGCCTCCTGCTCCTGGACTCGTGGCCGCCGGCCGGTTCGCTGCCCGACGAGGCCGACCGCGCCCGCGCCCGTGCCATGTTCGACGCGGTGGACATGCTGGAGACGGAAGGAGGGGGCACGGCGCTCGCCGAAACTCCGGGCGAGTTGGACAGACTGCGCCGTGTCGCCGCCGCCAACATGGACGCGTACCTGGCGTTCACACCGGAGCGGTACGGGGGCGAGGCGCACCTCCTGCGGGCGTCCGAGGAGCCGGGCGAGACGCGCCGGGATGTGCCGGCGGTTTACGAGTCCCCCGACCGGGGGTGGGCGAGGCTCGTGGACACGGTGACGGTGCACGACGTGCCGGGCAGTCACCACACCCTGATCCGTGGGGACAACGCGCGGGCGCTGGCCGCCGTCATCCGCCGGATCGGCACGGCCGACACAAGCTTCGCCGAGCTGTGACGCGGCGCGGCACTGCCTGCTCACCCACCACCGCCCCCGTCCCACCTGGAGCTGCTCGTGCAGGATGAACTGTCACTGCCCTCCCTCGTCGATCCCGACCTGTACGCACGGGGCGACCCGCAGGCCGTCTGGCGGGCACTGCGCAGAAGAGAGCCCCTGCGCTGGCACGACCGGCCGGGAGAACCCGGATTCTGGGCCGTGACGTCGCACTCGGTGGGGCACGAGGTGCTCACCGACTGGCAGCGTTTCACCTCCACACGGGGCACCTTCCTGCGTCCGGATCCGTCCGAGCCGTATCCGGGCGCCGGGAAGTTGATGGTGATGATGGATCCGCCGCGCCATGACGCGGTGCGCCGGGCCGCATCCACGCTGTTCACCGTGCCTGCCGCCGCGGCGGTCGAAGAAGAGGCCCGGAAACTGGTCGGGACGCTGATCGATCGGGTCCTGCGGGCCGGTGAGGGCGACTTCGCCACCGATGTGGCCGAACGCATCCCGCTCGCTCTCTCCGCCGGGATCCTGGGCGTGCCGGCCGCCGACGTGGATTGGCTGGGCAGGGCGACGTCGACGGCCGCTCACCATGCCCAGGACGTAGGCGGGGCGGCGGCCCAGGAAGCCCATTACCAGGTCCTTGGCTACTACCTTGATGTGCTCGAGCGGCGACGGGCGCACCCGGGAAGCGACCTGACGTCGGCCCTGCTGGAGCTCCAGAGGCGTGAACCAGAGGCGATCACGGACGAGGAGATCGTGCTCACCTGCGACAACGTCCTTGTCGCTGCCAGCGAGACGACACGCAACGTGGCCGCGTCGGGACTGGTGGCCCTGCTGGAGCATCCCGCCCAGTGGCGGGCACTGGTGGAGGGCCGCGTCTCCTTCAAGACCGCGGTGGAGGAGCTCCTGCGGTGGTGTCCGCCGGTGCTGCACACCTTGCGCACCTGCGTGGCGGACACGGAGCTGGCCGGCGTGCCACTGGCTGCGGACGACCCCGTCGTGGTCTGGACGGGAGCGCTCAACCGGGACGAGGCGGTCTTCGAGGACGCCGACGCCTTCCGTATCGATCGTCGGCCGAACCGGCACCTGAGTTTCGGCGCGGGCGCCCACTTCTGCCTGGGCGCCCCGCTGGCACGGCTGATCCTGCGTGTGCTGTTCCAGGAACTCGCCGAGCGAGCCCCGCGGATCGAACTCGCAGGACCGCCGCAGCGTCTGGCGTCCTACGTACTGGGCGGGTTCTCCTCGGTCCCGGTCCGAGTGGCGGGATCTTACCGGGCGGTTTGGTCCCTGGAGGACCGTCTTTGAGTGCCACCGGGTGTGGTCGGCGGACGGTGTGTGGGGGCGTCTGCTGCGGCCGGTGTAGGCCGCCGCCGGCATCGGCGGGTGAGGTCGGCTGGGGCATCTCGGTGGATTCCACCGTCGTGCGCGTCCGTCAGCACGCGGCCGGTGCCCGGACCGACCCGCCGTCGGCGCCTGCGTCAAAGGGGGGCGGAAGCGGCAGAGCATCAGGGCGAACACCGCAGCAGAGCCTGCTTGCCCGGCTGGTGGAGGTGGTGCGGGAGGCGAGGGGCTGGGCCGCTCGTGGGGCGGGTTCACCAGCAGACTTCACCTGAGCGCCGTCGGCTGCTGCCGCCCGCTGTCTTTGGTTGCAACTGGCGGACGGCGGGCGGACTGCATCGAGTTCCAGGCGGTGTTGGCAAAGATCCGGGTTCCGCGCGTCGGTTCGGGACAGTCCCGCGCGAAGCCCGACGGCCCTGGCGGCCGACAAGGGAAACAGCAACGGCCCGTGCCGCGAGTACCTGCGGCGCTGAGGCATCCGGCACACGATCCAGGAGAAGGCCGACTACTCATCAGCCGAAAGCTCCAGCTCCGGCGGCCAGAAGATCAAGTTGCTGACGTGACCGGACGGGCATGCCAGGGCTCTGTCGAGCCTGTCCAGCCAGCCGTCCACCTCGTCGTCGGAGGCGTAGGCCGCTTCCATGATCCGCTGCACGAGCGCGACCGCGTCCGCGCGAGTCATCTCCACAGCACCCATCATGTCCCTGCGCCGACTCACCCTGACGGGACGCGTGATCGCCCGGACATCTTCTGGGGTCTGTCCGGCGGATCATCTCCTGGGGCGGGTACGCCTGGGAGTGGTTCACCGGACACAAGTGGGGAGGGGTGTCAGGCGATGGAGAATTTGGCAACGTACTCGTCGAAGGGCTCGATGCCCACTTCCGTGCGGAGTTCGTCCATGCGCTCGGGCTCTTCGCAGGGCCACGGAACCGGTGTTCCGTCCTTCACGCCGGCGATCTGGGTGCCGTAGACCTGCTTGCGGCCCTCGTTGACCAGTGTGCGGTCGCGCAGGAAGGCCAGTTCTCGGGGGCTGGCCGAGCCTGCCGACACCGATTGCTGCATCAATTGGAGGGCCCGACGCTGAACGTCGAGCTGTCGGTCGGCGTGCTGGGCAATCAGCCATGCCGCGCGTGCCGCCTCCTCGCCGACGAGTTCCGCCGTTGGCCAGCCGTACTCGTCCATGATCTCGCCGAGCCGGTCACCGTGCCGGGCGGTCAGCCGGCGCCAGGCCAATTGCTCGGCGGGGTCGTCGCTGTTCGCGCGGATTGCGGATTGGTGATCGGCCGCAGCCATGTCCGTGAGTTCCGCCGCCAGCGCGGCAACGTCGTGCGTCACTTCCAGCTCCCTGGTCAGATCTGTGCTTGGTGTGCGCCCGCAAGCCTAGAGGTGCAAATCGGGTGTAAAGATCATTCCGGAGAACGGTGACAGGCGCTTCCCCGCGTGGGGATAATGGATCTACCCCCGAAGCCAGGGCCGGATCGCCGAGGCGGTCACGGTGCCCTGGAAGACATGGGCACGCTTGTCGAAGCTCGTGTCCACGGCCCGAAAGTTCCTGAGGGAATTGATCGTCCGCTCGACTTGGTTCCTGCGCCTGTAGACCGTCTTGTCGAAGCCGGTGGGCCGTCCGTCCTTGCTGCCGCGGGGTTGGCGGTTGGTCCGCTGGTTCCTCGGCTCGGGGATGGTGTGCTTGGTCTGCCGTCTGCGCAGGCAGCGGCGGTTACGCCGGGAGGAATGCGCCTTGTCGCCGCCGGGATGGTCCGGGCCGGGGTGCGGGGCCTTCCGCCATCGGGCCGGCCGACGTGGATGCGTTCCGTGACGGGAACGAGCTGCGGGGGCCTCGCCCCACTGGCCCGGAGTGACCGGCAGGCCGGAGGGCGGCGCCCGCTTTCTCCGGCGAGGTGAATCTGGCTGGTGGGACCGCCCGTTGATGATCCTGCGGTGGCTGCCCCAACACTTTGCGTGCCGCCGGGACTTGGGCAGATGCGGCTTCGGCCGGTGTCCAGGAGCCGCTTTTCTGATCAGCTATTGGTGCTCTGGCCTGCACTGGTCAGTTTGTGGTGCCTCGGTGGGCGGGGATTGCAGTGTGCCGGTGGCTGCAGCGATTGTGGGCCGCTGTGCTGGATTAGCGGCTTGACCTGTGGCTTTATCAGTTGGCTGGTGGGTGATCAGGTATGCGGCGTCGCGAGATCGCCTCGTGTTGCACGCTGTCGGCCTATGAGGGGACGAGGTAGGTGTGGACGTCGCCGAGTGCGAGATGGAGCGGGCCGAGGAGGCGGTGGGCGAGGCTGGGGGACAGATCCTCGATTGTGAGGGCCGTAGCGGCGAAGCACACGGCCTTCTGTTCATCTGAGAGGGTGTTAAGTCCGTTTCTGGTAGTGGCCGCTCAGGGCACCCTGAAACGTTCTAGGTACCGCCGAGGCGCTGCGTACCCCAGGGTTGGAGTTCAGTCAGCTTCGACCCGACGGGAGGCGTCCGCATGCGCGGCGCGATAAGAACCGTATTGGGCATGGCCGCCACAGGCATGCTCGTTGTGGCGATGAGCAACCCGGCAGCCGCCGCCACGATGGAGTACGACACCGCGGTGAAGGACACGACGTCGGTCAACGACTACTACTGCGTGGTCAAGGACGACCTCTGGACCACCGCCCGTGCCTGCTTCAAGCCGTACGGCGATGTCCTTTTCGCCGGCGACGAATTTGCAGACGGCTCCTCCGCCGTCACCAAGTGGCAGAACGAGCTCAAGGACAGTAACGGGAACTGGGGGCTCTACCGCAACGGAGAGTGCGTGTGGTCGGGCGGTTCCGGTACCCAGGGGTCCTGCAACAAGGAGATGTACGAGTACAGCAGCAAGAACGCCCACGGCGGCGTGGGCAGTCGGGTGCGGGTCAAGGCGTGCCTCAGCAACGACTCGTGCAGCTCGTGGAGCCGTTGGATCCTCAACGCCTGAGTGGGCATTAAGCCGGATCTTCCTCGGTTCGTGATCGCTCGATCGTGGGACTGGCCGCTGCCTGGGCCGCGATGGTGGCATGGAGCGAGAGCCGTACCCCAGTGACTTGTCGGATGCGCAATGGGCGTTGATCGAGCCACAGCGGCAAGGAGGCCTTCTGCCTGGCCAACACCGACGCGATCGACTACACGGTGAAGAACGCCAACTGGCACCCGTTCAACACCGATCTGGCCACCGCCTGCGGTGAGGAGAACTCCATCTCCGTCCGCGAGGTGCTCGACGTCGGCTCCGGCGACACCTACTCCCAGGACCTGCCGGGCCAGTCCTTCGACATCACGGACGTGCCCAACGGCACGTACTACATCCAGGTACTGGCCAACCCCGAGAAGCGGCTCAAGGAGACCGGCCTCGGCAACAACAGCGCGCTGCGGTCGTGCTCGGCGGCAAGCCGGACGCCCGGACCGTGACCGTACCGGCACACGACCTGGTCAACGCGAACTGACCCGACCCCAGGGCGTCAGCGCCCGCTGCGAAGAGCCGACGGCCGCCCACGGTGGCCGTCGGCTCCTCGGTGTCACCGGTGGGGCGGTACCAACCGCTCCCGCAGAGCCGTCAGTTGATGCGAGTGCTCGACGGCGCGTGTCTCGTCCAGGGTGGTCATCGCCAGCAGCAGGGCGTCGGCGACCAGGAGGCCGGTCAGGGACTCGTTGGTGTTGCCGGTCGGAGTGTGCGGCGCGGTGAGCACGGCGTCGACGCGGTCGCCGAAGGGCTCACCGAGTTCGTCGGTGATCAGGACGACGGCGGCCCCAACCGCCCGCGCCCGCTCCACCAGCACGGTCAGTTCGTGCAGGTGCCGGGCGGGCTGGAAGATGACCACCGCGTCGCCCTGGGACACGGGCAGCAGATCGTCGGCGAAGGCGAATCCGGTGGCTCCGCTGAACCGGGAGCACCGCCCCAGCCGGCCCAGGGACAGGGTGAGGTGGCGGGCCCCGACCTCGCACGCGGCGACGCCGTAACAGAGGACCTCGCGGGCCGAGGCCAGCGCTTCGACGGCCCGTTCGAAGGACTTCGTACTGGTCAGCCGCCTGGCCTGCTCGATGCGTTCCTGCGCCTCGTCGAACACGTCGCCCCAGATGCTCTCCAGGTCCTGGCCCACGTGGGAGATGCGCTGCTTGAGGCGGACCTCGGGCGCCTGTGAAGCGGTGAAGTCCGCGGCCAGTTCCCTTTTGAGCGCCGGGAGTCCGGCGTAACCCAGGTGCTGCAGGGTGCGGACGACGGTGGCGTTGCTGGTGCCGCTGGCGGTGCCCAACTGCTGCGCGCTGGCGAACATGATCTGCTCCGCGGGTGCGCTCGCGAGGTACTGGGCCACAGTGCGCTCGGACGTGGAGAGTTCCCCCCACAGATCTCGGATCGCGCTCCGCAGCCGGGCCAACCCGCCCGGACCCACACTGCCGGCCTCTGGAACGTCCATTACGCCTCTTGACTTCCTCGGTTTCGTGGTTACGCTCTGAGCAACTTGTTCCAATGATGTTCATCTTTGGAATGGATGTTACAGCACCATTGCCCCCCGAGGAGCCCTGTCATGCACCACGCCCCCCTGCCCGTCATAGAGATCTCCGGAACGCCGGAGGAACGCGGACGGCAGTACGGCGAAGCGGTGCGCTCCCGCATCGGTGAGGCCATCGCCTACTACACCGAAGCCTTCGGGGAGGCGTCCGGCCTGACCTGGGACCAGGTCACGGCCCGCGCCCAGCTCTGGCTGCAGCCGGTGCGCGACCACGCACCCGAGCTGGTCGACGAGATGCGGGGAATAGCCGAGGGAGCAGGGGTGGACCTGCTCGACGTACTGGCGCTCAACGCGCGTGGCGAGGTCATCTACGACTCCACCTTCAGCCGGCTGCCCGAGGACGAGGAGGCCGCCGAGGGCTGCACCTCCTTCGCCGCCCACGGACCGGCGAGCGGCGACGGCCACGTGTGGGCCGGGCAGAACTGGGACTGGCGGGCCGCGGTGGCCGGCACCGTCGTGATGCTGCGCGTCGTCCAGCCCCCGAAGCCGACCCTCGTCATGCAGGTGGAGGCAGGACAAATTGGCCGCCAGGGCGCCAACTCGGCCGGCATCGCGCTCAACGCCAACGGACTGGGCGGACGCTTCGACGATACCGTCGGACTGCCGCAGACGGTGATCCGCCGCAGCGTCCTTGACCAGTCCAACATCAGTGACGCCCTGCGCATGCTGAGCCGGACCCGGGCCCACATCGCCGGGAACGCGCTGCTCACCTGCCGGGAGGGCTTCGCCATCGACGTGGAGACCACCCCGGCCGGACACCGCTGGATGTATCCCACCGACGGCCTGCTGGTACACGGCAACCACTACCAGGCAGGCATCCCCGCCGCTCTCGCCGCCGACTACCGGCCGCTGGCCGCCGACTCCCTGGTCCGTGTCCCCCGCGCCGAGCAGGGGCTGCGGCGGCTGCGGGACTCCACGGGGCCCGACGAGTCCCGCAAGACCATCCAGCAGGCCATGTCGGACCACCTCGGCTTCCCCGAGTCCCTGTGCACCCACCCCGACCCGCGCAGGTCGCCCGTACGGCAGTGGCAGACACTCGTCTCCTCCTGCGTCGACCTGACCTCCGGCGACTACCACGTCACCGCCGGCACCCCCTGCGACCGCGACTACCAGCACCTGCCCTGGAACCTCTACGACGGCCCCCACGCCCCGAGCCAGACCTGATCGAAGGTCACCGGGCGCCCCACCCCCGCAGAAACGAGCAGTCTCCGCACCACCCTTCCCGCTCAGGAGCCACCGTATGAAGTTGAAGACCTCGATCGCCGCCCTCGGGCTGGCGGGCATGACGGTTCTCGCCACCGCCTGCAGCGGTGCCGACACCGGCCGGGCCGGGGGCACGTCCCGTGACGTGACCCAGCTGGAACTCACCCCGACCACGGCCGCGGCCACCGGTGCGGTGGACAGCGTCGACTGGCTGCTGGAGGACGAGCCCGACTCCCTGGACCTCGACACCCAGGGCGGCAGCGCGGGCCGCACGGTGCTCACCAACGTGTGCGAGCGCCTGTACCAGTTGCAGCCCGACATGACCGTGCGGCCCTGGCTCGTCGACAAGGCCGACCGGCCGGACGACAGGACCCTGGTCCTGACCGTGCGCGACGGCGTCACCTTCCACGACGGCTCCGCCATGACCGTCGACGACGTGCTGTTCAGCCTGCGCCGGCACGCGGACCCGGACATGTCCGAGGCCGACGAGTTCGAGAACGTGACGTCGATGAAGAAGACCGGGGCCCACGAGATCACCGTCCGCTTCAAGGAGCCCGACGCCCTGTTCACCAAGGCCCTCGCGGGCGACGCCGGACTCGTCTACCAGCAGAAACGAGTACGGGAACAGGGGAAGGACTTCGGCACGCCGGGCCGGCCGGACGCGTGCAGCGGTCCCTACCGGCTCGCCTCCTGGAAGTCGGGCGACTCCGTCACCCTGGAGCGCTACGACGACTACTGGGGCGACAAGCCACTGACCCGCAAGGTCGTCTTCCGCTGGGCCGAGGACAGCGCCATGGTCAACGCCCTGCGCACCGGAGCCGCCGACGGCGCCTACACCGACTCCGTCGGCACGGCCGCCGCCCTCGACGGCAAGAAGGGCATCGACCTGCACTTCGGGCCCAGCACCGCGACCCTCGACCTCATCCCCACCGAGCGCGGTGGACTGGCCGACCCCGACATCCGCAAGGCCCTCTCCCTGAGCCTCGACCGCACCGGCATAGCCAAGTCCGGCTACGGCGGCCTGGCCCAGCCCTGGGCCACGCCCGTCGGCTCCGGCGCCTGGGGCTACGAGAAGTCCGCGTTCTCCGCCGCCCAGGAGAAGCTGACGGGCGCCCCCGCCTCGCCCACCTCCGCCGACATCGCCAAGGCCAAGAAGCTCGTCCAGAACGCCGAGCACAAGCCCGACGGGCCGATCGTCATCGGCACCGACAGCACACAGGGACGCCTCGTCATCGCCAACGGCGTACGCGCCGCGCTCCAGCAGATCGGCCTCAAGGCACAGATCAAGACCGTGCCCTCCGCCGAGTACGGCGAGTTCTACGGCGACAAGTCCGCCCGCGCCGACATCGACGTCCTGGTCGCCGACTGGTACATCTCCAAGAGCGACCCCGTCGGCTTCTACGACAACGGCGTCTCCGACGACTCCAACAACTGGGTCGGATTCCACAGCGCCGCCTACGACGCGAAGGTCGACCAGGCCAAGCGCACCCTGGACGACGCCGAGCGCGCCGAGCTGGTGGTCGACATCCAGCGCCGGTTCGCCGACGCCGCCGTCTGGATCCCCGTGGCACAGACCCCCACCGCCCTGGCCCTCAGCGACAAGTTCACCGGCCCGCCGGCCTCGATGGCCTACCTCTACCATCCGTGGGCCGCGTCGCTCGGCGCGAAGAAGGGCTGAGCACATGATCGTCCGTATCGGCAGACGACTCGCCGGCCTCCTCGCCACCCTCCTCGCGTCGTCGTTCGTCATCTTCGCCGCGATCTACGCAGCCCCTGGCGACCCCGCGGTCTTCCTGGCGGGCGGCCGCGACACCCTCACCCCCGAGCGCCTGGCCGCCGTACGCGAGCAGTACCACCTGGACGAGCCCCTGGTCGTCCAGTACGGCCGGTGGCTCTGGGACTGCCTCCACCTGGACCTGGGACGCTCCTTCCAGTACGGCGACGAGGTCGCCGACCTGCTGGCCGCCCGCTTCCCCACCACCCTGGAACTCGTCGCCTACGCCACCGTCCTCTTCGTGGTCCTGGGCGTCGGTGCCGGTGCGCTCGCCGCGCTCAACCGGGGCCGCTGGATCGACTCGGCCGTCGTCGGCGCCACCACCCTCGCCGCGTCCGTGCCCTCCTTCGTCGGCGGCATCGCCCTGGTCGCACTGTTCGGCGTGCAGCTGGGCTGGTTCCCCGTCACCGGCAGCGGAGAAGGAGTGGTCGGCACCCTGCACCACCTCACCCTGCCCGCCGTCGCCATGGCCCTGGGCGCGCTGGCGGTCGTCAGCCGGGTCACCCGGCAGGCCGTCGTCGACGCCGACGGAGCCGACCACGTCGCCGTGGCCCGCTCCTCGGGCCTGCCCGAGCGCGAGGTCGTCCGACGCCATGTGCTGCGCAACGCGCTCGGTCCGATCGTCACCATGTGCGGTCTGGTCACCGCCGGCATGCTCGCCGGCACCGTGGCCATCGAGACCGTCTTCGGCCTCAGTGGCATCGGCTCCCTGCTCGTCGGCGCCATCAACAGCCACGACTTCCCCGTCGCCCAGGCAGTGCTCCTGCTCATGGTCACCTGCTACGTCGTGGTCACCACCCTCGTGGACCTCGTCCACCCGCTGCTCGACCCGCGCCTGAAGTCCGCAAGGAGCGCCGCATGAGTGCCGTACCCGCCGACGCCCCCGCACCGGCCCGGACCGTACGGCGGGCCCGGCGCCCGGTCGCCGCGCTCGTCGCCACCGGCTTCCTCGCCCTGGTCGTCCTCGCCGCGGTCCTCGCCCCGCTGCTCGCGCCGTACGCCCCCGACGCCGTCGACCTGTCGTCCTCCCTGGTCGGCACCGGCGGCGAGCACCTGCTCGGCACCGACGCCTCCGGCCAGGACCTGCTCTCCCGTGTGCTGTACGGCGCCCGCACCAGTCTCGTCGCCCCCGTGCTGCTGCTGGCGCTCGCCGGCGTCATCGGGGTGAGCCTGGGCACCCTGGCCGCCTGGCGGGGCGGCTGGGTCGACGCCTTCGTCTCCCGGCTGACCGACGTGATGTACGCCTTCCCCGGGCTGCTGTTCGTCGTACTGATCATCGCCGTCTTCGGCACCGGCATGACCACCTCGGTACTCGGCCTCGGCCTCGCCTTCGCCCCCACCATCGCCAAGTACACCCGCAGCGTGGCCATGGCCGAGCGCGCCAAGCCCTACGTCGACGCCTACCGGGTGCAGGGCATGGGCGGCGCACGGATCTGCGTACGCCACCTCGTGCCCAACCTCGCCCGGTCGATCGCCGGGTACCTGGTGGTCCTGTTCGGCGAGGCGCTGATGAGCCTGGCCACCCTCAGCTACCTCGGATTCGGCACCCAGCCGCCCAGCTCCGACTGGGGACTGATGGTGCAGGAGGGACAGTCGGCCATCGTGCAGGGCGCCCTGCTGCCCGCGCTGGTGCCCGGCACCGCCATCGCCGCCGTCGTCGTGGCCTTCAACGTCGCCGGGGTGCACCTCGCCGACCGGCTCGGAACCAGGAGGTAGCCACCCCGTGCTGCTCGACATCGACCGACTCACCGTCCACCTGCCGGGCACCGCCCGGCCACTGCTCGCCGACGTGTCCCTGCGCGTCGCCGCGGGCGAAGTCGTCGGCCTCGTCGGCGAGTCCGGCTCCGGCAAGTCCACCACCGCCAAGGCCGTACTGCGCGTCCTGCCCGACGACGCCGCGGCGCACGGGCGGTTGACGGTGGCCGGAACCGACGTGCTGACCATGACCGACACCGCGCTGCGCGAGCACCGGGCCCGGCGCGTGGCGATGATCCACCAGAACCCGCGCTCGGCCCTCAACCCCGTCCACCGGGTCGGCGACTTCCTCGTCGAACGCCTCGTGCACACCGGCGACCACGACCGCCGCACCGCCCGCGAGCGCGCCGTCGAACTCCTCGACAGCGTCGGCCTGAACGACCCGGCCCGCCGTCTGCGGCAGTACCCGCACGAGATGTCCGGCGGCATGCTCCAGCGCGTCGTGATCGCCGGCGCGCTGGCCGCCGACCCCGACCTGATCCTGGCCGACGAGTCCACCAGCGCCCTGGACGTCACCACCCAGGCGGAGATCCTCGCCCTGCTGCGCGACCTGGGACGCCGGCGGGAGACGGGCATGCTGTTCATCACCCACGACCTGCACCTGGCCGCCGCCTACTGCGACCGCGTGTACGTCATGTACGCGGGCCGCATCGTGGAACACCGGCCGGGCCACACCCTGTTCGACCATGCCCGCCACCCCTACACCCGCGGACTGCTCGACTGCTCACCCGAACTCGGCGTGTCCCGCCCCCTGCTGCCCATCCCCGGCAGGCCCCCGTCCCTCGCGGACGGATCCGACGGCTGTCCGTTCGCCGCGCGGTGCCCGCAGGCGGAGCCCGCCTGCGAGGCGTGGGCCCCGCAAACGACCGAACTTCCCGACGGCGGCGCGGCCGCCTGCCGCCGACTGCCCGAAGCCGCGGCGGCCACCGCCGGAGCGACTGCGAGGAACATCCCGTGACCACTGCGCAAACCCGGCCCACAACCCCGCCACTGCTGGTCGCCGACGGGCTGCGCAAGACCTACCAACTCCCCGGCGGGGGCAGTCTGGTCGCCGCGCACGACGTGTCGTTCACCCTGCCGACGGGCGGGTCGGTGGGCATCGTCGGCGAGTCGGGCTCCGGCAAGACGACCGTCGCCCGCATGCTCGTCGGACTCGTCAGGCCCGACGCGGGCACGATCTCCGTCGACGGACGGGACCGGATGGCGGGCCGACGCCTCGGCCGCGGTGAACGGCTCGCCCGGGCCCGGGAGATCCAGATGGTCTTCCAGGACCCCTACCTCTCGCTCGACCCCCGGCTGACCGCACGCCAGTGCCTGGCCACCTCGCTGAGCCTGCACGCCGTGAGCGACGCGGACGAACGGATCGGGGAACTCCTGGACCGGGTCGGCCTCGGCTCCCGCGAAGCCGCCGCCCGCCCGCACGAGATGTCCGGCGGGCAGCAGCAGCGGCTGGCCATCGCACGGGCCCTGGCGGTGAACCCGCGGGTCCTCGTCCTGGACGAGGCGGTGGCCGCGCTGGACGTGTCCATCCAGTCGCAGATCCTGCGACTGCTCGTCGACATCCGGCAGGACACGGGTCTCGCCCTCGTCTTCATCAGCCACGACCTCGCCGTGGTCCAGCACGTCACCGACGAGACGGTGGTGATGCGGCGCGGCACCGTCGTCGAACAGGGCCCCACGCAGCGACTGCTGACCGCACCCGAGGACGCGTACACCCGGGCCCTGCTGGCCTCGGTTCCCCGCCGCGGCTGGGATCCGGCGGCCGCGGTACGAGACCGCGCGGCCGCGGTACGGGACCACGCGGCCGCCTCGGCGGGCGGTCGGCACTCCGGCAAGGTGCAGGACTGAAAGGAGTCGACGCACTCCGCGCTCACGGGAAGCGCAAGCTGAGGGCGAGTCCGCCCTCGGGGCGGGGACGCGCCGTCAAGGTGGCGTCGTGGGCTTCGGCGATCGAGGCGGCGATGGACAGCCCCAGGCCGTGGCCGGTGCCGGCGGTGCGGTCTCCGTCGAGGCGGCGGAAGGGCTCGAACAGGTCGGGGACCCGTTCGGCGGGCACGTGCGGACCGGTGTTGGTCACCGTGACGCCGGTGGGGTCGAGTCGCACGCGCACGTGCCCGCCGGGGTGGTTGTACTGGACGGCGTTGCGGATCAGGTTCGCCAGCAGGTGGCGCAGCAGGACCGGGTCACCGTCGACGACCAGGGGGACGTCGGCGCCGAGGTCGACGCGTACGCCGCTCTCGGCTGCTCGCACGCCCAGTTCGGCGGTCACGAGCCGGGCGGTGGTGGCGAGGTCGACGCGCTCGGTCTGTTCGGGCCCGCGGTGACTGCGGGCCAGCAACAGCAGGGCGTTGATCAGCTGCTCGGCCTCGCGGTTGGCGGCGAGAAGGTCGTCGCGGACGTCGGCGAGGCCGTGCGGCAGGGGGTCGGCGAGCCCGACCTGGAGGCTGGTGCGCTGGACCGCGAGGGGCGTCTTGAGTTCGTGGGAGGCGTTGGCGACGAAGCGGCGTTGGCTCTCGAACGCCTTCTCCAGGCGGTCGAGCATGGTGTCGAAGGTGTCGGCGAGGCGGTGGAGTTCGTCGTCGGGGCCGGTCAGTGCGAGGCGCTGGTGCAGGTTCTGTTCGCTGATGCGGCGGGCGGCCTCGGTCATCGAGGCGACGGGACGCAGGGCCCGCCCCGCGAGCCACCAGCCGAGCAGCCCGACGAGCAGCGCCGTGATCAGCAGACCGACGGCGGACCAGAGGATCATCTGGCGCAGTGCGGTGTCCTGGACGGCCTGTACGGTCTGGTCGATCTTCTGGACCATGGCGACGTCGTGCGTGGCCGCGGAAGTGCGGCCGGACAGGGCGGGGTGCGCGGACTCGAAGGGCGTCGCGGGGCTGTTCGGCGCGTCTTCGTAGGTGACCTGCATCCCCTGGACCTGCTGGGTGGTGCCGTAGCGGGCGAGCAGTACCACGAAGGCGAGCAGGGCGATGCCGGCGAACAGGAAGAGGGCGCAGAAGGCGGCGGCCAGTCGGGCGCGGAAGGGCAGTCCGCCGAGCAGTGCCCGCGGGTTCAGTCGCACAGCCGGTATCCCGCGCCCTTGTCGGCGGCGATGAGGTCGGGGTCGCCGAGCTTGCCGCGCAGCCGGCTGACGGTGGCGCGGACGGCGCTGGTGCGCGGGTCGAGGTGTTCGTCCCAGACGGTGCGGACGAGTTCGTCGTGCGGCACCGGCTCTCCGGCGGCGCACAGCAGCAGGTGCAGGACCGCGAACTCCTTCGGGGTGAGTTCCAGCGAGCGGCCGCCCACGGATGCCTCGCGCCGTGTCCCGTCCAGGGTGATGTCCCCGAAGCGCAGTACGGCCGGGGGCGGTTTGGGCGCGCGGCGGCTCAGGGTACGTACCCGGGCGACGAGTTCGGCGAATTCGAAGGGCTTGGCCAGGTAGTCGTCGGCGCCCAGGACGGTGAGGCCGTAGACCTTGTCCGTGAGCTCGCAGGCCGCGGTCAGCATCAGGATCCGCGGCGGATCGACGAGCTCCCGCAGCCGGCTGCAGACCTCGTCGCCGCTCATGACCGGCAGATCGCGGTCGAGGATCAGCACGTCGTAGGCGGTGAGCAGACACATCCGCTCGGCCTGGTCGCCGGTGTGGGCGACGTCGACGGCCATCGCCTGCCGACGCAGGCCGGCGGCGACGGTGCGGGCGAGCACACGATGGTCCTCGGCTACCAGAACTCTCATGGCGTCATGAAACCAAGAGGGCGATTGCAGCCGGATAAGGGCGCTGCGTGGTGCCCGGCGGTGCGCGCCGTGCCGGGCGGTCCTTAAGCGGCTGTAACACGCTTACCTCGCTGCAAACTGCGGGGTGCTTCGGTCTTCGCCATGAACTTCGTCAAGCGTGCCGGGATGAGCCTTGGTGCCAGGAAGTCCAAGACCGCCGCCCTGCTGGCGATCTTCGTCGTTCTCTGCAGCCTGCTCCTCGGCGGCTTCCTCCTGCAGGCCGCCGCCGCCCGGCAGGAAGCCGACGCGCAACGCGTCATCGGCGTCGACGTCACGGTCAGACAGAAGGGCCTCACCCCGGCCCTGGCCGACGAGCTGGGCACCTCGGACGTCGTGAACCGCTACAACCCGCGCCTTCCGGTACGTGCCGCGGCGCGTGGTCTCACACCACTGACATCGGACGCGCCCCAGCCCGGCGGCGAAGCGGGCGAGCCGGGCCGGGGCCCGCTCGCGGTGAACGGCGTTCGTGACGCGGGCCTGCTGCTGCCCTTCTCGTACGGCTCGATGAAGATCACGGCGGGGCGCGGCATCGGCCCCGAGGACGCGGACCGCGACATCGCGTTGATCGAGCGACGCCTGGCCGACAGGAACGGCCTCGCGGTGGGCGACACCATCCGTGTCCTGTCCGCGGACGGCGAGCACCCGATGCCGCTGAAGGTCGTCGGCATCTTCCAGGACCCCACACAGGACCCTTCGAGCTGGACGCCACCGCACGAACTGCCCGGCAACACGCTCTACGTGCCGATGGCCACGGCTCAGCAACTCGGCACCGGCACGGGCACCGGAGCCGGCACCGTCAGCGAGGCGGTGTACCGGATCGGCTCGCCGGACCGGGCCGAGCGGCTGCACGCCGAGGCCGAGCGGCTGCTGGGGGAGAGCGGCTTCGACTTCCGGGTCAACGACAAGGCGTACCGGGACCAGGTCCGCCCCATCCAGCAGGTCGGCGCCTTCGCGGGACTGATCGTCCAGGTGATCGCCCTGGCCGGCGCGCTGATCCTGGGCCTGATCGTGACGCTCCAGATCCGCGAGCGGCGCACCGAGCTGGGAGTGCTGCTCGCGATGGGCGAGCGGAAGTGGAAGCTCATCGGCCAGCACGCCGTGGAGGTGGCGGCCGTGGCCCTGCCCGCCGTCGCCGTGGCCGCCCTGGCCGGGCAACTCGCCGGACAGAGCGCGGGAGACGCGCTCCTCGGCCCCCAGGACGACACGCCTTCCGCGCAGCACGGAGCGCCGGAGCCCGGGGCGGTCGCCGCGCCCACGGTACGGGTCGAGCCGGGCACCGTCGGCAAGGTCGCCGGCATCGGGCTCGGGATCTCCCTGGTCTCCACCGTCGTCCCCGGGATCGGAATCCTGCGCCTGCACCCCCGCTCCATCCTCACCGACAGCGAATAGCCACCACCCACCGGCACGGACCGAGAAAGCCGATTCCATGAACTTCGTCAAACGCGCAGGACTCAGCCTGTGGGCCCGCAGGGGTCGCACGCTGCTCACCCTCGCCACCTTCCTCGTCATCTCCGCGATGGTGCTGGCCGGCGTCCTGATCAACGACGCGACGGCCCAGGCCGAGCAGCAGGCCAGGCGTTCCGTTGGCGCCGAGGTCAACCTAGACATGGACCTCGGCCAGTTGGGAGGCGGCGGCAGCCTCCAGGCACCGCGCATCGACGCCGCGACCGTCGACAGGATCGGCGCGCTGCCCCAGGTACAGAGGTACACCTACTCGATGTGGGACCGCGTCATCCTCCAAGGAGATGCCGAACTGGCCGGCGGCGGGCCGGAGTCCGCCATGGGACCCGGCGGCACCGTGGGCACGGGCGTGCTCGACTCCTCCCTGCTGCCCGACTTCCGCAGCGGCAACTTCACCCTCCTGTCGGGCAGGCACCTGACGGCCACCGACAAGGACGAGAAGCGACTGCTGATCGAGGAGCGGCTGGCCGGGCAGAACGGCCTCGAGGTGGGCGACACCATCACCCTGGCCGGCAACGACGAGAAGACCACGTCGGACTTCACCGTGGGCGGCATCTACCGCGACCCGCGCCCCAGCACCGAACCCGAACCCGAGTACGACATCAACCCGGGCAACATGGTCTACGGGACGGTGGGCGGCCTGTCCGCACTCGGTGACGGGGGAAGCGGGCCGCTGCAGGTGGGCAAGGCGGCATTCCTCCTCGAGGACGCCGACGTGCAGGGCGCGTTCAAGGACGAGGCCCGGCGGATCGCGGGCTCCGCCCTGGACGGCTTCGAACTGGCCGCCAACGACAAAGCCGTCCAGCAGATGACCGGTCCGCTCAAGAACATCCGCGCCACCGCCACCGTCGCCATGTGGCTCATCGCCCTCGCCGGCGCCGCCGTCCTGGCCCTGCTGGCCAACCTCGCCGTCAAGCAGCGCCGCACCGAGTACGGCGTGCTGCTGGCCATGGGGGAGAAGAAGA
Source organism: Streptomyces sp. NPDC018026 (assembly GCF_044327745.1). Lineage (NCBI taxonomy): Bacteria > Bacillati > Actinomycetota > Actinomycetes > Kitasatosporales > Streptomycetaceae > Streptomyces > Streptomyces sp. NPDC018026. Next base: position 737,275 of record NZ_JBIRFY010000003.1, read on the forward strand.
GCAGGCTCGTCGCCCAGCAGGCACTGGAGATCGTCGCCGTGGCCGCCCTCGCCGTCGCCCTGAGCGCACTGTTCGCCCCGAACCTGACGCAGAGCGCCGGCCGGGCGCTGCTCGGCCGGGAGGCCACGGCCGCCCAAGAGAAGATCAACTCCTGGGAGCCCCCGCCACCGGGCAGCACCGGCCTCGACCAGGGCATCGACTGGAACGACAAGCCCGTCGAGAACGCCGACCCCATCGACACGATCACCGTGGCACTCGACGCGGGTGACCTCACCACCGTCAGCGGCGTCGGCCTCGCCGTCGGCCTCCTGGCCACCGCCGTCCCCGCGACCTCCGTGCTGCGCCTGAGCCCCCGCACCATCCTCACGAAGGGCAAGTGACCCCGCCATGAACGGCACCACCGCGACCCCGCCCGTGCTGCGCCTCGACGGCGTCAGCCACACCTACTCCGGCCAGCGCCGCCGCACCACCGTGCTGAAGAACATCGACTACGCCTTCGAACGCGGCACCTTCTACACCGTCCTGGGCCCCTCCGGCAGCGGCAAGACCACCCTGCTCTCCCTCGCCAGCGGCCTCGAAACCCCCACCCGGGGCACCGTCAGCTTCGACGGCCGGGCCCTGACCGAACTCGGCCTCGGCCGGTACCGCAACCGGCACGCCGCCACGATCTTCCAGCAGTACAACCTCCTCACCTACATGACGGCGCTGCAGAACGTCACCTGCGCCATGGAGATCACCGGCGCCAGGCCCGCCACGGGCCGCCGGCGCACCCGCGCGCTGGAACTGCTCGATCAGCTCGGACTCGACAGGACGACGGCCACCCGCAACGTGCTGCGGCTCTCCGGCGGCCAGCAGCAGCGCGTCGCCATCGCCCGGGCCCTCGCCTGCGACGTCGACATACTCTTCGCCGACGAACCCACCGGCAACCTCGACGAGGACACCGCCCAGGGCATCATCGACACCTTCCGCGACCTCGCCCACGAACAGGGCAAGTGTGTGGTCGTCGTCACCCACTCCCAGCAACTGGCCACCCAGTCCGACCGCGTCCTCACCCTGCGCAAGGGCAGACTCACGGAACAGGCGAACACCTGACCCGGCCGGGCCCGGCTTCAGCGGGCGATCGACACGGCGAAGGGCGCGAATCCGCCGGAGCGGATCACATGCGGCACGAACAGCACCGCGGCCTCGGCGGCCCGAGCGGTCTCGATCCCGCCGAGGTCCGTGACCCATTCGGACCGCCAGCCCAGGTCTCCCAAGAGCCCGCGGACGACCTGCTTGGCCCCCGCACTCTCGCCGGAGAGGAAGGCCGTCGGCTTCCGCGCGAGTGAGCCCGGCGCGGTCATCACCGGGTAGAGCATCGTATTGAGCGTCTTGACGACGTGGGTGTCGGGCAGCGCTTCCTGCAGTTGCTCCGCGAGACTCGACCCGGGATGGAGCAGCTCGGCGGGCAGCCCGTCCGGGCCGTCGACGGTGGCGTTGGCAAGGTCCACCAGGATCTTTCCCCGCAGCTCCTCGCGCAGCGCGGTCAGCCGCTCCAGTGAGGTGTCCCCGGGCGTGGCGTTGATGACGACGCGCGCCTCCCGAGCGCTGTCCGCCGCCGCTCCCGGCGCCCGCCCCGCGACGCTCACCTCGTGCCCGGCTCGGGTCAGGGCCGCGGCCAGGTTGCAGCCGACACGGCCGTTTCCGAGAACCGCGATTCGGTCCATGGTGATCTGGTCCTTTCTCCGTGCTGGTGATGTTCCGCGATGGTCAACGGGTCAGAGCGGCGACGGCGGCAGCGTGCACTCCCGGAGCGCAGGCCAGGAAACCGTCGCTCTCCGGAGTCCACGCGCGCCCTCCGGCGTCGGTGACCCGGCCGCCGGCCTCCGACACGAGAAGTGCCCCGGGAAGCAGGTCCGCACGAGCGCCCGCGAACTGCCAGAAGGCGTCGATCCGCCCGGCGGCCACGGCCACCAGGTGCAGGGTCGCCGGCACGGACGTGCGCACCACGAGCGCGTCGAGCAGCATCGCGGTGACCGAGGAACCGATGCGCCGCACGATGCTCGCGTCCTCGTCCGGTCTGGCCTGGCTGGTGGCCACGAGAGCGAGGCCGAGGTCCGTCGTCTCCGACACCTGCAGAGCCCGGCCGTCCAGAAAGGCGCCGCCACCGGCGAGCGCCGTGTAGGTCTCACCGGTCAACGGCAGGTGAATCGCGGTGAGCACCGGGCGGTTCTCGTGCACGAGAGTGGCGGTGACCGCCCACTCCGGCAGGCCGTGCAGGTGGTTGACGTTGCCTTCGGCCGGATCCACCAGCCACCACTCACCGGGAGGCAGCGCACCACCCTGCAACTCGTCCTCCACCCAGCGGGCGTCGGGGCGCAGGAGCGTGAGGCGGGGCCGCAACACTTCGAGTACCGCCGCGTCGTTCGCGGCGAGAGCGCGCATCAGTTCCTCACGGCTCTCGTGGCGCGCCACATCGCCGAACCGCTCCCGCAGGACCGAACCCGCCGCACGAACGGCGTCGGCGGTCCGTGCGAGCACTTCGGCATACGTAGACGACATGACTGTCTCCGTCCAGGAAGGGGCCATGGGCTGTGGGGGAGCTTCGTCGCCGTGCTCTCCCCGCTTCTCGACGGTATGGGGCCGAACAATTAACAACAAGTGCATGTAAGGAACGCCTAACATGACTCGCATGCAATTGGACCTGAACCTGCTGACAGCGCTCGACGCGCTCCTCGAGGAGGGCAGCGTGGCCGGAGCGGCAGCGCGGCTGCACGTGACCGCCCCCGCCATGAGCCGCAGCCTCGGCCGGATCCGGCGCACGACGGGAGACCAGATCCTGGTGCGCACCGGCCGCGTGATGACCCCGACGCCCTATGCGGTCGCCGTCCGGGAACAGGTGCACGACCTGCTGCTCCAGGCCCGGACCGTGCTGGCGCCCAGCCGCGAACCCGACCTCGCCTCCTTGGACCGCACCTTCACGCTCCGCTGGCACGATGCCCTGGTCACGCTCGGCGGGCCCGCCCTCCTGTCCGCCGTCCGCAGTCAGGCACCGGGAGTCAGGCTGCGCTTCATCGCGGAATCGAGCGTGGACACACCCGAGTTGCGTCGCGCCCAGGTCGACCTGGAGGCCAACGCCGACCGTCCGACGGCGCCGGACATCCGGACCGAGCAGGTGACGGAGAGCCGGCACGTGATCGTCGTACGGGAAGGACACCCGCTGACGCGGGCCGGCACCGTCACCGCCGCGCAGTACGCCGCGGCCGAGCACATCACCGTCTCGCGGCGCGGCAATCTCGGCAACGCCCTCGACGACGCCTTCACCGGGCTCGGCCTCACCCGACACGTGGTGGCGGCGGCACCCACCGAGGCAGCCGCGTTCGCGTTCGCACGCGACTCCGACCTCCTGATCACCGTCCCCGACATCACGATGCGCCCGGCAGCCACGGCTTTCGGCCTGACCGCCCTGCGACTGCCGATCGAACTGCCGCCGGCCCCGGTCCACCTGTCGTGGCACCAGCGCTACGACAGCGACCCCGCGCACGTGTGGCTGCGCGACCTGGCACGCACCGCACTCCGCGCCTGAAACGGCGGGTGAGAAGGGGGGACCACCGGGGACGGGGCGTGCGACGGACCCGGACGGTCGGGCGTGACCGGCACAGTCCGCGCCGATGTGCCCCAGCTCGGTCAAGTGGCGGGCAGGGCCGCCCGGTTCACCCTTCGGCCATGCACCCTTCGTCGGCGGGTTGCCGGGGTGACGCGCGCGCTCCGCCCGCGTTCTCGATCATGGCACGTCGTCCCAGTGGTGGGTGCGGTCCCGATCCGACGCCGGATCCACGTCGGTCCCGCCCGCTCCCTGACGAAGGAGACAGCCCGTGCACGCGTTCACAAGACGCCGCCCCCGTGTCGTCGCGGCGACGGCGACCCTGGTGTTCACCGCAGCCGTCGCGGCCGTACCCTCGGCGAAGGCCGCGGCGCCCGCCGCACCGCCCGAGGTCGTTCCCCGGGCCGAGACCGCCGCGCTCTTCGACGACGAAGAGGGCGGGAACGGGAACGCCGACGACCCGGCGATCTGGCGCAACTCCGCCGACCCGGACGCCAGCCTGGTCGTCGCCACGGCCAAGGAGGGCGGCCTGCGGGTCTACGACCTCGACGCCCGGCAGGTGCAGTCGCTCCCCGCGCCCGCGGCGCCCGGAGCGGACGACGCCCCCGGCCGCTTCAACAACGTCGACCTGGTGCACGGGGTGCCCTCGGGCCCCGGCGTCACGGACCTGGCGGTCGTCAGCGACCGTGGCAGCGACAAGCTGCGCATCTACCGCGTCGACGGCGACCGGCCGGACGTCCCGCTCACCGATGTCACCGACGCCTCGGCGCCGTGGATCTTCTCCGACTCGCAGGAGGAGGTCAACGAGGAGAGCACCGCCTACGGTCTGGCCACGTACACCGACTCCGCGACCGGCAAGTCCTACGCGCTCGTCAGCCAGAACGCGACCACCCGCATCGCGCTGCTCGAGCTGACCACGACGCCCCGGGGCACGGTGTCGTACCGCAAGGTCCGCACCCTGAACCTGCCGGCCGCCTTCACGATGCCCGACGGGACGAAGTGGTCCCCCTGCGGTGCCCCCGGCGAGGGCCCGCAGGTCGAGGGCATGGTCGTCGACCCGGAGACGGGCACGCTCTTCGCCGGGCAGGAGGACGTGGGCATCTGGCGCCTGCCGGCCGATCTCAAGGGCGCCCCCGTCCTTCAGGACAAGGTCCGCGAGTACGGCGTGCCGGCCACGTTCGACGAGGCGTCCGACGAGTGTGTGGCGGGTGACGACCCCGGCTTCGGCGGTTCCCGGGTGTCGGCGGACGTCGAGGGCCTGACCCTGCTGAAGCAGGACGACGGGGACGGCTACCTGCTCGCCTCCAGCCAGGGCGACGACACCTTCGTCGCCTACGACCGGGAACGGTCCGACGACTACGAGTACGAGGGCGGCTTCAGGGTGGGCGCCGCGTCCGAGTCGCTGGACGGCTCCGAGGAGTGCGACGGAGCGGACGTACTCGCCGAACCCCTCGGCAGCAGGTACCCGAACGGCCTGCTCGTCGTCCAGGACGGTCACATGGCCCCGGAGGACGGTGACCGGGAGGCCACCGGCTTCAAGTTCGTCGACCTCGCCGACGTCCTGGAGGCGCTCGACGACTGACAGCCTCCGTGCCAGGCCGTGCCAGGCCGGGCCGGCGCCGCCCGCGCGGGCGCATTTGCGGGCGCAGGGCCCGGGGAACCGTCCGCTCGCCCACCTCACGGCGCGCGAGCCCGCCGCAGCCGTCGCGCCGCGGCGCGTCGTGGAGCCGGGCGGCCCTCCAACGGGAGCCGCCGTCGGTGCTCACGTCCACTCGCACGACACCGCCCGCCCCCGACCAGGAGCGCCCGGTGACCCGGTGGGTCACGCCCGCCGTCAGGTTCGCCCGTGCGTCCAGCTCCCAGGCGCTCTTGATCGCCTGACGGGTCAGCGGGGCGCTGCCGCCGTCCACTTGATGGAGGCGATGCGAATCCACGAGGGCACGAGGAGCCGCACGGGACGCCCTTGGTCGGGTGGCAGCGGGCGGCGGACCCGGCCGAGGTTCGTGCCGTCGGCGGTGACGTAGTCCTCGTCGAGGCCCCGGGACAGGACGTCCATGGCCCGTCGGCCGAGACCCGCACGCCGCAGGACGTCCACCAGACGTACCCCCCCCGCCAGCGGGCGACACCGATCGCGCCAGGGTCCAGGCGGTGCCGCTCACCTCCTGGCCCTGCTGGCTGGTTGACGTAGCCGCGTCCGTTGCCCGCGCACTCCACGAACGCGCTGTGCCGTCCGAGGCCGTCGCCCCAGACGGTGAGCCTCCAGTCGGCCGCCGAGAGGACCGGTGTCGCGGTGTGGTTGCGGACGAAGAAGCGGTCGTTGGGGGTGTGGTAACCGGTGTGCGCGGCAGCCGGTGAGCCGGGCGACGCCACGGATGCGGCGCCGGCGAGTCCGGCGGCGGCGAACAGCCGCAGCATGTCACGCCTGGAGACACCGTCGGCCCGGGCTTCTCCGGAGAGCCACTGCCGCAGTCTGCGTCGGTCGCAGGCGGGCACGGGTCGTGCCCCGCGCGAACGGGGGAGAGGGAGGCGCGACCGTCCCGGTGGGGCGCGGGACGGCGTTTACGCGGTGAGGATCAACAACAGCCGAACGGCATGAGCACGCGGGACCGCGGGACGGCGTCGGCTGCGGATCACGACGCCATCGTACGGAGGCGACGCGTTCTCGGGACGAAGTCGGCAAGTCCCGTGCTCCACAAGGGCGGTGACACCTGGCCCGAGGTCCCGTGCCGTCCAGCCGTTCCGAATCCGGAGACGGCCCTCGGCGGGGCCGGGTGGTGGAGTACGGGCAGTCGAACGAGGTCTACGAGTCGCCACGGGAGGCGTACACCCGGCACCTGCTCGCCGCCGTGGGCCAACGGGGCGGTGGGGGACACCTGGGGCGACGCCCACCGGCTGCCCGTTCCCGACGCGTCGCTCGACACGGGGCCGCAATCTCGCCGGACGCTTCCGCGGCGCCGTGACCATGCGTCCCGCGTAGGGGAGGGGCAGCCCGCAGGGCCTGCTTGTCAGCGCCGCATCATCTCCTGCTCCCACCAGCCGCGCGTGTCGACGTCCGTGGCATCCGCCAACGCCTCCAGTTCCGCGATCTCCTCGTCGGTCAGCTCGATGCCGCGGGCCCGGGCCACCCCGTCGACGTGGGCCGCCTTCGTGACCCCGATGATCGGGGTGGTCCCCTTGGCGATGGCCCAGGCGATGGTAACCTCCGCGGCGGACACGCCTCGGTCCTTGCCGATCACCTTCATCCGGTCCGTCAGCTCCCGGAGCCGGGGCAGGACGCCGTTGTACACGGCCGCCCGGCTGGTTCCCTCCGGCAACGGATTCGCCGGGCTGTACCTGCCGGTCAGCGCTCCCTGCTCGAGGACCATGTAGGAGAAGAACCGCACACCGTGCTCGCGGCAGTGGTCGAGGATGCCCGCCCGCTCGGAACCCCGGTACAGGAGGCTGTAGTGGTTCTGTACGGCCTCCACGCGAAAGCCGGCCTCGCCGAGGATTTGATCGGCGAGAGCGATCTCCTCCAGATTGTGGTTCGAGACGCCGACGTGCTTGATCCTGCCGCTCTCGAGCAGCGGGATCAGAGACGGCGTCCACCGCGCCACGTCGGCAGGATTGTGGATCCAGAAGAGATCCACGCAGTCCGTACGCAGTCGGTCGAGGCTCTGCTCCAGCATGTCCGCGACCGGATCGTCGCCGTCGCCCGCGAGCTGCGGGGTGAACTTCGTCGACAGCTGGTACTCGCTGCGGTGCCGGCCCGACAGCGCCTGGCCGAGGACGCTCTCCGAGCGGCCCATGCCGTATGCCACGGCGGTGTCCCACAAGATGAACCCGTTCGCCTGCGCCCTCTCGACGACCTCCCGCAGTCCGGACTCGCTCAGCCGACTGCCGAAGTAGCCGTCGCCCGCCTCACCGCTGTCTCCCCAGGCCCATGTGCCCAACGCCGCCGCCGGCACCGTCAGCCCCCTGCTCGTCATGTCTCAGCTCCGTTGTTCGTTCTCGGGATCGTGTCGCAACGTTCGAACCCAGGAGACCGCGCTCGCGGCGGGCCGGAGAAGGTCGCGTTCATGGGGGTACAACCTCAACCCCCCCTTCGCTCTGTGACCGGCGCTTACCATGAATCCATGGACCAGCAGCCCGGAACCCGCGGTGAGATCCGGGACTTCCTCGCCGGCCGACGCGCCAGGATCACCCCGGCACAGGCCGGGCTGCCGACCAGCGCCCGTCGCCGGGTCCCCGGGCTGCGGCGCGAGGAGGTCGCCGTCCTCGCCGGTGTGAGCACGGAGTGGTACACGCGGCTGGAGAAGGGCCACATCGCCGGCGTGTCCGAGGGTGTCCTCGACGCGGTCGCCCGTGCCCTGCGACTGGACGACGACGAACGTACCTACCTGTTCGAGCTGGCCCGGTCCTCGCGGCACGCGAGTCGCACCCCGTCGCGTCGCAGGGACGTCGAGGTCCCAGGCCGGATCCAGTGGCTGCTCGACTCCATGACGATGTCCTCGGCGTTCGTACGCAACGGCCGCACGGACATCGTCGCCCGCAACCCCCTGGCCCGCGCCCTGCTCGCGCCGCTGTTCGACAGCGCCACCACCGACCGTCGCGGCCGCCCCAACATCGCCCGCTACATCTTCCTCGACCCGGCTGCGCACACCTTCTTCGTGGACTGGGACGCCGCCGGTACCGCCACCACCGCCCTGCTGCGCGCCGAGGCCGGGCGCGAGCCCCGCGACCGGGCACTGCGCGAACTCGTCGGCGAACTGTCCACCCTCAGCCCGGAGTTTCGCGGCCAGTGGGCCGCGCACGACGTCCTGATGCGCCACGACGGCGTCAAACGGCTCCAGCACCCCGACGCCGGCCACCTGGAACTGACCTTCCAGTCCCTCGACCTGCCCCTGCCGGGCCGGGCCGTGCACGATCTGATCGTCTACACCGCCGAACCCGGCAGCGCGTCCGAGGAACGGCTCAGACTCCTCGCGAGTTGGGACTCGACGACGACGGGTGCGCGTAGCGGCCGATGAACTCGCGGATCTCCCTGGCGACGAGCTCGGGGGACTCGTACGGTGCGAGGTGCCCCGCGTCCGACAGGTAGACCAGCCTGCCCCCGGGCATCGCGCGGACGTCGGCGATCAGCTTGTCCCGCGGGGCAATGGTGTCCCGGCCGCCGATGACGTAGCACGCCGGCACGGCCATCCCGGACAGCTCCTCGAACATGCTCGTGTAAGCGCCGCCACCACTTCCGAGCCAACTGCGCCAGAACTGCTCCGTGACGCCACCCGTCATCGTGCGCACCACGTCGGTCGTCCGGCTCGGGTCGAGCGACATGGCCCCGATCGCCTCGGTGATGGCCTCGACGTCACGGAAGGACGAGTGGAATCTCTCGATGACCGGATCGCCCGCCTCGGTACCGCCCGCGTTCCACGGCATGAGCGCCATGACCGCGAACACCTGGTCGGGCCGGTCGAGAGCGATCCGCACGCCGAGCGCGCCACCGAAGGAGAGACCAACGAGGGCGAAGCGTTCGAGGCCCAGCTCGTCACAGGCGTCGGTCACCGTTTCGGCGATCCGACTGAGGCTCGATCCGTCGGCAGGCGCATGGAAGGAGCCGGCGTGGCCCGGCAGGTCCATGAGAATGAGGCGGTAGCCGTCGAGCAGGGGTGCTGTCTCGGACCAGCACTGGAGCGAGCACCCGAGTCCGGGCAACAGGACGATCGAGTCCGGCCCGCTTCCGCGCACCTCGAAGTGGACACCGTTGTTCGTCCTCGGCATGAGATTCCTCCCGTGTGTCACGTGACCGGTGTTGTCGTCGCTGTCCGTGCCGTCGTCGTTCGCCGCGCGAGCGGGTGTCACGCCGCTACACCAGCGACAGGCTCGCGCGAAGTGAGGTGAGCAGATCCACCACCTCGGAGAGGTCGGTGGCCGTGCCGAAGACATAGAAGTCCGGGCGGACCAGCACAGCCACGACACCGGCCTCCTTGAGCCAGCCACCCAGCGCTTCCCCCTCTTCCTGGACCCCTGCGGCACCCACGACGACGGACCGCAGCCCGATCGCGTGCTTGAGGTCCGCCACGGCCGCGGTCGTCGCCGCGTCCGGTTCGACCACGCTGAACAGGGTGAACCCGCGGCCGAGCACGTCGTCCGACCGCTCGGTCTTCCCGCCGCCCGTCAGCAGAAAGGGCTGTACGGCCAAGTGGCCGGCCAGCGGTTGCCCGGCTCGGAAGCCCGCGCCGACCGGCGGCGCGAACGGCGCCGGAAGCTCGGTCGCCGACCGCATCTCCTCCCGACGCCGCGCCGCACGAACCGGATCTGTCTCGCAGACGACGGTCCCGACCCGCACAGACTCCTCGATGTAGTCGATGACCTGCGGCCTCCTGGAGAGCGTGTACAGGTCCAGCAGCTCCGGGTCCGCGGCGCCGGTCAGTACGAGGTGGAGCATCCAGCCGAGGGTAGCCGCGTCCCGGACGCCGGAGCTCATGCCCTGTCCGAGGAAGGGCGGCATGACATGAGCGGCGTCACCGGCGAGCAGAACCGACCCGTGGCGGAACGTGTCGGCCACCACGGAACGGAACTGGTAGACGGTCTGCCGGATCAGCTCACCCTCCTGCGGGCCGATCCAGGGCCTGAGCAACTCCCGGACGCGTTCCGGTCGCACCATCTCGGCCGGATCGTCGCCCTCGACGAGCATGAACTCCCAGCGGAAGTAACGCTGGGCCACCCGGCCCATGTGCTTCGGCCTCGCCGGGTCGAGGACCTGGCCGGTGTCCGGGATGACCGGCACCGGGGCGCCAGGACGGGGCCGTACGTCCACGACCAGCCAGTCGCCCCGGAAGCCGAGATCCTTCGTCGGAATGCCGCAGAGCGTGCGGACCTTGCTGTTGGCGCCGTCCGCCCCGACCACATGGCGGGCGGTGACCACGGCGCCGTCCGCCAACGTCACCACCACGTGGTCGCGCCCCTGACGCAGATCGACCAACTCCGCACTGAAACGAACGTCCACCGTTGACGCACCGCGGACCGCCGCGTCCAGGGCGTCTTCGAGTTCCGGCTGGTAGAAGTGGTACGACGCGTCCCAGCCGGAGAGGGCGGCACCTTCCCTCGGCAGACGAGAGATCACGCTCCCGTCGGGATCGAGGAACTCGTACACACGCGCCGGTACCGCAATGCGCCGTACGACTTCGGCAATGCCCAAGGACTGGAAGACGCGCATGATTTCGTGATCGAAGTGCCCGGCGCGTGGCGTCTCGTAGCGCCCCACACGCCGTTCGCAGACCAGTACACGGTGCCCCGCTGCCCCCAGCAGAGCAGCCAGGGTCTGACCGACCGGGCCGTACCCGACGACGAGGACGTCCGCGTCCACGGCATCCGGCCCGGTGGTGGATGTTCGGGATTCATCGGCAGGCTTCATGTGTCCCAACCCTTCGCTTGCACCGGTGCGCGTGCACGCCGGAAGACCACCTCAGGCGGCGTCGATGTCCAGTACGATCCGGCCGCGGGTGCGACTGCCCACGCGGAGCATGCGCCAGGCGTCGGCGGCCTCCTCCAGCGGGAAGGAACGGCTCACGGGGACGGACAATTGCCCGGACTCGGCGAGCACAGCCACCTCCGTCAGCTCGTCGGCGTTCGCGCGTGCCCACACCAACTGGCCCCCCTGTTCTGGTGCGGTGACGTCCGCCACGGAGGCGACCCGCGCGGGATCCTTCAGGACCTTCCGCGAGACGGCCACCGAGTCCCCGCCGAAGAAGTCGAGCGCCGCGTCGACGCCCTCCGGAGCCGGTTCGCGCACCCGGTCGGCCAGGCCGGCTCCGTAGGTGATGGGGGTGGCGCCCAGTTCACGCAGGTAGTCGTGGTTGCGCTCGCTCGCGGTGCCGATGACGCGGGCGCCCCGGGCGACCGCCATCTGCACGCCGAGCGTGCCGACCCCACCCGCGGCGCCGTGGATCAGGACGGTGTCGCCTTCGCTGATGCCGATGCGCTCGATGGCCTGGTAAGCCGTCAGCCCGTTCAGCGGCAGGCACGCCGAATGCAGCCAGTCCCAGGACTCCGGCTTGCGTGCCAGTGTGCGGGCCGGGGCCGAGACCAGTTCGGCGTAAGTGCCGTTCTGCGCCCAGTCCTTGAGAACGAAGCCGATCACCTCGTCGCCGATTTCGAACTCGGTGGCGCCGAATCCACGGGCCTCGACGACGCCGGCCATCTCGAAGCCCGGGACGAGGGGGAAGTGGGTCACCATGATGCCGTCGAGGTTGCCGACGGCGATCTTCTCGTCGGCCGGGTTCACCCCGGCTGCCTTGACGCGAACCAGGAATTCCCCGGGCGCTACCGCCGGCGTCGGCAGCTCGGTGAGTTCCAGGGCGTTCGCGTCGCCGTAGTGCGGGAGTGCGATGGCTTTCATGGTCTCCTCGATGGTTCCGTGAGGTGTGCTGTCCGGGAAGGTGTGGGATGTTCCGGGTTACCCACGGCGGAGCTGGGCACGGAACCAGTCGCAGACGAACTCCGTGCGCTCGGCCGAGTGGTTGTACACGGTGTGCTCGCCGTCGTCCCACACCCGCAGGGTGTGGTGTGCCGACAGGTCGAGGAACACCTTCTGCTGGTCGAGGCGGACCAGGGGGTCGTTGCCGCCGTGCAGCACGAGCATCGCGGCACTCATCCGGTCGACCGCCGGGTCGAGCCACAGAGTGCGGAAGACGGCTGCGGCTTCGGCGTCGGTGTCGACACCCAGGAGCGCCTGCGACTGTTCGCGTGCGGTCCGGAACGGCAGTGGCTCCGGCCTCGCGTTGGCCCCGTTGACGCAGCACGCGCCGAAACGGCTGTCGTGCACGGCGGCACGGGCGGCGAGCAGTCCGCCGAAGCTGTTTCCCCATACCCCGAACCGGCCGTCGTAGCCGGTACGGGTACGTACGGAGTCGAGAGCCGCGCTGAAGGCCCGGTCGACGCTTGCGTCGAGGTGCAGTCCGCCGGCCATGCGCGTATCACCCTGGCCCGGTGCCTCGAACAGAACGGCCGACAGTCCCCGCCGTGCCAGGGCCTCGGCCTGCCGGTGGAAGGCCGGGCCCCAACCGCTCTGTCCGCCGACGACGACCACCGCGGGGCCGGGGCGAGCGCCGGACCGACTCACGAACCAGGCGGTGCAGTGGCTCTGCAGGAACGGGATCGACAGCCGCTCCACGTGCAACTCGGTGTCGAGCTCGGCCGCGGCCTGGTAGGCCCGGGTGAGCCGGACGTAGAGCGCGCGTTTGGCCGGGTGGTCGCTGTTGAAGGCCATCTGCGCGAAGACCAGGCAGGCCGTCGCCCGGCGATGGCACGCGACCGCGGTTTCGACGTCACCGCGGTCGGCGGCCGCCGCTGCGCGCGTCGACTGCGCCTCGGCCAGGCGAGTTGCGACTTCGTGCCACGGTTCCGAGACGGCCGCGCCGGCCAGGTGGACGGCGTCCCCGTGGTCCATGCCGTAGTCGAGCATGCGGGACATCGGCATGGCGCGCAGCAACGCGGCCCGAAGCTTGGCCGGATCCTCCGCCGGCCCTGCAGCGTCCATCAGCGCGCGGCTTTGTCGGGAAAGCGCGGTCGTGTTCCGTCGTCCTGCCCTGCCGCGCCCGGGGTCCGCAACGGAATGACCGGCGTGGCCTCGACGACGGTGTTGCGCAGCTCGCCGAGACCTTCGACCGCCGCGACGACCTCGTCGCCCGGCTGCAACCACGGGTAGGTCGCCGAGTCGTGCGTGCGGGAGAGCTCCAGGACGCAGCCGGTGCCGCAGGTGCCGGAGCCGATCACGTCGCCGGGCCTCACTTCGGTACCGCGGGAGGCGTAGGCGATCATCTCGCCGAACGACCAGTGGATGTCCGACCACAGGGCGCGGGAGTAGAGGACACCGTTGACCGTGCAGGTCATTTCGAGGCGGTACCCATGGCCCTCGCGGAAGTCGGCGATCTCGTCCGGGGTCACGAAGTACGGGCCGAGGCTTGTCGCGGTGTCCTTGCCTTTCACCGGCCCCATCGACAGCTTCATCTCACGCTGCTGGACGTCCCGGCCGCTCCAGTCGTTGAGCACGCAATAGCCGGCGACGGCGTCTTCGGCGTCCTGGGCGGTCAGGTCGCGTCCGCCGTGGCCCACCACCGCGGCGACCTCCAGCTCGAAGTCGAAACGCTCGGCACCCGGAGTCATGGGCACCGGCCCGCAGCCCGTGACGGCGTAGGGGTTGGAGAAGTAGAAGACCGGCAGCTCGTACCAGTCCGGGTCCATCTCGAGGCCCCGCCAGGCACGCCCTGCCCGGACATGCTGTTCGAACGCGTAGAAGTCGCGGACGGTCGGAGGTGTCCCGATCGGCGACAACGGAACGAGGTCCGGCAGGGGCACGGTCGCACCGCGCCGCAGAGCGGTCCGTCCGGCAGCGAGCAACTCGTCCTTGCCGGCCTCGACGAGGGGCAGCAGGTCCGTCGGACCGTCGACAACCCGGACCAGGTCGCCGTCCACCACACCGACGCGTGAGGACGGTCCGTCCGCGTAGCGAACGAATTTCACCGGCCTACCTCCTTGCCTGCGTCAAAGGCTGCCGCCACCGCTTGTTCGCGCGTCCAGGCGCGGTAGCTCTCCTCGGTGAAGCCCGTCGTGCCGTGGCGTTCGACCGAAGCCCGGACGGCGTCCAGCAGCTCCTCCGGATCGGTCTCGATGTCGATGTGCTCGACGAAGGGCTGTCGTGCCACGAGCCCGGTCCGCCAGTAGACCTCACACCGGTTGCCCTCCGGGTCGAAGAAGTAGACGCCGACGGCGTTGCCGTGCGAGACGATCATGTCGAGCCGTACGTCGTGCTCCCGGAAGCGCCGGTGGAAGCCAAGGACGTCCTCGAAGCGCGCGCACCGGAACGACACCTGCTGGATGAGTCTGACTCCGAGTGGCGCGTCCCGGCCCTCGGCCAGGAGCAGTTCGTGGTGTTCGGTGTCCGGCCGGGCGGACAGGAACCAGATGCCGAGCCGTTCGTCATGGTCGGTGACCGTCAGGCCGAGTACGTCGCTGTAGAACGCCAGCTGTCGGCTCACATCGTGACAGCGCAGGCCCACATGGCCGAGTTCCGCGACGGACGGCGTTGGAGTGGTCACGTCGCTCCTCCTGGAGGTTGTTCCGCAGAGCAGATCATGTTCTGCACGCTAACTCGGCTCCGGTGTCGCGTCAACGGTCGCCTGTTCTGTTTATTGGATGACGTTCTGCTCGACAGAACACGAGAAGGAGAGTGAGGAAGAACGGGTGGAAGGTAGGGGGAGTGGTGGCCACGATGGAGTGGCGACTATTCTGGCTGGCGAAATGCAGTTCAATCACCAGAACAGCCGGTCAGTGACGACGGCGAGATGGAGGGGCTCGTGGCAGCGTCGGCCGCCTACCCGGTGGAATCGATCGACAACGCGGCGCGGATCCTGCTGATGCTGGTGGACAGTCCGTCGCTGCGAGTCACCGACGTGTCCACCGAGCTGGGGGTGGCCAGGTCGACCGCCCATCGGATGCTGACCACCCTGCAGGCCCGCGACCTGCTCCGCCAGGACGCCCGGACCAAGGGCTACGGACCCGGACCCGCACTGGCCAGGCTCGGCATCGCCGTGATGGGGGCTGTCTCCCTCCGCGACGAAGCGCGTCTCCTGCTGGAAAGACTCGTCGAGGACACCACCGAGACCGCGCATCTGCTCGTCCTGGAAGGGACGGAGACCGTCTTCGTCGAAGGCGTGGAGAGCCAGCAGGTGATCCGTGCCGGGCTGCGGACCGGGCAGCGAGGGCCGGCGCACGCGTCTGCCGCGGGGAAGGCGCTGCTCGCCGAGCTCTCCCGCGAAGAGCTGCGGCGCCGCTACCCGGGGGCGCGGCTGCGAGGCGGAACCGAGCGGGCGGTAAGCACGCGCCGGGCGCTCGAGGCCGAGCTCGAGAAGGTGAGGGAGACCGGCTACGCCACCAACCTGGAGGAGAGCGAATGGGACCTCTGCGCGGTGGCCGCCCCCGTACGGAACCGGCAGGGCGTGGCCTGCGGAGCTCTGTCGGTGTCGGGCCCGGCGAGGCGGACCGAGGCCAAACTCGCCCTCCTCGGCGCCACCGTGGTCACAGCCGCCACCGAACTCGGCGCGCGCCTCGGTTAGGTCGCGGACCGAGGTTCACCATGACTGTCGCCTGACCGCCGTCGACTGTGGCGCCGGCCATGGTCTCGTACCCCAGGAAGTCCCCGGTGTGTCCCCGGTAGTGCCCCCCCGCCGGGCAGTGGCCGGCTCTCCAGGCCCAGACCGTAGGCGCGGCCGTCCGCGTTGCCCGTGGGCCGGACCGTCATCATCTCCCGCAGCTCGGCCGGGCACAGCAGTTCGCCGCGGAGGAGCGCGGCCAGGAACCGGTTGACGTCGGTGCCACTGGAGATCATGGAGCCGGCCGCACCACCGACGGAGGGGCTCACCCTCGTCACGTCCAGGAGCGGCGCGCCCACGCCCGGCTGCGCATACACCCTCTCGATGATCATGCCGACCAGCAGGAATCCCGTGTTGGAGTAGTCCCAGCCGGTGCCGGGCTCGAAGACCGGCGGTGTTCGAGCGCCAAGTCCACGAGGTCCAGGTGGTCGAGGAAGTCGGGCAGGCCGCTGGTGTGCTGGAGCAGTTGGCGGACGGTGATCCTGTGTCCGTCGTTGCCGTGTCCGCGCACGACGCCGGGCAGGTAGCGCTCGACCGGGGCGTCGAGGGCGACGCGACGCTCTCCCGCGAGCTGGAGCAAGGCCGTCGCCGTGAACATCTTGGTCATGCTGCCGATCCGGAACCTGCTGTCGCGGTGTATCCGGGCCTGGCTCCTCACGTCTCCGACACCGCTGGTCAGCACGGTGCCCCCGCGCCGGTTCCGCACCTCGGCGAGCGCTCCGGGCGCGCCGTCGACGGTGGTCAGCCGACCCAGGAGTCCCCGCAGGCGGGAGTGGTCGACGGAGGCGGCGGACTCCGCGGTGGTGGTCGCTGCGGCGCTGCGTCGGTGCCCTTCCACCATGACGGCCGGAGCCGCGTCGCCCCGGCCCGGGGGACGTTTGCGTGGCGCCCGTCAGCCGTGTTTGGCTCGCCCGATGAACTTCCTGTTGACGGCGAGCGGCCTGCGCAACGAGACACTGCGGGATGCGCTGCGTGACATGCTGGGCAAACCGTTCGGATCGGCGAACGTCGTGTTCGTTCCCACCGCATCCGTCGCAGAACCTGGGGACCACGGGTGGGTCGTCGCGGACATGAACCGCCTGCACGGCCTCGGCTGGCGGGAGTTCGACATCCTGGAGCTGAACGGCCTGCCCCGGCAGCTGGTGCTCGACCGGCTGCTCCACGCCGACGTCGTCTACGTCGAAGGCGGCAACCACTATCACCTCGCCCGAAGCATCACCGGCAACGGCCTGGCCGACGGCTTCCTGGAGGCGCTGCGGAGCCGTGTCTACGTCGGAGTCAGCGCCGGATCAATGATCTTCAGCCGCAACCTCACGGGACACTCCGCCGACGTCATCGGCGACGCCAAGGACCTCAACGCGCTCGGCGCGACGAGCGTGGACCCGCCGTTCGGCCTCTTCGACTGGTACCTCAAGCCCCACCTGTACTCGCCGGACTTCCCCGAGCGGGACGACGCCTGGGCCGACCGGATCACCGCGCGGGCGGACTTCCCGATCTACTTCATCGATGACGAGACGGCCGTTCGGGTCAGGGACGGCGAAGTGGATGTCGTATCCGAAGGCCGGTGGCGCTTCCACCGTTGACGCCGTTGCGAGGGATTTGACCGGGAGTTTCCGGCACTCGTGCTCGGTGGGGGCTGTTCCGGGAAGAGGGCCAAGCCCTTCTCGGCGAGGGCGTCGGCCAGGACCCGCCCAACCTCGGCGTCGGGCAGTCTCAACCGCACCGTGCAGTCCTTGGTGACCGACGACCCGGCCGAGCACGGTAACGCGATGTGCGGCCCCGTCGCCCCGGCCGCCTGAGGCCACGGCAGCGAGGGCTCATCGGGCTCCACGGCTCACGTGGCGGTGCGACCTGGTCACACCCCGGGCCGCGTGCCCGCTGATCCCCAGTCCGGCCCCGACCAGGGCCAGCACGATCCCGAGCCCGCCGAGGGTCAGCAGCGTAGGGGGCACGACGAACCCGTCCCGCACGCGCCCGAGGACCCCGGTGGCCGCTACGCTGCCCGACTGCTCGTCGAGGGAGAAGCGTGAGTCGTTCGAGTTCCCCCGGTTGTCACCCAGCAGGAACAACCGCCCGTTCGGCACCGCCACGTCGTACGGTGCCGCTCGGGGGGTGAACTCGTCGCGTCGCACGTAGGGTTCGTCGAGCGGCTTCCCGTTCACCGTGACCCGGTCCCCGTCGCTCTCCACGTGATCACCGCCCGTCCCTATGACCCGCCGCAGGACAGGGGCTCCCCGGTATTTCCCCGGCACGCGGACGAGCACGACATCGCCTCGGCGTATCTCGTCCGTGCCGATGTCCTCGACGACCAGGTGCTCGCCCTGGCGGTACGTGGGCTCCATCGACTCGCCTCGGACAGTGACCCCTTGGTGACTCGCGAAGAAGCAGCCGGTGCTCCCCAGCACCAGGACCAGCCCGAGCGGGACCAGCACCCAGCCCGCGGTTCTCAGCCGGCCGCCCGCTCTGCGCTGCGTCATGAATGCCCCTCCCGGAAACCGCCCCGGGCGGGCGGACCAGCAGAGGTTAAGCGGTCCCGGACGGAAACGCACCTTGCGGAGGCGCCCCCGGCGTGCGACACGTGGTCCTTGCGGTCGCGGCGAGCGCCAGGAGTGAGCGACAGTTGTTCCATGTGCGGCCGGTACGTTTCCACCCGCGGTCCCGACGACCTCGCCCGGCAGTTCCGGATCGCCGACCGGGACCTCGGCGATCCCCTGGCGCCGAGCTGGAACGTCGCGCCGACCGACGAGGTGTGGGCCGTCCTCGAGCGCCCCTCGCGCGACGCCTCCACGGGCGCTCCGGCGGCGCGGCACCTGCGTAGGCTGCGCTGGGGTCTGGTGCCGTCCTGGGCCCGCGACACGAAGATCGGCGCCCGGCTGATCAACGCCCGGGTGGAGACCGTCCACGAGAAACCGGCCTTCCGCCCGGCGTTCGCCCGGCGCCGCTGCCTCCTGCCGGCCGACGGCTTCTACGAGTGGCAGCCTGGCGGGGTTGTACGAGTACTGGCGTGACCCGGACGCCCGGCACGACGACGACCCGTCGGCCTGGCTGACGACCTGCACCATCATCACCACCGATGCCACCGACGCCGCCGGACGCGTTCACCCCCGCATGCCGCTGACCGTGGCCGATGAGCACTACGACGTCTGGCTCGACCCTTCCCACCAGGACACCGGCGCGTTGCGCGACCTGCTCGAGCAACCGGCGGGCGGCCGGCTCGACGCCCGCCCCGTCTCCGCGGCGGTCAACAACGTCCGCAACAACGGTCCCCAGCTGGTCGATGCGGTCACCGGTCCGGAAACCGGAGCCACTCCGCCCGATCGAGACCCCGGCCCATGAACAACCACCGCTCGCGAAAGACCGGTTGAACACCGTGCACCGCGACGGCGAGGATGACGCCATGCGAAACATCGTGGTCATGGACGCCCCCTCCAACCTGGGTCTGCGCCCGCCGGCCCCCGGCACCGTCCCCGGCTGCTACAAGCTGGCCGGGGCGCTGCGGGACAACGGGATCGTACGCAGGCTCGGCGCCCTCGAAGGAGGCGTCGTCGTGCCGCCCCGCTACGACCGCGGCGACTGGCAGGAGGGCGACGGCGTCTTCAACGCACGCGCCATCGCCGCCTACACACGCACCCTCGCCGACCGCATCGAGCCGCACGTGTCCGCCGGTCGCTTCCCCCTCGTCCTCGGCGGGGACTGCTCCATCCAACTCGGCGCCGCGCTGGCCCTGCGCCGTCTCGGCCGGTACGGCCTGGTGTCGATCGACGCCTCTCCCGACTTCCGCCATCCGGGCACCTCCGACCGGATCGGCGCCGCCGGGGGAGAGGAACTCGCCCTCGCGACCGGGCGCGGGCAGGAGGATCTGACGGACCTCGAAGGGCTGCGGCCCTACCTCCGGGACGAGGACGTCCGGCTCTTCGGCACCCGGGACGCCTTCGTGGACGACGAG
Source organism: Streptomyces sp. NPDC018026 (assembly GCF_044327745.1). Classification (NCBI taxonomy): domain Bacteria; kingdom Bacillati; phylum Actinomycetota; class Actinomycetes; order Kitasatosporales; family Streptomycetaceae; genus Streptomyces; species Streptomyces sp. NPDC018026. The sequence continues at coordinate 756,932 of NZ_JBIRFY010000003.1, forward strand.
GACGTCGCCGAGCTGCGCGGGCTGAAGGTCCCCGTCACCACCGTCTCCGACCTGCGCCGCACCGACCCCGCAGACCTGGGCGCCGCGACCGCCGCCGACCTCGACGCGGCAGCACTCGACGGCTTCTGGATCCACCTGGACGCTGACGTCCTCGACCCCTCGGTGATGCCCGCGGTCGACAGCCCGGACCCCGACGGACTGCTGCCCGGCGAAGTCACCGCCCTGCTGCGCCCGCTCGTCCGTTCCCCGCGCTGTGCGGGCCTCAACGTCACCATCTACGACCCGGACCTGGACCCCGACGGCAGCGCGGGCGTCCTGCTGACGGACCTGGTGGTGGCCGCCTTCACCACCGACTGAGACGCATCAGCCCGGGCCAGGCCCACGGCGCACGCCGCGATCAACTTGTCGCGGAGTCTCGTCCGGGTGGTCGTCCCCGCCCAGCCGCCCTTCGCCACCGCGGGGTCAGCACGAGATCCCGGAACTGATCACCGTCGCCGGTACCCCCGCGACGACGCTTCGGGCGGGAACATCACGAGTCACGACGGCACCGGCAGCGACCACGGCGTCAGCACCGATGGTCACACCCTGCAGGACCACGGCGGACGCCCCGATCCAGACGTTGCGTCCGATCCGGATCGGGGCCGACGTGATCCCGGTACGCCGCCGCGCCACGTCCAACGGGTGCCCGGAGGTGATCAGAGCGACGTCCGGACCGAGCATCACGTCGTCGTCGATCTCGATGCCACCCACGTCGTTGAAGCGGCAGCTCGGGTTCACGAAGACGTTGCGGCCCACCCGGATGTTCACACCGTGGTCGGTGTAGACGGGCGGGATCAGGTGGAAGGTCTCGTCCACCTCCTGCCCGGTGAGCTCGCTCCAGCGCCCGTGAATCTCCTGCTGCTGGGCGTACGCGAGCGTGTTGATCTGCTCCCGACGCCGGCCTTGACGCGGTCACCCTGGGTCGGGAGAACGCCGCCCAGGCGGTACAGGCCGTGCTGGAAGGAACGGTCGACGCCTCCTTCCGTGCGGTGCCGGCCGACCAGGTCCCTGCCGGAATCAGTGCCGAACGAATTGCGGACGCCCCGCTGCAGCTCCTGGTCGGGCCCGCCCACCCGCTGGCGAACGCTCCCGCGATCAGGCCGGGGTTACAGGGATCCGACCCGGCACAGAATGGTCGGCGTTCTATGACGCGCTGGCCGAGGAGTTCGGACTGAGCATCGACGCCCTCGGCCCCAACTTCGGCGACGAGGCCCTCATGGACGCGCACTGGCCGACCCGGCCTCCCTTGCGACTCTCGTCGGCGCCGGGGACCGGTACCTGTGGCCCCAGGCCCACGACCTGCGACGCATCTCCCTGCTCGACCCGACACCGGTCTACCCGCACACCCTGCTGTTCCGCACCGGAGACAGGCACCCGGTGCTGACCGAGCTGCGCGGCCACCTGCGCGCGGCGGTACCTGAGACGTCCGGTGACGTGTGGGTGCCACGCTGGGCGTGCATGTGACGTCGCCCAGGGAGGCGCGGGGGCACGGCGGCGGCCGCCTACCCTTCCGCCTCGGTGAAGCGATGGGATCCGAGTACGGCCAGGAGTTGCAACTTCTCGTAGCCCTCGCTCCGGGGCGGAGCCGTGAGGACCAGCAGGGTCTGGGACTGGTCCTCGGTGAACAGCGCCTGACAGTCGAGTTCGATCGCGCCCACCTCGGGGTGGATGAGCGTCTTGTGATCCTCGAACCTTCGTGTGACCTCGTGCCGGGCCCAGAGCTCGGCGAACTCGGTGCTGGCCTTCTGCAAGATCCGTACGAGCTCGCCGGCGCGCGACCGCGGCCCTCGCAGCCCGTAGGCGGCGCGCAGGTTCGCCACCTGGGCGCGGCTCTGCCGGTCCCGGTCGGCCTCGGGATAGATCGACCGCTCGGCGGGATCGGTGAACCAGCGGTGGACGGCGCTGCGGGCCAGTCCCGTGTGGTTCGCCGCGTCCCCGAACAGGGCGGCCGCCATCCTGTTCTGCACCAGTGTCTCGCCCAGGTCGGTCAGGACGAGCGCCGGAGTGCCGTCGAGCCGCTCCAGTACCCGAAGCAGTGCGGGAGCGACGTGTGCCGGAGCCGAGAGGGCAGCCGGTGCGTTGTGCCCGGCGACTTGGTACAGGTAGTCGCGCTCGGCGCCCGTGAGCCGCAGCGCACGGGCGAGCGAGGCCAGTATGTGGCCGCTGGGCCGGGGGCCGCGCTGCTGCTCCAGCCGCGTGTAGTAGTCGGTCGACATCACGGCGAGAGCCGCGACCTCCTCACGCCGCAGACCTGGGGCTCGCCGACGCGGGCCTGGGGGAAGACCGACGTCCTCGGGGCGGAGTGCCTCGCGGTGGCGGCGCAGGAAGTCGGCCATTGCTGCTCGGTCCATGTCGTCGATTGTCGCCCTGCGCCGGGCGGCGAACCAGGGATCGTCGATCCCCCGACAACCGGTCTCTGCACCCGCGCACGCAGACCGGTGACGATCGGGACATGAACATTTCCGGCAACACCATCTTCATCCCCGGTTCCACCAGCGGCATCGGTCTCGCCCTCGCCCTCGCGCTGCGTGCCAAGGGCAACACCGTCATCGTCGGGGGCCGACGTACCGAACTGCTGGAACGCATCGCGGCCGCGCATCCCGGCCTCGACATCGTGCAGATCGATGTCGCGGATCCCGCGAGTGTCGCCTCCGCCACGAAGCAGGTGCTGGCCGGTCATCCGGACCTGAACGTCCTGGTCGCGATGGCCGGCGTGATGCACGTCGAGGACTGGCGCGATCCCGCGTCGTTCCTCACCACCGCCGAGTCCACGGTCACGACGAACGTGCTCGGTCCGATCCGCCTCATCGCGGCGCTCGTCGAACATCTGCAGACCCGGCCCGACGCCACCATCATGACCGTGTCCTCCGGCCTGGCGTTCACGCCGCTCAAGGTCACGCCGAGCTACAACGCGTCGAAGGCGGCGATTCACATGCTCAGCGAGTCCCTTCGGCTGCAGCTGGCCGGCACGTCCGTGAAGGTCATGGAACTCGAGCCGCCGTCCGTCCGCACCGCGCTCCTGCCCGGCCAGGAGGACAACGAACTCGCCATGCCGTTGGACGAGTTCATCGCCGAGGTGGTCGACCTGATCGAGGCCGGGCCCGACGCCGAGGAGATCCAGGTCGAGCGGGTGAAGTACCTCCGCTACGGTGAGGCACGCGGCGACTACGACGAGGTCGTCCGGACGCTCAACCACTCGGACCCGCACGGAGAGTAGCCGGGACCGCCGAGAGGCGCGATGCAGGTCAGCGGCGGGGCAGCACGCCCAGGAGGGTCGCGGTGAGGGCCAGCTCCAAGGAGTCCTTCAGCTCCAGGTGGAAGCGTGCCAGGTCGGGCTCGGCCCGGTAGGCCGCCTGGAGGCTGGGCGGGGGTGTGCTGTACGCCGACAGTGCGCCGGCCATGACCATGGTCTGCAGGCTGAACAGCGTCGCTTTCTCGCCCAGCTCCGGCAGGTACTTCTGGATGAGGGCGGTCATGGTCGTGAGGCGGTCCAAGGAGGCGCGCTTGTAGCGTGCCACGACCTCGACGGAGACATTGTGTTCCAGGACGCTGCCCTGTGCGCCGAAGAGGTCGCACAGCACCGCACGGCTGGAGAGCGAGCGGCTGAGAATCTCGGCCACCGCCGTCGCTCGCTCGGCCATGGGCCGGCTCTCGTCGACGTCGGCTGCCAACTCGTCCGCCAGTTCCGTCAGCCACTCCCGCAGGAATCGGTCCAGCAGTTCCAGCAGCACTGCCTCGCGGGACTCGAAGTAGCGGAGCACGTTCGGCTTCGCCAGTCCCACCCGACGGCTGAGCTCGTTCAGGGTGACCGCGGCCACAGGCATCTCGTCGAGCATCGCCGACGCCATGTCGAGGATCGCCCGCCGGCGGATCTCCCGCTGCTCTTCGGTTCTGGCCCGCTGGAAACTCACGACCACCACCCTAGCTTAAGTACCCCAGGTACTTTGACAACGTACCTGGGGTACTTTAACGTTCCGAGTGCAAGATACCTTCGGTACGTAATGAGTGGGAGTCAGACATGCGTGAGCAGTGGACGGCGGAGAGCATGCCGGACCAACGCGGGCGGGTGGCCCTGGTGACCGGGGCAAACGCCGGACTGGGGTACGAGACCGCCAAGGCCCTCGCCGAGCGCGGGGCCTGCGTGGTGCTGGCCGTGCGCGACGTCGAGAAGGGCGAGCAGGCCGCGGCCCGCATGACCGGCGACGTGACCGTCCAGGCGCTGGACCTGGCCTCGCTCGACTCCGTCCGGACCGCTGCGGCGGCGCTGCGATCCCGGCTCGGCCGACTCGACCTGCTGATCAACAACGCCGGTGTGATGTACACGCCGAAGCAGATCACCCCGGACGGCTTCGAGATGCAGTTCGGCACCAACCACCTGGGCCACTTCGCGCTCACCGGGCTGCTGCTCGACCTGATGCTGCCGGTGCCCGGCTCGCGCGTGGTGACGGTCAGCAGCACCGGCCACCGCATCCGAGCGGCGATCCACTTCGACGACCTGCAGTGGGAGCGGTCGTACGGTCGGGCCGCCGCCTACGGCCAGTCCAAACTGGCCAACCTCATGTTCACCTACGAGCTGCAGCGCCGGCTCGCCGCGCACGGCACCACCGCCGCGTTGGCCGCGCACCCCGGAATGTCCAACACCGAGCTCGCCCGCAACACACCCGCGGCCCTTCGGCTTCCGCTCACCCGGCTCGCGCCGCTGATCACCCAGACGCCGGCGATGGGTGCCCTGCCGACCCTGCGAGCCGCCACCGACCCCGCCGCGCTCGGCGGCCAGTACTACGGCCCCGGCGGACGCAACGAGGTCAAGGGCCACCCCCGGCTGGTCACCTCCAGCCCGGAGTCGTACGAGATGGCCGTCCAGCAGCGCCTCTGGGTCGCCTCCGAAGAGCTCACCGGCGTGAAGTTCCCCGTCCCCGAGTCCAAGGGGAGCCCGCTCACCTCCGGATCGGCCGCCACCGCGTAGCCCGCGCCAGAACGCCTCTCCGGTGCTACAGCGGTCCGGTCGCATGGGTCAGGGGAGGGGCAATCGCCTGCGCATCCGCTCCCTCGCCGACCCACAGGGAGACGACGGGGGCATCAGCTCCAAGGTGCTCACCGAGACTCCGCGGCGGCTGCAGTCCAACGGACTGGTCGACCGCCTGGCCGACCCCGAGGCACCATCCCGGGTCGAGTACCAACTCACTGCTCTGGGCCGGACCCTGCTGGGGGCCATTGACGCCGTCGGTGCCTGGGCCTTCGAGTACGGCGACGAGGTCGTGGCCGCGCAGGAAGCGGCCCGTACTGCTGACCCGCGGTCTCCTCGCGCGCCTCGGCCCGGCCCCAACTACGACACATCTCCGGTGAATTGACGGAAAAGATGCATCCGGAGCACAACCAATCTCCGCTGCCCGTAGTCACACCAGACAGGAGCAAACAACTCCTACGACCGCAAGGGGGAAATATGCGCATTACGCGCCCCGTCCTGTCTGCCACCGCCGTGGCGGCCCTGGCCCTGGGTACCGCGACGGCGCTCGCCGCACCCGCGTCCGCCGCTCCCAACACCACGCCAGAGAAGGTCTGCGGCAGCGGCTACAAGACCGTCAACTCGGCCGCCGTCGGCTCGCGCGGCACCGTCTACCTCACCTACAACGCCACCACCGGCAAGAACTGCGTCGCGACCATCCGCAGCACCCCGGGCACCGCGACCGACATGTCCGCCTGGATCTACGTGCCCGACACCGAGGCGTACGACGAGGACTACGGGAGGTACACCTCGTACGCCGGCCCCACCTACGTCTACGGCAAGGCCCACTGCGTGGACTGGGGCGGCAGCATCGCCAACGTCAGCGTCCAGATCACCGGCTCCAACTGCGCAGCCCGCGCCGAACACCGGGTCACCACCGTCCGGTGACCACCACGGGCGGACTGCCGTGTCACCGGACGCGGCAGTCCGCCCGTGCCGCGTTCACTCACGGGGTGACCACGGGGAAGCGGGGATCCGGCCTGTCCAGGACCGACAGGACGCAGATGCCAGTAGGCATCGCCAATGTGCCAGTCGACGGCGAGGCGCAGCGACCACGCCTCGGGTCCGTTGACCCGCACGGCCAGGCCGTCGATGAGCTGCCCGACCGTCAGTGCGCGTTGCAGATCCGGACCCGTGGTGGGCTTGGGGACCGGCTCGACCCCGTGCACGAGCTCCTGGGCGCCGGTGAGATAGAAGTTGCGCCACACCGCGTTCTCCGCGGCCCGGCCCAACCGGACGTAAAGCGCGGCGAGTTGTCGCTTCGCCCTGGTGTCGTCGGGATCGTGGAAGACAGCGTGATTGAGCAGCGTCACGGCGAAGCGCACGTCGCCCCGGTCGCTGTAGTGCCGGGCGCGTCTCCGCACGGCGGCCTGACCGCCGAGCGACTCGACCCACCGCCGCACCTCCTCGGCCGGCGGGCGTACGACACCAGGGCTGACGCGCGCCCGCAGGGTGAGTGACGAGGCCGCCAGGGGCGAGCGTCAGCCGGTGCGGCCGGGGAGCATGGCCAGGGCACGGGAGCGCTGGGCGACGAGGTCGTCGTAGGTGCCGTCGCGCTCGGCCCAGCGATGCGTGAGGACGCCCCTCACGAGGATTTCGTGAGGAGTGGGGTCCTGTGCGAGCAGGTGCATCACCTCGGTGGCGAAGTCCTGGAGCGGCAGGGCATGCGGATTCACCTCTTCCTGTCCCGCCGTGGCGACGGCCGGCGGGACGAGCTCGGCGACTCCGACACCGGTGCCGTCGAGTTGCGCGCGCAGGGCCTCGGAGTAGGCGTGCACCGCGGCCTTGGAAGCGGCGTAACTGGGCATGGGCGGGAACGGCAGGAAGGCGATGCCGGAGGAGACGGTGATGAAGGTGCCGGCACCCCGCCGGACCAGGTGGGGCGTGAAGGCGTCGATGACCCGGACGGTGCCGAGCAGGTTGGTGTCGATCGTCGTACCGGCCGCCTCGAAGTGCGCGGGGTCGCGCAGGTCCTCCAGGAGCATGACCCCCGACATGGTCACCACGGTGTCCAGCTCGGGATATCGGGCGAGCACGGCGTCACGCAGGGACGCGACGGAAGAACTGTCGGTGACGTCCGCGCTGAACGTGCCCAAGCCTTCTTCGGCGAGTTCCGAGAGGGCTCCGGGACTGCGGCCGGCGACGGCCACGACGCTGCCCGCAGTGGCGAACCGGTGGGCCAGCTCTCGCCCGATCCCGGAGGTTCCGCCGACGATGAGAACGGTGCGGTTGGAGAGATCCACGAGGTCTTCCCTTCACTATGGGGCGCCGACGACATGCAGCCCGGCGCGCAAACGGCGAGGTCCTTTGCCCTCGTCGAACAGTGCCGCCGTAAGCCTTGCCACAGTCCGCCGGACCTGGCAGTTCCCCCGTCTTCCCTGGTCCTGCCAGGGCCCCCACCGAGTCCACGCACCGCATTACGGTGTCGGTATGAAGGACGAATCCGGCAACCGGCTCGGCAGCTACCTCCGTGCCCGGCGTGAGCTGATCACCCCGGCCCAGGCAGGGCTCGCGCCCGGCGGCCACCGCCGCGTGCCCGGCCTGCGCCGGGAGGAAGTCGCCCTGCTCGCCGGAATCAGTCCCGACTACTACCTGCGTCTGGAACGGGGTCGTGACAAGAACCCGTCACCGCAGGTCCTCGAATCACTCGCGCGCGTCCTGCAGCTCGACGACATCGAACGGACGTATCTGCTCGGCCTCGCGGCGGCACGCCCCAGAGCGCCACGCCGCAAGCGGCCCGAGCACGTGCCGGCGCGAGTACACGAGCTGCTCGCCCACCTTCCGATCCCCGCGTTCGTCGAAGGGCGCGCGTTCGACGTCCTGGCCTCCAACCCGATGGCCGTCGCGCTCTCCCCCCGCCTGCGGCCCGGGCGGAACCGGCTTCGCGATCTCCTCCTCGACCCGGAGGAACGAGAGTTCCAGCAGGACTGGCCGAAGGCCACCGCCGATTTCGTCGCCGCCCTCCGCACGACCATCGGGGACGACACCGACAACCCCCGGTTCGTCGAACTCGTGGGAGAACTCGCACTGTCCAGCCAGCGGTTCCGTACCCTGTGGGCCCGCCACGACGTCCGCAGTCTCGACGGAGACAGCACCACCGTCCACCACCCCGTCGTCGGTGACCTGCGCCTCCACCGCGACAAACTCCCCGTCGACGACGTCATCCTCGTCGTGTACTACCCCGACAAGGACAGCGACAGCGACGAGAAACTACGGCTTCTCGCCGGCCTCTCCCACCCCGGGTCCGCCGACACGCCAGTGGCTGCCGGAGAGCCACCTGCGGCGAGGCGGGGTCCGTCAGGTTCCCGGGGAGCATGACGCCCGCGATGTCGATCAGGACGATCAGGTCGGGCCTGCGACATGTGGGCCAGAGCGGAGACGTTCGACGGTCGGCGGCCCGGTGCGTTCATCGGTGACCGCCCGACACCTTGATCAGTTCCTCGCTCAGTTCCCACAGCCGTCGTGCGGACTCGTGGTCGACGGCGTGCGGTACGACATCGGCCGGCGGCGCCTTCTCCGCGCCGGTGAGGGGCTCGGGGCTCTCGTCCAGTTCGGAGACGTCGCTGTCCCTGAGGTAGACACCGCCGATCCCCTCCAGCATCGGGCTGGTGGCGGCGAACACGGTGGTGGCAGCGCCCTGCCGCACGTCCTTGACCCCGCGCTCCAGGTCGACGACCGGGTGCCCGTTGTCGTCCATCAGGCCCGTGGCCCTGAGCCGTTCCTCACCGACCGAGCTGTTGAGGTGGGTGCCGGGGACGATGCCCGGGTGTACGGCGTAGCCACGGATGCCGGCCTTGGCCCAGCGGCGGTCCAGTTCGACGGCGAACAGGATGTTGGCGGTCTTGGACTGGCCGTAGGCGAGGAAGGGGTCGTAGCCGGAGGCGAAGTGCAGGTCGTCCCAGCGGATGCCGGTGAGCCGGTGGCCGCCGGAGGACAGGTTGACGACCCGGGCCCCGTGGGCGGCGCGCAGGGCCGGCAGCAGGCCCAGGGTGAGCTGGAAGTGGCCGAGGTGATTGGTCGCGAACTGCGCCTCGTAGCCGCGGGCGTCCACCTCTCGCTGCCCCCGGAGGGGGACGCCGGCGTTGTTGATCAGTACGTGGAGGGGGCGGCCGGAGTCGACATACCGGATGGCGAAGGCGTCGATGGAGGCCGGGTCGGCCAGGTCCAGCCGACCGGTCTCGACGCGCTCGACGCCCTCCAGCGCCAGTGCGGCCCGCTCCGGGCCGCGTGCACCGACGGTGACGCAGGCGCCCGCCCTGGTGAGGGCTTGGGTGGCCGCCAGGCCGATTCCGGCGTGGCCGCCCGTGATGACGACGTTGGTGCCGGTCAGGTCGATGCCTGCGAGGACCTCGTCGGCCGTCGAAGCCGCGGTGAATCCGGATCCGAGGGGCTGCTGTTTCTGCTGCATACCTCGACGCTAGAAGCCTCATGGTGAACCCTGAATAATTGACAGTTCGCCATTCTTTCGTGATCGTTCAGCCATGAGTGATCCGCTGTCCGACGTGCTGGACCTCGTCGAGATCCGCGGGCTGATGTCGAGCGGCTTCGCCGCCGAGGGCGCCTGGGTGGCGCGCGGCCCTCTGGAACACGCGCTGAAGTTCGTCGCGCTGGCGCGCGGCCGGGCCCGGCTGAGCACGGACGGCGACGGCGGACCGCTCATCCTCGAACCGGGTGATGTCGCGATCCTGAGCAACCGGTCATGGCTGGAAGTCCGAGGAGGCGACGACGAGGAGGCTGCCGCTCGCGAGATCGACGTAGCCAGTGCCGGGTACGTCCCTGTACTGGACGGCACGGAGGTGGTCCTCGGCGGTCACATCTCCCTCAACCCGATCGGCGAGGCCCTGCTGGTGCAGGCGCTGCCCCCGGTCGGGCACGTCCGGGCCGCGACCACCACCGTCCCGCTGCGAGCCAGAGTGGACCAGCTCCTCGACGAAGTGACCGGCGACCGCATCGGGTCCTCCTTCGCCGTCCGCCAGCACGCGCAACTCCTGGTGCTCGACATGCTCCGCGTCTACCTCGGCCAGGCCGCACTGCCTCCCGGCTGGCTGCGCGTGCTGACCGACGAGCGGTTGCACCCGGCGCTGGCACTCATGCACGCCGAGCCGGGCACAGCCTGGCGGCTGGAGACGTTGGCACGGGCGGCGGCCATGTCCCGCACGGCATTCGCCACGCGATTCAGGGCGATGGCGGGCATGCCCCCGCTCACCTACCTGGGCCGCTGGCGGATGTTGCTCGCGCAGCGGGCCCTGCGCGACGGGGACGACTCCGTTGGCACCGTGGCGACCACCCTCGGATACAGCTCGGAAAGCGCCTTCAGCACCGCCTTCAAACGCGAGGTGGGAGAGGCCCCGCTGCGCTACCGGAAACGTCAGCGTGGCACCGGAAGCCGGTGAACCGTCGCCCGCGCCACAAAGCCGGCTCCGAGATATATACCTCACACTGATGTCAGGTTTTGCAGTGGCGAGCGTCGGATGAGCACGTCATTCCGGCCACGTCGAGGTAAGGCAGAACATCATGCGCGCAGCCCGGTTCCACGCATACGGCGGAGTGGAGACGCTGGTGGTCGAGCAGGCCCCCGACCCGCACCCAGGCCCCGCTGAGATCCGTGTCCGCGTCGCGGCGGCCGGCGTCAACCCCATCGACTGGAAACTGCGCTCCGGCGCCCTGCAGCAGTTCCTTCCGTTGGAGCTGCCCGCCATTCCCGGGCGGGACGCCGCGGGCGCCGGTCTCGCGTCCGTGACCGCGATGCGTGGCCTGAACGCGCTCGGCCCCCTCGCCGGGCGCACCCTCCTCGTCGAGGGCGCAGCCGGAGGCGTGGGCAGCGCGGCAGTCGAGATCGCCGTGGCCCGGGGCGCCACCGTGATCGGGACCGCCGGCGAACGCAACCACGAGTTCCTCTCCTCCCTCGGAGCCGTTCCCACCACCTACGGCCCCGGCCTCGCCCGGCGCGTCACAACCCTCGCTCCGCAGGGCATCGACATCGTGCCCGACACCGCGGCCTCCGGCTCCCTGGCCGACCTCGTCGCGATCGCGGGCGACGCGAAGCGCGTCGCGACGGTCGCCGACCACGTGGGCGGCCGGCGCCTGGGCACGCATGTGGTCGCCGAGCGGACGCACCCGAGGCAAGCTCGTGATCTCCGTCTGAACAGGCCCGGGCGGCCACATGGGAGTTTCATGTGAAGTCTGGGTCCCTCGGCCGGTGCCGTCGGTGTCTGGCCACGTCAGGGAGTCGGGGCTCCGACGAGGCTTTCATGTTCGTCCATATCCGGCTCAGGTTGTGCGGCCATCTTGGTGGCGTGCGGGTGACCGTCGCGTGCACAGCACCACCGGGTCTGGAGTTCCGATGATCGAAGTACGAGGTCTGACCAAACGCTACGGCGAGGTCGTCGCCGTGGACGAGCTGACCTTCGCCGTGCGTCCCGGAGAAGTGACCGGCTTCCTGGGACCCAACGGCGCCGGCAAGTCGACGACGTTGCGCATGATCCTGGGGCTGGACGCCGCCACGGCCGGTACGGCGACCGTGTCCGGGCGGCCGTACTCGGCGCAGCCCGCGCCCCTGAAAGCGGTCGGAGCCCTGCTGGACCCGGGCGCCGTGCTGCCCAGTCGCACCGCGTTCCACCATCTGATGGCGCTCGCCGCAGGCAACGGCATCCCGCGCACCCGGGTGGACGAGGTCCTCGCGGAAGTCGGTCTGGAGAAGGTGGGCCGACGCCGTGCGGGGACCTACTCCCTCGGTATGCGCCAGCGGCTGGGCATCGCCGCCGCCTTGCTGGGCGACCCTCCCGTGCTGGTCTTCGACGAGCCGCTCAACGGGCTGGACCCGGAGGGCATCGTCTGGATCCGCTCGCTCATGCGGAGGATGGCGGCCGAGGGACGCGCCGTGCTGATGTCCAGTCACCTGATGAGCGAGACGGAGCTCACCGCCGACCACCTCATCGTGATCGGCCGTGGAAAGCTGATCGCCGACATGACCATGAAGGACTTCATCGCCGCGCACTCCGAGCGCGAGGTCCTGGTCCGCACCCCGCAGGCCGAGGTGCTGCGAGAACTGCTGGCCAGTGCCGTCGAGGTACGGGTCGAGGACCGCGACACGCTGGTCGTGACCGGGCTGGAAGCCGCGGAGATCGGCGCGCTGGCCTCGGTGAGCGGCGTGGAGCTGCATGAACTCACCCCGCGCCAGGTGTCCCTGGAGAAGGTGTTCATGGACTTGACCAGCGAGGCCGTGGAGTACCGCACGGAGCGGACGGAGCCGGAGAAGGAGACGGGCCGATGAGACAGACCACGGTGCGTCCGGCCTCCGAGCCCACGAGGCTCCGGCCCGGGCGGCTGCCCGCACGGCGGCTGCGGGCGATTCGGCGTCGCGAGCGCGAGGCGGGCGGAGCGGCGACCTTCGCGCACTGTCTGCACGCCGAGTGGATCAAGATCCGTACGATGCGGTCGACGCTCTACGTACTGCTCGGCACCCTGGCCTTCTGCGCCGGCCTCGCCGCGCTGAACGGCTCGTCGGCGGGCGACGAATTCGCGGGTATGAGCCCGGCGGACCAGGCCGCCTTCGATCCGCTGGCCACCAGCCTGCGGGGCTATCTGATCGCGCAGATCACCCTGGGGCTGCTGGGCGGTCTGGTCATCACCTCGGAGTACGGCGCGCGCACGATCGTCTCCACCCTCGCCTCCGTTCCGCACCGCGGGCGGGTGCTGACGTCCAAGGCCGTGGTGCTGGTGGCCGTGGCGTTCCCGACCGGGCTGGTGGTCTCGTTGACCGGGTTCCTGGTCGGCCAGGCGGCCCTGTCCGGGGCCGGCGCTCCGCATCTCGCGCTGTCCGACGGAGGGGCACTGCGAGGCATCTTCGGCGGGGGCCTCTACCTCGCACTGGCCGGGCTGTTCGGACTCGCCCTGGGCACCGTGATCCGCTCCACCACGGCGACGGTGACCACGCTGTTCGGGGTGATGCTGATCGTCCAGCCGTTCGCCCCGGCGCTGCCCGGCGGGCTCGGCGACTGGGTGACGACGTACTGGCCGCCGATCGCCGGCGGGCAGATCATCACCTCCTACCAGGACCCGGACCTGCTCACCCCTTGGGCGGGGTTGGGCGTCATGGCCGGGTGCGTGGCCGTCATGATGGGGGCCGCCCATGCCGTCTTCCGCAAGCGTGACGCCTAGCGGGGCGCGACAGTGAAGGCAGAAGGCCACCGACCGGGGACGGGTGCCATGACGGTGAGACAACGACTGCTGCTGGTGGAGGACGAGCCCACGCTGCGTGAGCTGCTGTCCGCCAGCCTGCACCTGGCAGGTTTCCAGGTGATCCCGGCCGAAACGGGCGCGCAGGCCGTCGACGCGGTCCGCGAGGAGCGGCCCGACCTGATCGTCCTGGACGTGATGCTGCCCGACTTCGACGGCTTCGAGGTGGCCCGCCGCCTGCGAGAACATCCCGCCGGCCACCACGGCACACACCCGCCGATCCTCTTCCTGACCGCCCGGGACGCCGCCGAGGACCGCATCAGCGGCCTGCGGGCGGGCGGGGACGACTACGTCACCAAGCCCTTCAACCTCGAGGAACTGGTCCTGCGCATCCAGGCCGTGCTGCGCCGCACCAGCGGCCGCCGCACGGACGGTCTCCTGGTCGTGGCCGACCTGGAACTCGATCCGGGCAGCCATCAGGTGACCCGGGACGGCCAACAGGTGCAACTGTCCCCGACCGAGTTCAGTCTGCTCCGGGTGCTGATGGAGAACGCCGGGCAGGTCCTGTCCAGGGAACAGCTCCTGGACCAGGTGTGGCACTTCGACTTCAACGGCGACGACTCCATCGTCGCCTCCTACATCAGCTATCTGCGCCGCAAGATCGACACCCGGGAGCCGAAGCTGATCCACACCGTGCGCGGCACGGGCTACGTCCTGCGCAGGCCACGCGCATGACCGCCACCGCCTCGCGCTGGTCCCTCGGCCGGGTGTCGCTGCGCGGACGGGTCGTCACCATCAGCCTGCTGCTGGTCGTCGCCGCCCTGCTGACGAGCAACGCCCTGCTCGTCACCCTGCTGGAACGGCAACAGACGCAGCAGTTGGACGACCGTCTGCGCACCATCACCACCGCGGCCGCACGGCTGCCGGTTCCCGCCGACGTGCCGGACGGGACGCCCCCGGTGGCGGCCGACACGGCGGAGCGCGAGCTGGTCGGCGATGTCTATGTGGCGTACCTCGACGCCGAGGGCCGGGCCGGGCGCACGCTGCGCCTTGCCACGGAGAGTGTCCCGGAGCTTTCCGCACTCGACTCCGAGGCCGTCGCGGCCCGCGGCGGCCGCCCCTTCACGGTCCCGGCCGAGGACGGCGGCGAGTGGCGTGTGGTCGCCATGCCGCTGCATCCCGCGGGGACGTCGGTGACCGGCCCGGCCGCCGCCAACGGCAGCGTGGTCGTGGCCGGTTCGCTGGCGGAGGTCAGTTCGACGATGCGGCATCTGGGCGTGTGGATGCTGGTGATCGACTCCCTCGTTCTCGTCCTGCTGGGTGTCGTCGCCTGGTTCGCGCTGCGGGCCGGTCTCGGACCGCTGCGGCGCATCGAGACGACCGCGGCGGCCATCGCGGGCGGCGACCTCACCCGCCGCGTCCCCCGGCCGGTCACCACCCGCACCGAACTCGGCCGGCTGTCCGCGGCGCTCAACGGCATGCTGGACCGGATCGAGGCAGGCGACGCCGCCCGCGCCGCCACCAACGAACGCATGCGCACCTTCATCGCGGACGCCAGCCACGAACTGCGCACCCCCCTGTTCGGCATCAAGGGCTTCACCGAGCTCTACCGGATGGGCGGCATGCCGCGACGCGAGGACGTCGACTCCGCGATGAGCCGGATCGAGCACGAGGCGGCCCGGCTCGTGCGCATCGTGGAGGATCTGCTGCTGCTCGCCCGGCTCGCCGAGGAACCGACCGCCGACACGCACCTGCCGCTCCGGATGACCCCGATGGACCTGCGCTCACTGGCCGCCGACGCGCTGCACGACCTGCGGGCGCTGGCTCCCGACCGTCCCGTCACCCTCACCGGCCCCGACGGCGGCCCGCCCGGTGTCGCCCCGGTACTCGGCGACGAGTCGCGCCTGCGCCAGGTGACCTCCAACCTCGTCGGCAACGCCATCGCCCACACACCGCCCGGCACACCGGTACGCATCGGAGTGGGGACGCTGGGAGACCGGGCGGTCCTCGAGCTGAGCGACGAGGGTCCGGGAATGACGGCCGAGCAGGCCACCCACGTCTTCGACCGCTTCTACCGCGCGGACACGGCCCGTACCCGCACACACACCGGAGGAGCCGGACTCGGCCTGGCCATCGTCCACTCCCTGGTGACCGCCCACCACGGCCGTGTGGACGTCCGCACCGCCCCCGGCCACGGAGCCACCTTCCGCATCCTGCTGCCGCTGCACACCGACACCGGTAGCTGAAGACCCCCCACCACCCCCCACCCCGACACCACCCCCCAACACATACCGAAGACCCTCTCGTCGGTCTCGCGGACACCTCGGCATGCCCTGCCCTGGGCCGTCGACGCCCCGAGACCCCGGGTGAGACGCCCCGTGAGGGAGACCGAGTGTTCCCGACACTCAGAAATGGAGACGTACCTTCATGGCAACTTTCCTGCATCGGGTGGCCCACTGGGCCTTCCGAAGGCGCCGCACCGTGGTGCTGGTGTGGGTGGCGGTCCTGGCCGCCGTGTTCCTCGGCGCCGTCAACTCCTCGGAGGCACCCGAGGACTCTGCGTCCCTGCCGGGGATCGAGTCCCAGCAGGCGTTCGACCTGCTCGACGAACGCTTCCCCGGTACCGAGGCGGACGGGGCGGAAGCCCGTGTCGTCTTCGTCGCCGAAGACGGGCAACAGGTCACGTCGACGGCCAACCGGGCGGCCGTCGACACCCTCGTCGACGAAGTCGCCGACGGGCCGCAGGTCGCCGAGGCCACCAGCCCGTTCGACGGCCGCGCGGTCAGCGAGGACGCCTCCACGGCGTACGCCACCATCACCTACAGGACCACGGCCGACGACCTCACCGAAGCCAGCAAGGAGGCACTGACCGAGGCGGTCAAGCGGGCCCGGGACGCCGGCCTGACCGTGGAGGTCGGCGGCTCCGCCCTGGAGACCGAGCCGGCCCAGGGCATCGGCGAGGTCCTCGGCATCCTCGTGGCCGCGGTGGTGCTGCTCATCACCTTCGGCTCGCTCGCCGCCGCCGGTCTGCCGCTGCTCACCGCGGTTCTCGGCGTGGGCATCAGCCTGGCCACGATCACAGCGCTGGGAAGCGCCCTCGGATTCTCCTCCACGGTCGGCGAACTGGCGATGATGCTCGGCCTCGCCGTCGGCATCGACTACTCCCTGTTCGTCGTCTCCCGCTACCGAGAGGAACGGGCCAAGGGCCACCAGGCGCAGGAGGCGGCCGCCCTGGCCGTGGGCACGGCCGGCAGCGCGGTCGTCTTCGCCGGGCTCACCGTCGTCATCGCCCTGCTGGGCCTCTCCGTGGTCGGCGTGCCCACCCTCACCAAGATGGGAGTCGGCTCCGCCGGGACCGTCCTGGTCGGCGTCCTGATCGCCCTGACCGCGGTGCCGGCGCTGCTGGGCTTCTGGCCCGACGCCGTTCTCCCGCGCCGGGACCGCGAGGGCCGCCGGCGCACCCGCAGCAGGCGTCCGGGGCGCCGCTTCGGCAGGAACAGGAACTGGAGCAGGAAGGTGACAACCCCGGCCGGCACGGCCAGGACACCATGGGGTGTGCGCTGGGCACGGTTTGTGACGCGACGGCCGGTGGCGGTGCTGCTCCTGACCGTTGTCGGCCTCGGCGCGCTCGCCGTACCGTCGCTGAACCTGCGGATGGGCATGCCGGGCGCCGAGTCCAAGCCGACCACGACCACGGAGCGCCGCGCCTACGACGCTCTCGCCGACGGCTTCGGACCGGGCTTCAACGGTCCGCTGACCGTGGTCGTCGACGTCAAGGGCGCCGACGACCCGGCAGCGGCCGTGACCGGCGTGTCCGACCGTCTCGCCGACACCGAGGGAATCGTCTCCGTGTCACCGCCCCACTTCAACGAGGCGAAGGACACCGCGGTCGTCTCCGCGGTCCCGTCTACCGGGCCCGCCAGCGAGCGGACGCAGGACCTGGTGCGCACCATCCGTGACGAGCGTCCCGCGATCGAGTCGGCCACCGGCGCCGAGTTCCAGGTCACCGGCACCACCGCGCTGAACATCGACGTGGGCCAGAAGATGCAGGACGCCCTGGTCCCCTACCTCGCGGTCGTCGTCGGCCTCGCCTTCCTCCTCCTGATGGTGGTCTTCCGCTCGATCCTCGTGCCCGTCAAGGCCGCACTAGGTTTCCTGCTGTCCGTGGGCGCCGCCCTCGGCGCCATCGTCACGGTCTTCCAGGAGGGGCACGGGGCAGGCTTCTTCGGTGTCGAGGAGACCGGCCCGATCATGAGCACGATGCCCATCTTCCTGGTCGGCATCGTCTTCGGCCTCGCCATGGACTACCAGGTGTTCCTCGTCTCCCGGATCCGTGAGGCCCACATCCACGGCGAGCAGCCGGGCCAGGCCGTCGTCACCGGCTTCCGGCACAGCGCCCAGGTCGTCGGGGCGGCGGCACTGATCATGATGGCGGTGTTCGGCGGCTTCATGACGGGGGGCGAGTCCATGGTCAAGATGGTCGGCTTCGGCCTGGCCAGTGCCGTCTTCTTCGACGCCTTCGTCGTCCGGATGGCGTTCGTGCCCGCTGTCCTGACCCTGCTCGGAAAGCGCGCCTGGTGGCTGCCGGGCCGGCTGGACCGGCTGCTCCCAAGCGTCGACGTCGAGGGCGAGGCACTCACGAGGCGTGCGCCGGCCCCCAACGACGCGTCCGGCGACGACGACCGCCGGAAATCCGTGACGGTCTGACGGCCTGACACACCCACCGGCCGAGCCGCTCGTCCCGGTCAGAGCTGGGAGCCGCCGCCGTCCACGGCGAGTTCGGCGCCGGTGGTGTAGGTGACCTCGAAGGCGAGAAACAGCACCGTCCTGGCGACTTCGAGGGGCGTGCCCATGCGGAGCATGGGGTTGTCGGCCCCCATCTACGCCTTGGCCTGATCGGCCCCTTCCCGGGGCATCGACTTCTCCAGGATTCCGGAGTCGATCGGGCCAGGGCTGTCCGCGTTGACGCGGATCTTGCGCGGGAGCAGCTCCCGGGCCAGGCTGCGGGGCATGGAGCGCACCGCGGCCTTGCCGGCCGCGTACGCGCTGAGCATGGGAAGTCCCAGCACGTTCGCCACGGAGGTGGTGAGTACGACGCCGCTGCCCTCCGCCAGGAGCGGAGCGAGCTTCTGCACCGTGAAGTAGGGGCCCTTGGCGTTGATGGTCAGCAGTTGGTCAAAGAGCTCTTCGCCGGTCGCCTCGAACGGCGCGAACCCGTTGACGCCGGCGTTGGCGAACAAGACGTCGACCGTGCCGAACTCGGACTTCACCCGGTCGGCCAGCGTGTCGATGTGGGCAGCGAAGCGGCGTCGCTGCGGACCGCGACCGGTACGCGGCGGGGCGGCGGCGCGTGCGCCGAGCACCGCCCGGTCCGCACCCGTCACCTGGACTGGGACGAAGCCGGCGCCCTGCCCGAGGGCCGGATCGACGCGCTCGTCGTCCGCGCACCGCTGCCGATCGCGGACGACGGCCTGGATGTGACCGTCCTGTACGACGAACCCCGGACTCTGCTCGTGACCACGACCCACCGCCTCGCCGGGAAGGGGTCGGTCACCCCGGGCGGCTTCGCCGACGAGCCCCTCGTGGCCTGCGCCGGTATGGCGGCGCTGTGGACCGGGTTCTGGCGGCTCGACCCGCGTCCGGACGGCAGCCCGGCTCCGCTCGGTCCCATGCTCGTCGACACCTTCGAGGACAAGCTCGAAGTCGTCGCCGACGGCCGGGCCGCCGTCCTCGTGTCGGCCGACGACCGGCGCGCCACACTCCGCGACGACCTCGCCACCGTCCCCGTCGAGGGAGTCGAACCCTGCCAGGTGGTGGTCGCGACGCGCCTCGCGGACGCCAACCCGTTCGTCGCCCACTTCCGTGAGTCCGCGAAGAGGTTCCTCGTGCGCGAAGACTGACCTGGCCGGTACGGACGTACTGCTTCAACCCCGCCTCAGCCGGTCCTGACGGGCGTCAGGGTGAACCCGTCGTTGGGCTTGCCCGCGAGGAGGTCTGCCAGCCCGCCGCTGAGCGCGTACGTCGTCCTGCCCGGTCCCTCGGTCACGTCGCTGGTGACGGGGTCCATGACGGTGTCGGTGACCCTCACGGTCGCCGTCCTCCAGCCGTCTGCGGGGGTCACGTGCTGGATCTGGGCGGGCTTGCCGGTCAGCAGGCCGCTGCTGACGGCCGTGATCGAGCCGTCGGCCAGGAGCCGCATGCCGGCGGTGGGGGAGGCCAGTGGTGTGGACAGCCCCACCTTCTGTGCGTCCTCCGGACGCTGGACCGGCACCCGCACCAGGGAGCCGTCGGCCATCGCAATGATCAACTGGTCGCCCGCCACGTACTCCACCGCTGCCATCCCCACGTCGTCCAGGAAGTCGGGGATGTCGAGGGTGCCCTGGAGCAGGTCGTCCCGGAGGAAGACCGAGGCGTTGCCCTCGGGATCGATGCGGAACACGGTCGGGGTCAACTCGTCGACGGCGTACGCGGTGCCGTCGGGCGCCACCGTCACGTCGGAGATCAGGTGCTGTTTGCCGTCCAGGGTGAGCGCGGTCAGGTCGACGCACCAGTTCTGCTTCCCGGTCTCCAGGTCGTAGCTGCCGACACCGGCGACTTTGAACGGGGCGTCCTTGCGGGAGCGGTCGGCGGTGCCGTAGTCGACGTTGCTGACCAGGACCCGGCCCCGCTCGCGGTCGATGTTGACGGCCTGCGCCGACACGATCTGCGGATCGTCGATGAAGGTGCGCACCTTTCCGTCCGTGCCGACGGCGGAGACCGTGCCGTGCCTCAGTGAGCCGACGTAGAACGACTCCGACGGTGCGTCGAAGTCCAGCGAGTGCGGGAAGAGGTTCGCACCGTCGGCCTTGACGACCGCGGGCGTCTGCTGCTTGTCCTGCCCGCCCTGCTTGTTCTGCGCGGTGCTGGGCCGCTCGGAGCCGGAGTCCGAGCCGGAGGAGGAGCCGCCCGAGGCCAGCGCGGTACCGGTGGCGGCGGCGACAACCAGCGTCGCGCTCGCAAGGGCGATCCTCAGCTTCGTCTTCTTGTTCATAGTCCTTGTTCCTGGGATGAGTTGGGGCGGACGGATTGGATGTACGGATTGGGCGGAGGCGACGCGGGGTCAGCCGGTGGCGCCGAAGCGGGCGCGATGAGGCGCCGCGGCACCGGACGACGGGGTACCGCGGTGGCCGGACGGCCGGGTCAGGAGTGCGGGGGAGTGGTGACCGGGGTGACTCGTTCGGGAGCGGCGCGGGACGTCTTCGGACCCTCGGCCGTGGGCCGCAGGCTCTGGTTGAGCAACCGGAGCGCCGCCTGCGAGGCGGAGCCGGCCGCGGCCGTCGTCACCACCAGTCGGATCCCCTGCTCCCGGGGAACCGGGAGGGAGTGCTGCAACACCTCCAGCTCCCCGACCACCGGATGGCGCATCCGATACTCGGCCGTACCCCAGGCCCGCACCCGGTGCTGGGACCACAGCGCGGCGAACTGCGGACTGCGCATCGTCAACTCGCCGATCAGAGAGGCAAGCTGCGGGTCCTCCGGGAACTCCCCGACGGCCTGCCGCAACTTGCCCACCACGTCCCGAGCCTTCCTCGGCCAGTCCACGTACAGGTCCCGCGTGTGGGCGTCCAGGAAGATCAGCCGGGCGGTGTTGGGCCGAGTGGATGCCTGATCGGGGCTGTCCGGCGCGAGATGCCCGGCGATCAAGGCGTGCCCGGCGGGGTTCCACGTCAGGACGTCCGAGCGCCGGCCGACGACGACCACGGGTGAGTCACCGAAGGCGTCGACCAGTTGGCGCACCGCCGGGCCGACCCGCTCGGCGGGGAGGCGACGGCGCCGCCGCCGACGGGGCTCGCCGGACAAGGTGTGAAGATGGTGCCGCTCCGCGTCGTCCAGCCGCAGAGCGGTGGCCAGCGCGTCCAGGACCTGGGGCGAGGCGTTGAACGACAGCCCCTGCTCCAGCCGGATGTAGTAGGCCACGCTGACACCGGCCAGCTGGGCCAACTCCTCGCGCCGCAGCCCCGGCACCCGGCGTCGGTCGCCGTAGTCCGGCAGATCCACGTCCGCCGGCTTCAACTGGGCCCGGCGTGTGGACAGGAACTCACCCAGCAGGGACTTGTGGTGCGTTGTCTCGTCCATGCGCTCGAGTATGGGCAATCGCGTCCCGCCCAGCCTGCTCCTGCCAGTAGCAGACTCCAGGCCGCGAGCCGAGCGCGCAGGTGGCCGAGGCCCCGCCCGCCGGCGGCAGGATTCTGGTCAACGTCGACTGACGCGGAACCGCACAGGGCAGAGAACTCCGTTCACCCGATTGCCACACATCCCGTGCACTGCAGAAGCGTTACTCCAGGCATGAGTGAGACGACGGGGAAAGCGATTCTCCGGCTGTGGGGAAAGCGGGATGCCGAGAACGGGGAGGAACGCGGACACGGGTCACCACCCGGCCGCCCCGATGGGGGAGCGGCGCGGTAACCAAGCACCTCATGTATCGCGAACAAGGCGCACACCACACGTACGACAGTTGGTACGCCCTCGGCGGGGAGGAGTGGCAACCGCCTGCCGGCGGCGGCAGGCACCGGGCACCCACCGACGAGTTCGGCCGTCCCCCGGACATGTCCACCGGGCCGCGCACGCCTGGTGACTTCGCCGAGCCCCTGGTGCCGCCGGGCACCGACTGGGACCCTGCCGAGGAACTGGCCTTCATGCTCCAGGACGCGCCGGAGCAGTACGCCGACACCTCCCGTGAGGACGACGCTTCGGGAAGGGCCGGGGAGCCCGGGACCGGACGGGCCGACCCGCAGGCGAGCACGACGGAGCTGCCGGGGCTGAGACGGCGACGCCGTCCGGGACGCAGGGCGCGCCGTCGGCAGGCCCTCGGCGCCGTACGCACCGCGAGTGTGGTGCTCGCGGCGCTGGCGGCGGTCGTCGCCCTGGCCGTGGGCCTGCTCGGGGGGTTCGCCGCCTACGAGCCGCTGCGGCTGTCGGCGACCTCACCGGCCTCCCACGGCGTGGTGTCGTGGTGGCCACTGTTGGTCTACGGCCCCTGGCTGGTGGCTTCGCTGTCCGTGCTGCGGGCGGCGCTGCACCGGCGTCGCGCCGTGCACTCGTGGACCGTCGTCCTGCTGTTCTCGGCGATCGCGATGTTCCTGTGTGCCTGGCAGGCACCGAGGACGCTCAGCGATTCGGCGGCGGCCGCCCTGCCCGGCCTGGCCTCGCTGATCTCCTTTCAGCAGGTCGTCCGTCAGATCACCCTGAGCCGGCCGCCCCGGCGGACGGTGTCCCGGCACCGGCAGGAACGAGCCGGGTCCCCGGGCCCGACGGAGGGAGACGGCGCGGGCGCCGCGAGAGGAGGAAACGGACGGAAGCCGTCGGCGTCCCGTCCGCGCACCAGGCAGGGACAGCCCCGGGGCGCTGCGCCGCGCGGAGGCGCCCTCCGCTGAGCACCGGACCACTCGCACTCCACGGCCGCGTTCCGGTACCGCGGCCGTGGAGATGGTCTGCCCTAATGAGGGCGAAAAAGGGCAATTATGGAAATTCATCGCTTGTGAGGCAACATCTCCCCATGCTCTCTTCGTTTCGCCCAGTGGATGTGTCGAGAAATCGACAGGCCGTCCCTCTCGCCGCCGCATACGCCCTTCCACGACCGAAGGAATCGTTTCACCACGGCTCGACGGCCGAGTCCGCCTTCGACGCGCTGTACGTGCACGCGGCTCCAGGTCTGCTCCATCAGACGCATCTGCTGACCGGCCGACGGGGACGTGCTTTCCAGGCGGTCGAGTATGCGTTCTCCCACGCCTGGGAGTACTGGCCGCAAGTCGCGGTCGACTCGGACCCGGTGGGCTGGGTGCGCTTCCACGCCTACGAGTACGCCCTGTCCCCGTGGCATCGGTTCCGGGAACTCGTGGAACGGGAAGAGCCCGCACCGACCTCCCCGATGCACCGGGCCCTCCTGCACCTGAGCGCCCGGCATCGGCGCACCGTGCTGCTCTGCGACGGTCTGGGACTGACCATTGCCCAGGCGGCGGCCGAGCTGGAAGCCTCGTGCGCCGCCACGGAGAGCAGACTGCTGGGCGCCCGCACGGTCCTCGCAGAGTGCTTCCCGGACTCCGACGACCATGATGCTCTGCCCCTGCGGATCCGCACCCTCGTGGCCGAGGGCTCCACCGCGACGGTGCCCACGGCGGGCTCGGTGCGGGCCGAGAGCGAGCGTCGCCTGCGGCTGCTCACCCGGTCCGTGGCGGGAGCGGTGGCCGTACTGGGCGGCCTCGTCTGCACGTTCGTCCTCGTCAGCTCCCCATGGCCCGAGCCCCCGGATCGCCACGCGCGGACGACGGACACCACCCAGGGGCCGCCCCGCGACGTCCGTTCCCATCCCTGAGGCGCGGCACAGGGAGACGGAGTCGATGCCCACGGAGTGTGCGCGCGAGCACCTGGCCCGGCCCGACCTCGGGTACCGGTACCTCCTTGTGGCGCAGGATCTCGGGGCCGCCCGCCCCGCGCCGCGTCAGGCCGCCGGAAACACGCGGCGCACGACGCGTTCGGACGCCCGCCCGTCGTCGTGCGGACAGAACCGCTCCCGGAACGCCTGGCGCAGCCGGGTCGCCTCGGCTTCCCCGGTCCTGCCGCTGCTGATCGCGTGCGCGAGTTCGGGCACCCGTCGTGGCGACCACACCGGGTGGAGCCGCGAGCAGGTCGAAGTAGACGCCACGCTCCCTGCGGTACCGCTCCCAGTCCGCGGGTCGGCGGCCAGACACAGCTCCTCGACCGACGGGTGCCCCGACACGTGCCAGGATGCGCGCACCCTGGTCCACCGGCGGGATTCCCGCGCTCACTTCCAAGCAGTGGTGGCGTACCAACAGTGTGTAGGCGTCACCCAGTTCGCGGGCGAGAGCGGTCAGCTCCTCCGTACGCCGGGACGGTGTCACGCCGCTTTGCCGGCTTCGGCCGGCTCGGGCGCAACCGGCGGACGGGGCCGGCTTCGTCTCCTTCTTCGCCACGATCCGCGCTACGAACGTCACCGTCCCGCTGGACCAGACCTACTCGTCTATGTCGGACCGCACCGTCGCGCCCTTCACGTTCGTCATGGTCCCCTCTTGACCAGTCCTCCCTTTTTGGATCACCGCACTAATTTGGTGCGTCGCTCCAAATGTGTCAAGGTGGAGGCATGGCAACGAGAAGTCCCCGCTCAGAGCGGCGTAACCAGGTGCTCTCCCGTGAGCGGATCATCGAGACGGCGATCGAGTTGCTCGATGCGGGCGGTGAGGCCGCCATGACGACGCGGGCGCTGACCGAGCGTCTGTCCACCGGCTCGGGAGCGATCTACTACCGGGTGGGCAGTCGCGACGATCTGCTGGACGCAGCGACCGAGACACTTGTCACCGCTGCTCTGGCCGCCGACTCCGTGGCGGTTTCATCCCAGCCCCAGGATGAAATCCGCACCGTGGCGCTGGCGCTGTTCGACGCGATCGCCGAGCACCCGTGGCTGGCGACCCGGCTGACCCGGCAGGTGGTCCGCAAGCCGTTCGGGACGGTGACGGTCGGCATCTTCGAGCGGATCGGCCGTCAGGTCGGCGCGCTGGGTGTGCCGCGGGCTTCCTGGTTCGACGCGGCGTCGACGCTGGTGCACTACATCCTCGGCGCCGTCAGCCAGAACACCCGGATGGAGGGCGACGCGCCGGACGGGTCGTACGACCGCGACGCGTTCCTCGATGCGACCGAGGCGGCCTGGCAGGACCTCGACGCCGAGGACTACCCGTTCATGCACGCCGTCATCTCCCAGCTGCACACTCACGACGACCGCGAGCAGTTCCTCACCGGTATCGCCGTGATTGTCGACGGCCTCACCCGGCTCGGCTGACCCGCCCTGGTCGGCCCTTTCCCTTGTGTTTCAGAAAGGAATCCCTTATGCACGACGTAGTGATTGCGGGCGGCGGTCCGGTTGGCCTGTTCCTGGCCACCGAGTTGGCCCTGGGCGGCGCCTCCGTCCTGGTCCTGGAGCGGGAAGAAGAAGCCACCTCGGTATGGAAAGCACTCCCTCTGGGCCTGCGAGGCCTGAGCGCGGGATCGGCCGAGACGTTCTACCGCCGCGGTCTGCTCGATGCCGTACTCAGCGCCTCGTACGCCGATCCGGCCAAGGTAGGCGCCGCCCCCGACCTGGCAGAAGCGCCGGACCCTCGCGACGTGAGTCACTTCGCCGGCATGGGCCTGGACGCGGCCGACATCGACGTGGCCTCGCTCCCGTGGCGGCTGCCCAGCCCGGCGATGGAAGGCTTCATGACCTGCCTGGAGGCCGTCACCTCGGTCCTGGCCGATCGCGCAGCCGAGCTGGGTGTTCAGATAGTGCGCGGCACGGCCGTCACCGCCTTGGCGCAGCGCGCCGACCACGTCACGGTCGCCGCCGGCGGCCAGGAGTATGAGGCCCGCTACCTGGTGGGCTGTGATGGCGGGCGCAGCACGGTGCGCGGCCTGGCCGGCTTCGACTTCGTCGGCACGGACCCGCTGTGCACCGGCTACGCCGCCCAGGTCGCCTTCGCCGACCCCGACCAGCTGTCTCTCGGCTTCCACCTGACGGACGACGGCATGTACCTGCGCACACCCTTCCCCGGTCACATAGGCATGATGGACTTCGACGGCGGTGCCTTCGACCGGTCGCAGCCGCTGACCCGCGAGCACCTCCAAGAGGTCCTGCGCCGCATCACGAGCATCGATGTGACGCTGAACGAAGTGCATCTGGCATCGAGCTTCACCGACCGCGCCATGCAGACCACGACCTACCGCAACGGCCGCGTCCTACTGGCCGGAGACGCCGCGCACATCCACTCACCACTCGGCGGCCAGGGCCTGAACCTGGGCATTGGCGATGCCATGAACCTCGGCTGGAAGCTCGCGGCGACCGCGCGCGGCACCGCACCCGAGGGTCTGCTCGACACCTACACGAGCGAACGCCACCCCGTGGGCGCCGCGGTCCTCGACTGGTCGCGTGCCCAGGTGGCGACCATGAAGCCGGGTCCCGACGCACCCGCGCTGCGCAAGCTGGTCCACGAGCTGCTGAGCACCACCGACGGCACGACACTCGCCTACCGGCGCACGGCCGGCCTGTTCAACCGCTACGACCTGGGCGATGCCCACCCACTCGTCGGCAGCACTGCCCCCGACTTTTCCTTCGAGGACGGCACCAGCCTCGGCGACCTGCTGCGCCACGGCCGGGGCGTCCTGCTCGACTTCGGTGCCGACGACACGCTGCGGTCTGCGACCAAAAGCCACCAGGACCAGATCGTGTACCGGTCCGGCTCGGCACGCAACGCCCTCGGCTTCACAGCGGTGCTCGTACGTCCGGACGGCGTCGTGGCCTGGACCGCAGCACAAGACCGTGACCCGAGCTCCTTCCAGCAGGCCGCCACACGCTGGTTCACCCCCGTCCAGCACTGAACCCGGCCTCTGCCCATCACCGACAGGGGCCGGCGGGCCGGGCAGTGGTGGCTCACAGGGTGTCGGTGGCGATGGACTCGTCGCTCAGCTTGGCGCACAGGACGATCAGTTCATCTCCCTTGCTTGCCCGGCTTGGCCTTGAACCGCAGGAACTTGCCGGTCCGGCTCGCCGGGCATCCCGTGAAGACGGTTGACTGCCCAGTCAGGCCGGACCCAGCCGGTGACGGTATCCGCTGTCACCACCGGCCTCCTCACGGCACCCGCGCAGAACGCGGCGGCATGTCCCTCGCCTGCACGGAGCTCGTCGCCGTCTTGGGCTCTCGCACGGCCCGTGCCATACGCCATTCCGCCTTCATGCCGGACGTCCCCTCAAGCCCTTCACGGCCCCATTACTGGAGAGGAAAACATGACCGGACGCCGTCGTACCTTCTCGACGAAGACGAAAGCCTTCACCGCCGTGCTTACGACCGTGGCGGCAGCAGGGATCGCCATACCGGTGATCATGAGCGCGCAAGACGAGCCAGCGACATCCGCGAAGACGGGCACCGCGAACACCCCCCTCAGCAGCGTGCAGAAGCTGCACCCCGACGCGGCCTGCTACGAAGTACAGGTCCCGGTGTCGATGAAGAAGATGGGCAACGCCCATATCTACGGGGAGCTGTGCCAGCCACGCCACCAGAGCACGACCAGCAAGACCGTTCAGCTACTGGTCCCCGGCTCCACCTACAACCACAGCTACTACGACATGCCGGTCGCCAACGGTCGCTACTCCTACGTCTCCTCGGCACTCGACGCGGGCTTCTCCACCTTCAATATCGACCGCCTCGCCACCGGCAAGAGCACGCTGCCGCCCAGCTCCCAGTACACCCTCGACACCGGCACCGACACCCTCCACCAGGTCATCACCCAGCTGCGGGACGGCCAGATCAAGGACCGCACGTTCGACAAGGTCGTCTGGGTCGGCCACTCGCTGGGCTCGTCCATGGCCTGGGCCCAGGCCGCAAAGCACCCCCATGACGTGGACGCCTTCGTGCTCACCGGCATGAGCCACGTCGTCCGCAAGGAAGAGCCCTCCGACAACGGCCCCGGCCAGGACATCCAATTCGAGATCAAAGCGAAGGACGACTCCAAGTTCCGCGGCACGATCAACGACTCCGGTTACCTGACCACAAACGCCGGCATGCGTCAGTTCTTCTACGACACCGACCACACCGACCCGGCCGTCATCAAAGCCGACGAACGCCTCAAGGACGTCAGTACCGCCGCAGACTCCGAGACCACACCCCTTTCCCCCGCCAAGTCCCCCTCCCGCACCATCAAAGTGCCCACCCT
Source organism: Streptomyces sp. NPDC018026 (assembly GCF_044327745.1). Lineage (NCBI taxonomy): Bacteria > Bacillati > Actinomycetota > Actinomycetes > Kitasatosporales > Streptomycetaceae > Streptomyces > Streptomyces sp. NPDC018026. Next base: position 784,887 of record NZ_JBIRFY010000003.1, read on the forward strand.
CCTGGTCACCGGCGACAAGGACCAGTACTGCACCGTCGGCACCTGCACCTCCGAGACGATGCTGGCCAACGAACGGCCCTACTACTCCGACCAGGCCGGCCTCACATCGATCGTCGTGCCCAACAGCGGCCACAACGTACAACTGCACAAGAACGCACCGGAGACGAACAACCAGATCCTGAACTGGATCGAAACCACAAGCTGACTGGCTGTTCTCTATCCGCTCGGGTGGTCGGCGGGGCCTCTTGGTAGCTCGCGGATGTCGAGTGGTCACCGTTGCCCGGCCCAGTTGGTCAACTCCTGGGTGCGGCCGCCTTGCCTCCGGGTCCACAAGCGCAGCCGGGCCAGGGTGCCGACCCCGGTACGGCTCGGACGATGCCCCCGGACTTCCCGCCCTGGCCGCGGGTGTACGCCTTCTTTCACCCGCTGGCGGGATGCGGGGCTGGCAGCGGAACTGCACGACCGGCTGCGGCCGCGGTGCTCGCGACGGTGCCCGTGCGCAGGCGCGGGGGAGTCACGTGTCGAGCCGGGCGGCGATCCCGTCGAGAACCATACCCAGGTGCCGTTCGAACCGCTGGTCGCCGTCGTCGAGGAGGCGCCCGGCCTCCTTGACCAGTGACGCGCCTTCGCCGAGCCAGGCGTCGCGCTGGTCGATCGAGTAGCGCGACGGATCGGCCCCGGCGGCCTGGCGCCTCTCCTGCTCCTCAATGACGAAGCCGACGGCGAACGCGGTGACCAGGTCGATGGCGTCGTCCGCGTCGGCGGGCTTCCAGCCGGACGCGGTCCAGCGTTCGAACAACGGCTCCTTCATGCGGACTACGTCCGGGTCGGTGATCCGGGTGCCACTGAAGATGCGGGCCCCGTCGCGGTGGAGCAGGTACTCCGAGCGCAGCACGCGGCCGTAGGCGGCGAGGTCGTCGCGCCATCCGTCACCCGGCGGGACCGCGGCGAGGGCGTCGGCCACCCGGCGCATGACCTCGGTGGCCATCTCGTCGAGCAACTCCTGCTTGTTGCGCACATGCCAGTAGAGCGCGGAGGGGCGGACGTCGAGTCGGGAGGCGAGTGCACGGACGGTGAGGGCGTCCATGCCCTGGTCGTCAAGGAGTTCGAGCGCCGCCGTGACGATCTGCTCCCGGGTGATGCCCTTGGTCATGGTTGACACCTTAACAGCGTTCAGGAATGCTGGCCACGGCACTGAACTTAGTTAAGGAGAGGCCGTGGTGCGTGCTGGAGCGAGTCATTGGCGCCGTGGGCGATCCGGAGGCGCTTGGCGGCTGCGCCGCGAGGGCGTGACGACCCTGTCGCTGGCCCAGGTCGGGTCCGACGCTCTGGAGCGGGCTCTGGCCGATGCGGTGTCCGAGACGTCGCCCGGTCTCGCGCTGGACTGCCTGTGGGGCCCGTCACCGAGGCCTCCTTCGCCGAACCGGGTCGCAGCGGCGAGGGCACCGGGGCGAACACGGACTACGTCCAGATCGGCTCGTCCGCCGGCCTGGAGGCGTCGCTGCCCGCGGACCTTGCTGCGCGGCCGGTGAATCGAATCCGGATCGCCGGGAGCGGCGTCGGATCGCGGTCAGCCGGGGAGATGCTCGCCGAGGCACCCGAGGTCATGGCCCGCTTCGCCGACGGATTCCTGCAGCCGCCCTACACCGCGTTCCCTCTGAGCCGGGTCGGTGAGGCATGGGCACACACGGGCCGCAGCCGCGCCGTCGTCGTGCCGGATCGAACCATCCATCCATCAGACGTGATCGGAGAAAGGAAAGCCATGCAGAAGAGGGCATTAGTGGTGGGGCTCGGGATCGCGGGGATGTCCGCGGCCATCGGGCTGCGCCGGGCCGGTTGGACGCCGGTGATCGTCGAACGGGCACCCGAGCGCCGTACCGGGGGCTACTTCATCTTCATGTTCCCGGAGGGTGTGCGGGCCGCGGCCGACCTGGGGATCGCCGACCACCTGCACACCCGCAACCCGCAATGGCGACCGGGCGGGAACTCGTGGTCGGTGGATTGCCGGGGCAGGCGGAAGCCGGCTCTGGGATTGCTGGACGCGCCCAGCGGTCTGGCAGCGGTGCTGCGCAGCGACATCGAGGCCGCGTTGTGGCAGGGCATCAACGGCGACGGGACCCAGGACGCCGTCGAGGTGCGGTTCGCGACCACTCCGGTCGAGATCACCGAGGACGCCTGCGGGGTGCGGGTCCTGCTCGAGGATGCCGGCACCGGAAAGCAGTACCGTGAGGACTTCGATCTCGTGGTCGGCGCGGACGGGATGCGCTCGAGCGTGCGCCGGATGGTGTTCGGTCCGGACGAGAACTACCTGGCGAACTGGAAGGCGATGATTTGCGCGTTCCAGCTGAAGGAGCAGGTGCCCACCTACGAGGCGAGCGACAGCATCATCGTCTCGCGCCCCAAGCGCGCCATGTGGGTGTTCGGACTCGCCGACCACGCGCCCTGCGCCTGGCTGACCTACCGCACCGAGGACATCCCGGACCGGTTCGCCGGGCCGTCGGTCGAGCAGGTACGCGCGGCCTTTTCCGGGATGGACGACGACCCCGTGGTGCGCCACGTTCTGGACTCTCTGGAGCAGGCCCCTGACCACGTGTTCGATTCGATCCACCAGGTGAGGATGGACCGGTGGAGTACGGGGCGGGTCGTGCTGGTGGGCGACGCGGCCTGGTGCATGAACACCTACTCGGCCATGGGCTCCTCGTCCTCGTTGCGCGGTGGCGCCGCACTGGGCGCGGCCCTGCAGGAGCACCCCGACGACCTCGCCGCCGCCCTGGACGCCTGGGAGACCGGCCTGCGTCCCTACATCACCAGGCAGCGGCGCTCCGCACGGATCAAGCAACAACGGTTCGTACCGTCCAGCCGCCCGGTCCAAGTGCTGGTCTCGTGCGCTCTCGAGCTGATCCGCAGGATCGTCCACCGCCGGTTGGCTGCGGAGTTCACCGCGTCGGCCGCTGTCCCGTCCGGCACGGCGAGGTGATGGCCATGCAGAAGAGGGCATTGGTGGTGGGGCTCGGGATCGCGGGGATGTCCGCGGCGATCGGGCTGCGCCGGGCCGGTTGGACGCCGGTGATCGCCGAACGGGCGCCCGAGCGGCGCACCGGGGGCTACTTCGTCGGGCTGTTCCCGGAGGGCAGGCAGGCCGCGATCGACCTGGACATCGTCGAGCACCTGCACACCCGTAACCCGGAACGGGCGGACGGCGGCGGGAATGCGTGGTCGGTGGATCGTCGGGGCAGGCGCAGGCCGGCCCTGGGATTCCTTGATCAGCCCGGGGAGCCGGCAGCGGTGCTGCGCGGGGACATCGAGGCCGCGCTGTGGCAGAGCACCACCGACGTCGAGGTGCGATTCGGGACCACTCCGGTCGAGATCACCGAAGGCGCCGACGGGGTGCGGGTTCTGCTCGAGGATGCCGGCACCGGAAAGCAGTACCGTGAGGACTTCGATCTCGTGGTCGGCGCGGACGGGATGCGCTCGAGCGTGCGCCGGATCGTGTTCGGTCCGCACGAGGAGCATCTGACCACGTGGAACGCGATGATCTGCGCCTTCCAGCTGAAGGAGCAGGTACCCACGTACGAGGCGAGCGACAGTATCATCATCGCGCGCGCCCAGCGGGCGGTGTGGGTGTTCGGGCTCGCCGACCACGCGCCCACCGCGCTGCTGACCTACCGGACCAAGGACTTCCTGGAGCAATTCAGCGGGTCGCGGGTCGAGCGGCTGCGCGCGGTCTACTCCGGGATGGACGACGACCCCGTGGTGCGTCACGTCCTGGACTCCCTGGAAGAAGCCACCGACCACGTGTTCGACTCGGTGCACCAGGTGCGGATGCCGCGGTGGAGCAGGGGGCGGGTCGTGCTGGTGGGGGACGCGGCCTGGTGCATGAACCTCTACTCGGGCATGGGTGCCACGTCCTCGCTGCGCGGCGGCGCCGCACTGGGCGCGGCCCTGCAGGAGCACCCCGACGACCTCGCCGCCGCCCTGGACGCCTGGGAGACCGGCCTGCGTCCGTTCATCACCAAGCACCAGCGCACCGCGCGACTCAAGCAGCAGATGTTCGTCCCGTCCAGCCGTCGGGCCGCGGTACTGCGCTCGGTCCTCATCGGTCTGGCCCGCAGGATCCGCGGCCGCCGGACGGCGAAGGAGGCGGGCGGGCAGCAGGTCTCGGCGCTGTCCGGCGCGTCGCGGTGACGACGGTGTCCGCGTCGCGGAGAGGCAATGCGTGACGCCGGAGCCTGGTGCGCTACGGGCATCGGAAATCGGACCAGCACAGCGAGGAAGGTAGCTCCTGGGGCAATGCGTATCGAGAAGTGAAAGAAACAAGCCAAGCGTAGGTCGCCGGGTGGCATTATTTTCACACGGCGCGCACCGGCCGGCCGAATTGGCCCCGACGCGCAAATTGCCGGGGCCATACAGGCCACCGGCGAATCCGGCACGACCTCAACGCAGCCCAAGTGTCCTTGCGGAAAACCGTCGTTGACAATTCTAGGCTCATGCTTTTAGCGTGAATATCACATACCGGCAGGCGCGAAAAGGGAGTCAGAGAATGCTGTCCTATCTGCGAGCCGATGTGCACTTCGAGAACACCAACGGCGCATACAATCAAAGTTACTGCTTCGCCAACAAGGGCACCTACAACTTCGCAGCGAGCGGCCCGGGCATCACCGTGTGGGTCGACAAGATCTCCACCGGAAACAACAGGGTCAAGTACCACGACGTGAACGGGACAACCGGCACCTACCCCAAGCACTACGTCATCACCTTCCCCAACAGGCCGCCCCACGTCGACTGGATAGAGATCCTGTAACAGAACGTGTTGGGTATGCGGCTGCCGGGCTTCGCTCGCCCTGTCGTTCGGCAGCCTGTGGACGAGGCAGGACCGTCCTTGGCGCTGGTCCTCGACCAAACCCGGGCTGCTGTCACAGCCGGCTTCGACAGAGTCCGGCTGAACCAGCGCACGAGCCGAGCCGGGAATGCACCGACCACTCTGGCGATCATGGGGCGTGAGGTGCCCGACATCGAGTTCGGCACCTCGGTGGTCCCCCGGCCCCAGTTTGCCGGCGGAGATCACCGTCGCGTCGTCGGGCGGGCGGGTGTAGAGGCCGAAGATTCTCGGCCCATGGAACAGGGCTTGTCGCTTACTGGCCCAGGCGGGCTGATACAGCAGATGAACCGGGACGGGATCGACCCGAACTGATGACAGCCCAGGTGTGCCGCCGAATTAAGGACGATACCGCGGCACACTCATCGAGAAACGAGGAGAAAATGCCGAAATCGCTGGTGCACAAGAACCTGGCCATCGGGCTAGTGATCACGGCCGTCATCACGACGCTGTCGGTAGTTATGGCGGACGACGGCAGCAAGATGGAGGAGTTCAGGACGTCGCTGATGGTGGGCTTCTTGGTGACGGGGGCAGTGACAGGGGGTACCTGGCTGCTGCAGCGGAAACGTTCGGCACCGTGACGGGCGTTGGAGCGTCGCGGTGTCGGTGTAGAGGATGTCCATGCTCCCGTTGGAGAGATAGGGGGCCTTCCTCGCCGACGACGCCGACATCGTGGCCTTCCTGAAGGCACGCGGGAGGAGCTGAATGTTGGTGCGGGGTCTGGCATGTCGCGGTGACAGGTGGGGCAGGCGCCGGTCCAGATCGCGAGGAGTAACTGCAGCTCGCGAACGACTTGGTAGAGGCTCAGGCCGGCGCCGTCTCTTTTGGGGATCGGCTCAGTCGCTGCAGGGTGGAGAAGGCGTGGGCGACCGAGACGAGGGTGACGTGGTGGTGCCAGCCTGGCCAGGTTCGGCCTTCGAAGTGGGCCAGGCCCAGGGTCTGCCAGCAGCCAGCGGACCGGGAGCCCGGTGCCGGCCGTGGCCTTGCGGATCTCACGTCCGGCGGGCCGGACCCGCAGGGCCACGAAGCGCGAGTACATGCGTTTGTGTCCGCTGCGGCCACTGCCCGGCCGCGATCCCTCCCGCCACTGCACCGGCCGCGCGGCGCGTTTCCCGGCCGCGATGACCAGGCTCTTCACGGTCTGCGCGGGCTCGGGGCAGGCCGGGACCGGCCGTCGGCCCAGGCCGGAGTAGGCCGGGGTGCACGGCTGTGCATGTATCGGAAGTGGGTCTTGGAGCGGCTTGGAATCTGGGTATACAAGCCTGTCTCGCAAGATCGGCAGCGGTCGATGGGCAGGTACTGGTAGTAGTCGGCTGTGGCAGGAGACGTGTGGACCCCAGTGATTTCGATAGCCGGTGTGGCTGTAGGTGGTGCGTTGACGTACCTGACCCAGCGCACGACGCAGCGGGCAGCTGACCGGGCTGACGGGCAAAGGCGGGCTGCGGCGCGAGCGGAGGAGCGACGTGCTGAACAGATCAGGACCGTGCTGGAGTTCATCCGGTGCGCGTTGGAGGCTGAGGGCGTGGCGCATGCGAGGCCGCCCCGATGGGAGGTCGGCGATGACTGGTATGTGACGGCCAGACCGGCGATGGACGGTCTTCGAATAGCCGAAAAGAGCATCGAGTTGCTGTGCGCCCCTGACCTTCACACACCGACGACTGCCTACGCCCGCGCCTTGAATCAAGCGGTCTGGCAGGAGCGTGACGAGGGGAACCTGGCCGAGCGCCTGGAGCCGGTCAAAGCGGAATTTCTCGCCCTGGCACGCCGCAGTCTGACGTGACGCCGTCAGGTCACAGCCACTCGTTGATCGCAGCCATCAGTACGGTCGCCCCGTAGCGCACGGCCAGCTTGTCGTACCTCGTGGCCACGGCCCGGTGCCTCTTGAGGCGGTTGATGCCGCATTCGACAGCGTGGCGCTCACGGTAGTCGACCGGGTCGAACGTCGGCGGCCGGCCGCCGCGGGAGCCGCGCTTCCTGCGGTTGCGGGACTGGTCGGCTTTGTCTGGGATGGTGCAGCGGATCCCGCGCCGTCGCAGGTAGGCGCGGTTCTTCCGGGAGGCGTACGCCTTGTCGGCGCGCACTCGATTGGGTCGGGTGCGCGGCCGGCCGGGTCCGAGGCGTGGCACGCGTACCTTGTCCAGGACGGGCTCGAACTGGGGCGAGTCTCCTCGCTGCCCAGCCGTCACCACGATCGACATAGGCTTCTGGCCCTGCTCGACGATCAGGTGCAGCTTGGTGGTGAACCCGCCGCGTGAGCGTCCCCCTCCATGATCACGGCGTTCGGTGAAGTTACCGCCCGGCGGTTCCTTCTGCAGGTCGCCCTGCTTCCTTGCCCCGGCCGCATGCTGATGGGCGCGGCGCACCGTGGAGCCGACGCTCAGGTCCCACACGATCTCACCCTTCGCGTCGGCCAGGGACTGAAGCCGTGAGCATTGTTTGGTCATGACCTGTGGCTCTCCCGGCGGCGGACCCCACAAGTCGTGCCGCCGTGGCGTCGGTACGGACCACAAAAGGCGTTATGGACGCTGCTGGCCGCGTGAGGCTGGGCCCCTTGTCCTCGGTCGCCGTCCCGGCGTGGGCGGGCGCGGCTCGGCGTCGGGCCGACGCGAGGACGGCCGCCTCCGCCGTAGCGTTCGAAGCAGATCACGGAGCAGGTGTTTCCAAGGAGGTGGCTGAGGGCTGCCTCGACGAGTCGGTCGGCGAGGGCTGTTCGGTCGGGGTGCTCTGCCTGCTGTCTGCCTCTGCCCCGGCTCCCGTGAAGAGCAGCATCAGCGCGGTCACCACCGCCGCGGCGACCATGATCGCTTCGCCCGCGTTGCCGGGCGCCGCAGTGCCGGGCACGGCCGACTGCGTCTGTGAACGGCGGTAGATGGCGTACCCCACCACACAGGCGATCACGAAGATCGCGAGGGGTACGCCCTCGATGTGTACCGTCATTACGGGCCTCTTCGGCTCGGGGAGCACCGCCCGTCTCGACCCGCCAAGATCCCGGCGGACGGTGCCCCAATCAGGGCCCTGCGGATGCATGGCCCTACGCCCCTTGGGGAGGTCCGACGGGTCTCAGACAGCACTGAGGACCCACCTCCACAAATGCGGAGCGCGGGTCCTCTGTCGTTAACGAGAGGATTGTCATCCGCCGTTTTTCCCAAACAGTGAAGTGAGTCACACTGTGCTTCACCTGCGGCTGGTCACGGTCGTCGCGCTGCGCCCCGCCGCCTGATGCTCCGGTCTGCTGCCGCGTGTCTCAGTCCGTCGCCGTTCTGGTTCTTGATAATGCTCATTTTCTAGAACCAGAGCTGAAAGTGGGCCACATGGACGGAACAGCCCGTCAGTTGGCCGTCGTCACGGCGGCCGCCGACGTCGTGGAGGCGGAGCTGGTGGACGACGAGACGGCCGGCGCCTCCCCGGTCGTCCACGCGGGCCGGGGCCGGCACCTGTCTCCCGAGACCGTCGCCGCCATCCAGGCGAGCGTGGCCGACTCGCACCCACCGTGCCTACGGCGCCGACCGCGACACGTTCACCGCCTGGTGCACGAAGGAGGACAGAACGGCCGAGATCACCGGGCTCTACGAAACTCGGTACAGCTCAAGGTGCTGACCAAGACCATCACCCGCTACGGCCGACTCGATCTTCTCTGCATTGATGAGCTGGGCTAAGAGGACGTCTCAACTGGCTTGATCACTAGGCTGACGGCCGTGATGGCGATGGTGGGGCGTCTGATGCCGGACGGGTTGTGGGAGTTGTTCCAGCGGGTGGTCCCGGCTGCGCCGATGCGTCCGCAGGGTGGCGGCCGACGCCGCTACGGTGATCGCGAAGTGCTGGCGGCGATCCTGTTCGTGGCTACGACGGGGTGTACCTGGCGGCAACTGCCACCGGTCTTCGGCCCGTCCGGGCCGATCGCGCACCGGCGGTTTACCGAGTGGAGCTGGGCCCGGGTATGGGGCAAGCTTCACCGCCTGCTCCTGGACGAACTCGGCGCGCGTGGCGAGTTGGACTGGTCCTGGTGTGCCATCGACTCCGTGAACATGCGCGTGAAGAAAGGGTGGGACCTGACGGGTCCGAATCCCGTAGATCGCGGCAAGAAGGGACCAAAGATCCATCGGGATCTCCGCCGCGAACACCCACGACAGCCAGGGACTCGAGCCCCTGGTGCGCGGCATTCCGCCCATCTGCTCCCGCCGCGGACCGCGCCGACGACGGCCCGCCAAGCTCCATGGCGACAAGGGGTACGACTACCACCACCTTCGCTGGTGGCTACGCTCCCGGAGCATCACCCCACGCATCGCCCGCAAGGGCATCGAGTCCTCCCAGCGCCTGGGCCGTCACCGATGGGCCGTGGAACGCACGGTGGCCTGGCTTGCCGGGTGCCGCGGTCTCCACTGCCGCTACGAGCGCAAGGCCGAACACTTCCTTGCCTTCGCCGGCATCGCCGCCGCGCTCATCTGCTGCCGGCGTCTGGCTGCGTGAGCCGGTTCATGCGACTCCGAGGAACCCCGGGTCGGCGCCGTCGAACTGCAGACACGAGTCGCGGCTCAGCCCCAGGAGTTCCGCCATGGGCACCGCACGGCGACTGGTCGCCAGCAGGTCCTGGCGGGCCTCAGCCGACCACAACGGCGGGAAGAACGACAATCCCTGCCGGCCGTTCAGCACGGACACCTCGCTGCGCCAGCCGTCCCACCGCAGGCCCCCATAGAACTCCTGTAGCCCTCCGGAGAGAATCCAGGACAGCCAGGCCGAGTGCCCGGCGCCCAGCGCCTCCCAGCCAAGGGAATCAGGGGCGAAGTAGAGGATTTCGCCCGGCTCGCCGGGCCGACCGGCGGCACGGGGGTTTCCGCTGTTGAGGGCGAACACCCCGCCCAGCACATCGTGCGCAACCACGAGTCCCGCCCCTGGCCGCCAGGCCGGATCGAACGTCGAGGGCATCGCGTTGATCTCCGCCAGGCCCGGCAGCCTCTCGGCATGGGCGCCTCCCGGGCTTCCGAAGATCCGCAACCAGCCGCTGTCCACCAGCAGACCGCCGCTATTCAAGACAATCCCGCCCAGGTTCGACCGGGCCGAGACCTGGAGCTGCACCAGCGAGGCGCAGCCTGTCTCGGCATCGCCGGGCAGCACCTCGACTGGTACGTCAGTGCCGGACAGTTCCTGGAGGAGGAGCGGCCAGGCTGGATCATCGACGTTGAGCAGCTCATCGACCTCGCGCATGCCCGCATCGTTGCACCAGCACTGAAGATGCAGTCCGCCGGGGCACCTTCACTTCGATCCACCAAACGAGATGATCTCTAAATGGAGCTCGACCGCAGGGGCGCTGAGCTGCTGTTCCAGGTTCTGACCGAACGCGAGGAGAAGAACAGCGTCGCCATCGCCTCGAACGAGAGTTTCAGCAGCTAGACCAAGACCTTCACCGACCCCCGGCTCTGCGCGGCCATCGTCGACCGGCTCACCTTCGGCGGCAAACTCATCCAGACCGGCACCGAATCCTACCGCCTGGCCCTCACCCAGGCCCGGGCCGCCGCACAAGACGCCTCTGGCTGACGTCTAGCTGTTGTGGGGCAGGACGTTGGTGACGGGGGGCGGGTCACGCCTGCCGCGGGCTGAGATCAACGTGGACCTGATTGAACCCCTGGTCCAGCAGGGCTGGACGGTCCGCGTTCCCGTCTGATCGGGCCCACTGGCTGGATACAGCGTCGAGTACAGCCGTGGCGGCATTGGTGAACAGATCGGCGGTGTACGGGTCGAGGTCGGTCCCTGGCCGATTTTGGAGCGCGTCGCTGACTCGCCTGCGCCATTCGGTTCTGCGTTGGTGGAGTCGCCCGGCCAGTGCGGGCGTTGCCTCGATCAGGCGGATGGTTGCGAGCGCCTGCTCACTGGCGTGGATCTCTTCCTGCCAAGCCCGCAGGACCTGGTGCAGGCACTCCCACGGCCCTTCGCCCGCTGGTCGCATTGCGATGTCGGCGACGACGCTCTCTCCGGTGAGGTCGATGCCGTCGAAGACGACGTCTTCCTTGGTCGGGAAGTAACGGAAGAAGCTGCGCTTGGTCATGCCGGCTACTCGGGCGATGTCCTCGACGGTCGTCTCGTCGAAGCCCTGGCGGGCGAACAGGTCGATGGCCACCTTGGCGAGCTCCGCCCGCACTGCTCGGCGGGTGCGTTCACGCAGTCCCTCTTTCATGCGCTCAGTCTACTTTGCATCATTCGATGACTATCATGTCACCAAGTGACAGATTTCGAATGGGGTGGTGGCAGTGGAAAGCAAGACCGTCCTGGTGACCGGCAGCACGGGTGGCATCGGCAAGGAGACCGCGCGACAGTTGGCCGCGCTCGGCGCGAGCGTGATCCTCGTCGGACGGGACAAGTACCGCGCCGACGCTGCTGTGGCGGATCTTCGTCACACCAGCGGGAACGACGACGTCACGGCGATCACGGCCGACATGTCCCGGCTGCGCGACGTCCGTCGCCTCGCCCAGGAGGCCAGCGGCCGGGCCAGCGGCGTGGACGTGCTGATCAACAACGCCGGAGCGACCCGATCCCACCGCGAGGTGACCGAGGACGGCATCGAGACCGCGTTCGCGGTCAACGTGGTCGCGCCGTTCTGCCTCACCCACTGGCTGATGCCGGCCCTGACCGCGTCCGGGCAGGCCCGGGTCATCAACATCACCGGCGGCATCCCCCGGGGGCACATCGACCTCAACAACCTGCAGGGCGAGAAGTCCTATGTCGGCCTGTCGTTCTACAACCAGACCAAGCTGGCGCAGATGGCGATGAGCTACCGCTTCGCCCAGGAACTTGCGGCCACACCGGTAACGCTGAACGTCGCCTACCCCGGACACGCCTACACCTCGATGAACAAGAGCCTCACCGTCGGCACCTATCCGCCACTGGCTCGCCCGATCGTCCCGTTGCTGCGGCTGGCGATGCCCGTCGTCTACGGCCGCCGGGCACTGCTGAGGGCCACGCGCTCCAGCGTGTACCTCGCCTCCAGCCACGAGGAGCGCAAAACGAACGGCGCCTACTTCAACAGCAAGGGCAAGCGGACCCCGTGGCCCGATGCCGTCCTGGACGACACCACCCGCAACACCATCTGGGAGCTGTGCGAGAGGCAGCGCGACCGTCCGACCACGGCGTAACCCTGTCACCGACGAGAATGGACGTGCCCATGGTGCATCGCAACGCCCCGCTCAGACTCGAGGGGCGGCGCCGCCTGATCGCTCGGTGCCGGACTCGACCGATCGCTCACGTAACAGCCGAGATGGGAATCTCGCGTGCGTGCGCGTCCAAGTGGGGATGAACCGATGGCGGCGATATGGCGAAGCCGGTCTTCAGGACCGCCCCTCGACGCCGCACAGCAGCCCGACCAAGACGCCGCCCGAGACGATCCAACAGGTCGAGGCAAGCGGCGTGAGCACAAGTGGTCCGCCCGACGGATCACCGACGAACCCGCCGACCTGGGCATCGTCATCGACCGACGCACGGTCAGCCGCCACCTCAGCCGGCTCTGGCTGGGCCGACGACGGTTCATCGCCCCCAGCGGCGCACCAACCGCAGGCCAGGAAAGATCATTGCCCGCTGGCCCGGGCACATGGTCCACCTGGACGTGAAGAAGGTCGGCCGGATCCCCGACGGCGGAGGCCGGCGGGTTCACGGCCGAAACAGCGACCAGGCCAAAGTGACGGCACGGGCGAAGACGGCCGGCGCGAAGCACGGCTACATCTACCTGCACTCCATCGTCGACGGCCACTCCCTGCTCGCCTACACCGAACCCCTGCACGACGAGAAGGGCTCCACCGCGGCGCCATTCCTCGCCCGTGCGAGGGTTTGGTTTGCCACCCACGGCACCAACCACATCCACAGGATCGTCACCGGTAACAGTGCCTGCTACCGACCCGGCGACTTCGCCCGGATGGCGGCAACCAGACCCGCCACCAGAAGACCAAGCCCTACACACCCCGCCACAACGGGAAGGTGGAACGCTACCAGCGCATCCTGGCCGAAGAACTGCTCTACGCCCAAGACTTCACCAGCGAAGACGCGCGATCGGCATCGATCGCCAGGGTGCTCGTAGGTCCGGGCGTGAGGAAGTGGGAAACTCGCCCGTCAACCCCGCGACTCAGCCCCCCGGACTGCCCGCGTCGCGGACGAGGAGGGCGATCTGCACCCGGTTGGACAGGCCGCAGTTGGACCGGCGCTGCTCCGTTGTGCTCGGCGGCCGTCACGTCGAGGACCTTGAGCTCCTGGCCGAAGATGCTGATGGCGCCGTCCCGGTCGTTGATGCGCTCCTGGACGGAGATCACGCTGTCCTCGACCAGGGCGCCCAGGACGAGCTGGTAGGCGGCGGGGAAGAAGAGGATCTCGATCGTTCCGTCACGGTCGGCGAGGTTCACGATCGCCCAGGCGTTGCCCTGCTTGGTCACCTTGTTCTGGACGCTGGTGATGAGCCCGGAGAGCCGGACCGTTCCCTCGGTCCGCCCGGAGGCCAGCAGGTCGGGGACGGTGGTGTCCCGGTGGGCGGCGAGGATGTGTTCCGTGCCGTCCAGGGGGTGGGCGGAGACGTACATGCCGAGCATCTCCCGCTTGGTGGACAGGAGTTGCTTGCGCGACCACTCGCCGTCGTCGATCCGTACGTCGAGGCCGAAGCCGGACTCCCCGTCGTCGCCCGTACCGCCGCCCAGCCCGGCGAAGAGGTCGTCCTGGCCGTAGGCCGCGGCCTTCTTCAGCGGCACGACCGCGTCGATGGCCGTCTCGTGCACGGCACACAGTCCCCTGCGGGTGTGCCCCAGCGAGTCGAACGCGCCGGCCTTGATGAGCGACTCGACGGCCCGCTTGTTGAGAGCCGGAAGGTCGGCCTTGTCGAGGAAGTCGGCGAAGCTGGTGAACTTCCCCTTGGTCTTCCGGGCCGTGATGACCGTGTCGATGACGTTGTCGCCGACGTTGCGGACGGAACGAAGGCCGAAGCGCACGTCGTCGCCGACGGCTGTGAACTCGGCGACGGACTCGTTGACGTCCGGAGGGAGAACGGTGACGCCGAGTTTGCGGGCGTCGGCCAGGTAGATCCCGGCCTTGTCCTTGTCGTCGCCGACGGACGTCAGAAGCGCCGCCATGTACTCGGCCGGGTAGTTGGCCTTCAGGTATGCGGTCCAGTAGGAGACGAGCCCGTAGCCGGCGGTGTGGGACTTGTTGAAGGCGTAGCCGGAGAAGGGGAGCATCACGTCCCAGATGGCCTTGATGGCCTCCTCCGAGTAGTTGTTGGCTTTCATGCCGTCGTGGAACTTCTCCCACTCGGCGGCCAGGACCTCGGGCTTCTTCTTGCCCATCGCGCGGCGCAGCATGTCGGCGCCGCCGAGCGTGTAGCCGGCCAGGGTCCGGGCGATGGCCATGATCTGCTCCTGGAAGATGAGCAGGTGGTGGGTCGAGCCCAGGATCGGGTCGAGGACTTCCTTGAGTTCCGGGTGGATGGGATCGGGCTCCTGCTTGCCGTTCTGCCGCAGCGCGTAGTTCGTGTGCGCGTTGGCGGCCATCGGGCCGGGCCGGTACAGGGCGAGGGCGGCGGCGATGTCCTCGAACCGGGTCGGTTCCATCAGCTTGAGGAGCGCGCGCATGCCGCCGCCGTCGAGCTGGAACACGCCGAACGTGTCGCCGCGGCCGAGCAGCTCGAAGGTCTTCCTGTCGTCCAGCGGAATGACGACGGTGCCGCTGTCGCCGTCCATCGGGTCGACGGTGGCGAGCCTCACGCCGCGGTTCTCGCGGATGTTCTCGATGGCGTGGTCGATGACGCCGAGGTTCCGCAGGCCCAGGAAGTCCATTTTGACCAGCCCCATGTTCTCGCAACTGGGGTAGTCGAAGCCGGTGATCTTCACGCCGTCGGAGGCGCGCATGTGCAGCGGGATGCGGTCGGTGAGCCTGGTCTTGGACAGGATGACGGCGGCCGCGTGCACACCGGTCCCGCGAGTCAGGCCCTCGACACCCCTGGCAGTGTCGATGACGGTCTTCACGTCCGGCTCGTTCTCGTACATCGTCCGGCTCTCACCGGCCTCGCCGTGGCGGGGGTGTTCGGGGTCGAAGATCCCGTCCAGCGGGATCGACTTGCCCATGATGTCCGGCGGCAGCGCCTTGGTGATCCGTTCACCGTGGCTGAAGGGATAGCCGAGGATCCGTGACGAGTCCTTGATCGCGTTCTTGGCCTTGATCTTGCCGAACGTGTTCACCATGGCGGTGTACTCGTCGCCGTACTTCTCGGTGACGTACCGGACCATCTTGTCGCGCTGACGGTCGTCGAAGTCGAGGTCGACGTCGGGCGGGTTGATCCGCTCGGGGTTGAGGAACCGCTCGAAGAGCAGACCGTGCTCCAGGGGGCACAGCTCGGTGATGCGGGTCGCGTAGGCGACGATCGAGCCCGTGGATGTCAGCGACCACGAGGAAGTAGGAGGAGAACCCCATGGGACCGATGACCGACATCTCGGTCTCGAAGCGCTCCAGGACCTCGGTCGGGACGGGGTCGCCGTACCGCATGGCAAGCCCCGTCAGGACCTCCTTGCGCAGCCACGATTCCTGGGTCTCTCCGTCGGGTACGTCGGGGAACTGCGGCATCTCGTCGACGTTGTCGAAGACCTCGTCGTACGACCCGACCCGTTCGGCGATCAGGAGCGTGTTGTCGCAGGCCTCGGGCAGCTCCGCGAACAGGGCCCGCATCTCGGCCGCCGTCTTCAGGTAGTAGCCGCTCCCGCTGAAGCGGAACCGCTTCTCGTCGGCCTTGTTCTTGCCCACGCCGATGCACAGCAGATTGTCGTGCGCATCGGCCTGGCTCTCGTGGATGTAGTGCGCGTCATTGGTGGCCAGAAGCGGAAGGCCCAGCTCCCTGGCCAGCCGCAGCAGCCCTTCCCGCACGTCCCGCTCGATGGACAGGCCGTGGTCCATCAGCTCCAGGAAGTAGTTCTCCTTGCCGAAGATGTCCTGGTAGGCGGAGGCGACCTGCCTGGCTTCGTCGTACTGGTTGAGGCGGAGCCGTGTCTGGACGGCGCCGGACGGGCATCCGGTCGTCGCGACGACGCCCTCGGCGTGCTCGGCGATCAGCTCCATGTCCATGCGGGGCTTGCCCGCCGGGAACTGTCCTGTGTAGGAGGCTTCCGTGGACATGTAGAAGAGGTTCCGCAGGCCCTGCGCCCCCGTCGCCCACATGGTCATGTGAGTGAAGCGGCCACCGCCACTGACGTCCTTCGACCCCTCGCCGTCGTCCGACACGGCCCGCTGGCCGCCGGGCCCCCAGAACTCCTGCCGCCGGTTCCGGCGCGACGACGGGGCCACGTACGCCTCGATCCCGATGATCGGCTTGACCGAGCCGAAGCCCTTGGCCACCTGCTGGAACTCGTACGCGCCGAACATGTTGCCGTGGTCGCTCATGGCCACGGCCGGCATGCCCTGCCGGTCCACCTCGGCGAACATCGGCTTCAGCCTCTGAGCGCCGTCGAGCATCGAGTATTCGGTGTGATTGTGCAGGTGAACAAAGCTGTCAGCCACCAGGCGAGCACCTCCGAGAGCAGTCTCGTGAAGCCGCACCCTAACCCCGAACCAAGATCAATCCGGGGTTCTCGGCTGCCTCTCCGGCCGCACCAACTGGGCTCGGTGGTGGGGCCCTTGGCCTGTCGGCGAGAGACGAATTCTCGGCCCGGCGTGTCGCACACGACGCGCCCGTGTCGGTCGGCAGGGGGCGCGGTGGCTGATCGTTCGTGGGTTGGTGGAGGTGTGGGGGAGTGGGCCGAGGTGGGACTGGGGATCCGAGGCGGGGAGCGTCGCAGGTATGCCCGACCTCCCAGCGAAGTTCGCTGCCGAGTACGGCGTCGCTGGCGTCCCGGGTGGTGCGGCCCGGGCTCGGAGTCAGGCTCGTCACGGGGGGGGGCGGCTCCAGGACTTCGGTGCGTTGTCCTGTCCGGCTTACCGGGTGGCCGGTCGAAGTACGGGAGTCGTTCGGCCGGCGCTGCTTCTCTCGTGCGAGCAGATTGAGGTGGCGGTTGGCCTCCACACGTGGAAGCCGCAGGTTGGCGTGTGTACTATTTGCCGGAATCTGTAAAGTCGCCGAAACCGTGTCTCAGCGGCTGTAAAGATGCAGGTCAAAGAGTCTGCTCCCCGCACGCGCGGGGATGTTCCCGACGCGCCGATGCGCACCCCGGGAGAGGTGTACTGGCCTCCCGCCAACTTGGAGGTGCGGGTCAACGAGTTGGTGTGATGGTCGTTTGGGGTGTTCTTGCTGGTCAGGGGCGGCAGTCTGTGCAGTGGATGGTCCGTCCCTCCGTGCCCCAGAGTGACGGACGGTCGGGTGCTGTCAAGGGCTGGAGGTTTTGGTGTGTCGGCCGTGTTGGTGTCTGGCTGCCATCGTGTGGAATGCCTTCTTCGGTTCCCAGCGCCTCTCGTCGAGTGTCCGGACGGCGCCGTTGGAGCCTGGGTCTTGGTCCCCGGTCCTGCTGTGACCGGCGAAGGTGAACCAGAGTGCGGTGTCTACTCCTTCCTGCTCGAAGATGTCCAGCAGTTCGGTGAGGTGGCGTGCCTGCTCGTCTTCGTCCGGGACCGCGTCGTGCGGCACCTGCCAGGCCATGCCGCCATGTTCTCCCGCGCCCCGGTACGCGCAGGTTCCGTACTCGGTCACCGCGACGGGCTTGCTGTGGGCGAGGTGTCCACGCAGCTCGTCACGGAAGCTGTCGGCGTTGTGGGCGGCCCGGTAGGCATCGATGCCGACGAGGTCGAAGGCACCCCAGTCGACGAACTCCCAGGGAGCCGATGCGTAGGTGACCTGCCCGCCGAAGTGCGTACGGACGGTCGCGGCGATCTGGGAGAGGAGGCCGTTGAGGCGTTCTTGCACCGGTCCGAGGGAGGACCACCATTCCATGTCGGCGGCGGCCATGGCCCGCATACGGTCGCCGTAGGTGTCGCCGGGGAGGAAACCGCCGCAGAACGCGGTGATCTCGCAGCCGGCGACAAGCACCACGTCGGCGCCGGCCTCCCGTACGGCTTCGGCCCGAGCGGCGCAGTCGGCGAAGAACGGGAGCAACTGGCCGCGGGGAAGGTCCACGGGAAAGGGGGCGAACCAGACCTCAAGGCCGGCGTCTGCAGCGTGTCTTGCGGCGATGTTCAGCCGTTCAGGCTCTCGTCCCGAGATTCGAATGGCGTCACAGTGGAGGTTTCCGGAGATCACCGCCATGTCGCGGCGGACCGTCTCAGGGGTGAAGCTCTTGCGGGAGAGTTCTTCTCCTGGGAGGAACCCTGTGTCGTAGTTGATGCCCCGTGCGCGCACGTCCGTGTCCCTTCACTGCCGTTGCCGTGTTCGAGCAAGTCAAGGCCGGGCTCGGGGTTCTTGGCCAGAGGACGGCTACGAAAGGTGATGTCGCCGGGAACCCCGTGCGGTGTGGTCTCAGCGGTTGACTTCCAGGTTCGTCGGAACGAGCGGTACACGCAGGCCGCGCGCCTGGCTTGGTGGCCCGCCGTCGCCATCAACGACGGCACCGACGGCTTCGTCCCCCTTGACGCTGTGTGCACCACCGTCGTCGAAGCCGTCCTCGGGGGACCTTGCCCGGGATGTGGAAGACGTCGACAAGTCCATGGATGTCTTCCTGGGGCGACATCCGGGGCGATGTCGTGCGCCTCATAGGCTGGTACATCCTGCGAGAGCCCCGGCTCGCCCCCGCGCTCTTCGGCGAGATCTGCCTGGACGCCGGTGTGCGTTTCGGACTCGACCCAAGGACGTCGGGGCCCTTCTACGACGCTCCCTTCACCTCGACAGCAGCCTTGAGCGCGAAACCCTCAAAGCCCTTTTCGACCTGGCGCTCCCGCCCTCCACGCAGTCCTCCGGCGGACGGTGACCACTCAGGTGATGACCGGCGCCGAAGCCGCCGATGGGTTCACCGCCACGGCGGCCGGGGCGGTCGGGAAGATCTGTCCAACGTCCGGACACCACGGGTCCTGGGGAGGGAAGACATCCGCGGGACCCGGTGTATGGAGTCGTGCTGTTCAGCAACGGCGAGACGATGTCGTGGCTTCGTTCATCTCCGGGAACGGCGTTTGTCGACCGGTTCTGGAGTCAGTTGTCGATCGGCCGGCTCGCACGTGTCGAGGAGAAATGACGGCACTGCCGAGTGAGTGAGGCAACGCGGGACGGCCGGCCGCCCGTCAGGGCGGCCGGCCGTGGAGGCAGGTAGCGGCAGAGGCGATGCGTATGTGGCGGCCGCGGTGCTGTGAGACCAACAGAGCCAGCGCTTCCTTCGCGTTGTGCTCGGCGATTTCCTGCATCACCGTGCGGTGCGGGAAGTCGCCGTCGAGCAGACGAAGGGGGCCGGCCACCAGTGAGAGACGCATCGCGAGCATGTAGAGGTCGAGCCGTGCCGGGTCGAGTCCGGGGCGGGAGAAGGCTGGGTACTGGTCACCGAAGCGAAGCTGCGGGAACACGTGCTCCCACTCGGCATCGAAGAACATCAGGCCCTCGATGTCGATCAGGACGGGGTGTCCGGAGTCATCGACCAGGACATGGTCGGGCCCGAGTTCGCCGTGGATCAGTGCGTGCTGCGTGCGCGGCGTCACTCGTGTGGCCAGCTCCTGCAAGCGATCGTGCAAAGAAGCTGTGGCTGATCCGATGCTGGGGTCGCGTTCGGCCGCCTCAGCCAGGTCCTCGATGGCACGTTCGAGCACCAGTTGCTCGCATGAATCGCCACTCGCTTTGCCGCCCCGTTCGAGCACGTCCACCCTGCCGTAGTGCTGACTGTGCTGCTGGTGCATCACGTCGAGCATGGCGGCCAGCTCGCTCAGGGCATGTGATGCGCGTGCGGGATCCCTCCCCTGGAGCGCTTCCAGAGTGCCGCCGGCAACGTCCTCGACAGCTGCCACGTCAGCCGGGTGGCGGCGTCGGCTGTCATCGGCGAGGAGCACCCCTGGAACCCGGACTTCAAGGCGGTCCAGTCTCTGCTGGGCCGCTAGGAAGGGGGCCAGCCCGGAGGCGGGTGCGAACGGGTGGGCCGGGTCGATGGCTTCCGCAGCAGGCCAGAAGTTCTCGGCCTCGGCCCAGCTGTAGACGATCACACTTGCTGCACGTGATCCGCTCGTGTGAACCCGGTAGACCCCCTTCTTGCTCCCGCCGCGCAACCGGTCCACTCCGACAACGTGGGCCTTCGCCCCCAGTGCCTCATGCACGATCCCTGACAAGGCTTCACTATCCGTGAACTGGTGCATCCGCCGACCCTGTCCCCGGCCGGATGCACCGTTGGGCCGAGTCGGCTTCCGGCGAATCAGCCGGCCTTGGCAGGTTCTTCGGCTTGAGCCCGGGCTGGGGGGTCTGCGGGACGAACGCCTCCAGCGGGTCAATCACTGGCTTGTACGGGTCCAGAGCGGTCGCCCGGGCGGCAGCCTTTTCCGAGGCTCGGGCCAGGCCGAATCCAGTGCCTTGCGAACCGTCCGCCACGTCACGCCGTGCTTGCGCTCGAGCTCCCGCATCGACATGCCACCGCGATGGTCACGCCGGATCGCCGCGTACAGCTCGGCCTTCGACATCTGCGGCATGGCCGGCACCTTTCACCGGGGGCATCCCGATGCTGCCCTGGCAAGGGACCCGGTGCCTCCCAAGCATCACCCGTCTGTGGAACGGGGCGCCTCCCCAACTCATCGACAAGCGACGTCACTGCTGCTCGATAGGGCCAGGGGTGACGAAATGAGTGTGGCTGGGGCTGCTCCGTGCGCCATTTCGCGCTGATCCAGCCCGCGTGCGGGAAGCTCTCGGGCGCTGTCAGTGTGGTGTGCAACGCTCGGTATGTGGGCTTCTTTGATGATCTTGTGTTTCCGGAGGGACCTGCTGCGGAGCAGGCGGTGTTGGCTCGGTTGGGGCCGCCGGGCAGGGAGGATGGGCTGTACGCGCCGCCCGTCGACCGGTTCACGCCCGTGCTGTTATCGCAGCTGGAGGTGATCGGCTCCGCTCCGGAGACCCGGGTGGTGCTGACGGGATGGTCGGTGTGGCCGCGGTCGGTCACGTTGCATGTGGCGGTCTTCCGCAAGAGCTGTCGGCAGGGTGGGGACGCGAGAGGGCAGTCCGGGCTCCGTGTGGGTCTGCTGTTCTCCGACGGCCGGCGCGTGACCTCGCTGGACGGCGCGGTGCTGCGGAGGGTCACGGGGCGGCAGGAGCAGGCGGGGACGGCTGCGATGGAGCAGGCGGTCGGGCTGATCCCGCTGGATGCGGGCCTGCACTGCTCCCGCAGGTCCCTGTTCAGGACCGACATCGACCTGTATCTGGCGGAACTGCCTCCCCCGGGGATACGCAGCTGGTGGTGGAGTGGCCGGACGAGGTGATGGCCGAGGTCCGCACCTCGGTCGATACGGCGGCACTTCACGCTGCGTCATGCCGGGCGCTCGAGGTCTGGCCGCAGCTTGAGCCGCCGGACCTGCAGCCGCGGCCGGGTGTGTTCGCGACCGTGGAGAGGAGCGGACCGCCGGCGTTCCTGGCGCCGCCGCTGACCCGGGGCCGGCGCGAGCGGCTGCGCCGCGAGGAGGAGGCACGGCAGCGCTACGTGCCGCGGGCCGGCTGGCAGCAGATGGGCTACCGGGACTGGGCGGACACGGCCCTGATCCGGGCCCGGCTGGAGGGGGAGCGCCGCCCGGTGCCGCAGTCGGATGGCGTGGCACTACTCCGCTGCACCTGGTGGCGGAGCAGGGTGCGGCACAGGCGGTGGCGGCGCTCCTGTCGCACGGTGTGGACGTCGACATACGCGACGATGCCGGGCACACGCCGTTGTGGTATGCCGTCCACGGCATGGACGGGGCCACTGTCCGTACGCTGATCGGCGCCGGGGCGGATGTCTGGGCATCGCAGTCGGGGTCCTGGTCGCCGGGTCGGCTGTTGTTGACCACGTCGCTCGCACCGCTCGTTCAGGGTCTGCCGGGGGCAGTGAAGTTGTCCCCGAAGGAGGTCGCCGGGCAGCAGGCGGCGGACGGCCTGATTGCGGCGTTCGGCCAGGGGCCGTTGTGGACCGAGGGGCTCGGTGTCTGCTTCGTACGTGGTCTGGGAGAGGACGACCTGATCCGGCGGCTGGGTGCCGATCTCACGCAGTGCCCGACGGCGGAGCTCGAGCATGCGCCCTTCGGTCCGGCAGACTACGAGGAGTCCCTGCGCTACGTGGGTGTGAGGAGCGTGGACGGTGACCCCGGTGGCTGCGTGATCACACAGGACGGGTATATGCCGAGCGACAACGCCGTGATGCAGACAGTTTCGGTGGGTACCGTCGCCTGTGGGGTGTACTTCAATCCCAAGGGCGGGACCTTCGGTGCCCTGGCTCGCGACGGTGAAGTCGTCGTGTCCGAAGAAATCGGCCTCTCGCCGCACGCCTCGGACCCGGACGCCTACTGGACCTTCCGTTTCTGGCAGCGCGGAGACACGTTCCCCTGCGGAGCCGGCATCCTTGCCTACTCCTGTGCCGCGGCCGGCCTGAGGATCAGTGACGGCAGGGACGCGGTTGATCGGCGCACTCCGCGCCGCTGGGCCGCACTGCCTCCGCGACTTCGGCGCTGAGAACCTCCGCACACGAGGTGGGACACTTTGACGCCTTGAGCAGGGGGCATCTGACCTGCTCTGCTTAGGAGCGACGAGGCCCTGAGCGAGCGCAAGATCATCGCGTTCGGCGGCCACGGTCCTCGCAACTCCCACGGATCGCGGGTGTTGCGAGCACCGTCAGAACCCATGGCTGCGGGGCCCACGTGTGTCTGGTGTCGAACCGGAGTCGATGACTCCGCCGGCCACGTAGAGCGGCGCTCCGGCGCGCGATGCCGGTCGCAGGGAGCACTCGGTTGACGAAGGCTCAGGCCGCCGGCGCGGCCAGGCTACTTCCCGCGTCCAAAGCGCGCTGCCAGCGCGGTCCCGCTGGGTGTGCCGTTCAGCATGCGGCGCAGTCCGTGGGTCATGACCAGCTGTTCCTCCGGGCTGAGGCCGTCGGTGACCATGGCGTCGGTGCGGGCGTCGATGTCGCGCAGTGCGGGGAGCAGTTCCTCTCCGCGCGAGGACAGCCGCAGGTAGACGACCCGGCGATCCACCTGGCCTGGTTCGCGGTCGACCAGGCCGCGCTTGGTGAGGGTGTCGACGATGCGGCTGGGGCTGCCGCTCTCGCACACGATCAGGCGGCCCACCTCGGCGAGCGTGAGGGGCGCACGCTCGCCGAGCACGAGGAGGATCTCGGCCTGGGCCGGGGTCAGATTGAGGGGCCTGAGATGCCCGGTCATCTGCCGGGCTCCCTCGCGCTGGGCCGCCAGCAGCAGGTAGCGCAGTTCCGAGTCGTTCGGGGGTGGCTCGGGCGTCGCGCCCGGCGGCGTTTCCATGGTGGCCGGGGAGTGGGGCATGGCGGCTCTCCTGGGGGTTGAGTCGGCTGCGGCAGCCGGACCTAGGTGCATCGTTTCTCGATGATGCACCATTCATGACGCATCATTCAATGATACGTCATCGATATGAGTCGCTTCAAGTCTTTCCGGAGTCCCGCCTGCCACTTTGGGCGGATCCGGGAATGTTGTTGCAACAACGATGCTGTGACATGCATGATGAAGCATCGGTGTTATGCCATCGATGTCGGAACATCGATGCCGGTGTCGTCGCATCGCTTCTTGACCCCGGTGCACGACCTCAGCGCAAGCCCACGTCAAGCAAAGGAAGCAAGATGACCGCGCAGATCCTTGAAGGCACTCACGTCGCCCTCGACGCCCCGATCGTTCTCGACGATGCCGCGGCCGCCGTGGCGGCCATCGCCCGCGGTGAGCTCGTCGTCGTGGTGGACGACGAGGACAGGGAGAACGAAGGAGACCTCATCGTGGCGGCGGAGTACGCCGACGCCGCGGCCATCAACTACATGATCACCCACGGGCGCGGCCTGGTCTGCGTCTCGGTGACCGAGGAGCGCGCCGCGCAGTTGGAGCTGCCCCCGATGGTCGAGCGCAACGAGGACCACCACGGCACCGCGTTCACCGTCAGCGTCGACGGCGGTCCGGAGCACGGGGTGACCACCGGGATATCCGCCCCGGACCGTGCCAGGACGATCGAGCTGATGCTGAAGGGCTCCAGCGGCGACCTGCGCCGGCCGGGCCACATCTTCCCGCTCGTGGCGCGCCCGGGCGGTGTTCTGGAGCGCCCCGGCCACACCGAGGCCGCGGTCGACCTTGCCCGCTTCGCGGGGCTGACGCCCGCCGGCGTCATCGTTGAGATCATCCGCGAGGACGGGACGATGGCGCGCCTGCCCCAGTTGGTCGAGCTCGCCCGGCGCGAGGGTCTGGTGCTCACCAGCATCGAGAAGCTGCGTGAGTACGCCGCCGCCCGCAGCGAGCGGGTTCTGTGAGCCGCACCTCCCGGTGGATGGCCGGTGCGTCGACCGCGCTGACACGCCCTGCGGTCACGCACCGGTACCTCGCCGGTGTAGAAGGAGCGCGGCACCTGCCGACCGACACACCGTTCGTCCTGGTCGCCAACCACAGCAGCTTCGCGGACCACCTCGTCCTGGACGCCGTCCTCGACGGTCTGCGGGACACCCCCACGTCCTATCTCACCAAGGCGGAGGCCTTCGTCCATCCCGTGCGCCGCCGGTGGACGCAGGGCATGGGGGGCATCCCGGTGAACCGTGACAGGCCCGACAGGGAACTGCTGGCCGCGGTGGACGGCGTCTTCGCTGCCTGCGGTGCCCTGGTGGTCTATCCCGAGGGCACCCGCGGGCCGGGCTGGCCGCTGCTCCCCTTCAAGGACGGTGCCTTCCGCTTCGCGGTCCGGGCGGGCGTGCCCGTCATCCCCGTGGCTCTGTGGGGGGCGCAGGACGCCCTGCCCAAGGGGGGTTTGCGGCCCCGGCGGGCCCAGGTACGGGTCGTCTTCGGCCCCGCACTGCCCGACGACACCGCACGGCCCAGGCCCCAGCGGGTCACGGCGCTGGTCGAGGCCGCGCGTCAGGCGCTGGAGCGGCTGGTGGGCACCGCGCGCACGGCCCCCGACCCCCGGCGGGCCCGGCAGGCGGCCGCCGAACTCGTCCAGCGGGCCGAAACGGTCGTGGAGACGATGCTCAGCCACACCGATCAGCTGCCCGCCCGGCGGCGGATGCAGCAGGCGCGCCTGCTGCTCGACCTGGCCCGCGTCACCGATTCCGGCAGCTTCACCGGTCCCGGTACCCCTCTCGGTGCCGACGCCCGCGTCCTGGAGGCCCGGCTCACCGGACTGCGCGCCCTGAACGCCCCCGCACCGCTGCGGCCCGCCGTGCTGCGCGGGGTGCGGCACACCGCGCAGGAGGTACTGCGCACACACCCCGACCACCTGATGGCCCGATACCTGCTGGGCCGCTGGCACCTGCTGATGCCCCGGGCCCTGGGCGGACGTCGCCCCCAGGCGCTGGAGCACCTGCGGCACGCGGCCCGCTTGGGCGCCCACGACACCCGTTATCCCATGGCGTACGCCGAGGCGCTGATCGCCGTCGGCCGTGACGACGAGGCAGCGCCGCACCTGCGCGGCATTCTTGCCGCGCCGGCCCTCGACGCCAGAACAGCGGACCGACGGCGCCGGGCCGAAGCCCACTACCAGCAGCTCGCCGGCGTCGGCGGCCCTGCGAATTCGAGGTCGTGAGACAACCGTGAGCACATCAGCGTTCCTGCGGTGCGGTAAGACACTCGTGGTCTTCGACGGGCCCCGTCGCCTGTCCTGGCACGCTTCCGCACCCGGCGACTACGTCCCCACGGCTCTGTGGCCGAGCCCCGCGCAGGCGGCCGAGGTCATGGACCATCTGTCCAGCGGCGGTTGTCTCCTCGTCCTGATCGAGCAGGAGCGCATCTCGGTACCGATGTACGCCGAGGAGGCCGAGCGTCTTCCGCCCGATGTGGCCGCCCGAGCCACGCTGACCAGTGACGGTGTGGTGAGCGAGCTGCACCTCCCGGTCCTGGACTGGATGCCGGCCGCGCTGCGCGAACGCGGCCTGCGCTTCCTGGAGAACAGCACGCGGCTGCTGCGCCAGGAGCCCGGCCTGCTGCTGCCGCATCTGATCGTCGAGGAGCCTCCCCACGACCTGGGGAACCTCAGGTTCGCCCGTCTGCGCACGCCGCGCCCCTTCGCCGACGACCGCCTCGCGCCGGTCACCGACCACCTGTTCACCAGCGACACAACTACCGGTATCACCGCCACCGTCGACCCCGCCGCCGTGCTGTGTCCGTCCGCCGGGGTGGTTGCCGCGGTCCGTACCTGGGAGACCACGCCATGACCCTTCCGACTTCACCGGCCCCACCCCCGGCAAGCCCGCTGACGGGACGGGTGGTGCTCCTCACCGGGGCGGGACGGGGTCTGGGCCTGCTGACCGCGGAGACGCTCCTGGGCCAGGGAGCCACGGTGGTCGCCAATCACCGCTCCCCCTCGGAGGGACTGGAACGTCTGGCGGGCGAACACCGCGACAGGCTCCGGCTCGTCCCCGGTGACGTGGCCACCGACGACACGGCCGCCCTGCTGGCCTCGGAGGCCCGCAGATTCGGCCGGCTCGACGTCCTCATCCACAACGCCGCGATCACCCGCGACCAGCCTCTGGTGCGGATGTCGGTCGAGGACTGGGACGAGGTGCAGCGGGTCAACCTGCGCGGTGCCTTCCTCACCACCAAGTACGCGGTGAAGAGCATGATGCGGGCGCGCTACGGCCGCATCATCTACATCTCGTCGATCACCGCGCTGACCGGCAACGCAGGGCAGGCCGCCTACGCCTCCTCCAAGGCCGGCCTGCACGGCCTGGCCATGACCGTCTCGCAGGAGTACGCCTCCTACAACATCCGCACCGCCACCCTGGCCCCCGGGATCCTCGGCACCGGCCTGGGCGCCGCCGTGGCCGGCCCGCAGCGGCGGCGTATGACCGACCGCTCCCTGCTGGGACTGGGCGAAGCCGCGCAGACGGCCGAGACCATCGCCTTCCTGGCCTCTCCGGCCGCCGACTACATCAATGCCACGGTCATCCGCTCCGACGGAGGAATGAGGTACTGATGAACACCGCCGACGCACACATCCTGATCCCCGCCCCCCTGCGGACGGTACGGCAGATCCTCCTGGAGCCCGCCGAACTGGCCGAATGGAACCCCGCGTTCTTGTCGGTCGGGGGCCCCGAGGCCGCGATCACCGGCCGGCGCTACCCCCTCACTGCCCGCGGTGGTCTCACCGGGCACTGGGAGTACCGCAGCATCGGTGAGAACCACATCGAGGGCCGGTGGGAGGTTCCCGGCCTGGCCGAGACCAACAGCTGGCGCTTGCTGCCCCACGGCGACGGCACCCATGTCACGCACTCCTTCACCAACCGGGGGACCCTCGCCGCCCTGCTGCGCCCGGCGTTCGCCGGCGTCGCCGACCTGCGCCTGGGCCGTCTGTCTCAGCGGGCCCGGCAGCGCGCCCTGGCCGGGGTGGCCTGACCATGCCGCTTGCCGCCTCGTCCGCCACTACGACGTCCGGTGATCACACGCAGCCGGACACCGTGTTCCTGCCCGCCGCCGGTACCGACTGCTGGGCGCTGCCGGTGCCGCTGCACCTGGCCCGCCTGGACGGCGAGGCGGCCGAGGAGCACATCCTGCGCGGCCTCGACTGAAGAGACCGCCCCCCTTCGTGACGGGCCCGGATACATCCCCCGTTCGGGCCCGTCACCCTCCGCCCTTGCCTCCGGCCGTCCTCGACGGCCCGTCCCAGGGAGACCCGTCGTGTCTGCACCCTCCGTGCTCCGGCCCGCCGTGGGTCCGGCGTACGCCCGCATCACCGGCGTGGGCGGCTACCGGCCCTCCCGCGTGGTGTCGAACCAGGAGATCGCCCCCCGGATCGACTCCAGCGACGAGTGGATCCGCGAACGTTCCGGCATCGCCGAACGGCGCTGGGCGGCCGAGCAGGAGAGCGTCGCCCTCATGGGTGCCGCAGCCGCCGAGAAGGCCCTCGCGCACGCCGGAGTCACCGCGGACCAGGTCGGTTGCGTACTGGTGGCCACCTCCACCCACTTCCGCCAACTGCCCGCGCTGGCCGCCGACATCGCCCACCGGATCGGTACCGCGCAGGCCGCCGCCTTCGACCTGTCCGCGGCGTGCGCGGGCTTCACCCACGCCCTGGCCGTCGCCCACGACCTGGTCCGCGGCGGCAGTGCCGGCCACGTCCTGGTGGTGGCGACCGAGCGGATGTCCGACCTGATCGACCACGACGACCGCGCCACCGCCTTCCTCTTCGGCGACGGGGCCGGAGCCGTCGTCGTCAGCCCCAGCGACACCCCGGCCATGGGCCCCGTGGTCTGGGGCTCCGACGGGGCACAGGGCGGCGCCATCGACCAGAGCTCCTCCTGGCTCGAACTGCGCCACGGCCGCCCGCCGCACTTCCCCGCTCTGACCATGCGGGGCCAGACGGTGTTCCGCTGGGCCGTGTACGAGATGGCCCGCGTCGCCCGTCGCGCACTGGACGAGGCGGGCATGGACGCCACCGACCTTGAGGCGTTCGTCCCGCACCAGGCGAACCTGCGCATCGTGGAGGCCCTCGCCACCGCACTGCGCCTGCCCGCACATGTGGCCGTTGCCCGCGACATCGTGCACACCGGCAACACCTCGGCGGCCTCCGTCCCCTTGGCGATCGAGCACATGCTGGCGGCCGGAGCCGCCCGCAGCGGCGCGCTCACCCTCACCATCGGCTTCGGCGCGGGACTCTCCTACGCCGCCCAGGTGATCACCCTGCCCTGACGCCCGTCCTCGTGCCCCACGCACACCGCGAACCGCCTCCCCGCCCGTCCGACCCAGCACCGGAGTTGCCATGAACGTGACCACCGCGCAGCCGGACACCGGCCTCCTCGCACGCGGCGAGAAGGCCCTCGCCACCGACGCCGACCGGCCGGGCACGACGCCCCAGGAGCTCACCACCGTCCTGGACATCATGGCCCGCATCTTCCAAGCCGTCTGACCAGGTCCTCCACGTCCTCGGAGTACATCCAGGCGAGACCACAGCAGAACCTCGAGATCCCCACCTCCAGGAGACCCACGATGACGCCCGCCGGCCGCAAGGTGCTTGTCACCGGACTCGGAGCCACCACACCGCTGGGCGGCGACGCCGCCTCCACCTGGCAGTCCCTCCTGGCCGGGCGCTCCGGCGCCCGGACCCTGACCGAGCCGTGGGCGAGCGACCTCACCGTACGCATCGCGTGCCCGGCAGCAAGCGAACCCGCCCCGCACATCGGCCACACCCTGGCCCGGCGGACGGACCGCTCGGCACAGTTCGCGCTCATCGCGGCCCGGGAGGCATGGCAGGACGCCGGCCGGCCGGACGTGGACCCCACCCGGCTCGGTGCCGTTATCGCCTCGGGCCTGGGCGGCCTCACCTCGCTGCTGGCCTCCCACGACGTGCTGCGTGAGCAGGGGCCGCGCCGTGTCTCCCCGCACACCGTGCCGATGTTCATGCCGAACGGGCCGGCCGCGCACGTCGGCCTCGAGCTGGGCGCGCGGGCCGGCGTCCACACCACGGCTTCCGCCTGCGCCTCGGGGGCCGAGGCGGTGGGACACGCCCTGACGATGATCCGCTCCGGCCGGGCGGACGTCGTGGTCGCCGGAGGGGCCGAGGCCCCCATCCATCCCCTGATCATGACGGCCTTCGCCAACATGATGGCCATGTCGCGGCGCAACGACGACCCCGAGGGGGCCTCCCGTCCCTACGACCGCGACCGGGACGGGTTCGTGATGGGCGAGGGTGCCGGCATCCTCGTCCTGGAATCCGAGGAGCACGCCCGCTCCCGCGGCGCCCGCGCCTACGGCGAGGCGGCCGGCGTCGACCTGACGTCCGACGCCCACCACATCGCCCAGCCCGAACCCGAGGGCCGTGACGTGACCCGCGCCGTGCGCGCGGCGCTCGCCGACGCGGGCAGCTCCCCGCAGGAGGTCACCCACGTCAACGCCCACGCCACCTCCACGCCGCTGGGTGATCTCGCCGAACTCGCCGCTCTGCGCCAGGTGATGGGCTCCCACGCCGAACGGGTACCGATCTCCGCCACCAAGTCGATGACCGGGCATCTCCTGGGCGCGACCGGGGCGGTGGAGTCGGTGGCCGCGGTCCTGGCCCTGTACCACCGTCTCGCGCCGCCCACCATCAACGTCGGCGCCCTCGACGCACGGGTCGAGGTGGACGTCGTCCGCGACAAACCGCGCGAGCTGGCCCCCGGCCCCGCCGTCGTCCTCAACAACTCCTTCGGCTTCGGCGGCCACAACGTCTGCCTGGCCTTCCGCGGCGCCGATGACGCCACCCGCCGGCACTGAGCCGAACAGACGGCCGGACCCCGCCCGGCCGCGTTGTTTCAGTCCAACGCAGGACTCGATTCTGTAAACCCCTGATGCCGGACCGGCGGTGAAAGTGAAGGCCGTGCGCATGGTGACGGAAGAGGCCCCGCGGTGGCCGGCGGCAGATTCAAGCCCCGTCACGGGACCGTCCACCCGGCGCCTCAGGCACGTACTAGCGTGGCGAACGCGCTGCGGCGAACGACAGGCGTTGATCCTCCGCCGCACCGGCAACCGACGCAGTGAGTGACAGAGGGACGATGAAGGACGCCACCTTGAATCTCCCCGTTTCCCGTTTCGCCGAGGCCCACTCCTCGCCGCGCACCAGGCTGTGTCCGCCACGCTGCGGACAGGTCGGCACCCTGGGCCTGTCACGGCGCTCATGACGCCGGCCGCCGTCCCGCCGGAGCATTACTACGTCCGGATCGTCGCGCGCATCACCGACCTGGCCGAACAGGGCTGCACCGCCCCCGCCATCACCCGGGTGCTGGGGAACGAGGGCTACACCATGGCCCCCGGCCGCAGCGATTCCATCAGTCTGACCACGGTGCGCCGGCTGCTGCGCGAGAACGTCCCCCTGGCCCGTCGCCGGCCCGCCCCGGCTCCCGAGGAGAGCCTGATGGCCGACGAGTGGTGGCTGAGGGACCTGGCCGCGGAACTCTCCATGCCGCACATCACCCTGTACGCCTGGGCCCGGCGGGGCTGGGTCACCGTGGCGCGCCAGGAGAGCCGTCCCCCGTACCGCCTCATCCTCCGTGCCGACCACGGTGAAGTCGTGAGGCTCCGTGCCAGGCGCCCGAGCGCCGGCGGGCGTGCGGCGGCACCCGGCCTTTCCCAGATCGCTCTCTGACGCACCGCCGTTTCCCTCGCAGATCACAGCCACTGTTCAGGCCCCTGGCGGGTCCGGCGCCAGAAAATCATCTTCAAAGATGTTGCATCATCGATGTCGTATCACTCATGATGAGTCATCGATAACGCGTCATCGTTGTTTCAACATCGAAATGCGCGTGTCCGGCTGCTGTCGTACGGCCCGCTCCCGCAAGCGGTGGACGGACCCCCGGAACCCAGGAGTAGAAGTGAAGAAAATCGCCCACCTCGCCGTTGCGCGGCCCAAAGCCGTGATTGCCGGCTGGCTGCTGCTGCTCGCCCTGGCCGTCCCCTTCGCCCTCCAGCTAGAAGGAGCCCTGAAGACCGGCGGCTTCTCCGACCCCCGCGGCGAGTCCGTCAAGGCCCAGCGCACCCTGGAGCGCGCCTTCAACGAGGCCCCCAACTCCTTGCTGGTCGTCCTGCACAGCAAGGACGGCGCCGTCCAGGACACTATCGGCCAGGCCCGGGAGGCAGTGCAGCGCGAGGGAGTCTCCGCCGTCACCGACCGCACCACCCACCCTGAGTGGCTTTCCGAGGACGGCCGGACCACCTTCCTCCAGGTGGGCTTCACCAGTGACAACACCACGGTCCAGAACCTCGTGCCCGACCTCCAGGACGACGTGCGCGATGCCGTCGGCGACAAGGTCGAAGTCGACGTCACCGGCGCCCCCGCCCTGGACTACGCGCTGAACGTGCACTCCAAGGAGGACGTCACCCGCGCCGAGATGATCGCCTTCCCGGTGCTCTTCATCGTGCTGCTGCTGGTCTTCCGCTCCGTGGCCGCGATGGTCGTCCCCCTGCTCATGGCGGGCGTCACCCTGATGGCCACCCAGGCCATCGGCTACGGGATGACGCAGTTCACCGACGTCAACAGCCTCTTCACCAACATCGTGAGCATGGTCGGCCTGGCCGTCGCCGTCGACTACTCGCTCTTCATCATCAAGCGCTTCCGCGAGGAGTTGGCCGTCGGGCACGCCGTGCCCGACGCCCTGGACCGCACCATGCGCACCGTCGGCCACTCCGTGGTCTTCAGCGGCCTGGCCGTCGTGGTCGCCCTCTCGGCCCTCTTCATCCCCCGCGCCATGTCCTTCACCAGCATCGCGCTGGGCGGCGTGGCCGTCTCCCTGGTCGCCGTGGCCATCGCCGTGACACTGCTGCCCGCCGTGCTGAGCCTGCTGGGCCACCGCATCAACTGGGGCACCCTGCGCCGCCGTAAGAACACCACCGGGGCGACCACCTCCCGCAAGGCCGGCAAGGACGACCGCCCCGGCAACCGCTTCACCCGCCGCCCCGGCCTCGTCCTGGCCGCCCTCGCGGTCGCCTTCGCCGCACTCGCCGCCCCCGCCGCCCAGCTGACCCTGCGCGTCCCCGTCGCCAGCGCGGACATCCTGCCCACCGACGACAGCGCCCGCATCGGGATGGAGCGCATCAAGCAGGACATCGGCGTCCGCGAGATGTTCCCCATCCAGGTCGTACTCAGCGCCGACCGCGACCAGCCCGACGCCCTCCTCAAGAGCGCCGCCGACATCGCCTTCTACGCCCGGTCCGCACCCGGCGCCGACAAGGTCCAGTCCGTCGAGCCCTTCTCCCGGTCCCTGGACGATCCCGCCTCCCTGGACGCCGCCGCCCGCACCGCACTCGACCAGTTGTGGACGCAGGACGGCGACAACCTGGTCACCCGCGTCATCATCACTCCCAGCGCCGATCCCGACAGCTCCTCGGCCCACCACCTCGTCGACGACCTTCGCGACCACCTCGACGACCGCACCCAGCCCGGGGTCGCCGTCCAGCTCGCCGGCGCCACCCCCACCGGCTCCGACTTCGACGACCTCGTTCTGCGCTCGGCCCCCCTGGTCGTCCTCTCCGTCGCCCTGCTCAGCTTCCTGATCCTGCTCTACGCCTTCCGGTCCGTCCTGCTGCCGCTGCTCGCCCTGGCCTTCAACATCGCCGTCGTGGGCGCCAGCCTCGGCTTCCTCGCCATGTTCACCGGCAACGCCGACAACTCCATCAACAGCGTCACCCCCCTCATGCTCTTCGCCGTGATGTTCGGCCTCAGCATGGACTACATGGTGATCATGATCTCTCGCATGCGGGAGACCTACCTGGGTGGAGCCACTCACCGCGAGGCCGTCCTCGGTGGCCTCGCCCGCACCGCCGGCCTCGTCAACGGCGCCGCAGCAATCATGGTCGCGGTCTTCGCCTCCTTCACCAGCGCGCAGATCAGCATCGTCCGCGAACTCGGCATCAGCCTCGCCGCCGCCGTCATCCTCGACGCCGTCGTCATCCGCCGCCTGGTCATGCCCGCCGCGCTCCTGCTCATTGGCGACCGCACCTGGGGCCGTCACCGCCGCACCGAACAGCAGTCCCCCGCCTCCGAGCAGCCCTCCGCTCCCGAGCCGGTCCCCGCGACGGCCGTGGCGGCGGACACCTCGAGCCGGCACCCGCAGCTGGCCGACCACACCACACGGTGACACGCCCCGCCCACCCCGACCTCCCTTCATAGGACCCGCTGCGACGTCGACTCACCTCCCCGAGCCGACGGCGCAGCGGTCGGTTCCGCCGCCCCACACGAACCCGTGACAACCCGCCAGGACAGGGAGCCCGACCCGGTGAGCGCGACTCTGTACGACCCCGCCATCACAGATCCCACCCTGCCGCCGCTGGTGCAGACGGGCGACGCGATCTTCCAGCGAAGTACCCTGCTGATCACCCGACGAGGCTGGTGCCAGGGACAGGGCCTGCTGTACGTCGGCTCCCCCCACGACCCGCAGGCAGCGAGCCTGGTCGGGGCCCTCGCCTGGGCGGCGACCGGAGACGCAGAGTCCTGCGGCGCCGAGGTGAGAGCCGCCCTGGCCGCGGTACGGGCCCGCCTGGACCCCCACAACAGCGCCTTCTTCAGCGACTGGGAACTGGTGTGCGCCTGGAACGACACGCCGGCCCGCACCCGCCAACAGACCATCGCCCTGCTCCAGTCCTGCCGCTACCCGACCCTGCCCTTGCCGCGAAGGGGCGACAGGCTGGA
Source organism: Streptomyces sp. NPDC018026 (assembly GCF_044327745.1). Lineage (NCBI taxonomy): Bacteria > Bacillati > Actinomycetota > Actinomycetes > Kitasatosporales > Streptomycetaceae > Streptomyces > Streptomyces sp. NPDC018026. The sequence continues at coordinate 818,921 of NZ_JBIRFY010000003.1, forward strand.
GGGGTGACAGCTACGGCAGCTGTTGTCCCGTGTTGGGCGCTACGCACACTTGATCTCCGCCGTGTCCGGTGGGCAGGTCACGGCTGTCCACGGCGGTGGTGAGCATTGGCTCGGGCAGGGTCCACATCGTCACGGTGGAGGCCTTCGACAGGGTGGGCCGGGCCGGTGCCCGCTGGTTCAGCCGTTGCTGACGGCGTTGTCCTGGCCGTCGTCGGGGTGGAGGTCGAGGAAGAGCCGTAGCCGTACGCCGGGTTCGCCGGGCTCGTGCATCGTGCGTTCTGCCGCGGCGATCGCGCACTGGGCGGCGAGCAGCTCCTGGACGGCGAAGCGGTCGCGTCGTCCAGGGCGGCGACCTCCACCACGGCCAGACCCACCCGCGCCACGTGTGCCTCGCTGATCGATCTCATGCCCGCTGCCACACGCCACGGTGCGCCGGAGGTGCGCCGGAGAGCGGTCTGTCACCCGATCGGGACGCCGGTGAAGGCGCGCACGGGACATGGGCCCAGCCCCCAGAGGAGCCATCCCACCGGGGGTGGGTGTCTGCCGCCGTTGCCGGCGGGCACGGTAGTGCCGGGCGGCTACCGGGCCAGCTCGACGGTGACTACGTCGTCCGGGCAGTCGGCCAGTTCGCTGGCCAGCGCGGTCTTCTCCGAGGGGTCCACGGACAGACGGAACCGGGTCTCACCACCATCCACAGCGTGTTGTACTCGCACCGGTTCCCGGCGGCCGGAGGCTGCCACTGGGCGGGGTCCAGGCTGCGACGCCATCCGCCGCTCAGGCACCGACCGCGGCATGGGCAAACTCGCCCAGATGCCGGCCCAGCGCCTGCAGCGGGGCTGGACGGTTGAGAAGCTCGGCAAGCCCTACGACCTGCGCTGCCTCCGCGGCACCGAGGAACGCCACGTCGAGGTCAAGGGCACCACGGGCGCCGCCACCAGCGTCGAACTGACCATCAACGAGGTCCTGCACGCCCGGGACAAGGACAACACCGTCGACCTCTACGTCGTCAGCGACATCAAGGTCGACACCGCCACCGACCCCTACACCGCGAGCGGCGGCACCGTCTCGCACTACCCAGACTGGGAGCCGGCCGAGGAAGACCTCCGGCCCCGCAAGTACGAGTACCGCCTCCCCGGCCTCACCTCCTGAACCCACGGACTCCGGCCGCAGGAAGCGAGTCGACGGGCTGACGCCCGGTCACCTGTCCTGCGGCCCGAGAACCACATTGTGCCCCTGCCCCCTTGTCCTCTGCGCGGAGGCCGCTGTGACGTACGAACCCACCGCGTAGTGGGCAGGCGGCCGGACGGGCGGGGCCGTCGGGCCGAGGGGTGCCGTGTTCTGGCGTAGTGCGGTTGGGGACCTGCCCCCCAGTACACCCAGATGCGCGGGTTGAGAAAACAACATCCGCGCAGAGGCCCGGGAGCGCCCATCCAGCGCGGGACGCGCTGGATGGGGCGGCCGGAGTCGCCCTTGTCGCCGAGATGGCCAGCCTCTGACAAGTCGGCCCTGCGGGCGGCACCCTGACTGTGGGGTGCCGCCCGCAGCCGTGTTCACCCCATTCCTCCTCTCCGGCTGTCGCTGAGAAGGAGGTGTCGGCGTCCGCCGGCGGCTTGCCCGCCAGGGGTGACCTGCACAGACAACGGCCTCTCGGGCCGGAGGGGTGCAACCCTCGGTCCTGCCCTCGGTGCAACTCCCGCGTAGGCGACAGCGGCTCGCGCGGCGTCCTGCGGGCCGGGTGGGCAAGCTGTGAGGTTCGGCTGTGATGTCGCTGGGATGTTCGGCGTTGTATGTCACTGACGTGTAGATGTATTCGTGCTGCTCAGGAGTAGTTGAGTCGCTCGATCATGGTGACAGTTCCCCGAACATTACGGTGACGTGAGGCCGTGTCGGCCGGTGTCGTGTTCGCCGTGTCTCCTTTGTCTTCTTGATCTTCGTGGGGCCGTCCGGGTGTGCGGAGATGTGTCCGGCGGTTCCTGGCAGGTGCCGCGGAGGCTGGCTGGTCCAGATTCCCGCAGCAGTCCCGAAGACCCCCGTTAGCACGCGCGTCCGTCGAACTGGCGGGAACGTTCTGCTGCCACCCGTCCGAGTGAGCGGCTGGGCGGGAAGCCCATGTGCGGCTCATAGCCTCGCATCAGACGCATCCGTCACACACATGCGTCTGGCTGAAGTGACCTGTACGCAACCGTTGTTCGTTGTTGGAGGCTGTACGTGATCTCCGTGCCGTTATCCGGCCGCCCGCCTTACGGCTGCGGTCGCCGGTGACGCCGCTGGACGGCGACTCACAGGCTGCGGAGGCGGGCTTGGGCCGGCATCAGGACGAGTTGCGGCCCGCTGCGGTCCGGCAGCTGCTCCGGTTGCGCGGGGCGGGCGAGTTGACCACCGCGCATGTGCGGCTGGTCGCCGATTCGCTGGATGTGAGCGTGCGGCAGGTGTGGCGCTGGCTGGCCCGCGCCGAGGAGACCGGCAGCACGGAGAAGCCCGAGCGCAGGCGGTTTCGGATCACCGACGAGATCATCGATGTTCTCGCCGACCACCAGGGCAACGTCAAACGCGCTCACGAGCACCTGGTGCGCGCCGCCAAGGCGGTGGGGGAGAAGCCGATCGGTCTGACCACGCTGCACGACGCCATCGGCCGTGACCTTGACCCCGGTTTCATGGCGGGTCTGCGGGAGGGTATTCCGGCCGCCCGCGGTTTCGATCCTGCCTTCCGGCGGCCGGCGGTGGCCCGGAACCAGGTGTGGGAGGGGGATCACAAGCAGGCCCCGTTGGTGGTGTTGATGCCGGACAAGACCACGTCGAGGGTGTGGGTGACGTGGTTCGAGGACCGCGGTACGGGCTGCGTGATGGGCTGGGCGGTCACCGCGGGATCTGCGCACCGGGGATCGGTTCTGGCGGCGGTGCGGGCGTCGGTGCTGCGGGAGGATCCTTACGGGCCGGCCGGGGGCGTGCCGCACCTGGTGCGGGTCGACGGCGGCGCCGACTTTATGTCCCGGACGGTGCGGCGGGCGTTCGGCCTGCTGGGGGTGCCGGTGCACCGGGTGCGCAGTGCCCGCCACAAGGGCGGTATCGAGCGGCTGAACCGCACCAGCATGACCCGCTTCTTCGCCGATCTGCCCCGCTACACCAAAGCACCACGGCTCGATCACTGCCGTCAGGTGGGCGACGAGGACCCGCCGTTGACATTCGAGGCCTTCGTTGGCCTGCTGCGCGAGTGGGTCATCGAGCACAACACCAAGCACGTCGTGGAACGCACGGGGATGACGCCGCTTGAGGCGTGGCTGGCCGACCCTGCAGAGATCCGGCCCGAGCCGAGTGCGGCCGAGTTGCGTGCGTTCATGCTGGAGAGCGATCACCGGCGGCGGAAGATCACCAGTCACGGGGTGGAGTTCGCGGGCCGCTGTTACATGCCGGAGAACGGGGTCGGCCGGATCGGGGTCGAGGTGCGGGTGCGGTGGATGCCGCACCACGCCCATGAGATCGACCTGTACACCTTCCGTGGCGACCGTTACCTGGGCCGGGCGTTCCTCAGCGACGAGGCCACCGAGGAACTGCGTGCCAGGGTCCTTGACGACCGCCAGGAGCACAGCGCTGCCCTGCGCCGGGCCTTGCAGCGCTCCGGTGAGCGCAGACGCGACCGTTATCTGCCGGCTACCGGTCCCGAACTGCCCGTCTCTGCAACCCGCATGACCAAAGAAGAGGCGCTCGCTGAACTCGCGGGCACCAGTCGGTCAGCGCCGGCTGCTCCCCGCCGTCGCGAAGAGCCGTACCAGCCACTGACCCCCATCCCGGCTGGCTGGCCACGCCCCGGCCAGGCCACCGCCTCGGATCCGTCTTCGGAGGACACATGACCACTACTGCCACCGTGCCGCCGCCCCAGCCGCCCGAGCCGGCGGCGCCGCGCCGTCCGGATCTGCGCCCGCAGTTTTTTCTCGGCCTTGAGGACTCCTCGCTGGTCGCCACCGACACGCTGCTGCAGATCAAGGACACCGTCGTCGACACCGTCGAATCACGGGCGATGTCGGTGATCTACGGCGATGCAGGTCTCGGCAAGAGCTTCGGTACCCGCGCCACGATCCAGGAGATGAATCCGGATCTGATCCTGCCGCTGGACTTCGCCCGTTCCCGCCCGGGGCCGAAGGACCTGCGCGAGGAGCTGTTCCACCAGATGAACCTGTCCTGCAAGATGCCGGGAACGCCGACCGCGTTCGACAAGCTGCTGCGCGAGACGTTGCCCCGGCGCCCGTATGTGATCGTGTGCGACGAGGCCCAGCAGTACCGGCGGGAGAACTTCGAGTTCCTGCGCAAGCTGTGGGATACCTGCGATCCCAAGCCCGCCATCGTCTTCGTCGGCGGCCGGGAGGCGTACGAGACGCTGCAGAGCGATCCGGCGCTGGCTTCGCGGATCTACATCCGCCTGGAGATCCTGGCGATGACCGAGGAGGAGGTCCTCAAGACTGTGCCCGACTCGCACCCGGTGTGGAGGGGCGCGGATGAGGCGTTGCTGAAGCGGGTCGACACCCAGTACGCGCTCGGCTCGTTCCGCGAGTGGGCGAAGGTCACCAAGCACGTGATCAAGGGCATCGAGCACCTGGGGGCCGACAAGGTCGACGACCGGGTCGTGGGCTGGGCCCTGAAGCGGTGCTGACCACCCCGCCTTTGCCGTCGGGCGTCTGGGGCGAGGCCGCCGCAGCCGAACCCTTCGCCGTCATGGAAGACGCCGCCCCACCCGGCCTGCACTTCCTTAACACCCCAGGTGTGCGCACCCTGCTCACCCCGGGCATGCTCGCCGTCGGCGAGGCGCTCGTTGATGCCTACGCCCAGGGCCGGTTTGTGTGCGTGCTGGGCGGTGCCGGGGTCGGCAAGACCTTTGCCGTCCACACCGCCGCCCGCCGTCTCGGTGAGCTGGTGCCGCTGGAATTGCGGGCTCAGCCGACGCCGGCGGACCTGCGCGCCGCCCTCCGCTGTGCACTTGGTCTTGGCGGCGAGGCGCCTGCCGACCCCGGTATCGCCGACACGCTGATCCGCCGCGCCCTGGCTGTCAGGCCGCGGATCGTCGTGGTCGAGGACGCCGACCGGCTGTCGGCGTCCTGCTTTGAGTACGTGCGTTTCCTGCACGACGACCTCCCACAAGGGCTGTGCGTGGTGCTCATCGCCCAGGCGTGCGGCGAACGCTCGTTGCGCGCCCGGCGGATGCTCGCCACCCGCACTGCCGACTGGCCTTGCATCCGGCCGCTCACCCGCGACCAGGTCCCGCAGGCCGTGCCCGCGTTGCATCCGCTGTGGCAGAGCGTCGCGCCCGGCGACCTGGAAGCGCTGGATGCCCGCCTCGCCGATGGCTGTCTGCGTCGCTGGGTCGTGCTGACCCTTCACACCCAGCGGGCTCTGGCCGCCACCGGAGCGAAGAAGCCGGATGCGGGCATGCTGCAGGCGGTGGCCGACCGGGTCGACGGCGGGCGGCACCCATGACCGCACCCACGCGTCCTGGTGCCCCCACCCCGCAGGCCGGCACGTCGCCGGCGGCCCGCACCGATTCCGCCGGCGACTTAACGTCGGCGCCCGCTGCTGCCACGCCACCACCCGGGCCGCGGTGAAGCCGATGCCGCGCCCGGTCGCCGTGCCCGAGACCACCACCGGCTCGTGGAGGCCTACATGGTCACCCGGCCATCCCAACCCCGGTCGGCCCCCGCTCACCGTCGTGCACGACCCTCATGACGACTACGCCTTCATGGCCGCCGCGCTGGCCGCCCACACCCCCGCGCTGGGCTGTATCACCGTCCACCCCACCCCCGTCGCTAGCGCTCCCGCCTCCATGGCCCACGACCTGCTGCGCAGCATGGGCAAACACCTCCCGCTGACCGGCAGCGGGGACGGCACCTACTGGACCGGTAACACGGAGACCGCCTGGCGCGTGGTCGCCGCCTGGATGCTCGCGCTGCGCATCGGTCACGTCATCGTCACGCGGGTCCATCGCATCAGCTCCCGGCACTTCGAGTACCTCTTCGCGCTGCGGGAGCTCACCGGCGTCCGGCTGACCTTGCTGTGCCACGGCTCTTTGCCGTCCGCTCTGGCCGCTGCCCTCGCCGCGCTTCCGCATGAAGAGGCCCACAACCTGGCCGCGGCCCGCCGTGCCGTGGCCGCTCCTGTGCTGGCTCCACCACCGCCCGCCGGCCGGTTCGCGTGGTGGGAGGCGGACGGGCAGTTCCCGCCCCGCGAGGGCGAGCCGTGCTTCCTGTGGCCGGCGCGGCGCACACTCGGCTGCGGCGAAGTCGAGGCAGTGGCCTGCCGCCTGGGCCGCGCGGTGCTTTTGCTGCCCGCTGCCGGCCGCTTTCCGCCCGAGCCCGACGAGCCGACCGCGCTTCTTGCGCGCCGGCTCCATGCGCGTATCGCCCATCCCGTTCACGCTGCGGCGCTGGCGGTGCGCATCCTCACCGGCTGTCCGGCCGCGCAGCTGCAGTTGCCCGCCGCCCATGAGGCTTTGCCGGCCCGGTCGAACCGTGGTCCTAAACGCCCGGCCCCGTCCTGGGCGGTGGACTTGATCGAGGCAGCCCGTCGCTTCGGGCAACTGGAAGGGCGCCAGCACAGCGCTCGCCCCCTGCGGCTGCGCTCCTGGGACCAAGCGGGCGTGACCGAAGCGGCCCACACCTGCGGTGTGGTCGAGTACCAAGCGCCCCGCTCGAGATGGCACCCAGCCGCGAGGACCCCGAGTTCCCCACGGCCCGCTGCCGCACACCGGGGCAGCGCACCGGCACCGAACCGGGCAGCATGAGGTGGGTGCGCGCGCCAACCAGCCCGCAAACACATAGGGAGTAGACGATGGCCGAGCCAGGGACAGAACTGTTCGAAGCGATCCGCCGTGACCACCGCGCGGGCGACAGGCTGCCGCGCTCCCTGGCTGCCCGGCATGGTGTGGTCAGAGCGACGGTCAAGGAGGCGATCTCGACCGTGCTGCCCCTGCCGCATTCCCTCCCGGCCGACGAAGAGGGCCTGGGTGAGGCCCGTCAGTTCCTGGATGCGCTGCTGGAAGAAGACCGGGCCAAGGCGCCCGAGGAGCGCCGCTCGGCCTTCGAGCTGTATGAGGAGCTGGACCGTCGCACCGACGGGCTCCCGGTGTCCTACCGGTGGGTGTGGGAGTACATCACCGATCGCCGCTCCCAGCAGCACGCTGACACCGGCTCGCCTAAGCCACATGAGCGGACCTGGGCGGCAGGCGTCTCCTCCGACATGCCGGAGTTCGTCGCCGATCTGATTACGTGCGCGGTGCGTCACCTGGCGGAGCTGAAGATCGAGGGCACCTTGCCGGCGGCCGACGGCGTCGAGCTCGGCATGGTCTCCCTCGGCACTGCCAGGGCCCGGATCAACCAGGCCCTGTGGGAGCTCGCGCTGGTCGGACGCGGGAGCGGTCTGTCCTACGCCCAGATGAGCGCCTTCACCGGCATCCCCGAAGATGACCTGGCCCGGCAAGCCGAGGACTACCACCGCCTCATGACCTGCTGAGCCGCTGCCCCTCACTCACGGGGGTACGGCAGATGTGGTGGCTCCTGATGGTGGCGAGGGCGTTGATACCGATGGCCGGCTATGCCCACCGCATCTCGATCGCGGAGAGCTGCTCGACCCGCTCCGGCGGCAGCGTGGCGGCCCTGCTGCGCTGGTTTGCGATCCACGACCCCAGCTTGAGGTCTCGTTCCTCCTGGCTCTGGCCGCCGCCTGCGGTGACGATCCGCTCGACGTGTCCCCTGGGCACCCGAAGGTGCCCCTCTCGTTCGTAGAACTGGCGGGCGGCGGTGTAGTTCAGCGCCCACTTGTCGCTCTGCGTGCGGCGTGGCTTCGGCTTCTCGTCCTGGGCCGCCGGTTCGATCCCGAGGACCTGCTCACACATCCACTGCTGCCCGCCAGTGAGCCGGTCCCATCCCAGGCGCTGTGCCCTGACCCATCGCCCGAGGTCCTCGCCCTGGTGCACGACCTCGCCCGGCACGGTCGGCAGCACGCCGCGGGCCTGAAGGTGCTGGCGGACGAGGTGGAAGGCACGCTGCCATTCCACGGGCCAGGTGGGGCACCAGGACGGGTCGATGTCCTCCAACTGCTCGCGCCGCTCCGGGGCCAGCGTCCCGGAGCGGACGTCGGCTCGCGCATTCTTCAGCCAGATGCCGACTTTGTGGCCCCGGTAGACGGCGCCCAGCGGCGCCAGGAGGTGCCCGTTTTCCTCGGCCCACCCACGCGCCGCGGTGAGTCCTTCCTCCCACGCGACGTCACGGTGCGACCAGACCATGCCGAGCGTCTCCAACTGCTGGACGCGTTCGGCGTTCAGGCGGCCGCGGGCGTTCAGATGGCGGGTGTCGGCGATCCACTGTCCGAGCGGGAAGTCTGCGAGCGAGGCCGGCCACCTCTCACGCACACCCTCGCTCTGCTCTTCGCCCCGGCCATCGGTCTCCCGCTCCCGGCTGTCGGGTACGCGGTACGTGAACGGGATCTTCAGGCCGCCGTGGAGCCGGGTGTAGATGACGGCCGCCTCCACGCCGCGCCGCCAGTGCTCCTTCTCGGGGTTGAGGACGCGCAGGCTGATGAACGCCGCGAGCGCGGCCGCATCGCGCGGGGTGCTGAACTTCAGCAGTGCCCGGGCCGGCACCGAGATAGGGACGCCGTCTTCGCCCTCGGTGCTCTCTGCGTCCTGGCTTCCTGTGCGGCTCTGGACGCCCTTGGACCGGCTGGGCGCTTGCGGTACGGCCAGAGCCTCCACGACACGGGTGTCGTGCGCCCGCAGAGCCTCCAGGAGCTTGGCGAGCCCGCCGTAGGCCTTGCTGGTGAGCATGTTGTCCGCACTCTCCCCGGGCCCGAGCAGGATCGGCACCACCAGCGAGGCCACCTTGCCCTCACCTGGCTGGATGCGCAGGGCACGGCCGACGGCCTGGACAAGGTCGGGCATGGAGCCGCGGACGTCGGCGAAGTACACGCTGTCGCAGTTGTGGATGTCGACGCCCTCACCCAGGACCTTTGCCGACCCCAGGAAGCACCTGGCCGCGTCCGTACCGCTGGCGAACTCGTCCAGCACACGGCGCCGGTGGGCCGGTGGGTGATCGCCACAGAGCCAGTCGGCCCAGACCGTGTTCGGGTACGACTCCGGGTCGTCCGCATGCAACTGCGCGGCGACGCCGGGAAGGCCAGCCGCGAAGGCCTCGGCCTCCTTGACCAGGTGGTGGAAGACCAGCGTCCTGCCGAAGTCCTCCTCGGCCGCCGCCTTCACCAGCGCCGTCTGAAGAGCCGCGAGACGCGCCCCGCGCACCTCATCCGACCGGCCCTTCACGCCCAGGAGCTGCGTGGCCTGGAGCTGGGTGTCGGTGATGTCCACGCACACCACCTGGTACGGCGCGCAGATGCCCCAGTTGATCGCCTCGGACAGGGTCAGGGTGTAGCACCTGCTGCCGAACGGTCCGTCCGGATCGTCCTCCATCGACGCGACCAGCTCACCGGGTACCTCCGGCTCGGTGTCCTCGTCCAGCTGCCACAGCCGGGGTGTGGCGGTCATGTACAGCCGCCGCAGTGCGGGGATGCGGGTGTTGTCGTGGACGACCGCCCAGGGCTTGCCGATCCGCCCCGAGGTCCGGTGCGCCTCGTCCACAACGACCAGGTCCCAGCCGGGAAGGCCGGCTGCGTGAGCGTGCTCCAGCGTGCCCAGGCCGAGCGAGGCGTATGTGGCGAACACCGTCACCTTGTCGAACGGCCGTAACCAGTCGACCAGCTCCTCAACCGCCGTGGTGTTCGGGAAGACCGCCTGATCCCCGCGCAGCGACGACACCCCGATCATCAGCCCCTTGCGGCCTCCCTCATGCCACTCGGCCTGGGTCTGTGTGAGCAGGTCCAGCGAGGGCACCAGCACCAGCACCCGGCCCGCCCCCAGTTCCTCCGCGCTGCGCACGGCAACCAGAGTCTTGCCCGAGCCGGTCGCCATGACCACCTGCGTCCGCAGCCCCCGCTCGGGCACAGCTGACCGCGCCGGCAGTTCGAGCGCGCGCAGCACCGCGTCGACGGCCTCGCGCTGGTGGGGACGGAGAGTCTTCGGCACGTTCCGCTCCTTTGCGGGCTCTGCTGTCGTTGGTGACGCGATCGTGGTGACGTTTCGGTGGGGGATGCTGAGGCAAGTTTGGATCTCGATCTCATTTTGAAGCATACTAGAGAGGCGGCTTCCCCGCCCGGCACTGTGCCACGCCTGACAGACCGTCACTCATATTCTTGAGCAGCCGTCACCCCACACGTCCCCCTTGCTGGCGCCGTCTTTTTACTCCCGAAGCGAAGCGGAGGGAGTCGGTTCTAAAGGCGAAGCCGGAAGAACCGGCGGGCAGGGGAGCGCAGCGGACCTGCCCGGAGTCTGGAGCAAAGCGGAAGACTCCAGTGAGGGCGTAGCCCTCACAAGCTCCGGGAGCGCAGCGGACGGGGCGTCAATCCGCATGCTACGCATGCGGATTGTGCGGGACGCGCAGCGTCCCGCTTGCGCTCCCGCGGAGCGGGAGCGCAACAACCTTGCGCAGCAAGGTTGTTCGCTTGCACATCGCGCAGCGATGTGGTACCCGCTCCGCGGG